>NZ_QBJB02000001.1:0-790266 GCF_003057675.2 Pantoea sp. RIT413
TACGGTGCATAAACGACGCCAGGGACGCATAAATGCGTCCCCTACGGGCGGCACCTGTCATTCGACGCAACCACGTAGGGGCGCCATTTATGGCGCCCTGGCATTATGCGCAAAACGCATAGCATGGCACAAAACAGCTTCAGGTAAACCAAACCAGGCTAATGTTTTCACATTAGATTTTATGAAAATAATGCGGCAGGTACAAAAAAGCCCGCATAACGCGGGCCTGGTTGAAAAGAGGGCGGTTATCCGTGACGTCGGAACTGCTGGGACTGACTGAGCATTACCCTGCCAGCAACATGGAGCATAGAGAGTTCCTCTTCTGAGATAGACCATTCACGATAACGGGGATTGTCAGAGATAACGATAATTTCGCGCTTAACTTTTTGCAGGCGCTTAACAAACATATCGCCGTTGAAGTCAAAGACGTAAATTCCATCCCCATCAAACGTGCTGACAGCTACGTCTACAAAGATGAGATCACCGGGCTCAATGGTTCCCTCCATGCTGTCACCGCGGACGTTGATCAGCTTAACAGAGGTTTCCGGCCGGTTGCCGAATATCACGCGCGCCTGATCCGGAACATATTCAATAGACCTTATGACTTCAACCACATCTTTAGACGGCGACCCGTCTCCGGCACTTGCAGAAACGTCAAGAACATCAATCCTGTACACATCTTTTCTCCCCTTTTTTATAATGGAACTTACACTGTATGAATCTACAGTATCATTAGCCTCATTAGAAGAGAATAGCTCAGAAACAGGAACTGACAGGGCTGCTGCAATTTTGTGTAGCAGACCATCACTGTATCCCTGTATGCCGCGTTCCAGGCGTGACAGATTGCCCACATCGCTATCTGTACGCAGGGCAAGTTCACTCAGGGTCATCTTATTCGCTTTACGAATCTGTCTGATTTTATCGCCTATTTTCATAGCGGATAGTTAACCTTTTTTATGCGTTACACGCAAAGCGCCTTGCGCATATTTGACTATACTCATAATATGCGTGATACGCATTATTTAAATGCATTGCCACAATGCCATCGCGGAAAGTGCGTGTATAGAAAAAAGTGAAAATTTATGACGCTAATCAGGCCCGGACTGCGGGCCGTGGAGACAAGTATGGCAGATACCGAAGAGGGATTTACACGTCTGGCAAACGCGCTGTATGAGGAGCTGATAGGGGCCAGCCTGACGCGAAATCAGGCCAAAGTCGCACACGCCGTTTGCCGGAAAACCTGCGGCTTTAATAAAAGCATGGACCGTATTGCTGACAGCCAGATAAGCCAGTTAACCGGGCTGCCAAGACAGAAGGTTAACAAGGCAAAAAATGAGCTGATTCAGATGGGTGTGCTTATCCGGGAAGGGACGATGATCGGCCCAAATAAACACCTTTCACAGTGGCAAATACCGGGGTGTCACCGGGAGGGTGTCGCTGTCACCAAATCAGCGACAGCGCTGTCACCAAAACAGAGGCATACAAAAGACACTGTGACAAAAGACAATAATTCTGCGTCAGAGAATCCTGGTGAATCCCCTGACACATCCTCTGCAACGCTTTATGCATCGCGTCCTGAAGCCGCGGTCCGGACTCCCAGGGGGGACAAGTGGGGAACCGAAGAGGATCTCAAAACAGCCAGGTGGATGTTCAGCAGGGTGCAGATTGTCGCTCCGCATGCCCGGCAGCCCGCCTGGCCCGCCTGGTCAAACGACATCAGACTGCTGCGCTCGGCCCTGCAGGTTACGCACCGCGATATCTGTGAGGTATTTCTCTGGGCCAGCCGCGATCGCTTCTGGCAGTCAAACGTGCTCAGCCCTGCGAAGCTGCGGGAAAAGTGGGACACACTGAAAATTCAGATGAACCAGCCAGACCGTAACCGGGCGGCACCAGCGGGGCAGCAGCCTGCCGTCCACTGGAACAGCCGGGAAGCATGGGAGAACTTCATATGAGAGATCTCGTCACGGCAGTTAATCATCGTGACAGCCGCGCGCTGGCGCGCATGGCCGGTGACGTCCCGCAGCCGGCGGATCGACGCCTGCATCAGGCGATCGAAAAAGTGATAGATGAGTTCTTCAGCGGGCTGAAGCAGGTTTTCCCCGCCTCAGTCAGCACGGTCTGGCGGGATCCGGCAGACGAAGCCGCCGCTAAACGTCAGTGGATAGCCGCCTTAGCGGAGAACGGCGTGACCAGCAAACAGCAGCTTTCAGCCGGCATGCGCCAGGCGCGCGCCAGCGGCTCGCCGTTTCTTCCATCACCGGGCCAGTTCATCAGCTGGTGTAAACAGGACGCTTTCGCCACTGCGGGCCTGCCGGATGAAGAGACGCTCTATAGCAGGGTGATGACCTACTGCGCGCAGCGTGGCGACTATGCCTCTCCGGAGCACTATCCGTGGAAGAGCAATGCCGATTACTGGATGGTTACCAGCCTCTGCAGCCTGATGCGCGCGAACAACCTGAGCGAGTCTGAGCTGCGCATTACGTGCCGCTCTGAGCTGCGCAAAATGTCTGCACGGATCGAGGCCGGTGAAACAATTCCGGAGCCGCGCAGGCAGCTGCTGAAGGCTGCAATGCCCTCCACCCCGGAAAAGGCGAGGGAGGGCGTGGCCCTGCTGCGCGCTACGCTGAAAGCAAAACGCACTACAGCATGATGCAAAGGATTCAGCACGACATCGATATCCCGCTGTGGCGGCAGATGTACCGCCGGGATAAAACAGGCGAACTGATTAAGCAAAGAGAGGCAGTATGAGCTTAGAAGCAACGGTTAAGTATCATTTTCCGAAGGGGCAGAACTTTAGCGGAACAGCACCGCAGACGTCGCCTGATACGCTTACCGGCATCGACTATATCGCCGCCATAGGTATGACGCAGAGCCGCGTTCAGCTCGGTTACAGCGCTTTCATGGGGAAGATGGGCGTCAGTGAAATCGACGCAGCACGGGCCGTCTCCCTGCTAACTGATTTTGCACTGCAGAGCTGCGATAAGGTTGCCGCCTTTCGCAAGCTTGATGCCGGTGTCAGAACGGCAGTTATGCAAACGCTCGCCGCTTATGCCTGGCTCGATTACTGCCGCAGCGCCGCCAGCGTGAAGCCGTGCGAATGCTGTCAGGCCACCGGATTCATCGAGGCAGAGGTGTTTTCAATGAAATCGCCTCTGCACGGCGGCCTCACCAGAAACGTCAAAGAGGCCGTACGCGTGCTCTGCAGGGCGTGCAAAGGCAAGGGCGTCGTATCAACTGCATGCCGCGACTGTAACGGACGCGGACAGGCAGTGCTAAAAGCGGCAACGGAAAAGCAGGGGGTGCCGGTGAAGGGTGAGTGCAGGCGCTGCTGCGGGCGCGGCTACGAGCGCATACCCTCAACCGGGGCGTATAAGGCAATTTCAGAATTCACCGGCGCTATCAGCCTGGACACATGGAAGAAGAGCGGTAAGCCATTTTACGATCGGCTTATTACTAAGCTGGAAGCTGAGGAAACCCGCGCAGATGCCGCGCTGAAAAGCGCAACTGCATAGCACCCTAAAAAATAGTGTATTAAATTATCGCAGGCTATTTACTTTTCCCGAACCCGGGGGTATACTTTTCAACAGTTGAAGTTGCGTGATGATGTTCAGCCCGCAAACTAAATCAGCTTTCATCACTCTGTGATAATAAAAGAGCCCTGCAGATTCACACGCTGCGAGGGCTTTTTTTATGGGCATCTGAAATATATGACGCCGGTTTCAGGGAGGAATAATGAGAATTCTGTGCGCCCTTTTAATCGTGCTGTGCGCGCCATCTTTTGCTGTGATATCGGATGCGCAACGCGCAGCTAACGATCTGTGCGAAATGGAATGGCGTATAACTGACCGATCAATGTCGACCCATCTCAGCACCAGGCAAATAGTGTCAGAAGAAGTTCAGGCGTTTGAAGCGGATGGGCACGCTCTTTCCGACTACGCTATTGAAAAAGATGACTTCATAAGCGTCTCTGTAAAAGGCGCAGAAACCTACAGAAAGATGGCTAAGGGTGTCAGCTATCCCTATGCAGATACAAGAGATTTTTTGCGGGGAAGAATGATGCCGCTGTGTATCAAAAACGTTCTGGAAACGCTTAAAAAATAATCCTGAATAGATTATTTCCTTTTCTAAAGGCACTGCTTCGGCGGTGCCTTTTTCGTTTCCGCCCCCGCCACTCAATGCGACATCAATGCTATCCGTTGTGGCGGAGGGCCTCTTTTCTTCTGTTGATCAACAGCACCTGTCCGATCGGACGGCGTCTGCGAGCACTCAAACTATGAGCAAACTTGTTACTGGTGTTGCCCTGGGCACGTCCGGGGGCACCATTCTTAACGGTGTACTCACCAGCCTGAGTCCTGATGAGTGGTCTGCCATCGGCGTACTGGCAGGTATTGCCGGCATCATCATTACAGGGCTCATCAACTGGTACTTCAAACGCAAGGTCGCCAACGCTCAGGTAAAAGCACTTGAGAAATATGGTCCGGCCGTAAAAGTGGAGGAGGATTGATATGACTATGTCCGGCAGCGTGCGCAGAAAACTGATCGCCGCCGCAGGTGGCGGCTCCATGCTGATTGCCACCCTGTTTCTTGGCGGAAAGGAGGGAGCGGAAGGGCGTACTTATAAAGCTTATCAGGATGTGGCCGGCGTCCGGACCGTCTGTGACGGGCATACCGGCAGCGATATCATCAGTGGCAGGCAGTATAGCGATAGCGACTGCGATCGGCTGCTGCAAAACGATCTCCGGTCCGTTAAAAAGGTGGTCGATGGCGTGGTAAAGGTTCCCCTGAGTGAATACCAGCGCGCATCGCTATACAGCTTTGCTTATAACATCGGCCCGTCTGCTTTCACCCGCTCCACTCTGCTCAAAAAACTCAACGCTGGCGATCGGGCTCAGGCCTGCGAAGAGCTGCGCCGCTGGGTCTATGCCGGTGGCATAAAATGGCGCGGGCTGATGCATCGTCGCGACATGGAACGCGCTTTGTGCCTGGCGGAGAGTAGTGATGATTTGGCTGATAAATAACGGGCATCTGGTACTCAGGCTTTTCCTTATGGCGACGGTTGTGATATCTGCCGCCGTTGCCGGTCACTATCACTCGCGAATGTTGCAGGCGCAGGAGGAGATCTCCCGGGCAGTCCAGGCCCGGAAAAAGGCGGAGTCAGTAACCAGCAACTTCATTACCGCAGTAATGCTCTTTAACGATATCGCAAAGGCTGCTCATCATGATCGATATCAAAACGACGCTGAAAGCGAGAGGCGCGTTGTCTACATCAGGCAGGCGATTAAAGAGGATGCGTGTTCCGCTCACTCTGTTCCTGCTGATGTGGCTGACAGCCTGCGCAGACACAGAGAAAGAATACGTTCAGCTTCCGGCAATGCCCGTTCCGGCAGAGCTGCTGGCTGACTGCGAAATCCCCCCCGTACCCGATCCTATGACCTGGGGCGACAGCCTCGAACTTAACGAAAGGCTTATGACGTCGGTTGAAAACTGCAACCGGGATAAGCGCGCCATAAGAAAAATTGAATCGCTCCGGTAACTCATCAGGCGATTTTCTCACTATCTGCATTTTGCAGGTTATTTACCTTAACCGAAAAATAAAGCTTCTCCACGAGCAAACAGGCTCAATAAACCCTAAAAGGAAATATCATGATCGAAGTAAATTCATTTGCTGAACTCCGCACCACCAAACCTTCTGCATCAGGTGAAATTGCATTTCTTAAGCGCTATTACGACAGGGACTCAACCTTTAATGGTGGTGGCCGCTTTGTAGGCTTTGTCGACACAAAGGGTAAAGCGCCTGCGGATGACAGTGGCACCGTTGCGGTCTCTTCTGCCGGCGATTATTACTGGCAGCGTATTATTGATGATGTATCCGCTATTAATATTTTCCATTTTGGCGGCAAGCGCTTACGCGGCTCGGTTTCATTTGATGCTGATAACGGCTCAGTTAACCACGATGCCTGTATCAACATGTACCGCTGGGCCAGAGGCTTTGTATCACCGGTTGATGATCCGAACAAAAACCCTATCCGCGATATCGGAATACGTTTTCCCGCCGGTAAATTTATTATTAATCCTGTCGATTTAACCGGTGAGGGCGAGCTGCCATTCTTCAATCTTTATGGCGACGACTGCGAATATGGTGTTGCACCCAGAACGATTATTACCTCGGATAAGTCAGCTAACACCGTTTTCAAAATTAAAGCGCGCCGGACGGCTATTCGCGGTATTTTCTGGGATGGTCAGGCGACCGCCGATACCACGGTCAACACCGGCGCGATTACCACTGCAATGGTAAGTAACCAGCAGCCATTTTTTGAAAATATTACTATTGAAGGCCAGTACATCAACGTCACCTGTTTCCGTGTGGAAAACAATGGTAACTCGGTGTTCAGGTTTATCGATACGCTCGATACGCGACTGGATCAGATTTACTCCAGCAATACCTATGGCCGGGTATTTGATATTACCTGGTCCGATTCACCTCAGGGTAACTGGGACCACTCAACGGCCGTGGAGCTAACCAACTCCAATTTCCAGCACGGCTATGGTGATGCCACACTGTTTATGCCGCGCGTGGGGCAGGGCCTGATCCGTAATGTATGGATTGAACATACGCGCTTCCCGGGCGATCTGAGTAATGGTCAGTGGATCATCGATGCCCTGAGCATCGAATCTTCCATTAACCCGCTGAAGCTCAACTACTCACGCGTTCTGATGCGCCAGCTGAGCCTGCAGTCCGGCTCCAGCATCGATACCGAGCGCACCGGCTTTGCGCTGCTTTCAAACTATGAACAGGGCTGGCGCCGCGATGAGAACTTTGGCACCCAGATGACGGGTTCAATGAAGGCGGGCTGGTACTCGGGATATCGCGTCTCCAATACCAGCACGGAAGATAAGTGGTTCCGCCTCGGCAAGTTCTTTTTCCCTCGTGCTAATCAGCACTGGAACATCGACATGTTGGGCAAAGCGCTGCGTGATACTCAGACACAGCCAGCTACCGCACCACTGCTTACCAACGTCTGCGGTAAAACATTGCTCAATATTTATCGCGGAGAAAGTTCGGTCGGCGGCAATCTGCATTATGAAGGTGATTCCGGTGTCATCGACTGCATTGTTCGCACCACTGATGATAAAGGAAAATATGCTGAAGTCTGGATCAAGCTTAAAGCACAGTGTGGTGATGTAGTCATCAACCTTACTACTGATGGCCCGTCGCGGTTCGATGGCGGTGAATGTTCACTGTTTAATCCTGATTTGTCTGAAGTGACCAATCTGAATACGGATAACCGCGTTAACCTGTCAACGGTGATGAACTATCACAACGGCACCGCCGGCGTGGGTTATGACGGCAAAGTGGTTACGCTGACGTCCGATCCGGCATCGGCACCGGCCGCATCAGCCACGGCGGCGGGTTACATTACCGTCAGGATTAACGGCGTTAACCGCAAGCTCGCCTATTTTTAACCGCCTGAGAGAGTATTGCGGCAGGTAAAAAAGAGCCTGAACGAGAGTTCAGGCTCTTTTCACTCTCTGTTTTGATCCCAGGTCTCGACAGGTGCCCATCGTATCAGCGTGGGCAGCACGGCGGCGTTCTTGTGCGTTTATAGTTATTCTCCTGTCAGTTAGCTTTGATTGAGCGTTGCCGCGCACCAAAGCTTACTGCTTTGTATGTTTGCGCTTTTTCAGCGCCTGATGTTAAGGCGCGGCGGGACTCAGTTCCGTGCCCCTGCGTTGCTTCAGCGTGCTGCTGATGAGATTAAATGCATCTGATATGTGATTTTATTTTTTTTCAGACGTAAAAAAACCCGCGTTACACGGGCGTAAATTCGTTCAATAAGGGCAAATCATTTGTCAGCGTTAGCTGACGACAGTAAGGATATGCGTTCAGTGTTACTTAAGGAAACAACCATTCGGCAAATTACTCTGCGTGGCACGCATTGCATAAAAAAGCCCGCTTAGCGCCGGCTTTAAGAGGAAGCATAGTAGCTCAATAGAAGAAAAAGCCCGATAAACCGACATCCCGACCCCGCAAGTGTTAATGTGGTTAGCAGTTACAGATGGGGGATTATGGAAAATGACAATGACAGAGTGGAATTGATAGCTAATGCCATTTTGAAAGCAGCACTCGAACTCGCTGACACCGGGGCTGAAACCACAATCGAAGAGTTGCTGGGCAGGCTTGAGGCCTACCGGCGAGCAACCAATGATGTCTTCATGGCAGATGTATACCGCGATGCCATAGTGATCATCAAAAAAGGCAAGTTATAGGCATAAAAAGCCCGCTCAGTGGCAGGCTTATGGGTGAGGGAGCATGAAAAACCAGGATGCGATCCGGATATTTTTTACAGTTCAGGCTTCATTTTCCCAAATACTTTCTCAATATCAGCTTCATATTCTTCTTTGTTATCACTCATGGCCGCCACGCCCGGGAGCTTAACGATGTGCTGCCTGAAAGATTTGACGCCGATTTCGGAAAGAAACAAGTGTAAATTATTGATCGATAAGCTGTATCGATGTAAATGCCTTAGCGTGTGCAATGCCGCATTTCTGCGGCCTTATCTTATCTAAACGCTCTTTCCGGCTACTAACCCGTAGTAAACGCTATCACGACATTCACAAAGCCAGCAGCTAACAGAACAAAGCCCGGAACGAGGTAATTTTTGTCCCGCTTATTGCGCGCCAAATAGAACATTGCGAACGCAATGCAAAACATCGGAATTGATATCTTCGCAAAAACTGACATGCCATCTCCTTAGCTAAAATTTTCTTCCTGCTATCAAACAGTAAACCAGACGCATTTTCGTACCGATCGCCAGGCCCGGCACCTTACATTTTAGTTACCGTTAACCGGCACCACAGCTTATTGGTTATCTTGGCGGTACAGTGCCCACTCCTCGATACGCTTCCCACCCGGAAGGGTGCAGTAACCTGAATCACCATCAGGACCTTTAACTATGTCCGGTTTACCCCCCATTTTTTCACAATAAACTGAGGCAGGGTTAGACATGCCTGTTTGCTGAGGCTTGTTTGTCATTCATCAGCTTCATCATGCGCGAGCCATCAGGCCGCAGCACCGTTGCCACTTCTGACTTCGTAGAGGAGCTGGAGCGCGTTAACTGGCACTTTACGCTCAAGGCAGCCAATGACTGGATCCGGAGCCATACAACCACCTTCCGCGACGCTTCAACGCAGGAGGGCGAGAACATGACGTGGTTCCGGTTCAACCTTAACGGTGGCCTCTGAGGGGTTCCCTTCACCGGCGCAGGACTACACAGAGCCGCGGCTTAACTTTGCCAGGCTATCGATAACCGCGAGGCTATAACCTTCCGTTAACGCGCTGGTTATCTCTCAGAACATCAATAGCGGTCTGCATTGCTATTTTATTATCGCGTAACTTCTGTTTGTTTTGCTGTATCTGGAGGTATTCAAGAAGTGTGCGTGTATTGACTGGCCGTCCGGTTCTGCCGACTTCGATCACAGCATCACCGAGTATGGTTTTTACAGGAGGAAGCTGGGCAGGGTACCAGTCCAGCGTGTCTTCAGATTTCATATCAAATTTCTCAGGGACGGGCAGTATATCACATGACAGGGGATATAGCGCCCGACTATAAAAACAACCATTCCTGTTATGGTTCCTTCTCATTATTATTGTTAGAAACCTGTGAGGCAATCTTAACCAGCGCGACGCTACCTGCGCCGGCGAATGCAATCATTAGAATGATAGCGATCCAGCATGGAAAATTCATTTTGTACTGTCGCTTATGGCCTCCTGTATGAAGGCGCCATTAAGCCTGACATTGCCTGAGCAAATAGTAATCACATCAATTAGCCGTACCATGTGTTAGCGCAGGCAGTCACGAAGCATGAAGATATAGGGAAAATGATCACGGAAGGGCTGAGTTGGTCGCTTGCGCCATCTCAAAAGCTGTATGTGAGCTCATGTCTGAAGGTCATGATGTCACCGTCGAACCTGGTCGGAGGTTCTCATACCCCTCTCACTGTGCAATATGCAAAAAAAAAAGCCTGAACGTGAGTTCAGGCTCTTCTTCAAATTTGTGGCGGTGAGAGGGGGATTGATTTGCTTCGCTCACCCTGCGGGCAGCGTCGCAGGCTCCGCTGTCCGGTGAACAGAGTTCACCGTCGAACCCGGTCGGAGGTTCTCATACCCCTCTCACTGTGCAATATGCAAAAAAAAAGCCTGAACGTGAGTTCAGGCTCTTCTTCAAATTTGTGGCGGTGAGAGGGGGATTCGAACCCCCGATACGTTGCCGTATACACACTTTCCAGGCGTGCTCCTTCAGCCACTCGGACACCTCACCACATATTTTTTTGCTAACCGCACTGGGTCAACGGGGCGCTACTATAGGGAGTTAGCTGAAAAGGGTCAAGCGCTATTTTCTCCTTTTTTTCTATCTGCTTAAGCTCTGCGCAGATTGTATTAACCCTGTTCGCTTCGCGGCGATTGTCATAGAAACGTTGCGCGTCTGACACAAAAATGTCATCCCGCTGACGCAGACTTGGCAGCGAAAATAACCGGGTTGTCTCACTGATAAGGATGCTGAAGAATGAAACACTTACCTCTGCTGACGGTTTCACTGCTGGCTTCGCTGATTGCCACCTCCGCGGTGGCAGATGTTACAACATACAATAGAGCAGCAACTGGCGATTTGACGCAGCATGGTGGCGCGCGTCGGCTGAGCAGCGATCAGACTGAGGCGCTGAAAGCCTCGCTGAGTAATCAGACGGCGAAAAATGTCATTTTACTGATCGGCGACGGCATGGGTGACTCTGAGATCACCGCGGCACGTAACCTTGCAGTGGGAGCAGGCGGCTTTTTTGCCGGTATTGATGCGCTTCCGCTTACCGGGCAGTACACGCACTATTCGCTGGATAAAAAAACGCATAAACCCTCTTACGTCACTGACTCTGCCGCGTCCGCCACCGCGTGGGCTACAGGCACCAAATCCTATAACGGGGCGATTGGCGTCGACGTCAATGGCAAGGATCAAATCACGCTGCTTGAGCTGGCTAAAGCGGCCGGCAAAGCAACGGGTAATGTCTCTACTGCCGAACTGCAGGATGCTACGCCAGCGGCACTGATGGCGCATGTTACCTCACGCAAATGCTACGGCCCGGAGAAAACCAGCGAACTCTGCCCGGGCAACGCCTTAGAGCAGGGCGGCCGCGGCTCAATTACCGAGCAAATGCTGCTGACCCGGCCGGATGTGGTCCTGGGCGGCGGTGCAAAGAGCTTTAACGAGGTGGCTAAAGCAGGCGACTATAAAGGCAAAACGCTGTATGAGCAGGCGCAGGCGCGCGGCTATCAGCTGGTAGAAAACCTGGACGCAATGAACGCGGTACAGCAGGCCACCCAGCAGCAGCCTCTGCTGGGGCTGTTTGCGCCGGGCAATATGCCGGTGCGCTGGCAGGGTCCCAAAGCCAGTTATCATGGCAACATCGATAAACCGGTGGTGACCTGTGAGGTTAATCAGGATCGTCCGGCATCGGTGCCGACGCTGGCGCAGATGACAACAAAAGCGATCGACCTGCTGAGCAAAAATGAGAAAGGGTTCTTCCTGCAGGTCGAGGGCGCTTCAATCGATAAACAGGATCACGCGGCTAATCCGTGCGGCCAGATTGGCGAAACGGTCGATCTCGACGAAGCGGTCCAGGTGGCGCTGGCCTATGCCCGCGAACATGGCGATACGCTGGTGGTGGTCACCGCCGACCACGCGCACAGCAGTCAGATTGTTGAGAACGGCACCAAAGCGCCGGGCCTGACCCAGGCGCTGAACACAAAAGATGGTGCGGTAATGACCATCAGCTACGGCAACTCGGAAGAGGATTCGCAGGAGCATACCGGTGCTCAGCTGCGCATTGCTGCTTACGGACCGCACGCGGCAAACGTGGTGGGGCTGACCGATCAGACCGATCTGTTCTTCACACTAAAAAATGCGCTGGCGCTTAAATAAGCGTATAGCAGACAGAAAAAATCCACGCTGCGGCGTGGATTTTTATTATTACCGGAGCAGTATCACCCCAGCACTTTGCTGAGAAACGCCTGAGTACGCGGATTTTGCGGCCGGGTGAACAGCACATCTGGCGTGTCCAGCTCCTGAATGATCCCCTGATCCATAAACATCACGCGATCTGCCACTTCGCGCGCAAACCCCATTTCATGCGTGACAATCACCATGGTCATGCCTTCCTGCGCCAGCATTTTCATGACGCTCAGCACCTCGCCGACCAGCTCAGGGTCGAGCGCGGAGGTCGGCTCATCGAACAGCATGATCTCCGGCTCCATCGCCAGCGCCCGTGCAATAGCAACGCGCTGCTGCTGGCCGCCGGATAAGCTGTTTGGCCAGGCGTGCATCTTATCGGTTAAGCCCACCTTCTCCAGCAGCGCTTTAGCCTGCTCTGTGGCCTGCTGGCGCGACAGTTTGCGCACATCCATCGGCGCCATAATCAGGTTTTCCAGCACGGTCATGTGCGGGAACAGATTGAAGCGCTGAAACACCATACCCACGTGTTGACGCAGCGTATTGATGCGGGTTTTGGGATCCTGTACCTCAAATCCGTTCACCACCACGCGACCGCCGTCAATGCTTTCAAGCCCGTTCAGGCAGCGCAGGAAGGTGCTTTTACCGGAGCCGGACGGACCGATAACGCACAATACTTCCTGCGCCGGAATGTCACAGCTGATGCCGTTCAGCACCTGGTTTTCACCAAAGTTTTTCTGCAAGTTTTCAACGTGGATCACTTTTGCCAAACCTCTTTTCCATGTAACGAACCAGCAGCGACAGCAGGAAGGTGAATACCCAGTACACCAGCGAAATCACCAGATAGGGCTCCCAGTAAGTCGCATAGGCGCCTGAAACCGTACGGGCAGCATACGCCAGATCGGCGAGGCCGATCGCTGACGCCAGCGATGAATCCTTAACAATAGCGATCGCGTTGTTGCCGAGCGGCGGCAGCATGCGGCGAAACGCCTGCGGCAGGATCACTCTGCGCATAGTGCGACCATATGGCATGCCGAGCGATCGCGACGCTTCCATCTGGCCGCGATCGATCGACTGGATCCCGGCGCGAAAAATCTCTGATACGTAAGCGCCTGCATTAAGAGTGATGGCCACAACGCAGGAAAGAAAAGCGCCATAGTTAGCGCGCAGCTCGCGGGCAAACTCTGCCGGCATAATGCCGTTCGCCACCAGCACGCCGTCGCGCGGATTGATAAATAGCGGGATCAGCGCAAAGTGCACGACCATAATCTGCACGAACAGCGGCGTGCCGCGAAAAGCGCTGATATAGATGCGCACCGGCCACTGAATGCCGTAATGCAGTATATATTTCCACGGGCCGTGCGGCGCCGACGCCAGGCGGCCTAAGCCGAGCGTCAGGCCCCACAGGGTGCCCGTGATCACACAGATAAGCGTGCATTTGAGGGTCATCATCGCGCCGTCGATAAACAGCGGCATATATTCCCCGATGATTTCCCAGCGGAAGCCAGTCATAAAAACGTCCTTATTGTGCCGCGCGAGCGCGCGGCGACGGGAAAATTACTGCGCGGGAAGAGCAGGAACGTTGCTGTCGAACCAGGTCGCGTAAATTTTCGCATAGGTGCCGTCGGCAATGATTTTTTGCAGGCCGGCGTTGATCTTGCTGCGTAATTCATCGTTGCCTTTTGCTACCGCGATGCCGAAATACTGGCGCTCAAACTTGTTATCAGAAACCAGTTTGAACTGCTTTTCCGGATGCGTTTTTATGTAGTATTTCACCACGCCAACATCCCCCACGGCCGCGCCAATACCATCTTCATACAGCTCCTGCAGCATCAGCGGCGTATTATCAAAACGTTTAATCGCCGTGCTGTTTTTGCCCAGCACATCGGAGACCACGATATCACCGGTACTGGAGTTCACCACGCCTACGTTCAGGTTCTTCAGCGACGCCAGTGACGATACGCTGGCGGTTTCCGGTACCACAATAGCCTGTTCAGCCGGGAAGTAGGGCGCGGAGAAATCCACCATCTGTTTGCGCTTATCGGTGATGGTAATGCCGGAGATAATGATGTCGCGATCGCCCGAATTGAGTGTGGCAAAGATGCCTTCCCACGGGGTATTGACCAGCTTAATATCAAAATTTTCCGCTTTGGCGACGGCCTTGATAATGTCGATATCAAACCCTTCCAGCTGCTTCTGCGCGTTTTCAAATTCGAACGGACGGTAAGTGCCGCCAGAGCCGACAACATAGGTAACGGCCTGCGCCGCCGTGGCTGACAGTGCCAGCACTAAGCCCAGCAGGGCTGAACGGGTAAACATAGTGATTCTCCTGGAGAAGGGACAAGATGCGTAATTTATGCAAATTTAATGCATAAAAATACACATTGCTGCATGCTCTGGCAAGCGGAATAGTCAGCGCTGAGGACAATATTCATCAAAGCGTGAAGGGGGGCATCCGCCCGTTGTGGCACAGTGCGGAACGCAGGAGAGCAGCGCGTCCGGCCGCAGGTCACGCTTTGCGCAATGGCGCACAGATAATGCGCATGGCAATCGCGCTGGCGAGAGGAAACAGCGCCAGCAGTAGCCACGGCAGCCGTGCCGCCTCTGAGGGTTCGCGCGCCTGTTCCAGCACGCCTCCCAGCAGGACGTTACCCAGCAACACCGCCACGCCACCGGCAGTGGCCAGGGCGCCATAGTGCGCGCCTAGCGATGACGGCTCCGCAAACCACGGCACCAGGTCTTTTGCCGCCGGCACCAGCAGCATCTGTCCCAGCGTCAGCAGCGTGACAAAAGCTGCTGCGGGCAGCAGGCGTAGCCAGCCCGCGGCGGGAGTAGCATCAGCACACAGCGCCACGCTGAGAAATGCCACGGTAATCAGCGCAAAGCCCCACGGCACAACCCGCGCCGCGCCGGTGTGGCGGGCGAGACGGGCCAGCGGCAGCTGCAGCGTAATGATCAGCAGCGAGGCCAGCATAAACAGCGGCGCCAGATCGCTCTCCTGACCGCCGGCGCGCTGGATCTCCACCGGCAAGGCCAGATAGAGCTGGTTATAGCTCAGCAGCCAGCTGCTGTAAGCGATAATAAATGCTACAAAGCGCGGCTGGCGAAAGGTGCGCCACCACGGCACGATCTGCAGCGAAGCGCGGCGTACTGGCGCGGCGGGCAGGGTGAAAAACAGCACAATCATCGCCAGCACAAATACCGCCGCGCCGGCATAGGCGATCTGGCGAAAACCGTAGCCGGTCAGCAGCGCGCCCGCGGCCGGACCGATAACGGCACCCAGTTCACCGCAGACGGCAAACAGGGCGAACCACTCTGCCCGGCTGCGTTTACCTTCAGCTTCACTCTGCGTACCCGCTTTCGCCAGCAGCGCTTCAATAGAGGGCGAAAACAGCGCGCCGCCAATACCGGTCAGACAGGCACCCATGATAACCGGCGTTAAAGATTCACCGCCTGCCAGCAGCAGATAGCCGCTGATACGCACCATGCAGCCTGCCAGCACCACACGCCGGGCACCAAAGCGATCGGAGAGCGCGCCGCCGAGCAGAAACATACCCTGCTGACAGAAGGTGCGCAGTCCCAGTATCAGCCCGACAAGCGTGCCGGAGAGCGCCAGATCGTCGCGCAAAAAAATGGCCAGGAAAGGCACCACGGCGTAAAAGCCAAGGTTGAAAATAAACTGGCAGCCCGGCAGCAGAGGCAGCCAGAGCCGCGTGGCGGGCCGGGGCACAGACATGAAGGTTTCCGTCAGGCGATATAGTGAATGTGTTTACCGCTGTGGTAAGGGGAGTTTTCAATTTTTGCCCGCACGCGGAAAACATCCCACAGCAGATCCTCATTCAGAATCGCCTGCGGCGTGCCGGTGGCAACAATCTCTCCCTGCTGCATCACAATCAGCGTATCGCAAAACATCGAGGCGTGATTGAGATCGTGTATTGCGACGATGCTGGTCACCGGCAGTTCGCTGATCAGTTTCATTAACTGCATCTGGTGATGAATATCGAGGTGGTTGGTCGGCTCGTCCAGCAGAATTTCGCTCGGCATCTGCGCCAGCGCCCGCGCAATATGCACCCGCTGCCGCTCACCCCCGGAGAGGCTCTGCCAGCCCTGTTCACTTTTCTCTACCATATCCACGCGCTGCAGCGCCGCCAGCACCGCGGCGTCATCCTGCGCACTCCAGCTGGAGAAAGGGGAGTGATGCGGAATACGCCCCAGTTTCACCACGTCGCGCACGCGCATATTGGCCTCCGTCATCCCGTGCTGCTCAACAAAGGCCACCCGGCGCGCCAGCGCTTTTTTGGCGATAAAGCGGATATCGTTGCCATCCAGCGTGACCTGTCCTGCATGCGGACGCCGCAGGCCCGCCAGCACGCGCAGCAGCGACGATTTACCGGAGCCGTTTGGCCCCAGCAGGCCCACGGTCTCTCCGCGCGCTACGTTCAGCGAGACATCATTAACAATGACTTTCCTGCCCACTTTCCACGTAATATTTTCAGCGCAAATACTCATGGTTTATTTCCTGAGCGGTAAATGATGATGGCGAAGAAAGGAACGCCGACCAGCGCAGTAACCACGCCTACCGGCAGGCTTTGCGGCGCAATCAGCAGGCGCGAGGCGATATCCGCCAGCACCATCAGAATCGCTCCCGCCAGCGCGCACGCGAGCAGCAGGGTGCGATGCAGCGGGCCGAAGAAAAAGCGCATCACGTGCGGCACAACCAGGCCGACAAAGCCGATCGAGCCGGCCATGCTGACAATGGTGGCGGTGATCAGTGCGGTAGTGGTAAACAGGATCAGGCGCACCCGCGGTACGGCGATACCCAGCGACGCGGCGGCATCATCACCAAAGGTAAACGCATCCAGCGCGCGCGCGTACCAGAGACAGATCGCCAGCCCCAGCAGCACCACAATCAGCACCAGCTGAAATTCCGGCCAGCGCACGCCGCTAAAACTGCCCAGTAACCAGAACATCACGTCACGCGCCTGCTGGGCGCTGGCTGACGTGCTGATGGTGTAGGCGGTCACGGCATTAAACAGCTGAGAGGCCGCGACGCCGGCGAGGATGGTGCGTTCATTGCCGCTGCGCGCGCCCTTAGTGAGAAAAGCGACAAACGCAAACGCGGCAAAGGCGCCGGCAAACGCCCCCGCCGAGAGCGAAACAGCGCCGGTGCCGAGACCCAGAATAACAATGGCCACCGCGCCGGTAGAGGCGCCCGCCGATACGCCCAGCACGTAAGGCTCCGCCAGCGCGTTTTTCAGCAGGCTCTGCAGCACCGCGCCGCAGATGGCGAGACCCGCGCCGCAGCAGGCGGCAACCAGCGCCCGGCTAAGCCGGAAGTCCCAGATCACGCTCTCATAAATTCGATTGAGCGGCTCTGCCGTCAGGCCCAGACGATTGCTGAACGCGTAAAACACGCTTCTGAGCGGCACCGGGAGTTCGCCCACGCTGATCCCCAGGGCAATGACCAGGGTCAGAAGCAGCAGCGCCGCTGCTGTGGTCACGCTGAGCATCAGCGTCTGCCGCACGGCGGTAACAGCGGAGGGCATTAATTCAGCCCCAGCTTACGCAGCTGCTCTGCCACCTGCTCCGCGCCGTAGATGGTGCGGATAGTCGGGTTCATCGCCTGGCCATCCATGACCACGATATGCCCTTTTTTCACCGCATCCAGCTGGCTTACCGCCGGGTCGCTCTTAAGGAATTTAATCTTCTCTTCGGCGCTGTCCAGCGTCCAGCGGTTACGATCGAGGCTGGAGACAACAATCACATCCGGGTTGGCAGCAATAATGCTCTCCCAGCCCACGGTAGGCCACTCGGTCTCGGTAGTAATGGCGTTATGCCCGCCCAGCACGCTGGCAATGAAACCGGAAGCGCTGTTTTTGCCGCCCACATAGGCGTCTGCCGCAGGGGAGGAGCTGGAGAACCAGAAGACAAAAGAGAGGTTACGCTTGTTTTTACTGAAGGTTTCACGCAGTGCGGCTTCACGCTGTCTGAAATCCGCAATCAGCGCCTGACCGCGATCTTCCACATTGAAGATACGTGAGAAATCGTCAATCTCTTGATACAGATAAGTCATGTCCCACAATTTCTGACGACTGCCGTACATATCACCCGCGCCTTTTTTGGTGGCGCACATGCCGGGCGACATATAGCTGTTCAGCCCCAGCGTGGCAAAATCTTCACGCTTTGCGACCTTGCTTTCCGGACCGAGCAGCAGCGGCGCCTGCGCCGGTACAAAGTCCGGGTTCTGCGCCAGAATCGATTCCAGCGTCGGGATCTCCACGGTCAGCGTTTTGATTCCGGCGTTCTGCTTCGCCAGCTGCGGCAGCACTTTTGTCGGCCAGAAAGCGCTGGCAACAATCTTATCCTGCAGCCCGAGCAGCAGCAGGATCTCCGTGGTGTTCTGTCCCAGCGCAACCACGCGCTCCGGCGCCTTGGTAAACGTCTCTTTATAGCCACAGTTTTCGATGGTCAGCGGGTAGGGGGCAGCAGCGACTTGACTGGCGGCAGTAAACAGTAAAGCAAATGCACAAATGACGTTTTTCATCTAACCCTTTCTCGTTTAAAAACGCTGATCCGTAAAGTTTATGCCCGCGATAATAATGATAATGAATTACATTATCAATGGTTGGCTATCGCCGGTGACTGCCTGACGGTAATGGCATAAGCCGCCATAAAAAAATCCACGCCGGAGCGTGGATTTGAAAGCAGTTGCTTAGCTTCGCGAGATTAACGGTGATCCCGCGAACCAGCCGGGGTCATCAGACGTTGAACAGGAAGTTCATCACATCGCCATCTTTAACGATGTACTCTTTGCCTTCGGAACGCATTTTGCCCGCTTCTTTGGCACCCTGCTCACCTTTATAGGTGATGAAGTCATCAAAGGCGATGGTTTGCGCACGGATAAAACCTTTTTCAAAATCGGTGTGAATTTTACCGGCGGCCTGTGGGGCAGTGGCGCCTACCGGGATGGTCCAGGCGCGCACTTCTTTAACGCCAGCGGTGAAGTAAGTCTGCAGGTTCAGCAGCGCGTAACCGGCGCGGATCACGCGGTTCAGACCTGGCTCTTCCAGACCCAGCTCAGCCATAAACTCATCGCGCTCTTCATCATCCAGCTCAGCGATGTCAGATTCAACGGCAGCACACACCGGCACCACTACCGAGCCTTCTGCTTCAGCAATAGCGCGTACCTGGTCAAGGTACGGGTTGTTCTCAAAGCCATCTTCATTGACGTTGGCGATGTACATGGTGGGCTTCAGCGTCAGGAAGCTCAGGTAGCGAATAGCGGCTTTTTCATCAGCGTCCAGCTTCAGGGCACGCAGCATACCGGCGTTTTCCAGGTGTGGCAGGCACTTCTCCAGCGCAGCCAGCTCCACTTTCGCGTCTTTATCACCGCCTTTGGCTTTTTTCTGGCAGCGCTGGATGGCGCGCTCACAGGTATCAAGGTCAGAAAGCGCCAGCTCAGTATTGATGATATCAATATCCTCCGCCGGGTTAACTTTGCCTGAGACGTGAATAATGTTCTCATTCTCAAAGCAGCGCACTACGTGACCAATCGCTTCAGTTTCACGGATGTTGGTCAGGAACTGGTTGCCGAGGCCTTCGCCTTTCGATGCGCCTTTTACCAGTCCGGCAATATCCACGAACTCCATGGTGGTAGGCACCACGCGCTGGGGTTTAACAATCTCGCTCAGCTGATCGAGGCGCAGATCGGGCATCGGTACTACGCCAGTGTTTGGCTCGATGGTGCAGAACGGAAAGTTCGCTGCTTCGATACCCGCTTTAGTCAGCGCGTTAAACAGGGTAGATTTACCAACGTTTGGCAGGCCCACGATACCGCATTTAAATCCCATGATCTGATTACCTTTCTCACTGAGGGTGGCACACCGCCGGGCGGTACGCCTGATTCAAAAAATTTCGCGCATTATACACAGAATTGCCCGGCGCGGCGCGGGAATTGCCTTAGCCCGCTTTGAAAGCGTGCAGACGATTCATCGCTTTAATCTTATCCTCTTTCAGCCACAGCTCCGTGCAGCGCACCGCTTCATCAACCGCGTCATCAATCAGCTTCTGCTCGCTGGCCGGCGGTTTCCCCAGCACAAATCCGGTCACCTTGTTGCGATCGCCAGGATGACCGATACCTACGCGTAAACGGTGAAAATTATTGTTGTTACCCAGCTTGCTGATAATGTCTTTCAGGCCGTTATGCCCGCCGTGCCCGCCGCCCTGTTTAAATTTGGCAACGCCCGGCGGCAGATCCATCTCATCATGCGCCACCAGAATCTCTTCAGGCGTAATGCGGTAAAACGTGGCCATTGCCGCCACCGCTTTACCACTGAGATTCATATAGGTGGTCGGCACCAGCAGCCGCACATCATTCCCGGCCAGAGCCAGGCGCGCCGTATAGCCAAAGAATTTAGGCTCCTCTTTTAGCGCCTGATTATGGCGGCTGGCCAGCAGATCCAGATACCACGCGCCGGCGTTATGACGCGTCGCCGCATATTCGGCACCGGGATTTGCCAGTCCCACAATCAGTTTAATGCTGCTCACAATATTTATCCTGTTCTCCTGCAGAAAGGTGGCTAGTTTACTGTCTGCTGAGAGGGATGACAAAGATTGTCAGGCAAAAGTAGTGTCAGAGTGTGATTAGTCAATTTCTATATAAAACAAGATGCTGCAGGTAAATTTTTGTCATTTGCACATTGTGTTGTGTGATCCTGGGCGCAAAATGTCCCGCTATCATTGCCTAAACTTATGACAGGTTAACGTTATGTGCGGTTTTTTACTTTGCTCATAAGGATGGAGGTGATTCATGAAACGTCATCAATGCCGCGTTATAGGCAATAGCCTGATGTGTCTGGGACTGCTGACCATGGTTGCAGGCGTTGCCTCATCCGTGATCAATCAGCTGCCGTCAGTGAATATGCCGCCTCTGCTGGCCAGTGGAGCCATGTTTGGCATCTTTATCGGGGCGCTGTTGTGGCTGGCGGGCGCCCGCGTCAGTGGCCGCGAGAAGATTGAAGATCGTTACTACTGGCATCGTCACCATGGTGACGTCCGCTGTCGCCGTAACCATACGCCACATTAAATCGCCACTTCAGTAACCGGCTGTGGCCGGGCAATGTAGCACTCTGTCCGGTTGCGGCCGTGGGCTTTCGCGCGATAGAGCGCTTCATCAGCCAGCGCCAGCAGCGCCGGAAACTGACTGACGGTCGGATCGGCCGGCGCATAGCCAATGCTGACGGTATAACCAATGCCGGCCGGCTGCGACCGCTGCGTTGCCACGCGAATAGCTTCGCACACGCGCTGCACCTGTGCACTGTCGCCTGTCACCAGCGCGGCAAACTCCTCGCCGCCAAGTCGGGCGAAATAGCTCTCTGCCGGCATTTGCGCCTCAGCTATCTGACAAAAGTCGATTAACACCCGGTCACCCTGCAGGTGGCCGTAGCGGTCGTTAATACTCTTAAAATGGTCAAGATCGAACAGCACCGCGCTAAACCCGGCGGCAGAGGAGATTCTGACCCGCCGCCGCAGCACATTATCCGCCTGCTCAAACAGCGCGCGCCGGTTCCATGTGCCGGTCAGCGGATCGCGCAGTGACGCCAGCCTGTGCGCCACCTGCGACCGTTCATTAACCATGGCCAGCAGGGTAAAGGTCAGGCCAATCACAAACAGAATCGACTCAAGGATCACGTAAATCGAGAAACCCGAGCCGCCAATGGCGCCCGGCAGGCGGCTGGCCACGGCGTCATCGAGAAAAATCCGCGCAAGATGAAAGCCGAGATGGATCCACAGCAGCGTCTGCGCAGGCCAGAACGTCACTTTCAGCATGCTGCGCGCGCGCCACAGCAGAGTGATAAACGCTGCGGTGTAGAGTATGCAGAGCAGGCAGAGCACCAGCACCCGCAGTGGCTGACTGTGATAGAAATCGGGCAGCAGGCAAAGCAGCGCCCAGAGCAGCGCGCCACCGGGCCACAGCAGGCCAGCGGGTCGTTTACAGAAAGTACGAAATGCGCACAGCAGCGTACCATAAGCCAGCATAACTATGACATTGCCCAGCGCAACCGGAAGAAACTGCAGGCCGGCACTGCGCAGGCTGCTGAGAAACACCGCGCACAGCGTCAGGATCAGGGTCAGCGTGGTAAAGCCCAGCACGCGATCGTACTGAGCGCCGACCCAGGCAAATATCATAATGATGCTCAGAAACCCCAGCACATAAAGCTCGCAAACAAACAGCGTATAAATATCGAGCATCATGGCAGTGGGCGTTCCCGGAAAAAAGTGGCGCTGAAAATAGCACTATTTCCGGGGCTGCTGAAGTGCCGGACAGCGCGAAAGTGAAAAAGAGCAGAAGGCAGGGGAAATAGTGCACAGACTGAAAATTTATAGGGCGAAGCGCGCGGGAAAAAGCAGCTTCAGCAAGGCAGGAGGAAGCGGATAAGCATAAAAAACCGGGCGCGAGGCCCGGTTAAGCGTGAACAATTAATGTTCAAACATAGCAGAGATAGATTCTTCGTTACTGATACGACGAATAGCTTCAGCCAGCATGCCGGAAAGCGTCAGCGTGCGCACGTTTGGCAGCGCTTTCATCTCTTCCGAGAGCGGGATGGTATCGCAAACAATTACTTCATCAATGACGGACTTGCGCAGATTTTCAACCGCGTTGCCTGAGAAGATAGGGTGGGTGGCATACGCGAATACGCGCTTGGCACCACGCTCTTTCAGTGCTTCAGCCGCTTTGCACAGCGTACCGCCGGTGTCGATCATATCGTCGACCAGCACGCAGTCACGGCCTGCGACATCACCAATAATATGCATAACCTGAGAAACATTCGCGCGCGGGCGACGTTTGTCGATGATAGCCATATCCGTGTCATTAAGCAGTTTGGCAATTGCGCGGGCGCGCACCACACCACCAATATCCGGGGAAACCACGATAGGGTTTTCCAGGCCAAGCTGCAGCATATCTTCCAGCAGAATCGGGCTGCCGAAGACGTTGTCTACCGGCACATCAAAGAAGCCCTGAATCTGTTCGGCATGCAGATCAACGGTCAGCACGCGATCCACGCCGACGCTGGAGAGGAAGTCAGCCACCACTTTAGCGGTGATCGGTACACGCGCTGAGCGCACGCGGCGATCCTGACGGGCATAACCGAAATAGGGGATAACAGCGGTAATTCGACCAGCAGAAGCCCGACGCAGCGCGTCGACCATCACAACCAGCTCCATCAGATTATCGTTGGTGGGGGCACAGGTGGACTGGATGATGAAAATATCGCCACCGCGTACATTTTCGTTAATCTGTACACTTACTTCGCCGTCGCTGAAACGACCGACAGCGGCGTCTCCGAGGCTGGTGTAAAGGCGGTTGGCAATACGTTGTGCTAGTTCCGGGGTGGCGTTACCAGCAAATAGCTTCATATCAGGCACGAGAAGAACCTCAGGCTTGGACGTCCAGAGAATGAACCGCTCAAACATAACCGGCGAATATGTTTGAGCCTGTTCATACGGTGTGTTAATGCGCAACGTGCCATATCTGGAACGGGTAATACGGTCACGTAAACGCTTAAAGCCCGGAAAGGGTTTGCTGCAACGGCGAGAGGTTAAGCCCGCGCGCCACAAATCCGCGAATCCATTTCGGGGCAAGCTCCAGCACCTGACGAGCGTCGGACTCGGTGTCAAATTCAGCAAACACGCAAGCGCCGGTCCCGGTCAGGCGCGACGGCGCGTATTCTAGCAGCCAGGAAAGCAGCGCATCAACCTCACGAAAACGTTTTCTTGCCACAGCTTCACAATCATTGTGAAAAGGCAGGCTCAACAGTTCATCTAATGTGCGTATCGGTGAATTGCGCGTCAGATCGGGATCGCGGAAGATATCGGGCGTGGCGATACTTACGCCCGGATGCGCCACCAGATACCACTTTTCTGGCGGCGAGGCGGGCTGCAGCTGCTCACCGACGCCTTCGGCAAACGCAGCGTGGCCGCGCACAAACACCGGGACATCGGCGCCCAGCGTGACGCCCAGCGCAGACAGTTCATCTGTGCTCAGCCTGCACTGCCACAGGTGGTTCAGCGCCACCAGCACCGTGGCGGCATCCGAGGAGCCACCACCCAGCCCGCCGCCCATCGGCAGTTTTTTTTCCAGCGCAATCTGCGCGCCCGCGCGATCGTCAAGCGTGCCTTTTGCCACCGCCGCCTGCTTCAGCGCCAGCGCCGCGCGTACAATCAGATTGTCAGCGTCCGCCACGCCGGCCAGCGGCGTCAGCAGGCTGATGCGCCCGCTGCGGTCCGGCGTCATCTCCAGCGTATCGCCGGCATCAAGAAACTGAAACAGCGTTTGCAGATTGTGGTAGCCGTCAGCGCGCTGGCCGGTAATGTAGAGAAACAGATTAAGTTTTGCCGGAGCGGGCCAGGTGGTCATCATTGCAGGGTCCAGCTATCCATACGCAGTTTGATACGCTGGTCACCTTCGGTCAGCTCCAGATTAGCGGGCAGAGAGGGCGTGACTTTCGTGTCGTAGTCGCCGATAGCGACGTGCCACTGCTGGCCGTTGCGGCTGTAGCTCAGGCTTTTCAGCTGGTAGCTATTATTGAGCTGATAATCGGTGGCATCGCCCGGCAGACCCATCATCCACTGCCGCAGGTTGGCCAGCGGAATATCCATGCCGGTGAGCTGCGAAATCATTTTCTCAGCATCGTTGCTGGTGTAGCGCTTGCCCTTGTTGTCAACAATCTGCACCACGGAGCCCTGCGCATCCAGCTGCAGTTCGGTGCTGCCCAGCGGGTTGGTCAGCAGCAGACGATAGCGGTCAGGGGCGGTCTGCTGCCAGTTGAAGCGGGCGTAGACCTTCTGTTTATCGGACAGATAAGCAAAGGCGCCGCGCGTCTGATAATGGCTGATACCGGCTACCTGCTGCTGGTGCTGTTGCCACTGCGGTGCGGTGGTAGCGGGCCCCGCGCCCTGCTGCGGTTTGTTGATGCTGCAGGCCGCCAGCAGAACGCTGGCAAGGGGTAAAAGGCGCAACAGTTTGCGCGTGGGCAATGGCATCACGTGGTCATCTCCTCAGACACGTTTTTAATTCGTAACCGATAACGCTAACTGCCCGCCTGAGAACCGTCAATGCCGGCCAGCGGAAAATTGCGCACGATCAGTTTAATCTTATCACTGTCATAGCCTTTGTATGGCTTTCCATGATCTGCCGCATCTTGTAGAATGCGCTTCACAAAACCAGACAATCAATGGGACTTCCCAGCCGCAATCACATGACGCTCCTGGCACTCGGAATCAATCACAAAACTGCTCCTGTCGCTCTGCGTGAACGCGTGTCGTTTACGCCGGACACGCTTGACCAGGCGCTGAACAGCCTGCTGTCGCAGCCAATGGTACAGAGCGGAGTGGTACTCTCTACCTGTAACCGCACCGAACTCTACCTCAGTGTAGAGCAGCAGGCGGATTTGCAGGAGAAGCTGGTACGCTGGCTATGTGATTATCATAATTTGCCGGAAGCGGACGTGCGCAACAGCCTTTACTGGCACCAGGATAACGCTGCGGTCAGCCATCTGATGCGCGTAGCCAGCGGCCTCGATTCGCTGGTACTGGGTGAGCCGCAAATCCTCGGCCAGGTGAAAAAGGCGCATGCTGACTCCTCACGCGACCGGGCGCTGACCAGCGAGCTGGAGCGTATGTTCCAGAAAACCTTCTCAGTGGCCAAGCGCGTGCGGACCGAAACCGAAATCGGCGCCAGCGCGGTCTCTGTTGCGTTTGCCGCCTGCTCGCTGGCGCGGCAGATATTTGAGTCGCTCAGCACCGTTAATGTGCTGCTGGTCGGGGCGGGCGAAACCATTGAGCTGGTCGCACGCCATTTGCGCGAGCACAGCGTAAAAAAACTGATGATCGCGAACCGCACCCGCGAACGTGCTCAGCTGCTGGCTGACGAGGTGGGTGCCGAGGTGATCAACCTCGCTGAGATTGAAACCCGTCTTTCTGAAGCTGATATCATTATCTCCTCTACCGCCAGCCAGCTGCCAATTATTGGTAAAGGCATGGTGGAGCGTGCGCTGAAAGCGCGACGTAATCAGCCGATGCTGCTGGTGGATATCGCCGTACCGCGCGACGTTGAGCCTGAAGTGGGCAAGCTGCCCAACGCCTACCTCTACAGCGTCGACGATCTGCAGGCGATCATTGAGCAGAATATGGCGCAGCGTAAAGCGGCAGCCCTGCAGGCGGAAAGCATTGTCGTGCAGGAGAGCGGAGAGTTTATGGCGTGGCTGCGCGCGCAAAGCGCCGGCGAATCGATCCGTGAATACCGCATGCAGGCCGAGCAGGTGCGCGCTGAACTGCATGAGCGCGCGCTGGCTGCGCTGCGGCAGGGAGCAGACGCAGAAAAAGTGCTGCAGGAGCTGGCACATAAACTCACCAACCGCCTGATCCATGCGCCAACCAAATCACTTCAGCAGGCCGCCCGCGATGGCGATGGCGAACGCCTGCAGATCTTACGCGACAGCCTCGGTTTAGAGTAATCTCCGCTGTCACGACCTATCACCGGGATACCTACAATTAGATGAAAAGCTCGATTATTGCCAAGCTGGAAGCGTTACAGGAACGCCATGAAGAAGTGGAAGCGTTACTGGGCGATGCCGGCGTGATTGGCAATCAGGAACGTTTCCGCGCGCTGTCACGCGAATATGCCCAGCTGAGCGATGTGACCCGCTGCTTCCGCGACTGGCAGCAGGTGCAGGATGATGTGGATACCGCTGAAATGCTGCTTGAGGACCCGGAAATGCGCGAAATGGCGCAGGACGAACTCAGAGTGGCGCGCGACAAACGCGAGGTGCTTGAGCAGCAGCTGCAGGTGCTGCTGCTGCCGAAAGATCCGGATGACGAACGCCCCTGCTTTATTGAAGTGCGTGCCGGAACCGGCGGCGACGAAGCGGCGATTTTTGCCGGCGATCTGTTCCGGATGTACAGCCGTTACGCTGAAGGGCGGCGCTGGCAGGTAGAGATCATGAGCGCCAATGAAGGCGAGCATGGCGGCTATAAAGAGGTGATCGCGCGGGTGACGGGCGAGGGCGCTTACGGGCGGATGAAGTTTGAGTCGGGTGGTCATCGCGTTCAGCGCGTGCCGGAAACTGAATCGCAGGGGCGTATCCACACCTCGGCCTGTACCGTGGCCGTTATGCCGGAGCTGCCGGAAGCGGAACTGCCGGACATTAATCCGTCCGATCTGAAAATCGATACCTTCCGCTCCTCAGGCGCGGGCGGGCAGCACGTCAACACCACCGACTCGGCTATCCGCATCACCCACCTGCCTACCGGCATTGTGGTTGAGTGTCAGGATGAGCGTTCACAGCATAAAAACAAAGCCAAAGCGCTGGCGGTGCTGGGTGCGCGTATTCACGCAGCTGAGATGGCAAAACGCCATGCGGCTGAGGCATCAACCCGGCGCAACCTGCTTGGCAGCGGCGATCGCTCCGACCGTATCCGCACCTATAATTTCCCGCAGGGACGCGTGACCGATCACCGCATTAACCTCACGCTTTACCGGCTGGATGAAACCATGGAAGGCAAGCTGGATACGCTGATCGAGCCGATCGTTCAGGAGTATCAGGCCGATCAGCTCGCCGCGCTGGCCGGACAGGATTGATGGAGATCCGCCGCTGGCGTCAGCTGGCTATGACGGCGCTGAGCGGAGGCGAAAGCCCGAAGCGGGACGCCGAGATCCTGCTCAGCTTTGTGACCGGCAAAACGCGCAGCTGGCTGCTGGCCTTTGATGAGCACCCGCTGAGTGACGCGCAGCTGGCACAGCTGGAGCAGCTGCTGGCGCGCCGTCAGCGGGGTGAACCGATCGCTCACCTGACGGGCGAGCGGGAGTTCTGGTCGCTGCCGCTGCGCGTCAGTGACGCCACGCTGATCCCGCGTCCGGATACTGAAGTGCTGGTGGAACAGGCGCTGCTGCGTCTGCCTGCGGGACCCTGTCACGTGCTTGATCTGGGCACCGGCACCGGTGCTATTGCGCTGGCGCTCGCCAGTGAACGACCTGACGCGCAGATCACCGGCTGCGATCGCATTCCCGCTGCCGTTGCGCTGGCGCAGGAGAATGCGGCACGGCTGGGTCTCACCAACGCCCGCTTTCAGCTCAGCCACTGGTTTGACAGCCTGCCTGCGACCCGTTATCACCTCATCGCCAGCAACCCACCTTATATCGACATGGACGATGCGCATCTGCTGCAGGGCGACGTGCGTTTTGAGCCGCGCAGCGCGCTGGTAGCCGATGACGCTGGACTGGCTGATATTCGTTTTATCATTCACAGCGCCCCGGCGTGGCTGCAGCCGCAGGGCTGGCTGCTGCTGGAACATGGCTGGCAGCAGGATGCCGACGTGCGCACCCTGATGCTTGAGCAGGGCTATCAGCAGGTTACCACTCTCAACGACTACGGCGGCAATCCGCGCGTGACGCTTGGGCAATATGCATAAAGGGGCACTGGATGGCCAGCTGGTATCCGCAGATTAAGCAGTTTCATATTTTTATCGTGATAGTCAGCGTCAGCCTGTTTCTGCTGCGCTTTTACTGGCTGACGACCGCTTCAGGCTTGCTGCAGCAGCGCTGGGTGCGGATTGTGCCGCACCTGTGCGACACGTTTTTACTGCTGAGCGGCGCGCTGCTGGTGATAATTACTCACTTTTATCCTTTCACACCACAAGGAAGCTGGCTGACGGAGAAGCTGTTAGCGGTTATTATCTACGTCGCCTTGGGTTTTGTGGCACTGAGTCGTCGTCCGCGGAAGCTGAGCACGCGCTGGATCGCCTGCCTGCTTGCGCTGGTTGCTCTGCTGTTTGCAGGCAAGCTGGCGATGACCAAAATGCCGATTTTGGGGATAGTATGACCTCATCAGTAGAATTTGATTTTAATGAATCACCGTTAAGTGAAGCGGTTATCGGTGCAACCTGCGCCATCCGCGACGATTTTTCCGCGCCTTCGGTTCAGCAGCAGCTGTCAAAGCTGGTGGAAGAAGCGCGCGACTATATCAGCAGCGCCACAGATGCCGATCTGCGGCTGGAAAAGCTGCTGGAGCTGTTCTATCGCGAATGGGGCTTTGGCGGCGCCAGCGGTGTCTACAACCTTTCAGATGCGCTCTGGATTGATAAAGTGCTGAAAAGCCGTCAGGGCACGGCGGTGTCGCTCGGCGTGATACTGCTGCATATCGCCGAGCAGCTGGAGCTGCCGCTGATGCCGGTGATTTTTCCGACTCAGCTGATTCTGCGCGCAGACTGGCTGGATGGCGAAATGTGGCTGATCAATCCGTTTAACGGTGAAACGCTCGATACCCATACGCTTGAGGTCTGGCTGAAGGGCAATATCAGCCCCACGGCCAAACTCTATACCGACGATCTGGATGAAGCCAAAACGCTCAGCGTAATGCGGAAAATGCTCGACACGCTGAAAGCGGCGCTGATGGAAGAGAAGCAGATGGAGCTGGCGCTGAATGTCAGTAAAGTACTGCTGGAGATCGATCCTGACGACCCCTATGAAATCCGCGATCGCGGTCTCATCTACGCCCAGCTGGAGTGCGAGCATATTGCGCTCACTGACTTAACCTATTTTGTTGAGCAGTGCCCGGAAGATCCGGTGAGTGAAATGATTAAAGTACAGATCCACGCAATCGAACAGAAACAGGTCACGCTACACTAAGCGTTGCCGGCATAAGGAAAGGTCATGACAGAGAAAGTAGTTAAAATTGGCGATATCGATGTCGCAAACGATCTGCCGTTTGTGCTGTTTGGCGGCATGAACGTACTGGAATCACGCGAGCTGGCGATGCGCATCTGTGAGCACTACGTGACGGTTACCGACAAGCTGGGTATCCCTTACGTTTTCAAAGCCTCTTTTGACAAGGCAAACCGCTCCTCGATTAAATCGTATCGCGGTCCGGGTCTGGACGAGGGGATGAAGATTTTTCAGGAGCTGAAGCAGACGTTCGGCGTGAAAATCATCACCGACGTCCATGAATCCTGGCAGGCGCAGCCGGTTGCCGATGTGGTTGATGTTATTCAGCTGCCAGCGTTTCTGGCACGCCAGACGGACCTGGTAGAGGCGATGGCAAAAACCGGCGCGGTAATTAACGTTAAAAAACCGCAGTTTGTCAGCCCGGGCCAGATGGGTAATATCGTGGATAAGTTTGCGGAAGGCGGTAACGATAAAGTTATCCTGTGCGATCGCGGCAGCAACTTCGGTTATGACAACCTGGTTGTGGATATGCTGGGCTTTAACGTGATGAAGAAAGTCACCAACAACAGCCCGGTCATTTTCGACGTGACGCATGCGCTGCAGACGCGCGATCCTTTTGGTGCCGCATCGGGCGGTCGCCGTGCTCAGGTTGCTGAGCTGGCGCGTGCCGGTATGGCCGTGGGTATTGCCGGCCTCTTCATCGAAGCGCATCCGGAGCCAAACAGCGCAAAATGCGACGGTCCTTCCGCGCTGCCGCTGGATAAACTGGAGCCGTTCCTGGCGCAGATGAAAGCGATTGACGATCTGGTCAAGAGCTTCCCGGCGCTGGACACCAGCAGCTGACAGCCTCTGGCAAATAAAAAGGCACCCGTAAGGGTGCCTTTTTTGTTTTCGCGGTGTATCCGGTCAGAGCATTATTGTCAGCAGATAACCGGCGAACAGCGCCAGATGTGCCGCACCGTTAAGCACATTCGTTCGGCCGGTTGAAAACGAAATATGGCACAGGATCAGAACGGCGATGAGCATGACCATATGCGGTGGCTCCAGGCCAAAAATCAGCGTCTGACCCGTCAGCGTGGCGATGATACTGACCGCGGGCACGGTAAGTGAAATTGTCGCCAGCACGGAGCCGAAAAACAGGTTCATGGCGCGCTGCACCTGGTTGGTCAGTACCGCCCGGATGGCACCCAGCCCTTCCGGTGAAAGGATCAGCAGCGCGACGAGGAAGCCGGTAAACTGTTCCGGAGCGTTAAGCTCTGTGAGCAGCAGCTCAAGCGGGTTAGCGTTCATTTTAGTCACGCTGATAACCGCAATCAGATGGACGATCAGCCAGATTGTATGCCACAGCGAGCTGTGTGCTGAAGGCTTACCGTGATGCGGATCGTCCCCCTCATCCTCATGCTCATAGACAAACAGGCTCTGGTGCGTTTTGGTTTGAATCAGCAGGAAAACGCCATACATCGCCGCAGAGATAGCCGCGATAATCAGCGCCTGGGCGGTGGTGAAATTGCCGCCCGGCAGGGCGTTCGGGAATACCAGTACCAGAATGGCAAGCGGGAAGATGGCAATCATATACTGTTTGACGCCAGCCAGATTGACGTACTGAGTAGCGAATTTTCTGCCTCCCAGCAGCAGCGCGCAGCCTACCAGCCCGGATGTGACGATCATAATGATGGAATAGAGCGTATCACGCATCAGTGCCGGTGCGGCGTCGCCCGTTGCCATCAGCGCAGAGATCAGGCTGACCTCCAGAATCACCACGGAGAGGCTGAGGATCAGCGAGCCGTAAGGTTCGCCCAGCCGGTGAGCCAGCACGTCAGCATGGCGCACAACGCTGAAAGCGCTGCTCAGAATAGCCACCAGTGCCAGCAGGTTGATACCGATAACCGGCAGAAGCGCTGTCTGATCGCCAAAAAAGGTCAGCACCGTCAGCGCAGCAACGGGAAGAATCAGCGAAAACTCGCTGTGTCGTGTTTTCTCATGTCCAGGCATTCACCATCCCCATTAGCAAAATATTTAAAAACCGGCGTCATTGCCTGTTAACTATACGCATTAATTACACTGGCGCAGTGTAGCTTTTCATCACTCGCTGAACAGTTTTTTTACGCGACTTTACTTTTTGCACTTTATTGCTCCTGGTGGCTTAAACAGGAAGTTATTGTCATATTTATATTTCAATTCAGCTAAATATAAACTGCGGTTAAGCAGACAGAGCACAGAAAATGTTGTTTAACGGCTGCAATGACAGGCTTTTTTTTGCCTTATGTAGGCCACTTCAGCGATGAGCGGCAAAAGACAGTATTTGCATTTTAGCTAAGCTGTTCCAGACTTTAAGTGATACCTGATACCGGAGGAGCTATGCCTTATTCATCAACCAGCGAACTGCCGGACAGCGTGCGTCATGTGCTGCCGGCTCATGCACAAACCATTTACCAGAACGCATTTAACAGTGCCTGGGATCAGTACAAGGATAAAGAGGATCGGCGGGGCGACGCATCACGGGAAGAGGTCGCACACAAGGTCGCCTGGGCGGCAGTGAAGCATGACTACGTGAAAGGTGACGACGACAAGTGGCATCCAAAAAAGTAGTTTCCGCTGCGGGCCTGAACAGCCCGCATCATCCCTGGTTTTAATCCCCTCATTATTTTTTCCCGCCAGCCGATACTCTGAAACAGTTCTTTATATGAAAAGCGTCAGGACAATCTTGAAACCGCAGCAATGAATGCATTACTGTTTCTGACTGTGCCGACGCGCGTCGTTTTCAGGATACCGGTTCGGGATCCAGGCGTGCGGGATGCCAGGGCAGTAGAGGAGATCGCAGTGTTAACCCGGGAATTCTTACTTAAAGCCGATTGCAAAACATCCTTTGGTGATATCGATGAAGCACTGCTGTGGAGCTGTGAAAAGCGCGCCGCTTCGCTTTCTGCCACGCTCGCCTGTCGGCCCGATCAAAGTCCGGTGTGGATCTTTGGTTATGGTTCGCTGATGTGGAACCCGGTGTTTGACGCGGAGGAGGTGGCTTCGGGGCGCCTGGAAGGGTGGCATCGTGCGTTCTGTCTGCGGCTCACCGCCGGACGGGGCACCGAGGCCGCACCCGGACGCATGCTGGCGCTGAAAGAGGGCGGCAGCACCAGCGGTCTGGCCTTTCGTCTGCCGGAGGCGCGCCTGCATGAAGAACTGGAGCTGCTCTGGAAGCGCGAGATGATCACCGGCTGCTATCTGCCCACCTGGTGTGAGCTGCAGCTGGAGGATGGACGCCGCGTTACCGCGCTGGTGTTCATCATGGATCCGCGTCATCCGCTATATGAGGATGACTCCTGCCGCAGTACCATTGCACCCCTGATTGCGCAGGCGAGCGGGCCGCTCGGAACCAATGCGCAGTATCTTTTCTCGCTTGAGCAGGAGCTGGTCAGACGCGGCATGCAGGAAGCCGCGCTGACGCGTCTTGCCGCTGAGGTAAGAGCGCTGCAGCAGCGCAGCGCACCTCAGGCTTAATTACCGGGGTTAATGAGCCAGGTACCAGGCTGCTTAATCGTCAGGGCCTGGCTGCGCACCTGGTCACCATGCCGCACTTCAAGACGATAGCTGCCGGCAGCGAGATTGAGTGACGCAAAACCGCTGCTGGCGGCTTTCACATCCTGCACTTCACCATTCAGCACGACGCTTTCGCCTGACTGCAGCTGCAGATAGATGGTGGCAATGGCAGGCGTACTGGCCGCCGCCGCCGGTACCTTCGTTGCTGCCGGCGCAGCGGCTTCCGGCGCGGCTGCGACCGGCGGCGTCTCACTGTGACGCACCGTCTGCCACACGACCAGACCCACAGCCAGCAGCGCCACAGCAGCCAGCGCCACTATACCCGGCGAGACGCGCCGGCCTGCTGCACTGCCAGCGATCGGCTCAGCAGCGGCGGCGGGATTCACCGCCACCAGCGGAGGTTCCGGTTCAGCGGCGGTCTCCGGCAGCCCGGCGGGCAGGGCAACAACCGGCAGCGGCGTGCTGAGCGCTTCGGCATCGCTCACCGGCAGATCGATAAGCTGCGCAAAGGCGTCGATGGTCTGCGGACGATCCTGAGGCTTCATCGCCAGCGCACAGTCGATGGCGTGCAGCAGCGGCAGGGAATAGCCTTCAGGCCGGGTGACGGCAAGCGGCTGGTAATTATCCTCAATGCAGCGCACTACGCTGACCGGCGGCGCATGGCCGGTAATCAGCGTGTGTAATACCGCCCCCAGCGCGTAGATATCGGTCCACGGACCCTGTTCAACCTCACCCTCTTCGCTATATTGCTCGATCGGCGCAAAGCCCGGCTTCAGCATGATTTCAGTTTCATCTGACAGATTGCCGATCTCTTTACGCGCTGAACCAAAATCGAGCAGTACCGGCAGCTGGTTATCCTGAATCTGAATATTATCCAGCGAGATGTCGCGATGCAGATAGCCGGCAGTATGAATGGTGTTGATGGCACCAAACAGCGGCGGAAGCAGGCGACGGATCCAGGCTTCATCAACGGCGTCAGACTGGCTCGCCTGCCACGCTTTCAGCGTCATACCGCTATAGAACAGCGTGCCCATATAGGCGGTGCCGTTCTCTTCCCAGAAGCGCAGCACGTGCAGCAGCCCCGGATGATTAAAGCGTGCCAGCAGGCGTGCTTCCTGAATAAAGCTGTTGCGGCCCGCGTTGAAGAGTTTCTGAAAGCGCTCACCACGCAGTTCAAGCGACATGTCGGCAGCGCGCACGGCCAGCGACTGCGGCATATACTCCTTGATGGCGATAAACCGTTCCAGCTGGTGATCCCAGGCGCGGTAGACGATGCCAAAGCCGCCCCCGCCCACGACGTCCCTGATTTCAAACTCGTTAAACCGGTAGCCTGCAGGCAGGGCATTAGGGATATGATTTTCGTTTGCCGACATAGTGAGTTCTCTGAACACATCCTGTAGTGCCTGTTGCCGCGGGGCAGCAGGCAGCGATCGCTGATTAATTAATGTTACGCCAGGCACCGATAGCCGGATCGGCGAGATCCGCATGCAGGGTGTCAATCAGTAACACTGTCACTTTTTGCTGTGGCATAAACTGCGGCGACCAGATGCCGCGTAAACGATCGACCTGCGCTTTCACCGTGCTGCTGTCACTGCCAGCTTTTTTATCCATCTGAATCAGCAGGGTACCGCCAAAGCGCCAGACATGCTCCCGCGCATCAAACGGCAACACCAGCCAGCTCCCGGCAGCGTCCGGCCGGGTCACAATCATTCGCTGTTTATTGACCGCGACAATCTCCAGCGGTTTGCTGCCGGTCGCGAGGCTGGCGACCGGATACCCCTGATAAAAGGTCACCGGCAGCGTTGCAGGTTCACCTTTACTCAGCAGCGTTATGCTGGCTGCGCCTTCCAGCCAGCCTTCCGTTGAGCAGCGCTGCGCCGGCGCATCAGGAATAAACAGCGAAGCACCTTTGTCGTCCCACCAGGTGCGGAAATGACAGCCGCCCGGCAGCGCAAAGTGCTGCAGCGGCGTGTTGTCCGCCGGACGGGAGAGATCCAGCGGTGCGGCGGTGGTGGCGCTGGCGCTGGCGGTTGCATCATTCAGGATAATCGGGCGCCAGTTCTGCAGTTTTGCTGCGCTGCCGTTAGCCAGCACGCTGCCTTCTTTGGTCATCATCTGCCACGGCAGCTCGTCAAGGCTGCCGCACTGGTTCGCCAGCAGCGTGCCTACCCGGGGCAGGAAGCTGGTGAGAATGCGCGTGTCGCTGCTTTTACCGGAGACAATACGTAACGGCAGCGTCTCTTTGCACCAGTCGTCGGGCGCTTTACTGGCAACGTTGTCGATCCAGACCTCGAGCGCCAGGCTGGGCGAATAGACCACACGATAATCTTCTGCCTGTGCATTCTGGGCCAGCAGCAGGGCGGCAATGCCCGACAACCACACTTTCATAGGGATCCTTGCAAATCAATAGTGAGGCGGCACAAAGCGCGCCGCATCAGCCTGAGAATAGAGCAGCGTGGCATCCTGCGGTTCGCCAATCCAGATTGCCAGCGCGCTCAGGTTGTCCCGCTTGTCGCTGCGATTGACCGCCTGTTCCATCAGCGTCAGCCACTCTTCACAGGCGTTAACCATGCGTAACGCCTGTTCCATCTCCTGCGTGGTCAGGTTGAGCCAGAAGCCATCCGTGCAGACCAGAAACGCATCGCCGTCCTGGAGGTCAATCGCGCTGCTGAAGGTCACCGGGCGTACCGGCTCAGTGCCGAGGGCATTATAAAGTAAATTACTGTTAATGCCGGAATTTTCATAGCCTGCCTCTTGCAGATGTTGGGCCAGACTATGGTCCCGGGTTACCTCACATAGCGTACCATGACGAAAGTGATAAACCCGGCTATCACCGGCGTGCGCCCACCATGCACGCTGTTTTTCACGGTCAATAAACAGAGCCGCGAGCGTGGTGCTCATGCGGGAAAATTTCGGATTCTTCCCCTGCTCAGCCGCCAGCGTTTGCTGACAAAGAGCGATAGCCGCCTGGGTAGTGGCAGGCGTAAAGCTGCTGCTGTTTTGCACCGCGCTGAGGAGCGTATCGCGCACCAGCTGCGCTGCGTAGTCGCCACCGGGTAATCCGGCTACGCCATCACACACCAGAAAGCAGGCGCGCTCGTCGTCGAGTTGCGCACCGGTGCGATCCTGATTTTCGTCACGCCGGCCCTGCTGACAGCGGCTGGCAAACATCATTTTCATGTCTCATCCGTCCGCGTCTGTGAATCTTTATACTGATTAACTTCCATGTCATACGCGTTGAGAAACGCTTCGCCAAACAGCGTATGGAAGTCATCTTCAATCTCGCCGGCAGTGCGCTGATAGTGTCGCGTAAAGGCGTCCCACAGGGCGGCCTTGCGCCCGCTGCTGAAGGCGATTTTAGGCAGAGCGCCATCCTCGCGCGCGCGATCTTCCAGCCGCTGCGGATTAAACGATTGCAACATGGCAGCAATGATCGCCCGGATACCGGCAATCATGCCCAGCTGATGCGCCTGCAAATCTACCAGCGCATCGCGCACTGCGGCTTCAGGCGGCATAAAACCCGGCATCTGGCTCTGATACATCTGCATCAGCACGGTTTTGCCGGAAGGCAGGATCTTAAACGGATTGTTGGCTTCGTTCAGAATCATGGTCATATCCGCTTTCACGCCGCGCTTAAGAATTGAACGCGAGGAGAGCAGGGCAACGGTTCCCTGAGAAAACAGGCTGAGCATACGACCGGTAACGCGCATCTGCTCTTCACCGAGCGATGTCTGATGACCATTATTGAGTCCCATTCCCTCCAGCAGAGCGGCGATAAGCTTCTCCTCGCCAGCTTCTGCAGGCTGGCGGGTTTGCGGTGCGCTGTCTCGGGCGGGATCGATGGCCAGCCGCGGATCGGGCCGCCGCTCCTGACGTACCGGGGCTGGGGGTTCCGGCATCAGCTCAGCACTCAGGACGGCCTCCTGCTGCATGCCAAGTGGATCGCTGGCGTCCTCGCTAAAAAACGACAGCGGATCGTCCTGTAGCGCAGGCTGGTGCGCAGGATCGGTAATTTCCAGCCTGTATTGACCAATCTGCAGCCGATCGCCATGCTGCAGCAGGGCCTGGGCACCCCGCTGCACCACCTGACCATTGAGCTCAATCGCCGTCACGCTGCCCTGTGCGGTCAGACGGCATTCCCCTTCGGCAGAGAGATGGACAAGCGCCTGCAGGCGTGAGATGGCGCGCGTCTCATCAGGCAGTATCAGATCGTTATCCTGACTGCGGCCAATGGTGCCGCCAGGCGGCATAAAGGTGACGCTTCTGGCGGGCACATCCGTATCGCACTGCACAAAGGTAAATTGCATGAGTCATCCCGTTAACAAGGCAAACGTGCCGGCTTATTCAAACATGGGTGGATAGAGGCCATTACGTCCCGGCTGCGCACCCGCCGCCGGGTTAAATAACAGTGAAAAAAGCTCTGCGGTCAGCGGGCCGCTGTGTTTATGGGTGGCGTGGGCAAAGCCGTCACTGCGATTGCTCCACCAGTAGCTGATATGCTGCTGCGGTTCAAACCGTTCTGCCACTTCCTGCCAGCTCAGGGTGCAGGGAAGATCCGCAAAACCGATGACATCCATAATATCGCTGCGCTGATTGCCGGGCACCAGCAGGGGTGAGAGCTGCTGCATCTCTGCTTCCAGGCTCTCCGGCAGGGTGCGATCGCGCACCGCTGACCAGAGCAGCCCGCCCAGCTCGCGAAACCAGTCGCCGGAGATAGTCAGCTGCGCCGGGTGCCACTCATTCAGCGTAAAGGTGCGCAGGGCCAGCAGCGGCCAGGCGCGTCCTACGCGATCGCACGAGGGCAGCAGGCAGCCCATCTGCACCTGCTGACGCAGCGGCGACAGCGGCAGAACAAAGTTCCACACCGGCGCGCGCAAAAAGAGCTGCGTGCTGGCATGCTGCTGCTGATGCCAGTGGGTGAGTCCCTGCTGAAACCAGTGACTCCAGGGGGAGACCGTGGCCTCGCTCAGGCGCTGCCGCAAAAAATCGCCGGTAGCGGGGAGTTTGCCATACCAGCCCGGCACGCTGTGGTTCGCCATGTTTACCTCACCGTCACTCACTATAGCGGGTCAGCTGTCCGGCAGAGGCCTCTGGCGCGGTCGCCAGCACGCTGCTCTCCTGACCCGCCCGTTTCAGGTTTTCTGCAAGCTTGCGCATCATCAGCGCGTTATCACGTGCATAGGGTGAAGATTGTATCTGCTGATCGAGCAGCTGACTGAGATGCCAGTCGAGCTGCTGCAGATCGCGCACGCTGACATCGGCCGGCAGCGTGCGCTGCAGATTTTCGATCAGCCAGCTGCGCAGAAACGTGCCGTCGTAATTTCGCGGCTGATAAAGCATCTGATAGGCGCGCAGCGCGTTGCGGCTGTAAGCGTTATCGGTGCCAGGATCGTCGCGCAGCAAATGCGTGATCTGCTGCGCCACCCGCGGCAGCAGCAGAGACTTAAGCGCATTTTGATAAAGCACCCAGGCCGCGTCGCTGACCTGTGTGCCGCGATAGAGTCCGGCGCGCATAGTAAGCGGCGGATTATCCAGCGAAAAGCGCTCGGACAGCGGCAGCTTTACCAGGTTATTTAAGAAGGGTAGCAGATCAAAAATATTATCGACGGGCTGATGTGTGACCTGCTGACTCTGCTGCGTCAGGGGCGCAATACGGCTCGCCACCTGATCAAGATAGCGCTGGTTTTGCACATAGCTGGTAAGCCATAAGCCGCACAGCAGGATCAGCGCACCCGCCAGCGCGCCATAGCCAATCCAGTGCAGCAGACGGTTGCGGTATTCCCAGTGGCGGTTGCTGCCGGCAAGGCCGCTTTCGCGAAACACCAGTTCGCTGAGCAGATCGCGGATAAAGTAGCTCTGGCCTTTATTGCCCGGAATAGGATTACTGCGGTTAACGCTGTCCCAGGCTGCCAGGGTGTGGTCACCGCTCTGCGGCAGCTGCAGCTTGCGATTAAGGGTGCCCATAATGCGGTCAAACGGCAGGCCTTCCTGGGTCCCGCTGGTAAAAAACAGCCCGCGGGCAGACCAGGCAATATCCTCCTCATGACGGGAGAAGATCACGTCCAGATACTCATTAAGCAGCGGGCGCAGGGAACCAAACTCCTGCGGAAAGAGAAAGCTGTCAGCGCGCTGCATCAGATCGCGGTCGGCCGCCATGCGCTCCGCCAGCTGCTGCTTAAGCTGCTGCTCAAGCCGCTGAAAACGTGCCGTAAAACTGCTCTGCCACTCGTCTTTGTGAGGTTTGCCCGGCTCCCAGGGAAAGGTAAATCCCCAGATGGCATCCCGCTGCGGCTTGCTGAGGCCCGCATGAAAGCTCAGAAATCCCTTCAGCAGATCCGTTTTGGTTACCATGATATAGACCGGAAAATGGATACCGGTTTGCTGATGCAGCTCAGCCATACGGCAGCGCAGCGCCGTGGCCTGCGCATGCCGCGCCTCTGCGGTGTCGGTCAGCAGGTCGGCCACGCTGATGGTGAGGATCACGCCATTAATTGGCTGACGCGTGCGGTAGCGCTTGAGCAGGTTGATAAAGCTCTGCCACTCGGCGCTGTCGCGCGCGCGCTGGCTCTCCTGCAGCGCATAGCGCCCGGCGGTGTCGATCAGCACGGCGCTGTCGGTAAACCACCAGTCGCAGTGACGGGTGCCGCCTACGCCACGCACTGCGCTATTGCCGTGCGTATCCGTAAGGGGAAAAGAGAGGCCGGCGTTCAGCAGCGCGGTGGTTTTGCCCGCGCCCGGTGCGCCGACAATCAGATACCACGGAAGCTCATAAAGATAGTGACTCTGAAAACGCGCCAGCCAGCTTTTTTGATGATGGCGACCAAACTGCGTGCGTTTCAGACGCAGCGCGGCTTCGCTAAAGCGCTGTGCCAGCACCTGTTCGGTGGAGTGACGATCGGAGAGCTCTTCCTGACTCATGCTCTGGAGACGATTCAGCAGCTTGCTATTGAACCAGCCGCGCCATATTGCCGGAATAAGCTGAAACAGCGTCCAGCAAAAAAAGAGCAGGGCCACGGCCAGCTGCCGGGAGAAAACCGGCTCCAGCGGTCGGGTCTCACCCCATACCCAGAGCGGGCCAAGCATCCACACCAGGCAGCTGAGGGCGGTAACACCAATCAGACTCCAGAGCAGGCGATGAGTCAGCAGGTGACGAACAGATGTGCGCATCAGCGTTGGCCCTCCGGGGTAGCCGCTGCTTCCGGCGCAGCGAAGAGTGTGATCTCAACCCGGCGGTTGCGGGCGCGGTTTTCATTGCTGTCGTTAGGCAGCAGCGGATTACTGTCGCCGCGCCCCTCAGCTTTAACGCTCTGCCCCGACGCCAGCTGCGTCGTCAGCAGCTGCGTAATAGCGCGCGCGCGGGCCAGTGAAAATTCATAGCTGGAGGCGAAACGGCCATCGACGGCGCGGTTATCGGTATAGACCGAGACCAGAACGGTTCCTTTAACGCTTTTCATAGCGCTGGCGACGTGCGCCAGCAGCGCGCGGCCGACCGGGTTTACAACGGTGCCGTCCGGAACAAAAAGTTTATCGGCGGGAATAATGACTTTGCTGCCAAACGCGCCATCGCTGACTTCCAGCTGACCGGCGGCAATCACATCATTCAGACGCTGGCGCAGATCGAGCAGCGCCTGCGGTGAAGCGGGGCGTCGTCCGGGCATGATCTGCGGGAGGGGAGTCTGATAGATATCGCGCAGCAGCGGTTCAGCCGCATTGCCGAGCCGCCAGTTCAGCATGCTGTAGACCATGCAGGCGATAAGCGCCGCCACGGTGGCACAGGCCCAGAGCGGGACCATCGGCCGCGTCAGGCTGTTCACTAACGGATGCACCTCGACCAGCGGCGTTGCGGTGCTACTCTCTGCAGCGCGCGCGTCGTGGATCAGCTGCGCCAGACGTTTACGGATCCCTTCACACTGTGTGCGGCCGCTTTCGCTGCCGCGGTAGCGACCTTCATATCCCAGCAGCAGACAGTAATGGATGACTTCAAGCAGCCAGAGATGCTGCTGCGGGCTTTGTGATACGCGGGAGAGAAGCTGAAAGAATTTTTCACCCCCCCAGCTCTCATTGTGAAAACTCACCAGCATGCCGTTGCCTGACCAGACGCCGCGCGTCCCCCACGGCGTCTGTGCCGCCGCCTCATCCAGCACGCTGCAAAGACAGTAGCGTGCGCCGATGATCATCTCAAACGGCAGGCCAGCCTGCTTGCAGCGCTGTTCAAACAGCCGGATTTCATCAATCAGCAGCTGGCGCAACCCGGCCGGATCGTCATGCGTGGCAGCCTGCCGGATGCGGACAACAGCATTCAGCACCGGGGCGGCGGCGTTCAGCAAAAGGTTATCGTTGCCCGCGCTGATATCCTCGCGGGCAATGGGATCCTGCATCATTAACTCTCGTTTTTCCTGGCGATGACGGCGCTATTTTGCCATAAACTGCGGTATGACTGTCGCCAATATGCGCCAGATTGTTGACTCAATCCAGGATCCAGGTCGCGGTATCAGTGGTGCGGCACGCCTTACTGGCACCGCCTACTGCCACGCACACCTGTTTAGCGCGACGCGGTTTCGGGCGATCGCTGCGCAACGTGGCGTCATAGCGGCTGGTCTCAACGGCCGCTTTAGGGGGGATATAGCCTATCAGCTGGCCTTCAGGCTCTTCAGCAATCGCCAGCCAGTTATGCTCCACCCGGCCAAGCACTTCAAAGCGCTGGGCATTATCAAGGTAGCGCACGACTTTACCGCCGTAGTCAGGGGTGGTCATAACGGAAGCGGCGTAGAGTGCGCGCCAGGATGCGTTGACGGGGGTGAACTCTGCCGGTGCGGCAACCGCATAACGATGCGTCAGGGTAACGCCGTTAACCGTACTGGTTACCAGCGTATCCTCTGTCACTGCCGGCGGCGGGGTTTTGCACCCGGCCAGCGTCAGGGTCGCCAGCAGCGTAAGCATAAGCGTTTTTTTCACCATCATCCTTATCATTCCATCAGATTAATTGCAGAGTAACAGTGGGCGTACCCGGCGAGTATGAACATAGTGTGTTGCGAAAAAACCACGAAAAACAGCCAGATCTCTTCAGGACAACGTGCGTCTCAGTCTACCTAAGACTTTTGAGAATTCAAACTATTGCATCGCGGTAAATTGCGTGTTAGCGCCATAACATCACGCCTGAAGCCGCAGAGGAGGTCTGCAGAAGGCTGCAACAGTTAAGCGACTTTTACGGTTCACCCGGCATCGGGCAGGCCGGGTAGCGAAGAATCTTTTCAGGCAAACGTCTGTCCGGGATAAAACATTATAAAAATTTATGTTTTACAGTGAAATTAATAATGTGATCTCTTTGCAGAAAATTCTCATTTTAAGATTTTCCGCGCCTGTTCAGATCCCTAAAACCCCGATCGCGTCACGTCTTTTGTGCGCTGTTTCTGCTGAGAAAACGGACAGGGCACGACAACGATTTTACTTATGACGCAATAAGCAGGTTATTTCGTCGTTTAATCCGCGCTTCACTCCCGGGTAAGTTTGTCATCCTGTACTCAGAATTTCTGCCAGCTGAGGTGTGCTGTGTCTGAAGAGAGTAGCAGCGAGGACAAAACAGAATCGCCCACCCCCCACCGACTTGAGAAAGCGCGGGAAGAGGGGCAGATCCCGCGATCGCGCGAGCTGACATCGGTGCTGATGCTGCTGACCGGGCTGATGATCCTCTGGCTTGGCGGTTCCCACATGGCCACGCAGCTTGCCCGTATGGTGGCAACCGGTTTTCGCTTCGATCACGGTATGGTGAACGATGACAAAATTATTGTGGCGCATATCGGCAATCTGGTCATGCAGGCAGTGGTGGCGCTGCTGCCGCTGATGGGCGGGCTGGTAATTGTTGCCATGGCGGCCCCGATGGCGCTGGGCGGCATTCATATCAGCGGTAAGTCGATCAAACTCGATTTTAAGAAGCTCAACCCGCTGCCAGGCATAAAACGCCTCTTTTCCGGCCAGAGCGCGGCTGAACTGGTGAAGGCGATCCTCAAGGCGGTGCTGGTAGGGGTGGTAGCGGGCTGGTATCTCTGGAGCCACTGGCAGGAGATGCTGCGGCTGATCGCGGAATCGCCGGTTAACGCGCTGCACCATGGCCTGAGTATGGTCGCCACCAGCTGCGGGCTGGTGATGCTGGGTCTGTTTCCGATGGTCGGTTTTGATGTGTTCTGGCAGCTCTACAGCTATTTCAAAAAGCTGCGCATGACGCGTCAGGAGATCCGCGACGAACATAAACAGAATGAGGGCGATCCGCACGTGAAGGGGCGGATCCGCCAGGCGATGCGCGCGGCGGCCCGCCGCCGCATGATGGCTGATGTACCGAAAGCTGACGTGATTGTGACGAACCCGACGCACTACTCGGTGGCGCTGCAGTATCAGGAAGGCAAGATGAATGCGCCAAAAGTGGTGGCGAAAGGCGCAGGTGACATCGCGCTGCGCATTCGTGAAGTGGCAAAAGAGCACCGCGTGCCGATCCTTGAAGCGCCGCCGCTGGCGCGAGCGCTCTATCGGCATACTGAAATTGGTCAGTTTATCCCCGGTGCGCTGTACGCTGCCGTAGCGGAAGTGCTGGCCTGGGTCTGGCAGCTGCGGCGCTGGAAGCGCGAAGGCGGCCTGATCCCGACCAAACCTAAGCATCTGCCGGTCCCGGCAGAGATGGACTTTGCAGGAGAGAACAGAGACGATGGCTAATCTGGCCGAAAAGCTGCGTTTACCGGGCAGTTTTAAAGAGACGCAATGGCAGGTGCTGGCAGGACCGGTGCTGATAATGTTGATCCTGTCGATGATGGTGCTGCCGCTGCCCGCCTTCATTCTCGATCTGCTGTTTACCTTTAATATCGCGCTATCGATCATGGTGCTGCTGGTGGCGATGTTCACCCAGCGCACCCTGGAGTTTGCGGCGTTCCCCACCATACTGCTGTTCTCAACGCTATTACGCCTGGCGCTGAACGTCGCCTCCACCCGTATCATTCTGCTGGAAGGACATACCGGGGCCGACGCAGCGGGCCGCGTCGTAGAAGCGTTTGGCCACTTTCTGGTCGGTGGTAACTTTGCCATCGGTATTGTGGTGTTTATCATTCTGGTGATCATCAACTTCATGGTCATCACCAAAGGCGCCGGACGTATTGCGGAAGTTGGCGCCCGCTTTGTACTGGACGGAATGCCCGGCAAGCAGATGGCGATTGATGCCGATCTTAACGCCGGTCTGATTGGCGAAGATGAGGCCAAGCGTCGCCGTTCCGAAGTGACGCAGGAGGCCGATTTCTACGGTTCAATGGATGGTGCCAGCAAGTTTGTGCGCGGGGATGCCGTCGCCGGTATTCTCATCATGGTGATCAACGTCATTGGCGGCCTGCTGGTGGGCGTTGTGCAGCATGGGATGGATGTTGGCCACGCCGGTGAGACCTATACGCTGCTGACTATCGGTGATGGCCTGGTGGCGCAGATCCCGGCGCTGGTGATCTCCACGGCAGCAGGCGTCATCGTCACCCGCGTCGCCACTGACCAGGATGTCGGTGAGCAGATGGTCGGGCAGCTGTTTAATAATCCACGCGTGCTGATGCTCAGCGCCGGGGTAATCGGCCTGCTTGGTCTGGTGCCCGGCATGCCTAACTTTGTCTTTCTGCTGTTTACCGGCGCGCTGCTCGGGCTTGCCTGGTGGCTGCGCGGCCGTGAGATGCAGCCGAAGAAGCAGCCTGAATCAGCCAGCCTGATGAAAACCCAGGAGACGCCCGCCACGGTTGAGGCCTCCTGGACCGACGTTCAGCTGGAGGATTCGCTGGGAATGGAAGTGGGCTATCGCCTCATTCCGATGGTTGACCATACCCAGAATGGCGAGCTGCTGGGCCGTATCCGCAGCATCCGTAAGAAAGTGGCACAGGAGGTTGGTTTTCTGCCGCCGGTGGTACATATCCGCGACAACATGGAGCTGCCGCCCGCACGCTATCGCATTCTGATGAAAGGCGTGGAGATTGGCAGCGGTGACGCCTACCCTGGCCGCTGGATGGCCATTAATCCCGGCACCGCAGCCGGCAGCCTGCCGGGCGAGCCTACCGTTGATCCGGCGTTTGGCCTGGCGGCGATCTGGATCGACAGCGCCCTGAAAGAGCAGGCGCAGATTCAGGGTTATACCGTGGTCGAGGCAAGCACCGTGGTGGCAACGCACCTCAACCACCTGATTGGACAGTACGCCAGCGAGCTGTTTGGCCGGCAGGAGGCGCAGCAGCTGCTGGATCGCGTTACTCAGGAGATGCCGAAGCTGACGGAAGATCTGGTGCCGGGGGTAATCAGCCTGACCACGCTGCATAAAGTGCTGCAGAACCTGCTTACCGAGCGGGTATCAATCAGGGATATGCGCACCATCATCGAAACGCTGGCGGAGCACGCGCCGGTGCAGAGCGACCCACAGGAGCTGACCAGCGTAGTACGCGTGGCGCTGGGGCGGGCGATCACCCAGCAGTGGTTCCCGGGCAGCGGAGAGGTGCAGGTTATTGGCCTGGATGCCATGCTGGAGCGTCTGCTGCTGCAGGCGCTGCAGGGCGGCGGTGGCCTGGAGCCAGGGCTGGCCGATCGTCTGCTGATGCAGGCACAGGCGGCGCTGCAGCAGCAGGAGATGAGCGGTGCGCCGCCGGTCCTGCTGGTGAACCATCCGCTGCGTGCGCTGCTGGCGCGCTTCCTGCGGCGTAACCTGCCGCAGCTGGTGGTACTTTCCAATCTGGAGCTGAGTGACAATCGCCAGATCCGCATGACCGCCACGATTGGAGGCAAATAATGCGGCGCTGCTATCCGTTAATGTTGCTGCTGCTGTTCACACCGCTGGCGGGCATAGCCGCTACCGGTGCGTGGAGCGCCAGCGTCAGCGGTCCCGGACTTGGGGCACGCGGCAGCTGGCTGTTATCGCCAGCGCTCAGGGCGCCTTCTGCGGCACCCGGCAACATCGCCGTGGTGAACTGGCGCTATCAGCTCAGCCGTCCGGCACCATCCGGGCTGGTGGTGCGCCTCTGCGCCAGCCAGCGCTGCGTGGAGCTGGATGGTGCCAGCGGATCCACGCGCGGTCTGGCGCTGATCCCGGCCGAAGAGCCGCTCTATCTGGCGTTTGGCTTTCAGGGGCAGGGAGCGCTGCCGCCGGGTCTGCGGGTGCTCAGCAGTGAAGTGACCGTAAACTATCGGTAATAACAAAAAACCCGCACAAGGCGGGTTTTTTATCAGCTGCTGTCATTACATCCGTTCGACGGTTTTAATCCCCAGCGTATCCAGCCCCTGTTTCAGGGTCTTCGCGGTGAGAGCCGCCAGCTGCAGGCGGCTGTTGCGTACAGACGCCTCTTCAGCCGCCAGAATCGGGCAGTGCTCATAGAAGCCGGAGAAGAGTCCGGCCAGGTCATACAGATAAGCACACATAACATGCGGCGTACCATCACGCGCAACCTGCGTGATCACCTCTTCAAACTGCAGCAGGCGCGTGGCCAGCAGCGCTTCGCGCTCATCCGTCAGCGTAATCTCACCGCTCAGGGTCTCTGCATCCAGACCCGCTTTACGGAACACCGACAGGACGCGGGTATAGGCATACTGCATATAAGGCGCGGTATTGCCCTCAAATGCCAGCATGTTGTCCCAGTCGAAAATGTAATCTGTGGTACGGCTCTTAGAGAGATCGGCATATTTAACCGCGCCGATGCCAACAATTTCCGCCAGATCGGCCAGTTCCTGCGGCGACATCTCCGGATTTTTAGCGCTGACCAGCGTGTGGGCACGTTCAACGGCTTCATCCAGCAGATCCGCCAGCTTAATGGTGCCACCGCTGCGGGTTTTAAACGGACGGCCATCTTTGCCCAGCATCATGCCGAAGGCGTGGTGCTCAAGCGGCACGGAGGCTGGCACGTAGCCCGCTTTACGTACGATGGTCCATGCCTGCTGCAGGTGCTGATGCTGGCGTGAGTCGATATAGTAGAGCACGCGATCGGCATGCAGCGTTTCATAGCGATATTTTGCGCAGGCGATATCGGTAGTGGTATAGAGATAGCCGCCATCCTTTTTCTGGATGATAACGCCCATCGGCTCGCCTTCCTTGTTTTTATACTCATCAAGGAAAACCACCGTCGCGCCTTCGCTGGTGACCGCCAGACCCTTTTCACGCAGGTCAGCGACAATGCCTGGCAGCATATCGTTGTAGAGGCTCTCTCCCATGACATCATTACGCGTCAGAGTGACATTCAGACGGTCATAGACCAGCTGATTCTGGCTCATGGTGATATCCACCAGCTTTTTCCACATGGTGCGACAATACTCATCGCCGCCCTGCAGCTTGACGACATAACTGCGCGCGCGCGCGGCGAACGCTTCATCTTCATCGTAAGTACGCTTTGCTTCGCGATAAAATGCTTCCAGATCGGCGAGAGCAATATCAGCATGATCTTCATTCTGCTGCTTTTCCAGATAGGCGATAAGCATGCCAAACTGCGTACCCCAGTCGCCGACGTGGTTAGCCCGGATCACATTGTGACCCAGAAACTCCAGCGTCCGCACTGCCGCATCGCCGATGATGGTGGAGCGCACGTGGCCCACGTGCATCTCTTTCGCCACGTTAGGTGCCGAGTAGTCGATAACAATGGTTTGCGGTTCAGGTTTGCTGACGCCGAGATCGGGCTGCTGCAGCGCCTGCGCGGCCTGCTGTGCCAGCCACTGGCGATCGAGGAAAATATTGATAAAGCCAGGCCCTGCAATCTCGGTATGACTGGCAATGCCGGTCAGATCCAGATGCTTCACCACCTGTTCAGCCAGCTGACGCGGTGCCTGGCCCAGCCGTTTTGCCGCGCCCATGATGCCGTTCGCCTGATAATCACCAAACTGGACTTTAGCTGACTGACGAACCAGCGGTTCGCAATCGTCGGGCGCACCCGCTGCACGCATCGCCTGACTGACTTTATCGGAAAGAAGAGCCTGAATATTCACCGCGTTACCTTCATATGCTGAAAAGGCCCGTCAGCAGAGGACGAGCCGATACCATCATCCCGCGCTTGTGTCGGGACGGAAAAAAAGAGAGGGGAAGTATACGTGAAATGTTAGGATGCGTCAGCAACAGCAGTCGGCCCGGACTGGTCAGCTGACGGCAAAACCGCGCGCCGATTAACGGCGGCGCGGGTGACGACGAGGATTTTTGACGCTTTTGTCTTCACGCACCTTCCAGTGACGGGAAATGGCGAATCCCGTTAATGCAATGAGAACCGCGACAACAATGAGCATAGACATAGAGCCGTTCCTTGTGAGGTAGAAACTCAAATTTATAAGAAAGGGGGGTTATCTGCAATTCATTGGCGCCCAAATAAGAGTTATCTCATTGTGTAAAGATTTGTCAATCTAATCATAAGCTTAGCTTGTTTTTATAAAGTTAAGCCTGGCCCTGATTAGGCGAATAATCTGAATGTAAGCCTGTTTTTATCTGGTTTTGGCAGTTTTTATTGACTAAATCGGATGAATCCGAAGGTTTTGTCTGGCTGAAAAAGCTGGCATATTGATTTTAATGATTAATTTCACTGAACAGACGTTGAGGTTTCAGGTAATGAAGCTGGACTTTCCCCCGGAGTTAGACGATTTAACAGAAGATTTTTGCCGTTTTGAGCAGGCGCTGCAGGCTTTTGCTGCGCGACTCGGACTTTCACCGCAGGCACACGAGATTGATCATCTGGCCGTGCGCTGTCACCAGTTTGCTACCGCCGAACGCTGGAAGCGCGGCTTTTTGCAGATTGGTGAGCTCTTTTCAGAAGCGATGATTAACGGTCGACCGATCTGTCTGTTTAAACTCCGGCAGCCGGTTACGCTGGCAGGGCAGCAGATTGATGTGATTGAGCTGCCCTGGCCGGGCGCGAAGCTGTACCGGCACGAGGGCTGGGAACATATTGAGATCGTCCTGCGCGGTGAGCCGGAAACGCTGGGCATGCGCGCCATGGCGCTGCTCTCTGATGCGGCATTGACGCAGCCCGGCATCTCTTTTAAAACCAGCGCGCCGCAGGGCGAGAATGAACGCCTGCCTAATCCTGTGCTGGCCGTCACCGATGGTGAAACCACGATTAAATTTCACCCCTGGCGACTTGAAGAGATTGTCGCCAGCGAGCGCGATTAACGCCGGGCTTCCACCGCCTGCTTCAGGCGCGCTGCCGCTTCCTGCAGGGTGGCGCGCGTGCAGCCAAAATTGAAGCGGACAAAGCGGTCATCGCCAAAATCGCCTCCGGGCGAGAAGCCGAGCCCGTACTGCTCAAAATAGCGCGCCGGGTTTTCACTCTGCAGGCCGCTGGCGTCAATCCAGCCGAGATAGGTCGCGTCCGGCACGACCATATCGAGGCCGGGCAGGGCATCAATGCGGCTCGCCAGCCAGTCGCGGTTTGCGCGCAGATAGGCAATTTGCGCCTGCAGCCACGCATCACCCTCGCGCCACGCCGCCTCGGCGGCAACCAGCGCCAGAATATCCACGCCCGGCACGATCCCCTCACGCACCTGCTTAAAGCGCCGGCGCAACGTATCATCGGGAATAATGGCCATAGAGGCGCCCAGCCCGGCGATATTGAAACTTTTAGAGGGAGAGATAAGCGTTATGCTGCGCTGTGCGGCATCCTCACTCAGCGCGGCAAACGGCGTGTGCTGCACGCCCGGCGTAAGCACCAGATCGGCATGGATCTCATCTGAACAGACGATAAGATCGTGACGCTGCGCAAATGCGAGCTGGCGGGAGAGTTCATCGCGCCGGTATACCGTGCCACCGGGGTTTTGCGGGTTGCACAGCATCAGCAGTCGCTCGTTGCCCGTCATCTCCGCCCGATCTATGTCCATGACCCAGCGATCTTCTGTCCGCTGCAGCGGCAGACTGAGCTGCGCGCGATCGGCCAGCCGGGAAGCGCCGCGAAACGGCGGATAGATGGGCGCAGGCGCCACAGTACGTTCTCCGGCTGCGGTAAAAGCACGCACGGCAATGTTAAGTCCGCTTACCACACCCGGCAATATCACTATCCATTCCGGCCTGATAATCCAGTCATAACGCTCCGCCATGCGCTGCACGATAATCTCTGTCAGTCCGGCAGGCGTGACACCGTAACCAAATACGCCGTGTGCGACTCGTTTTTGAATGGCCTCAATAATACAGGGTGGCGAGCGAAAATCGGTATCTGCAATCCAGAGTGGCAGCACATCACGGTCACGATATTTGTGCCATTTAAGACTATCACTGTGACCGCGGTCTATCCGTTGATCAAAATCGAATACCATAGTGCGCTTTCCACGTAAAATGAGTGAGTAACAGACTAACCGAAGCTACCCCCTCTGAGCCAGCAGTCGTGATAAGGAGAAACCGATGACGAAACTGGAAATTTGTTGCTACGGCATTGATTGCGCAGTGACCGCCCAGCGCGCCGGTGCCGATCGCGTAGAGCTTTGCAGCGCCCCGCGCGAGGGCGGGCTGACGCCATCAGCGGGCATGCTGCAGGCCGCGCTGCGCGAGCTGACTATTCCGGTGCATCCCATCATCCGGCCGCGCGGCGGCGATTTTTGCTACTCCCGTCTGGAGTTTGACATCATGAAATCGGATATCGCGCAGATACGCGAATGGGGCTTTCCCGGCGTCGTCGTGGGCGTTCTGGATGAAGATGCGCATATCGATGTGCCGCGTATGCAGCAGATTATGCAACTGTGCGATGGCCTGGCCGTGACGTTTCACCGGGCGTTTGATCTGTGCCACAGCCCCAGGCGGGCGCTGGAGGTGCTGACCGATCTGGGTGTCGCGCGCATTCTGACGTCAGGCCAGCAGCAGAGTGCAGAAACAGGAATTGCACTACTCAGGGAACTTAATCAATTAAGCACGGGTCCAATCATTATGGCCGGTGCTGGTGTACGCCTGAGCAATCTGCAGAAGTTTCTGGATTGCGGCTTGCAGGAGGTCCACAGCTCAGCCAGTCGCGCCATCGCTTCCCCTATGCGCTATCGCAAAGCGGGTGTTTCGATGTGCGCCGAAGCAGAAACCGATGAATTCAGCCGTTCCTGCGTTGATGGTGACGTAATAGAAGCCATGAAAAGTATGATGCAGATGAACGTTAACCGGGTCGCCTGATCCGCTATCGATTTTGCCGCACAGCACGCCACCAACCCTGACGTGATGTTTGCAAGTACCACGCCCCAGTCATTTGCTGGGGTTTTTTTTATGCCGTTAAAAACGCGCAGGTGAGCCGGCTGCCGGCAAACATAGCCTGTTCTGCGGTTGATTCAGCCCCTTGTATATTCGCTATACCCGGCATAATTTTCTTCTCCGCCCGCCATCTGCATAGCGATTTGCCGGAAAAGGTGCTTTGCTTAACAGATGGCTCCATGCGGATAACCCTATGAAATGCCACCTTTGTGCAACGCTGTTGCTGACATATTTAGCTGCCTGCCCGACGCAGGCGGCCACCGCTCCCTGTCCGCCGCTCAGCCATAACATCAGCAGCAGCAATCTCTGGATCCTGCTGGGCGGCGCGGCAAAAGGCGCGGTGCGGCAGGTTATTGCCGGGGAGTTTGGTAAAGACGTTGACTCCCAGAAACGCGTGCTGGGCCAGTTTGACCGCTGCGGCGACCTGATGGTGGCTGATATCAGCTACGATAAGCGCGAAGGGAATATTGTGCTGAGCATGGAGCAGCATATTGCCCGCGTACAGCGCGGCTGGGTAGCGGAGTACGCCTGGCGGGTTACCGCGATTAAGTCGGGGCGTGAAGAAGTGGTGGATCAGCGACAGGGTACGCTGAGCTGGCGCAAAGGGCCGCAGGGAAACATCATCAGCGCTACCGATAAATTCGTGAATATGGGCAGTGAGGGTTCTGCAGCGATCGCCTATCATTACGACCCGCGATTACGGGTGCAGAAGAGCGTCACGCGCGGCAGCGATAAACAGAATAACGGTGAAAACCGCTGGCGCTGGAATGCGCAGGATCGGGTGGTTGAGACGCAAAGCGCGCGCAGCCGGGAGATCTGGCGTTATGATAAGCAGTGGCGCGAGCTGGGATTAAGCGGGCTGGCGACCACGCCGGTCAGCACGCTGCACTCTACGGACACCTGTCAGCTCTGGGATGAAGCCGGCAACTGTACGCTGAGTTTTCTGCACGAAAAAGAGGTATTTGCCAAAGGCACTATCGAGCGTCATCTTACTTCCGCCTATAAATATCAGTACTGGGATCGGTCAGCGGATGAGCAGTAGCAGGACAATGTCTGACGCGCCGCGACGCCGTCGCGGCGCGGATTTTCAGGGCTTGCGGGCAACCAGTACGGCGCGCAGCGGCGCGGGGTAACCCTCAACCGTTTTGCTGCTATCGGCCGGATCGAGAAACTCTGCCAGCGACTCGCTGGTCATCCAGCTGGTGCGACGCTGCTCTTCCACGGACGTGACCGCATAGTCGGCAATGCGTACATCAACAAAACCGCACTTCTCCAGCCAGCCTTTCAGCGCTGCCGCTGACGGAATAAAGTAGACGTTGCGCATCTGCGCATAGCGCTCACCCGGTACCAGGACGGCATGTTCATCGCCCTCAATCACCAGCGTTTCCAGCACCAGCTCACCCTCGCTCACCAGCTGATTTTTCAGCTGCAGCAGATGATCGAGCGGTGAACGGCGGTGGTAGAGCACGCCCATTGAGAATACGGTATCAAACGCCTGCAGCGCGGGCAGCTGTTCAATGCCGAGCGGCAGCAGATGCGCGCGGCGATCGTCACCCAGCAGCTTGCGTACCGCTTCGAACTGGCAGAGAAACAGCTGCATCGGGTCGATGCCCACCACCATCTGCGCGCCAGCGCCCAGCATACGCCACATGTGATAGCCGCTGCCGCAGCCAACGTCCAGAATCGTCCGCCCGGCGAGCGGAGAGATATGGGGTAACACCCGATCCCATTTCCAGTCAGAGCGCCATTCCGTGTCAATCTCCGTACCGTAAAGCGCATAGGGGCCTTTACGCCACGGCATCAGATTACGCAGCAGCTTTTCAATACCGGCGCGCTGGCGATCGGTCAGATCGTCACGCTGCGCGCTGACGCTGTGCACCAGATCCAGCGTTTGCGGCGTCAGCAGCGGCAGATACTCCACCGCTTTTTCCCAGTTGCGAAAATGTCCGTGCAGATTGTCACGCTGCCAGGCCGCGATTTGCGCCGGCAGAACTTCCAGCCAGCTCGCCAGCGGGCCGGTGGCGATTTGCTGATAAAAACGGCCAAAGTCGATCATTTCAGCGCCACCAGTGAACCAAAGTTGAAGCACTGGAACCAGAGTTCTGCATGAGCAAAGCCCGCCGCTTTAAGGCGGGCTTTGTGCGTTTCCACGCTGTCGGTCAGCATGACATTCTCCAGCATGCTGCGCTTCTGGCTAATCTCCAGTTCGCTGTAGCCGTTGGCACGCTTGAAATCGTGATGCATGTTAAACAGCAGTTCGCCCACCTCAGCATCTTCAAAGCTGAACTTTTCTGACAGCACCAGGGCGCCGCCGGGATTCAGGCCGCGGGCAATTTTTTCCAGCAGCGCAATGCGGGCGTCAGGCGCCAGAAACTGCAGCGTAAAGTTGAGCACCACCAGCGAAGCGTTCTCAATTTCGATATCGCGGATATCAGCCTCCAGCACCTGTACCGGCGTATCGGCACGAAAGGCGTCGATATGGCGGCGGCAGCGCTCAACCATCGCCGGCGAATTATCCACGGCAATAATCTGGCAGCCGGGTACGCGGATATTGCGGCGCACCGAAAGAGTGGCGGCCCCCAGTGAACAGCCGAGGTCATACACCTGGCTGTCGGGCTGTACAAAGCGTTCTGCCAGCATACCAATCATTGAAATGATGTTGGAGTAGCCGGGCACCGAGCGCTGAATCATATCGGGGAAGACTTCAGCCACGCGCTCGTCAAAGGTCCAGTCACCCAGCTTATCGATAGGTGCGGAAAATAGCGTATCGCGGTCAGACATAATGGAAAATCCGAAGAGAAAAACGGAAAGGGCGCTATTCTGGCAGAAAGTCGCCTCTGCTGCACCCGTTTCCCTGCTCAGAACAGCGCGCTCTGCTGCGGCCACGCTGGCAGGTCGCGCAGGCCGGGTTCCAGCGCCTGCAGCTGTGGCCAGAGCGCCTGCACCAGCGGAAACACCTCTCCCATATCCGGCGTATGAATAAACAGCAGCGGATCGCTCTCTGTCTGCCACGCTGCCAGCTTGCTGCGCCACGGCGGAAAGAGGGCTTCGCTCTCTGCCACGCTATCGCTGCCGATAAACCGGACCATCGGCTGAGTACCGGTGCGCACCGCATGTGGCGGCACGCGCGGTTTTTTCGCCCGCGCGTCGATAGCTGCAGCCGATTGTGAGGCAGAAGCGTGCACTGGCCGGCTGTCGAGTACCACCCGGTTAACGCCGCGCGCGTGCAGGCCACGGTTTAGCTGGCGCTCCGCCTCGCCACGGGCAAAAAATGCCTGATGACGCACTTCAACGCCATAGCTGAAGCTGCGCGGCAGGCTATCCAGAAAGCGCCACAGATCGTCAAGCTGTGCCGGTGAAAAACTGGCGGGCAGCTGCAGCCAGTATTGCCCCAGGCGCGTGCTGAGCGGATCCAGCAGGCGAAAAAAATCGCTGACTAAATCATCACAATTACGCAGAGCAGCCTGATGAGAGATGGTTGCGGGAAATTTAAAGCAGAAGCGGAAATCGTCATGCGTCATGTCGCGCCAGCGCTGCACCGCCTCAGGTTTTGGCAGCGCATACAGCGTTGTATTCCCTTCTACGCAGCTAAACAGACGCGCATAATCCTCCAGCGTGTGCAGACCAAACTGTTTCCACTGCGGGTGATGCCATTGTGGTAGACCAATACGAAGCGTCAAAACGGACTCCGGATGCCGGTTGTAAGAGAAAGCGGGCAGAGGATAACGCATAAATGCCGATGAATTAGCTGCTTTGCAGCAGCTCTACTTATCCTGCCTGGCTTTTTCCATTATAATAGCTGCCTTTTTTGCGGCAGCATCTTCAGAGGTTACGCGCCCTGATGCTGCCTGGCAGCAGCGGCGAAGTTAAAAGGATACGTTATGCGTACAGAATATTGCGGACAGCTCAACCTGTCTCATGTGGGTCAGCAAGTTACTCTCTGCGGCTGGGTTAATCGCCGTCGCGATCTCGGCAGCCTGATTTTTATCGATATGCGTGACCGCGAAGGGATCGCTCAGGTGTTTTTTGATGCCGATTATCAGGAGGCTTTCCAGCTGGCGTCTGAGCTGCGCAACGAATTCTGCATCCAGATCACCGGTACGGTGCGCGCGCGTGAAGAGAAAAACCGCAACAGCGATATGGCGACCGGCGATATCGAAGTGTTTGCCCACGCGCTGACCATCATTAATCGCGCGGAGCCGCTGCCGCTGGACTCCAACCAGGTCAATAGCGAAGAAGCGCGTCTGACCTATCGTTACCTCGATCTGCGTCGCCCGGAGATGGCACAGCGCCTGAAAACGCGCGCCAGAATTACCAGCTTTGTTCGCCGCTTTATGGACAGTGAAGGTTTCCTGGATATTGAAACGCCGATGCTGACCAAAGCAACGCCGGAAGGCGCGCGCGACTATCTGGTGCCAAGCCGCGTGCATAAAGGCAAGTTCTATGCGCTGCCGCAGTCGCCACAGCTGTTTAAGCAGCTGCTGATGATGTCCGGCTTCGATCGCTACTATCAGATTGTAAAATGCTTCCGCGATGAAGATCTGCGGGCCGATCGCCAGCCTGAATTTACGCAAATCGACGTTGAAACCTCCTTTATGAGCGCGGAAGAGGTGCGGGAGAAGATGGAGCGCCTGATCCGCGAGCTCTGGCTTGAGATCAAAGGCGTTGATCTGGGTGATTTCCCGCTGATGACGTTTGCAGAAGCGATGAACCGCTACGGCTCTGATAAACCCGATCTGCGTAATCCGATGGAACTGGTGGACGTTGCCGATCTGCTGAAAGACGTAGAGTTTAAGGTGTTCTCTGGTCCGGCGAACGACGCCAAAGGACGGGTTGCTGCGCTGCGCGTGCCGGGCGGTGCGACGCTGACGCGTAAGCAGATTGATGAATATACGAAGTTTGTTGAGATTTATGGTGCACGTGGCCTGGCATGGATGAAAATCAACGCCCGCGCCAGTGGCGCTGAAGGCGTGCAAAGTCCGGTGGCCAAATTCCTGACGCCTGAGATCGTGGAAGCGATTCTGGATCGCACCGGCGCTCAGGATGGCGATCTGATCTTCTTTGGCGCCGATCGCGCTAAAGTTGTGGCGGATGCGCTGGGTGCACTGCGCCTGAAAGCTGGCCGCGACCTGAAGATCACCGACGAGAAAGCCTGGGCACCGCTCTGGGTCATCGACTTTCCGATGTTTGAAGAGGATGACGAAGGCGGTCTGGCAGCGATGCACCATCCGTTTACCTCACCTAAGTCGCTTACGGCGGAGCAGCTGGCAGCCGAGCCGACGCAGGCAGTGGCTAATGCCTACGATATGGTGATCAACGGCTACGAAGTGGGCGGCGGCTCTGTGCGTATCCACAACGGGACGATGCAGCAGACTGTGTTCAGCATTCTCGGCATTACGGCTGAAGAACAGCAGGAGAAGTTTGGCTTCCTGCTGAACGCGCTCAAATATGGTACGCCGCCGCACGCCGGTCTGGCGTTTGGCCTTGATCGTCTGACTATGCTGCTCACCGGCACCGATAATATTCGTGACGTGATCGCTTTCCCGAAAACCACGGCGGCAGCCTGTATGATGACGGAAGCACCAAGCCTGGCAAATCCAGCTGCGCTGAGCGATCTGGGCATTCAGATTGTCGCGAAGAAAGAAAAGCCAGAGCAGCAGTAATGGGCTTTAAACATCCGGTATCGGTGCTGGTGGTGATCTTTGCGCGAGATACCGGCCGGGTGTTGATGCTGCAGCGGCGCGATGATCACGGCTTCTGGCAGTCGGTCACCGGCAGTCTGGAGCCGGGTGAAACGCCGGCTCAGGCTGCAGCACGCGAAGTGGCGGAAGAGCTGGCGATCGATATCTGTGGCGAAGGGCTGCAGCTTGAAGATTGCCAGCGGCAGATTGAATTTGAGATCTTCCCTCATTTTCGTCACCGCTATGCGCCAGGCATAACGCACAATCGCGAGCACTGGTTCCGGCTGGCGCTGCCGGCTGAACGGATGCCGCTGCTGAGTGAGCACCTGGCTGCCCGCTGGCTGATCGCTGAAGAGGCTGCGGCGTTAACCAAATCCTGGAGCAATCGCCAGGCGATTGAAGAGTTTATCTGAGCGAGCGCCGCCGCGTGTTTTCCGGTGGCAACCAGGGTAAATTCCACACATTCGACGAAGCGTATTCCCTTCGTCCAACTATCGTGTGCTGTTTTATCAAACCGCACCGCTAACATTGAGCAGTCAGGCGTTATCGGCGCAGCGCAATTGTTCATCGTCAGCGCCACCACCGCCGCGCAGATCTCTGCGTGCGGATGGCGTGGATGCTGCCGGGGATAAGAGCGCAGGCAAGATAGCCTGCACCCTGTAAAAGATCGGAGAAAATGTAAGATGGCTGGTCACAGTAAATGGGCGAACACAAAACATCGTAAGGCGGCGCAGGACGCCAAGCGCGGCAAGATCTTTACTAAAATCATTCGCGAGCTGGTCACTGCCGCGAAGCTGGGCGGCGGCGATGCAGGTTCTAACCCGCGTCTGCGCGCAGCGATGGATAAAGCGCTCTCAAATAACATGACGCGCGACACAATGAACCGCGCCATTGCACGCGGCGTCGGCGGCGAAGATGATTCCAATATGGAAACCATCATTTATGAAGGCTACGGTCCGGGCGGCTCTGCGGTAATGATCGAATGCCTGAGTGACAACCGTAACCGTACCGTCGGAGAAGTGCGCCACGCCTTCACCAAAACCGGCGGTAATCTGGGCACTGACGGCTCTGTCTCCTATCTCTTCAGCAAAAAAGGAGTGATCTCCTTTGCTCCGGGTCAGGATGAAGATGCGGTGATGGAAGCAGCACTGGAAGCGGGTGCGGAAGATGTGGTGAGCTATGATGACGGTGCCATCGATGTCTTCACAGCGTGGGAAGAGCTGGGCAACGTGCGTGATACGCTGGAAGCGGGCGGTCTGAAAGCTGACAGCGCTGAAGTCTCCATGATCCCGTCAACCAAAGCGGAACTGGATGCAGAAACGGCACCAAAACTGCTGCGGCTGATCGATATGCTGGAAGATTGCGACGACGTGCAGGAGGTTTATCACAACGGTGAGATCTCTGACGAGGTGGCGGAAACGCTGTAATGGCGTGGTTATTTTTCCGGCAACCGGAGGCGTGCTGTGGCGATTATTCTCGGGATTGACCCCGGCTCGCGCATTACCGGCTACGGCGTTATCCGTCAGACCGGCCGTCAGCTGAGCTACCTGGGCAGCGGCTGTATCCGCACCAACGTGACCGATTTACCGGGACGCCTGAAGCTGATTTATGCCGGCGTCTGCGAAATCATCACGCAGTTTTCGCCTGACTACTTTGCGATTGAGCAGGTGTTTATGGCGAAAAATGCGGATTCGGCACTGAAACTTGGCCAGGCTCGCGGCGCAGCGATTGTGGCCGCGGTCAATGCCGATTTGCCGGTGTTTGAATATGCGGCGCGGCAGGTTAAACAGACGGTTACCGGAACCGGCGGGGCGGAGAAGAGCCAGGTGCAGCATATGGTCCGCACGCTGCTGAAACTGCCGGCCAACCCGCAGGCGGATGCGGCAGATGCGCTGGCTATCGCCATCACCCACTGCCACGTTAGCCAGAATGCGGCGCGCATGAGCGACAGCAAACTGGTGATGACGCGCGGGCGGCTGCGCTCGGGTTAAGCTGCCATCAGACGCGCTAACAGGCTGGATATGCATCCAGCCTTTTTTATGTTATACATAGCCGCTATCACACCGCCAGCGGCTGCGCTGGTCACAGGGAATACCCTGCACCGCTTACTCACAGATTAAGGAATTGCTCAGGTGATTGGTCGTTTACGAGGCAACATTCTGGAAAAACAGCCGCCGCTGGTGCTGCTTGAAGCGCACGGCGTCGGTTATGAAGTGCATATGCCAATGACCTGCTTCTACGAGCTGCCGGAGATCGCCCAGGAGGCGGTCATTTTCACCCATTTCGTGGTGCGTGAAGATGCCCAGCTGCTGTTTGGTTTCAACAGCAAACAGGAGCGCGCGCTCTTTCGCGAGCTGATCAAAGTCAACGGCGTTGGCCCCAAGCTGGCGCTGGCGATCCTATCGGGCATGTCAGCGCAGCAGTTTGTGACCGCTGTTGAGCGTGAAGAGGTCGCCTCGCTGGTGAAGCTGCCGGGTGTCGGCAAAAAAACCGCTGAGCGCCTGGTGGTTGAGATGAAAGATCGCTTTAAAGGCATGCATGGCGACCTCTTTGGCGGCGACTCAGCCTTCACGCTGACGACCCCAGCGGTCGCGCCGGAGAGCAACGACGCTGAAGCAGAAGCGGCGGCTGCGCTGGTGGCGCTGGGATATAAACCGCAGGAAGCCAGCCGCATGATCAGCAAAGTGGGCAAACCTGACGCAGACTGCGAAACCCTGATCCGCGAAGCGCTGCGTGCAGCTATCTGAGGTAACACATGATTGAAGCCGATCGCCTGGTCTCGGGCAGTTCATATAATGAAGAAGAGAGCCTGGATCGTGCTATTCGCCCGAAGCTGCTCGCGGAGTATGTCGGTCAGCCGCAGGTGCGCGAACAGATGGAGATTTTTATCCAGGCGGCGAAGCTGCGCGGCGATGCACTTGACCATCTGCTGATTTTCGGCCCGCCGGGGCTGGGAAAAACCACGCTGGCGAATATCGTGGCGAATGAGATGGGCGTCAATCTGCGCACGACGTCAGGGCCGGTGCTGGAGAAAGCGGGCGATCTGGCGGCGATGCTCACCAATCTCGAACCGCACGACGTCCTGTTTATTGATGAGATCCACCGTCTCTCCCCGGTAGTGGAAGAGGTGCTCTATCCGGCAATGGAAGATTATCAGCTGGATATCATGATCGGTGAGGGGCCGGCCGCCCGCTCAATCAAGCTCGATCTGCCGCCGTTTACCCTGATTGGCGCGACGACGCGCGCCGGGTCGCTGACCTCACCGCTGCGCGATCGTTTTGGCATTGTTCAGCGGCTTGAGTTCTATAACGTGCCGGATCTGCAGCACATTGTCAGCCGCAGCGCGGCCTGTCTCGGTCTGACGCTGAGTGAAGAGGGCGCGCTGGAAGTGGCCCGTCGCGCACGCGGCACCCCGCGTATCGCTAATCGCCTGCTGCGCCGCGTGCGTGATTTTGCCGATGTCCGTGCCGCAGGCAACATGAGCGGTGACGTGGCGGCCAGCGCGCTGGATATGCTGAATGTCGATACGCAGGGTTTTGATTACATGGACCGCAAGCTGCTACTGGCGATTATCGATAAGTTTATGGGTGGCCCGGTAGGGCTGGATAACCTGGCGGCAGCAATAGGCGAAGAGCGCGAAACGATCGAGGATGTTATAGAGCCTTTCCTGATCCAGCAGGGATTTATTCAGCGTACGCCGCGCGGCCGTATGGCAACGCAGCACGCTTACCGGCACTTTGATATCGTGCGCGAAGAATAGGGTGCAGCACGCAGGCAGACAAAAAACGGGCACCTCAGGTGCCCGTTTTGCATGGCTGAACGGATAACTCAGACAGCCGGTTTTTTTATCATGCTGAGTATAAACAGCACGGCGGCGCAGAGCACCACAGAAGGTCCGGCAGGGGTATCATAGGTGGCGGAGAACGTCAGGCCACCGGTCACGGCGATCAGTCCGGCGAGCGTTGCACAGCCCGCCATCTGTTCCGGAGAGCGCGAAAAGCGGCGCGCCGTTGCGGCAGGGATAATCAGCAGTGAGGTAATAATCAGCGCGCCGACAAACTTCATTGCGACGCCAATCGTCAGGGCGGTCACCAGCATCAGCATCAGCCGGGTACGCTGAATATTCACGCCGTCAACCTGCGCCAGCTCCGGACTGATGGTCATAGAGAGCAGGGCGCGCCACTGCCACGCCATTACCACCAGTACAATGGCAACGCCGCCGCCCATGAGCCAGAGATCGTCTGGCGTAATCGCCAGCAGGTCACCAAACAGGTAGGCCATAAGATCAACGCGGACTCCCTGCATCAGGCTGACCACCACCAGACCAAGTGAAAGCGCGCTGTGCGCCATAATCCCTAACAGCGTATCAATGGCCAGATGCGGGCGACGTTCCAGCCATACCAGGCCGAGCGCCAGACAGATTGTCACCAGGATAACCGCGTAGTAAGGGTTAACGTTCAGCAGCAGGCCAAAAGCCACGCCCAGCAGCGAGGCGTGCGCCAGGGTATCGCCAAAGTAGGACATGCGGCGCCAGACCACAAATGAGCCGAGCGGTCCGGCCGCCAGCGCCAGCAGCGCGCCGCCGAGCCAGCCGGGAAGTAATAATTCAATCATGACGGGCTGTTTCCTTTGCGTAAAACGATACGTCCCTGTAGGTCGTGACGATGGTTATGCTGATGCCGGTAAATGGCCAGCTGCTGTGCGCCGCGCGGACCAAACATGGCGATAAACTCAGGATGCTGCGACACCGCTTCCGGCGTACCGGAACAGCAAATATGGTGGTTAAGGCACAGCACTTCGTCGGTTTTCGCCATCACCAGATGCAGATCGTGTGAGACCATCAGCACGCCGCAGTTAAGTTCGCGTCGCAGCTGATCGATTAAATCGTAAAGCGCCACCTGACCGTTTACATCAACGCCCTGGGTCGGTTCATCCAGCACCAGCAGCTGCGGCTGGTTCAGCAGGGCGCGCGCCAGCAATACGCGCTGCGTTTCACCACCGGAGAGTTTCTGCAGCGGCGCCTGCAGCAGATGCCCGGCCTGTACGCGCTTCAGCGCCGGCAGGATATCGGCACGCCTGCTGCCGCCTGTCAGACGCATAAAGCGTTCTACGGTAACCGGCAGCGTGGGATCGATATGCAATTTTTGCGGCACGTAGCCAATACGCAGACCCGGCGCGCGCTGTACGCTGCCGCGGTCCGGCGTCAGCAGACCTAAAACCGTTCGCACCAGCGTTGACTTGCCGGCGCCGTTAGGGCCCAGCAGGGTCAGAATTTTACCAGGCTGAAGCGTCAGCGAGATACCTGCCAGCACACGGCGCTGGGCAAAGGTCACTGAAATATCGTCAAGTGTAACAAGTGAAGACATATAATTTACGGGTTGCATTGAAATTAGAATGTTATAATATCACATTCCATCACCCAGTCACGATGGAATGACGCATTATGTTACACAATAAGCAGCGCCTGTTTTTTAACCTTTCTGCCACTGCCATTTTAGCCGCGCTTGCGCTTCCGGCCCACTCAGCGGTCGTCACGTCAATCAAACCGTTAGGATTTATCGCAGCTGCGATTTCAGAAGGCATTACGCCGGTTGAAGTATTGCTGCCGGATGGCGCCTCGGAACATGATTACGCACTCCGTCCTTCTGATGTAAAACGCATTAAAAACGCGGACTTAGTCATCTGGGTCGGGCCTGAAATGGAGGCTTTCCTGACCAAACCTGCCGCCGCTCTGCCCGCCAGCAGGAACCTGGAAATCGCCGCGCTGCCGGCGGTGAAATCTCAGCTGATTCGGGGCGGAGAAGATGAGGATGAGCACGAAGAAGGGCACGCCTCAGATAAGTCCGAAGATCAGGACTCCTCTCATACTCACCATCATCATGGTGAATATAACATGCATCTGTGGATGTCACCGAAGATTGCACAAGAATCCGCTGTTGCAATCCACGGAAAATTATTGGAACTTATGCCCGAAAGCAAAGCCAAACTTGACGCCAATCTGCAGCAGTTTGAAGCAGCACTGGCCGAGACGGACAAACACATTGGCGCGCAGCTTGCGCCGGTGCGGAACAAGGGTTATTTCGTTTTTCACGACGCGTATAGCTATTTTGAGAAACACTACGGTTTGTCCCCCGCGGGGCATTTTACCGTCAATCCTGAAATCCAGCCTGGCGCTCAGCGTTTACATCAAATACGAACACAGTTGGTTGAGCAAAAAGCCGTATGCGTTTTTGCTGAGCCACAATTCAGGCCGGCGGTCATCGATGCCGTGTCACGTGGCACCAGCGTACGCAAAGGCACGCTGGATCCATTAGGCATGGGGATCAGCTTAACCAAAGACAGTTATGTGAAATTCCTCTCACAGCTGTCGAGCCAGTATGCGAGCTGCCTGAATGGAGCATAGAGGAAAAGATAAAAGTGCAGCAGATAGCCCGCTCTGTCGCCCTCGCATTTAATAATTTGCCGCGCCCCCACCGCGTTATGCTGGGGTCATTAACCGTTGTCACACTGGCCGTCGCTGTCTGGCGGCCGTATGTCTATCATCCCCATGACGTTGCGCCGATTGTCAAAGAGATTGCGCTGGATAAAAACGCATTGCGCACTCTGCTGCCGGAAGCCAGCGAGCCTATCGATCAAACCACGGCCGAACCTGAAGAGGATTTGCCGGCGGACGATATCGACAAAGATGTGCCTGACAATCCCGATCAGCATGACTACACCATTTCATCTGGCGATACATTAAGCAGCGCGCTGAATCAGTATGGCATCGATCTCAGCGACATCAATGCGCTGGTCGCCAGTGATAAAGCGCTGCGCAATCTGCAGGTGGGCCAGCAGCTGAGCTGGACGCTGGATGCAGAAGGGCAGCTGCAGGCGTTTAGCTGGGAAATCAACCGCCGTGAAACCCGTACCTATGCGCGTCAGCCAAATGGCAGCTTCAGCATGCAGCAGGAGATGCAAAAAGGCGAATGGCAAAACAGCGTGCTGAAAGGGGAAGTGCGCGGCAGCTTTGCTGCCAGTGCGCAGCGTGCCGGTCTGAGCAGCGCTGAAACCAGCAACGTCATTAAAGCGATGCAGTGGCAGATGGATTTTCGCAAACTGCGTTCGGGCGATGAGTTCAGCGTGCTGATGTCGCGCGAGATGCTGGATGGCAAAAGTGCCCAGAGCCAGCTGCTGGGCGTGCGCGTGCGCAGCGGCGGCAAAGATTACTACGCTTTCCGCGCGGAAGATGGCAAGTTCTACGATCGCAGCGGTTCGGGTCTGGCGCGGGGCTTTATGCGCTTTCCAACGGTTAAGCAGTATCGCGTCTCTTCAAACTTTAACCCGCGCCGCCTCAACCCGGTAACCGGGCGCATCTCACCGCATAAAGGCGTCGACTTTGCGCTGCCGGTGGGGACGCCGGTGCTGGCCGTCGGCGATGGCGAAGTGGTGGTGGCTAAAAACGGCGGGGCTGCGGGCAACTACGTGGCGATTCGTCACGGCCGTCAGTATATGACCCGCTATATGCACCTGAGCCGTGCGCTGGTAAAGCCGGGGCAGAAAGTTAAACGCGGCGATCGCATCGCGCTCTCGGGTAATACCGGGCGCTCAACCGGTCCTCACCTGCATTACGAGGTGTGGATTAATAATCAGGCTGTTAACCCGCTGACGGCGAAAATGCCGCGTATGGAAGGGCTGACCGGGAAAGATCGCAGTACCTACCTTGCACAGGTTAAAACCTGGCTGCCGCAGCTGGCGCTGTAAAAGTCCGGCGGCGAATAAACGTTAAACCGACGATTAATTCGTCGGTTTTTTGCTTTCAGGCGCGTGAAGATTGCAAAAATAGCTGCCGTCACTATTATTGAGCCGTCATTGTCAGAGGCGAGTGCATGGAAACCCGAAAAAAAAATAACAGCGAGTTTATTCCCGTTTTTCAACGTTCTTTTTTAAAACCTAAATACTGGGGAAGCTGGCTGGCGGTTGGTGCGCTGGCGGGCATGGCAATGCTGCCGCCACGCCTGCGCGATCCTTTACTGGGTAGCTTAGGCACCTTTGCCGGTAAGCTGGCAAAAAGTGCGCGGCGTCGTGCGCTGATCAATCTCTATTACTGCTTGCCGGAACTGAGTGAAGCGCAGCGCGAAGAGATTGCTGACCGCATGTTTGCTACCGCGCCGCAGGCGATGGCGATGATGGCAGAACTCGGCATGCGCAACCCGGAGCGGGTGCGCCAGCGGGTAGAGTGGCACGGCCGTGAAATTATTACTGACTTACAGAATAACAATGAGAATGTGATCTTCCTGGTGCCGCACGGCTGGGGCGTGGATATCCCCGCCATGCTGCTGGCGTCGGAAGGGCAGAAGATGGCAGCGATGTTTCACAATCAGAGCGATCCGCTAATGGATTATCTGTGGAACACCGTACGCCGCCGGTTTGGTGGCCGTATGCATGCGCGCAACGACGGGATTAAGCCCTTTATCGCCTCAGTGCGTCAGGGCTACTACGGCTACTATCTGCCGGATCAGGATCACGGTGCTGAGCACAGCGAGTTTGTCGATTTCTTTGCAACCTACAAGGCTACGCTGCCGGCAGTGGGACGACTGATGAAAGTCTGCCGGGCGCGGGTAGTGCCGCTGTTTCCGGTATACAACAGTAAAACGCACCGCCTGGAGATCTACGTGCGGCCGCCGATGGACGATCTGGTGGATGCGGATGACACCAGGCTGGCACGCCGTATGAATGAAGAAGTGGAGATTTTTGTGCGGCCGCATCCGGAGCAATACACCTGGATCCTGAAGCTGCTGAAAACGCGTAAAGAGGGGGATATCGAGCCTTACCGGCGTAAAGATCTCTATCCGCGTAAGTGATTCTGTATGCTGCCGCTACCCGCAGTGCGTAGCGGCAGCGCACGGTTATACGACCTCTTCGACCCTGCTCAGTCGTCTGCGCTCACGCAGAAACAGCGTAACCAGCACAAACCACAGCAGACCCGCAGCAAAATTCAGCGTACTGAACCACGGCGTCCCCCCGTGAAAATAGCCCGCTTTAGCCAGCTCAATGCCCGCTGCCAGCGTCAGGATGCTGATCATTCCCAGCATAGCGGCAATACTGCCTTTGCCTTCACTGCTGGCGTAAAGCGTCAGGCGATAGAGACCGGCATTCACCATGCCAGCCCCGAACGCGTAGAGACTGAGTCCGGCGGTTAACAGCAGGTAAGTATGACTGTTCATCAGGTTGGCAATCAGCGCAATGCCGAGTCCGATTAAGATGGGCCAGGCGGCCAGTTTTACCGGCTGTTCAATCGGTACGCGGCCTGCCAGTTTGCCCAGCGTCAGATTGCCGGCAATCATAGCCAGAAACACCGGCAGCTGGAGCAGGGCATAATGCATGCGCGACAGGCCCTCATCGTGCATGAGGATCACCGGAGACAGCGCCACCCACGTCAGAATGGGAATAAACACCAGGCCGATAGCAAAGGAACCGTACATCACCTGTTTGTCACGTGCCAGCCGGCCATAGCCGCGCGCCAGCACCGGCAGCGCTACGGAGCGACTGCGATCGCCTGCCGTTTCCGGCATGATGCGCCACAGTAAAATAAACGCTATCACGCTGCAGATCGCAAACAGCCAGAACATACTGCGCCAGCTGCCTGCGGTAAGCCATGCCGCCCCGGCCAGCGGACCAGCCAGCGGCGCCAGCAGCGCCACATTCGCCATCAGAGCCATTACCCGCACCGCGAGCGCCTCTTCAAACGCTTCCTGCACCGCCGCATAGCTGACGGCGCCAATAAAGCAGAGGCTGATGCCCTGAACAAAGCGCAGCGTGACAAACTGCTCAATTGTGCTGACCCAGGTGGTAAGGATGCAGGCCAGCACAAAAAACAGGATGCCGGAAAGCAATACCGGACGCCGGCCATACTTATCCGATAGCGGGCCCAGCAGCCACTGCAGCACCACGCCGCCCATCAGATAGGCAGTCAGAGAGGTGGAGACCCACTGCGGGCCGACGGCAAACTCCTGCGTGACCAGCAGCATGCCGGGCTGGATCATGTCATGAGCGATATAAGTAGCGAACTCAAACAGGACCAGCGCCAGTGGAAACAGCAGCGTACGTCCGGTTAAGCGGACAATAGGTTGGTAGCGGGCCATCAAGCCTCCCTGAAAATGCAAAATAAAACGCGACCGCCAGAGCAGTCGCGTTTGTCCATTTTTACAGCCGCTACGCGTAACGCGTTGGCGTTAGTCGACGCGCAGCACGCGGCTGGTGTTGGTGGTACCGGTTGCGCCCATCACATCGCCCTGGGTGACAATCACCAGGTCGCCGGAGACGAGGAAACCTTTATCGCGCAGCAGATTTACCGCGTCGTGGGCGGCAGCCACACCGTCGTTGTTGCTGTCAAAATAGACCGGCGTCACGCCGCGATAGAGAGCGGTCAGGTTCAGCGTACGCTCATGGCGCGACATCGCAAAAATCGGCAAACCTGACGTGATACGTGACGTCATTAGCGCGGTACGGCCTGATTCGGTCATGGTAATAATGGCAGAAACACCCTGCAGATGGTTTGCCGCATACATAGCTGACATCGCGATCGCTTCTTCGACGTTATCAAACTGTACGTCCAGGCGATGTTTGGAGACGTTTACGCTTGGGATCTTTTCAGCGCCGAGGCAGACTTTCGCCATCGCAGAAACGGTTTCCGCCGGATATTGCCCGGCTGCGGTTTCCGCTGACAGCATCACGGCGTCAGTACCATCCAGTACGGCGTTGGCCACATCCATCACTTCCGCACGGGTTGGCATGGGATTGGTGATCATCGATTCCATCATCTGCGTGGCGGTAATGATGGTGCGGTTCAGCTGACGGGCGCGACGGATCAGCGCTTTCTGAATACCAACCAGTTCCGGATCGCCGATTTCAACGCCCAGATCGCCGCGCGCCACCATGACAACGTCAGACGCGAGGATAATATCATCCATTGCTTCCTGTGTCGCAACCGCTTCTGCGCGCTCCACTTTGGCCACCAGCTTTGCATCACAGCCGGCGTCGCGAGCCAGACGACGGGCGTAGTTCATATCTTCGCCATTGCGCGGGAATGACACCGCCAGATAATCAACGCCGATTTTTGCCGCCGTGACGATATCCAGCTTATCTTTTTCAGTCAGCGCTTCGGCAGAGAGGCCGCCGCCCAGCTTGTTGATACCTTTGTTATTAGAGAGCGGACCACCGACGGTAACTTCAGTGAAGACTTTCACATCCTGCACCTCCAGCACCTTCAGCTGTACGCGGCCATCATCGAGCAGCAGAATATCGCCCGGCACGACATCTTCCGGCAATCCTTTGTAATCGATGCCGACTTTTTCTTTGTCGCCTTCACCTTTGCTCAGGTTCGCATCAAGCAGAAAACGATCGCCGACGCTGAGAAATACTTTCCCTTCTTTAAACGTAGAGACGCGGATTTTTGGCCCCTGCAGGTCGCCGAGAATCGCCACGTGACGCCCCAGCTTGGCGGCTATCTGACGTACGCGATCGGCGCGCTGCTGGTGATCTTCGGGCGTGCCGTGGGAGAAATTAAGGCGTACTACGTTAGCGCCTGCCGCGATGATTTTTTCAAGGTTATTGTCGCGGTCGGTTGCCGGGCCGAGGGTAGTAACAATCTTGGTTCTTCTGAGACGACGTGACGGGGATTTTGGGATGAAAGCTGTAGGGCTGGTCATTCGGTGATCCTTTTATTCTATCTGATTGATTGGCATTAAATTTACAATGCGCGTGTCTCTGTTTGGCTATTGATACTGCTTCCAGGGTGTTGACGCAAAAGGGCTTGAAGTATTAACGCCAGGTAAACGCTTACACCTAAGGTACACCAAATGTCTGACCCTGTTAAGATGGGTCTGCTTTGTCAAAGTGCGGAGCGATCTATCACGCTAAAACGCGGCACAGGATAACCCCGGTTTTGCTTGCGCATTTTTAGCATCGGTATAACACGGCTGCATAGCAGAGCTAAAATGCGCCCGAACGGCACCGCACAGACATGAAAGCGCTTACATCACCATGATTTAGTAAAAATTTGCTCTGTGAAGCACGCCTTCGCGCAGCGGCAGATAAATGCGAAGCTGAATTCTTTGTCATACTTCTGCAGGCCCCGTCTGTAATGACTGACGTAAACCCTGGTCAGGGACGCCGGCCTGTTGGTTACGCGACGTCGCGATGAACAGCGGGACGCTCGCTTGTCCTGGCGCGGCGAAAAAAGTACATTGTGCCGTAAGAACATGACAATAAAGGTCCGGGATGGTGAGGATGCACATCCGGGAGATCCTGCAACGAGGAGAGGAAAATGGCGGTAACACAAACAGCCCAGGCATGCGATCTGGTGATTTTCGGTGCCAAAGGCGATCTTGCACGCCGTAAACTGTTGCCTTCGCTGTATCAGCTGGAGAAAGCTGGTCAGATCCACGAAACCACCCGTATTATCGGAGTAGGACGTGCGGAGTGGGATAAAGCGGCTTATACCAAAGTGGTACGCGAGGCGCTGGAAACCTTCATGAAAGAGAAGATTGATGAAGCGCTGTGGGATAAGCTCAGCGGCCGTCTCGACTTCTGTAACCTCGATGTGAACGATACAACGCATTTCACCAAACTGGGTAAAATGCTCGATCAAAAAGAGCGCGTAACCATTAACTACTTTGCTATGCCACCGAGCACGTTCGGTGCCATTTGTGAAGGGCTTGGCGCAGCGAAGCTGAACGCAAAACCTGCCCGCGTGGTAATGGAAAAGCCGCTGGGTACCTCGCTGGAAACCTCGCGTGAAATCAACGACAGCGTGGGTAAATTCTTTGACGAGAGCCAGGTGTTCCGTATTGACCACTATCTGGGCAAAGAGACGGTGCTGAATCTGCTGGCGCTGCGCTTTGCTAACTCAATCTTTGTGAATAACTGGGACAACCGCACCATCGACCACGTGCAGATCACCGTGGCAGAGGAGGTGGGGATTGAAGGCCGCTGGGGTTATTTTGATAAAGCGGGCCAGATGCGCGACATGATTCAGAACCACCTGCTGCAGGTACTGACCATGATTGCTATGTCACCGCCCTCCGATCTCAGTGCAGATGCAATCCGCGATGAGAAAGTAAAAGTACTGCGTTCACTGCGCCGGATCGATCAAACCAACGTGCGTGAAAAAACCGTACGCGGTCAGTACACGGCAGGATTTGTACAGGGTAAAAAAGTACCGGGCTATCTGGAAGAGGAGGGCGCTAACAAGCAGAGCGCAACCGAGACTTTCGTGGCTATTCGCGTTGATATTGATAACTGGCGCTGGGCGGGTGTACCTTTCTACCTGCGCACCGGCAAACGTCTGCCTTCCAAATGCTCTGAGGTCGTCGTCTATTTCAAGAACCCGGAGATGAACCTGTTCAAAGACTCCTATTCTGAACTGCCGCAGAACAAACTCACTATTCGTCTGCAGCCGGATGAAGGTGTGGATATCGAGATCCTTAACAAAGTACCAGGGCTGGATCACAAGCATAAGCTGCAGACCACTAAGCTGGATCTGAGCTATTCAGAAACCTTTAATCAGTCACATCTGGCGGATGCCTATGAGCGTCTGCTGCTGGAATCGATGCGCGGCATTCAGGCGCTGTTTGTCCGTCGCGATGAGGTAGAAGCGGCATGGGGCTGGGTGGATTCGATTATCGAGGCCTGGAATGCGGATGGCGATGCCTCTAAACCGTATCAGGCAGGCACCTGGGGCCCGGTGGCTTCCGTTGCGATGATCACCCGCGACGGCCGTTCATGGAACGAATTTAGCGAGTAATCGCCCGTCGTACGGATGCGCTATTCAGACTCAACCAATACCTCTGCCATGCAGGGGTATTTTTTTGCGCAGCGCGTGCCAACGCCCATAGCAGAGAGAGTCCACAGCAGCATCACCACGTGGTGTTGCATAGACGCAAAGCCGTTTTATCTTGTATGGTAAAGCGCTAATGATGAGAACGCAGCCGTCGGGGCTGCGGTGACCAGGGAAACCTCATGAAGAACTGGAAGATAAGTGCAGAGCAGGTGCTGAGCACCGGGCCGGTCGTGCCGGTTATTGTAGTAAAGCAGCCTGAGCACGCTGTGCCGATGGCAAAAGCGCTGGTCGCAGGCGGTATCCGGGTGCTGGAGGTGACGCTGCGTACGCCGGTTGCGATGGATGCGCTGCGCGCCATTATTCGTGAGGTGCCGGAAGCGATTGTGGGCGCCGGTACGGTTATCAACACGCAACAGCTGAAAGAGGTCACGGATGCAGGCGCGCAGTTTGTGATAAGCCCGGGACTGACCGAATCGCTGCTGCGGGCCGCAACAGAGGGGCCGGTACCGCTGATCCCGGGGATAAGCACCGTATCAGAGCTGATGATGGGTATGGATCATGGCCTGCGCGAATTCAAGTTCTTCCCGGCTGAAGCCAGCGGCGGCGTAAAGGCGCTTTCCGCGCTTGCCGGACCTTTTCCGCAGGTACGGTTTTGCCCGACCGGCGGCATTTCACCGGCAAACTATCGTGACTATCTGGCGCTGAAAAGCGTGCTGTGTATCGGCGGCTCGTGGCTGGTACCGGATGAGGCGCTGCAGCAGGGCGACTGGGAGCGGATCACGCAGCTGGCGCGTGAGGCGATAGCGGGCGCGCGGTAGCCCGGGAAGCAGATATCTGGCAGCAGGCGCGTTGACCTGCTGCCAGCGCTGTCAGCCTTCGGCAGTTATCGCGGCCGCGCTGGCGACGGCGCGCGCCACCGCTTCTTCCGTGTTCTCTCCGGTTGCCAGCGCCACGCCCAGGCGCCGCTGTCCGCTGATCTCCGGTTTACCAAACAGACGCAGCTGCAGACCCGCGCCCAGCGCGGCATCAACGTGCGCAAAGCGCACATCCTGACTCTCCAGCTGCGGCAGGATCACGGCTGACGCCGCCGGTCCATACTGGCGAATACTGCCGATCGGCAGCCCGAGAAACGCCCGCACGTGCAGAGCGAACTCAGAGAGATCCTGAGAAATCAGCGTCACCATGCCGGTATCATGCGGGCGGGGCGACACTTCGCTGAACACCACCTCATCACCACAAACGAACAGCTCAACGCCAAACAGGCCATATCCACCCAGCGCGTTTACCACGCTGGCCGCAATCTCCTGCGCCCGTGCGAGGGCAGCGGCGCTCATCTGCTGCGGCTGCCAGGATTCGCGGTAATCTCCCTCCTCCTGGCGATGGCCGATCGGGGCGCAGAAGTGGATGCCGTCAACGGCGCTGACCGTCAGCAGCGTAATTTCGAAATCGAATCTGACCACGCCTTCAACAATCACCCGGCCCGCACCGGCACGGCCACCCTGCTGGGCATAATCCCACGCCTGCTGCAGCGCGTCCGCGCTGCGAATAAAGCTCTGACCTTTGCCGGATGAACTCATCACCGGCTTCACGATGCAGGGAAACCCTATCGCTTCCGCTGCGGTAAAAAAGTGCGCCTGGCTGTCGGCAAACTGATAGCGTGAGGTGGGCAGGTTCAGTTCTTCGGCGGCCAGACGACGGATCCCCTCCCGGTTCATGGTCAGGCGTGCAGCGCGAGCAGTCGGCACCACTTTCTGCCCCCGGGCTTCAAGCTCAACCAGCGTATCGGTGGCAATCGCCTCAATTTCCGGCACCACAAAGTGCGGCTGTTCACGGGCGATCAGTGCAGCCAGCGCCTCGCCATCCAGCATATTGATTACGTGGCTGCGATGCGCAACCTGCATCGCCGGCGCATCGGCATAGCGATCAACAGCGATCACTTCCACACCTAAACGCTGGCACTCCAGCGCGACCTCTTTACCCAGCTCGCCTGAGCCCAGCAGCATAACGCGCGTGGCACCGGGTCGCAGTGCCGTTCCGAGAGTTGTCATACCTGTCACCTTAGCAGTCAAAAAAGCGCCGGCAGTATATACGAAAACGTTTGCGCGCTCACGTTTTACGCCGGTAAAGATTTTCCGTACTTTGCCCGCTCTGACATTTTCTGACGCAGGTTGCGCCAGGATAAAGCGGGCTAACTTAAACGGGAGTTAAACAATGAATCAGTGGCTGCAGCAGCTTCAGACGGTTCTGGCAAAGAAAAAGGGCGGGACTTCCGGGTTGGGTGACCTCCTGGGGCCCGGGGCACTGGGTGGACTGGCAGGCGTGCTGGCGGGCAGCAAATCGTCACGTAAACTGCTGACAAAATTTGGCGGCAAGGCGCTGCTGCTGGGCGGCGGTGCGGCAGCCGGTGCGCTGTTATGGAATAAATATAAAGATCGTATCCGCACAGCGTATTCGTCCGCATCCGGCACTGACGGGCAGCAAACGCCGCCTGACCAGCGCGCAGAACGGCTGATCGCTGCGCTGGTATTTGCTGCCAAAAGTGATGGTCATATCGATGAGGCTGAACAGGCTGCAATTGAGAAACAGATTCAGCAGGCGGGCTATGGCGCGCAGGCGGAAAGCCTGATTAAGCAGGCGATGGCGCGTCCGCTCGATCCGCAGTGGCTGGCGGCTGGAGTAAAAAATGAAGAGGAGGCGCTGGAGCTCTACGTGCTCAGCTGTGCAGCTGTCGATATCGACCACTTTATGGAGCGCAGTTATCTCACCGCGCTGGGCGATGCGCTGAATATTCCGGAGGATGTTCGTGACGGGATCCAGCGAGACATCGCCGCAGAATCTGCTGGCTGAGAGGTCGGAAACAGCTGCGCCTGCGGCAGTTCTGGCATTCCCGCCTGATTGGTGCCACGCTTGCATAAAACGATTTCTCCGGGAGAAACCGCGTTATGAAACAGCCGCAGGCAAAAAAAATTCCGCAAGTCATGACTTTGCATGGCGATACGCGCACCGATGATTATTTCTGGCTGCGCGATGACGATCGTGAAGACCCCAGCGTGCTCGCCTATCTGCAGGAGGAGAACCGCTACGGCAGGGCGATGATGGCGTCGCAGAATGCGCTGCAGGAGAAGGTGCTGAAAGAGATTGTCGATCGTATTCCGGGTCAGGACTATTCCGTGCCCTATACGAAAAACGGCTTTCGCTATCAGCGCCGCTATGAGGCTGGCAACGAATATGCAGCGTTTTATCGGCAGCCGGTTGAGGGCGGAGCGGACGCACCCTGGCAGCTGCTGCTTGACGGCAACCGGCGCGCTGCGCACAGCGACTTCTACACCATGGGAGCGCTGGATATCAGCCCGGACAATCAGGTTATGGCACTGGCGGAAGATTTTTTATCGCGCCGTCAGTATGGTATCCGCTTTCGTAACCTGCAGAGCGGCAGCTGGTATCCTGAAGTATTACATAACGCCTCATCCAGCGTAGCCTGGGCAAACGACTCGCGTACGCTTTACTATGTGCGCAAACATCCGAAAACGCTGCTGGCGTATCAGATATGGCGCCATGAGCTGGGCCATCCGCAGAGTGATGACCAGCTGGTATATGAAGAGAAGGATGAGAGCTTTCATCTTAGCGTGCATAAAACCACGTCAGAGCACTTTATTCTGATTGCGCTCTTCAGCACCACCACCAGCGAGATCCTGCTGCTGGACGCGGAGTATCCTGACGCGCAGCCGCAGGTATTCTGCCCGCGCCGGCGCGATCACGAATACAGCATCGACCACTATAACCACAATTTTTATATCCGCTCGAACCGCGACGGCAGGAACTTCGGTCTCTACCGCAGCGCCTGGCTGGCGGAGCAGCGCTGGGAGACGCTGATACCGGCGCGCGAGCACGTCGTTCTGGAGGATTTCCAGCTGTTTCGCAGCTGGCTGGTAGTAGAAGAGCGCCAGCGCGGCGTCAGTACTTTGCGGCAGATTAACCGCGCCAGCGGCGAGAGCTATGGTATCGCGTTTGACGATCCCGCCTATGTGACCTGGCTGGCGTTTAACCCCACGCCGGAGAGCGATACGCTGCGCTACGGCTACTCCTCGATGACCACGCCCGATACGCTGTTTGAACTGAATATGGAGACCGGGGAGCGGCGCATCCTCAAACAGACGCCGATACCAGGCTTTGATCCGGATGAGTACAGAAGTGAGCACCAGTGGATCAAAACGCGCGACGGTACCGAAGTGCCGGTATCGCTGGTTTATCATCGGAAATATTTTCAGCGCGGTAAAAATCCGCTGCTGGTCTATGGCTATGGCGCCTACGGCAGCACAATGGAGGCGAACTTTAGCGCCAGCCGCGTCAGCCTGCTGCAGCGCGGTTTTATCTATGCCATTGTGCACGTCCGCGGCGGGGGCGAGCTGGGCCAGCAGTGGTATGACAGCGGCCGTCTGATGCATAAGATGAACAGCTTCACCGATTTTATCGACGTGACGCAGGGACTGGTGGCCAAAGGCTATGGCGATCCGCAGCGTCTCTACGCCATGGGCGGTAGCGCGGGCGGGCTGCTGATGGGCGCGGTTGTCAATATGGCACCGACCCTGTTCCACGGCGTGGTAGCGCAGGTGCCGTTTGTGGATGTGGTGACAACCATGCTCGATCCCACTATCCCGTTAACCACCGGCGAGTATGATGAGTGGGGCAATCCGGAACAGCCCGACGCCTATCACTACATCAGCCGTTACAGCCCCTATGATAATGTGACCGCGCAGGCGTATCCGCATCTGCTGATCACCACGGGGTTGCACGATTCACAGGTGCAGTACTGGGAGCCCGCCAAGTGGGTGGCAAAGCTGCGCGAATATAAAACCAGTGACGCGCTGCTGCTGCTCTGTACCGACATGGATTCCGGCCACGGTGGTAAGTCGGGACGCTTCAAATCCTATGAGGGCGTTGCGCAGGAGTTTACGTTCCTGATTGCGCTGGCGCAGGGCAGCCTGCCGGATCGGGTGGATTACTGATCGTCTTTGACATATTTACGCAGCGCCTGCCGCAGCGGCGGGCGCAGATCGCGGACATTGTCCAGTACCCAGCGCAGATAACCCGGATCGCGGCGCGCAATAGCGCTGATACTCTGTCCGCGATATTTGCCAAACGGAAAGATATCGCCGGAGAGCGCAGCCGGTTCAGTCCGGCTTACCATCTCCGCCGGACTCCAGCCGGAGATCTCCATAATACGGATCAGCAGCGCGGCGGTAACGTAGCAGTCATAAAGCGCGCGGTGTGCATGCAGGTCTGCAGGCGGCGTCACCTCAAGTTTCAGGCTGTGCCGCAGCGCCTGATTACCATATTTAATGCCGGGCCACAGTTTGCGCGCCAGCGTCATGGTACAGATCCATTCACCCGGCATGGCGGGCAGCATGCGGCGGTCAAAGCTGGCGTTATGAGCCACATAGTGCGGGCTGCCGTGATAGCGGCTGATGATCGCTTCTATCGGAGGTTTATCCGCCACCATCGCTTCTGTGATGCGATGCACCATCATTGCCTGACGACTGATAGGGCGATCCGGGCAGACCAGATCGCTCATCGGATTGACAATCTGCCCGTCAATGACATCCACCGAGGCGATCTCTACCACGCCGCCCTGCAGGCCGCAGGTTTCTGTATCTATCACGCGTAACATAGGTTATTTCTGCTTAGGTTCGTAGGGCAGGCGGGAGAGGCTGAGCGAAGCCTGGCGATAGTGCATCAGGCGCTGACGGAACCAGTCGCGCAGCGCTTCCGGCTGCTCGCGTTCAACCATCTCCGCCACGACCGGCATATTGTAGCGCTCTTTGAACGCGACGCCTGCCGCCGCCAGCTCAACGTTGACCTTGTCTTTCTCTTCCTGCGACAGCTGTGCAAGATTATAACGCATGCTTTTCTCCTGATAATCAGCGGCAAAAATAATGGTTTCATGCAGCAGGATCAAGGGCAACCGGATCGCACTGCAGGTCTCGACACGCTGAATCGGGCGGCGTATCCTGCTGCCACATCAGCGGCAGCGCCGGAAAACCCGCCGGGTAATCTGTCTGCCTGCCGTGTCAGTGAAGATGAAATGAGGTCAATATTTTGCTGAAAAAAGTGATTCCTGCCTGCCTGCTGCTGGCGCTCTGCAGCCAGGCGCTGGCGGGCGAAATTATTACGGTCAGTCGTTTTGAAATCGGTAAGGCAAAGTGGCCCTTCACGCGTGAAGAGGTGATGCTGACCTGTGAAAAGGATGGCGCACTGTTTGCCATTAACCCCAGCACGCTACTGCAGTACCCGCTGAATGAAAAAGCGCTGGCGCGTGCCGATGCGGGGCAGGGCACGCTGCAGTCGATTAATACTATCCTGGCAGATGATAAGGCGCATCACGGCAGTAAAATGTCGCTACAGCCGATTATCGATCGCGCGCAGCAGCTGTGCGTTAAGTAAAAGCCGGCAGACGCCGCCGTCAAAAAGTGTTGCAGGCGTCTGGTAGTGCCAGCGCGATCACAGAGTTGGCAGCTTTCCGGCTCGCCTCAGGCTGCTTGCTGGACAATGTTCGCCGTTGGACTACCTTTAAAAGGCAAGGCACCTCGCCTTCAAAAATGCCAACTTTTAGCGCACGGCTCACTACGAGCCATTTCCCTGGACCCGATACAGGAATCGTATTGGGTCTTTTTTTAACTGGTTGTTATTGAAAGATAACTCAGGGGTTTCCCAGCATTTACCCGACATCTCACTCCGGACGGCACTCTCACCTATTCTGAATACGTAAGTCAAGGCGCTATCAGATAGCCAGTAAGCTACCTGACAGAACAGAAGCGTTATCCCTTTCCCTGATCCACTATTTTATAAAACAGTGGAACGATCGCTCGCCGGAAACGGTGTTTTAACCTGGCTTTTAACGGTCGTGATGACATAAGTTGATTCCAGATAACCTTTTTTTGCCGGGCAATCTCACTCATATCATTATTACCGTTTATTGTAGACTGGCTGGCTTCTTCAGAGAGTTGAACCGGATGCGGAATCACTGAAAAAACGCTTACAAAAGCGTGCTCTTCAAAAAGCGTCCACTTATCTGCAGTGATCCAAATAGGGTGCAGGTTTTTTAACAGAGATTGCGCGGCTTTGTGGTTAATTACGTAGGAGTGAGTGGTGGTGGCCTGCAGCGTTTTATGCAGAGTATGTTTATGGGTTAAATGAGAGACAGGCGATAATAAATAACTGTTTGCACGGCTAAAAAGGATCACTTCTGGTCTGTGGCTGGCGGGCTTTATTTTTTCCAGTACGTCCCTGGCTTCGCGAGTGAAAATAATGTCATCTTCCAGAATCATTGCCGCTTCAATATTGCTGTCGACGATTTTCTGGTAAATTTTTTGATGACTTAATGCACACCCAATCTCTCCGGGTAAAAACGCATAATTAATGGTTGCGCTTGCGGCAGCTCGTTCATCGGCTGTCATGAGCGTGCCATCGACCGCTTCGACAAATTCATAATCAAGATTAAGTGCATCAAGCTGGGATGCAATTTTATTCCGTCTTTCGACCGATCTTTTTAAGTTTACAATAAAAATTTTCATTATCTGCCGTGCGCGATGTGCGGTTCCTTTACATTCCTGACCTGAATAATGCAGATATTATCATATAAACAATCTTGCTGAGTATAAGGCCTCAGCTGGTAACTGGCTCCGTTCTGTAGTTTATAAACGGACAAAACAGGTTAAAAGTTTGCCTTATTGCTGAAACAGGCTACGCTTAAAGGGTGACAACTCAATGCGCCGTATCTAACGACGGACTGTTTGCTAATCAATGATGATCAACAGGCGCACCAATTCAGGGCTCTGCTTCGGCAGGGCCTTTCCTTTGCCCGCTGCTGCCCGCAAAGCGCGCGCAGCAGCGGGTAAAGCGCTCACTCCAGCAGATAAATACCTGCAACGAGTGTGCCTACAGAAATAATGTGCAGTAGCTCAGTCATGGTTCGCCCTCCCGGATATGTACAAACAAAGTCAAGGACGGATATCACACTTCGTCAAATTTAATCATGGCGGGTGATTATTCTGGAACAGTGCTATCGTCCTGCGTTTTGTCTGAATTCAGCGTGACGGCGGTGACGCTGACAGACCGCTAACTGATTAAGTTCAGAGAATAAAGTGGTTTACCTGCCGCACTAACTTCAGGTTGCGCTGTCTCAGTTACAGATGTTTTAGTCCGTATCGATCTTAAAAACACAGCAAAACTCTTTTTTTGTACTATATTGTTATAGCAAAGGGTGATTTTTGTAAAAAAGAGTCATGCTGTACCCTTAACAATAAACAGACAGGCCGCGAAAGGCCGTTTTAAACCAAAGGATATAAAAATTATTTCAGTTTCAATTTCTATGCGTTGCCCTCACTGTCTGGGCTCGCAGTATCGCAAATCCGCATTTGACGTTTCTGAGAAGAATCCGGCGGGTGCTAAGTGCATATTCTGTAAAACAGCGATGGTTGCTCTTAACCCTGCGGCGATGAATACGTTAGCTAAGCTTAAAATGAATAACGATATGCTTCACAGATAACCGATCTCTGCCACGCAAAAGGCCACCTCAGGGTGGCCTTTTTACTTGTTGCGGACGGCAGCATCTACCCCGATGGCTACAGAATAATCCAGCGCCTGGCAGGCGCTCAGGCTTCAGGCTGGCCTGCCGGGCCTTTACTCATCGGCCCGCCGGGCACCGGATGCTCCATCGGCGGAGCAGGGCGGCCATCCGGACCCAGCGGGCGTTCCGGCTGCTGACAACCGGCCAGCATCAGCAGGCTGGCAGAGATAATTAATCCACTAAAAAACAGCTTCATCAGAGACTCCTTGATTAACAGGCAACCCGGCGTTGCACATTAACCCTAGCTGATAAATCTGTGCGCTGACGGCAGCGGCTGGCTTAATTTTATCGTCCTGATTAAAACCGCTGTAAGGCCAGATTTTTATCTCAGACGTCGCCATTCATGGCGTCATTGCTTCTGTTGCCTATACTTAGGTTCTTGATGACAGGAGGCGAACATGTTCAAACATAACAGTAATGAAGAGCGTAAACATGAGGGCGATGTAGCCAAAGGATTGCCTGAAGCGGCCCCCTCTGCCGGAAATGCGTATGAAGAGGATGACCATCCGGTTCAGGACGCGCCGGATGAGCATGGCGAAATTCCCCGTACGCGTGACAGCAGTGAAGATGAAAAGAAAGATCCCTGGGAAGATAAAGGGAAATAACGCGTAGACGCTAAATAAGAGTGGTGTGACATTTATCTTTTTTTCTGTGGCTGGCGCACATATCCCTCAGGCTGCCGCAGAGCGTCAGACAGCAGTGCCTATACTGAAAATACCCAACCCAGGGTCAGGAGGTAAATATGTCAGAACGTCCAGAAGATATTCAGCCTATCCCCGATGATGGACAGGCACCCGGTGCAGATGAAGATTTGCCCATGGATGACGGTGCTGTGCCCAATGATGACGCGCTTCCTGTGGATGACACGCGCAGAATCTGATCGGGATGTATTTACCACTCAGTTAACCCGTATGGCCTGACGCTATACGGGTTTTTTAATGAGCGCTTCTCTGGCTGTACCTGAGATCGGGAAAGAGTAAAGCAGCGTTATACTGCCTGAAATGGTATAAAATGCCCTGGTTTCGTATATTTCAGGACAGATCATTAATGGCAGATACACACTATTTACTTTGGGTAATGACAGGGACGCTGACCATCCTCAGCCTGTTTATTGGTGCAATTGTCGGACAGGCAAAAACCCGCCGGCTGGGTATGATGACCTTTACCGGTCTCTGGGCATTTTTTATGCTGGCAATATTTTTGATAACCCGCTAACCCACTATCAGCAGATGCACCAGCCGGGCCAGCGATTCAAGCAGCAGCAGGCTGCCGGTCACCAGCATAATCAACACAATGATAAACTGCTTACGGCCTTTCATGCTGTGCTCTCCATGGCGACGCCATACCGGCATTACACTATGCCGGTTGGGTTAAACTAACGCTCAACCATCAGATTATGAGCCGCAGCCTGCTAGCGAAACAGCCGGCCGTCACGCACCAGCTCGCGCGGATAGCTGTTTTTAATGCGGTTGCCCACTTTTTTAGCCAGTCCAAGCGGCTGCTGCTGCCAGGTGACGATGACTTCATCCCGGTCAGGCAGTGTCTCCGGGTGGATATCCTGTCCGCGATACCAGCTTTCCGCTTCCGCTTCATTCAGCGCAAACGCCAGCGATGCATCAGGCCTGGCCAGTGCCATCACCGCCTCATGCTGCCAGCGGTAGCCTTTGGAAAAGGTTTCAGCCAGTTTCAGACCAATGCGTGAGAAGCGTACCTTATTCAGCCACTGCTCTGCGCTGGCCGGAAACAGCCACAGCTCTTTATCGCGCTGCCAGAGCGTCAGGCTCTCATCCCACTGCAGGCCCACCTTAGCCGCTGCCTGCATCACCTCCGCGCTGAGTTTTCGGCTGGCGGGCGCAAACGGCAGTTTCCCGAGTTTATAGCCCGGCGCCGGCAGTGCCGGTACGCTGGCGGTTTTACGCAGACGCGCGACGAAAAATCCTTCGCTGTCGAAGCAGTGAGGAAACACGTGCAGATAGCCTTCCGGCGTCAGGGCAGCCTCTGCGCCGGCAAACAAATCCTGCAGCGACATGATCTCAATGGCGTCGGGATAGCGTGTCAGCAACCAGGCTATGACCTGCTGATTCTCGATGGTGTTAAGGGTACAGGTTGAGTAGATCAGCACGCCACCGGGCCTGAGCGCGTGAAAAGCGCTGTCGATAAGATCGCGCTGGGTGGCCGCAATCGCCTCGGTGCTGGCCAGCGTCCAGTTGCGCAGCGCATCTGCATCTTTACGCACCACGCCTTCGCCTGAGCAGGGGGCATCAAGCAGGATGGCGTCGAACTGTTCCGGCAGCGCTGCGCCAAACACCCGGCCATCGAAATGCGTCAGCGCCACGTTGCTGACGCCGCAGCGGCTGATATTGGCATGAAGGACTTTGACCCGGCTGGCGGAGTATTCATTGGCGAGGATCGCGCCGCGATTATGCATCAGCGCCGCCAGCTGCGTGGTTTTGGATCCCGGTGCCGCCGCCATATCCATAACCTGCTGTGCGTCCGGCGCGGCGGCAAACAGCGCCGTTACCGGCAGCATCGAGCTCGCTTCCTGAATGTAGAACAGACCGCTGAGATGTTCAGCCACGCTGCCAAGCGGCAGGCTCTCATCATCGCGCTCGATCCAGAATCCCTCTGCGCACCAGGGAACCGGCGTCAGCCGCCAGCCATACTGCGCCGTGCGGGCAAGAAAATCAGCCACGCTGATCTTCAGCGTGTTGACGCGTACACTTTTGCGCAGCGGCTGCTGGCTGATAGCAAGAAAGCGTTGCAGTTCAGCCTCATCAGGGAGGCTGGCACGCATGAGGGTAATGAACTCTTCAGGAAAACGACTGGACACAACAATTTACCGCGCTGACAAATGATGGACGCAGTGTAACACGCGCAAAGAGAACGGGCAGCCTGCTGGCTGCCCGGTTGTTTAGCGCGGAGCAGGGATAGCGGTACCCCAGTCACGCCACGCTTTCGGCGCTTCATCCTGCAGCAGGAAGTGTTTGTTGGCGCCTGCCTGCGGTGCCAGCGGCACGGTTGGCGGCGTAGCGAACTGAATGCCGCCGCGAATAAACTGCTGGAAGGTGCCGGTTTTCACCACGCCGCCAATCAGGCCAAAATCGAGGTTATAACCGGATGCCAGCCAGAATACTGAGTTATTCCGCACCAGATGCTGATACTTTTTACTGATGCGCAGCGCAATCTGCACCCGATCGGCCATGTTACCCAGCGAGGTGCCGGTGACCGTACCGACCTCAACGCCGCGGAACAGAACCGGCGTACCCAGGGAGAGCGATCCCGCCTCGGCGGCATCGACATAAATGTTCAGGCCGTTCAGGTAACGCGAGTCGGTGATTGTGCTTTCCTGCAGCTCAAAGCTGCGCGCCATCGCACCTTTGCCGGGATCGACGTTGACATAGGGCTGCAGAATCGTCTCCAGATGGTTAACGCCTGCCGCAGAAATTTCCGGCGATACCACTGAGAAACGGCTGCCCGTGCGGGCAAAGTCCTGCACATACTCCGGATAGAGCACGGCTTTAGCGACCACCTGATTGTTATCCTGACTCAGCGCCAGCGACTCCACCTGACCGACATTAATACCGAGATAGCGCACCGGCATGCCTGCCGCCAGCTTGCTGCCGTCGTAGGTGTGCAGGGTGATCTGGCTGCCGACGGCGCGCGCTGCGGTTTCTGACGCATAGAGCACGCGCTTAACGCCTTTTTTCGCCTGTGCTCCGGTCAGATTGTCAAAGCTGATGGCGCCTTTCAGCGCCCGGTTAATCGGCGACGCCTGCACGGTCAGACCGCTGCCGTTGAGCTGCACTTTTGCGCCACCTTCGGCCCAGAATACGCTTTCGCTGGTCAGCAGCTTGCGATACTGCGGCTGAATATGCACTGAGATATCAAACGCATCCGCACGCGGCACCACGTCGACCACTTCACCGACTTCAAACTTACGGTAGAGCACTACGGAACCTGCCTGTACGTCCGGCAGGCTGGTTGCCGTCAGCGTCAGCGTGGCAGGCGGCTGATCGCCGGTGATCCCTTCAGCAGCACGCTCGGCGTCTGCATAGAGCGGGTAGCGGCTGGAGGCTTTCCCTTTTGCGCCGGGATCGAGACGAATACCGCCATCCACCCATTCACGTGCGCTGGCACCCAGCACCTGCATACCATCAAGGCCAAATTTTACGTTCAGGCGACTGTTGACGATAAACTTGCTGTCAGCGTGCACCAGCTGACGATATTCAGGATTAATCGCGACCACGAAATTGATGCCGTTCTCATCCAGTTTGCGCGAGATCACCTGACCAATCTTCATGCCATAGATCACCAGGGGCTGGCCGGCATCGATACCGTAGGTTTCCGGCGCGCTAAGCTGTACCGTCAGGACATTCGGTTTCTGCAGCAGCGTTTCGCTGGCGGGCAGCACGCTGAAATGGTCCTGCGGTTCGCCCTCACCGGGCACCAGCTCCAGCGTGTTACCGGTGAGCAGGCTGCTCAGGCTGGTGTCAGTGAGGCTGAGTTTCGGTGCGCGCATCTCAATACGTGTTCCGCTGCGCATCAGGCCGGTCACTGAGGGATCAATCGTCAGTTCGCCAGAGACTTTGCCGTCAGGCAGCAGCGTAAGTTTTGTCAGGGTGCCTACTTCCAGCCCCTGATACATCAGAGGCGTACTGTTGGCTTTGAGGTTGTTACCATCAGGCAGATCGAGGTTAATCAGCACGCCGCGCTGGCTGTGTGCCAGATCCGGATAGAGCTGATAGTTCTGCTCGCTCTCAGCCGGTTCGCCTTTATCGGGTGAATCAAACGCGATAGCGCCGTTTACCAGCGCGGCCAGACTCTCCAGCTTCACTTTCGCGCCGCTCAGGCTGACATCTGCATCAATACCGGAAACATTCCAGAAGCGGCTCTGCTTTTTGATGAGATTGATAAAGCGCCGCTCGATCAGCACATCAATGGTGACGCCATCAGTATTGCTATTAAGGCTGTAGTCATAGACGTGACCCACCGGAATTTTCCGGTAGTAGACCAGCGAGCCGGTATTAAGCGAGCCGAGATCGGGCGCATGCAGATGGATGAGCAGCTCGCCGGTATTGACCCGGTATTTAGGCTGCGTATCAAGCGCGGTGAAATGGTCGCGCTCTTTACCATCGCCAGGCATCATACCGATGTAGTTACCGCCCACAAGCGCATCAAGCCCGGAGACGCCGGCCAGGGAGGCTTTTGGCGTCACCAGCCAGAATTGCGTATTCTCGCGCAGGGCGTCGCGCATATCGCTTTTGATGCTCGCTTTGATACGAATGCTGCGATAATCATCACTCAGCTCAATACCCTGCACAGTACCGACCTCCACGCCCTGATAGCGAATCGGCGTGCGGCCCGGCACTATGCCGTCCGCCGTCTGGAAGTTGATGGTAATGGTGGTACCGCGCTCCTGATAATTGGTCCATAAAAGCCAGCCGGCAATCAGCAGGGCGATAATGGGCAAAAGCCAGAATGGCGACAACTTGCGTTTGTTACGCACGGTTGCGCTAGTCGGTGTAGTCGGCGTTTCCTGTTGCATGTGCATCCCAGATCAGGCGGCTATCCAGCCACTCAACAGCCATAATAGTCAGGATTACCGCTGCGCCGAAGTAAAGCGCGGCAGGTCCCATGGTAAAAGCCAGCAGCTGATCGCGATTGACCAGCGACATGGTTAAAGCAATAACAAACAGATCCAGCATCGACCAGCGTCCCACCCAGGTCACCACGCGCAGCAGCCGGATGCGGGTTTTCAGCCCCTGTTCACATTTGAAGTGAATACTGAGCAGCAGCGTCAGCATCACCAGCACTTTAGTGAAAGGCACCAGGATACTGGCGATAAACACCACCGCAGCAATGGGAATATTGCCTGAGCCCAGCCCGAGGATACCGGAAAAGATAGTGTCTTCACGCCGCGAACCGTTTACAAACACCACGGAAATCGGCAGCAGGTTGGCGGGTATCAGCATCACGATCGACGCAATTAACGCCGCCCAGGATTTTTGCAGGCTGTGGCGACGGCGAAAATCAAGCGGCGTGTGGCAGCGGGTACAGCGACCACGCTCATCGGGCATGCCGGTGTGATGACAGTTGAGGCACACCTGCCAGCGCTCTGGCGGCGCGGTTGGGATGGACTGGGGATAGTAGTGCTCCCAGAGCTCTTCCACATTAAGATGAATAATAGTGAGCAGGCTTAACAGGGTCAGAGCTACGTAAGCGACCAGACCATAACCCAACGCCAGCGAGGCGTAATCCTGAACTTTGATAGAGGCGACGCCAATACCTACCAGGTAGATATCCAGCATCACCCACTCTTTCAGCCGCTCAAGCATTAGCAGCACCGGTCGCAGATTCATGCCCAGCCGGTTGCCAATCCACAGATAGCTGATGCCGGCAACCAGCGTCACCGGAGCCCCGATTGTACAAAACGCGACCATGGCGGCCGTCAGCACGTTGCCCTGCTGCGCCATCTGCAATACGCCTTCCAGCAGACTGGCGTTTATGCGCATGCCAAGTAAGCGAATTTCAACCAGTGGCAGGCTGAAAGCAAAGGGCATCAGCACCAGCATTGTCACTGCCATCGCGGTCAGACGACGCATTGACCAGTCACGGCCATTCTGGATTTTGGCATGACAGCGCGGGCAATAAGCCGTTTGATGCGATTTCACATCCGGTAAGGAAAAAAGGGTATCGCATTGGGGGCAACGCTGATAACGTGCGTGGGGCAAGCTCTGGCTGATAGCGTGAATTTTCATAAGTGACGCGAGTGGCCCATCATTCGTTACGGTTGCCGGCAGTCTGAACAGAACGTGCAGCCTGCACTATCTTGTGGTACGAGATCAGTCTCAATCATAGCGTGCTAAGGGTATAGCAACTTATTCAATGATTCACCTTGTTGGGCTGGATTATTAGTGCTTATTTTAACAACTGAGGGAAAACTGATACCTCTCAGTGATGAATTATGGTTGATCAATGAACAAAAAAGCCTTTTACGAGGAATTAAATCGTGATGCCCGGGCGCTGCTGGCGGGCGAAACCTCTTTTCTTGCCGCGCTGGCTAACTGCAGTGCGCTGCTGTTTGAGCGTCTGGAGGGGGTTAACTGGGCAGGCTTCTATCTGCTGACTGAAGAGAATACGCTGGTCCTGGGTCCGTTCCAGGGCAAGATTGCCTGCGTGCGTATTCCGGCAGGTAAAGGCGTTTGCGGTACGGCAGTGGCTGAAGAGCGCGTGCAGCGCGTGGATGACGTTCATGCGTTTCCCGGTCATATCGCCTGCGACGCCGCCAGTAACGCAGAAATCGTGATTCCTCTGAAAGTGAACGGCCTGCTGGCAGGCGTTCTTGATATCGACAGTACGCTTTATTCCCGCTTTGACAGTGAGGATGAAGCAGGGCTGGTAGCCCTTGCCGACGGGCTTTGTGAGGTGCTGGCGAACAGCAACATCGAAAAATTTATTGCGCTGTCGCATAGCTAATCGTCTGGATTGCATGGCATTTGGCGATGTTGTCATTATAATGTCGCCTGTTCATGCCCGCTCTGGTCGGCAAATCCGTTGTAATCAGGAAATTTCATGGAAAATCAACCTAAGTTGAATAGCAGTAAAGAAGTCATCGCCTTTCTGGCGGAACGTTTTCCGCACTGCTTTAGCGCCGAAGGTGAAGCGCGTCCGCTCAAAATCGGTATCTTTCAGGATCTGGTCGAGCGTGTTCAGGGCGAAAATAGTCCGAGCAAAACGCAGCTGCGTTCAGCTCTGCGTCTTTATACCTCCAGCTGGCGTTATCTTTACGGTATCAAAGCCGGCGCAACGCGTGTCGATCTCGATGGCAACGCCTGTGGCGTACTGGATGAGCAGCACGTAGAGCATGCGCGGAAGCAGCTGGAAGAGGCAAAGGCACGCGTTCAGGCGCAGCGTGAGCAGCAGCGGGCGAAGAAGCGCGAGGCAGGAGAGGAGAGTGCAGAGCGTCGTCCGCGTAAGCCAGCACCGCGTAAAGCGGCTGAAGGTGATACGCCGCGCAAGCCGCGCCCTCAGACGCCACGCACCGGTGCTGCAGAACGCAACGCCGCACCACGTCCGCCGCGGGCAAAACCCGTTACCGACACCTCAGCTTTGCAGCCAGGCCAGAATATTAAAGTCAAAGCAGGCAAAAGTGCTATGGACGCCACCATTCTTGAAATCACTAAAGATGGCGTTCGGGTACAGCTTGCTTCAGGCCTGGCAATGATTGTGCGCGCAGAACACTTGCAGTTCTGAAACGGAGGCCCGACCCTGGCATGAACAGCTTTTTTAAGATCGGTATGATCGCGGGCCTGCTGCTGGCAGGCCCCTCCGTTGCCGCAGACAATATCACGCGTGCAGACCAGATCCCGCAGTTACATGAAGAAGCGCAGCATCCCACGGTCAGTGAGCGGGTTACATCGCGCTTTACCCGCTCTCACTACCGTCAGTTCGATCTGAATCAGGATTTCTCAGCAAAGATTTTTGATCGCTATCTGAACCTGCTGGATTACAGCCATAACGTGCTGCTGGCATCAGACGTTGCGCAATATGCGGACAAAAAAACCACGCTCGGCGACGAGCTGCGCAGCGGCAAGCTGGATCTGTTTTACGCGCTCTATAACCTGGCACAAAAACGCCGTTTTGAGCGCTATCAATATGCGCTGACGGTGCTGGATCGTCCGATGGATTTCAGTGGCAATGACACCATTGATATTGACCGGGCGAAAGCACCATGGCCGAAGAGCACCGCAGAGCTGAACGCGCTCTGGGACGCCAAAGTTAAATATGATGAGCTCAGCCTGAAGCTGGCGGGCAAAGATGACAAAGAGATCCGTGAAACGCTGACCAAGCGCTACAACTTTGCCATCCGTCGCCTGGCTCAGAGCAACAGTGAAGATGTCTTCCAGCTGGCAATGACCGCCTTCGCTCATGAGATCGATCCCCACACCAACTACCTTTCCCCACGCAATACTGAGCAGTTCAACACCGAGATGAGCCTGTCGCTTGAGGGGATTGGTGCCGTGCTGCAGATGGATGATGACTACACGGTCATCAACTCTATGGTCGCTGGCGGTCCGGCAGCAAAAAGCAAATCGATTACCGTTGGCGATCGCATTGTCGGCGTCGGTCAGCCAGGCAAGCCTGTTGAGGATGTTATCGGCTGGCGGCTGGATGATGTGGTATCGAAAATCAAAGGACCTAAAGGCAGCAAAGTGCGTCTTGAGATCCTGCCTGCCGGTAAAGGCACCAAAACCCGGACCGTAACGCTCACGCGTGAAAAGATCCGTCTGGAAGATCGGGCAGTTAAAGGCACGGTGCATAACGTCGGCAAAGAAAAAGTGGGCGTGCTGGATATTCCGGGCTTCTATGTCGGTCTGACTGACGATGTCAAAGTGCAGCTGCAGAAACTGCAAAAGCAAAATGTGGACAGCGTCGTTATCGACCTTCGAACCAACGGCGGCGGTGCACTGACTGAAGCGGTCTCTCTCTCCGGACTCTTTATTCCGGGTGGCCCGGTGGTTCAGGTCAGGGATAACAATGGACGGGTGCGTGAAGACAGCGATACCGACGGCATTGTTTACTACAAAGGTCCGCTGGTAGTGCTGGTCGACCGGTTCAGCGCGTCAGCTTCGGAAATCTTTGCCGCGGCGATGCAGGACTATGGCCGGGCTCTGATTGTTGGCGAACCGACCTTCGGCAAGGGAACCGTACAGCAGTATCGTTCTCTGAACCGCATTTACGATCAGATGCTGCGTCCGGAGTGGCCTGCGCTGGGTTCCGTACAATATACCATTCAGAAATTTTATCGTATCAACGGCGGCAGCACGCAGCGTAAAGGGGTAACCCCCGATCTGCTGATGCCAACCGGCGTTGAAGCGGCAGAGACCGGCGAAAAATTTGAAGATAACGCGCTGCCGTGGGACAGCATTAATGCGGCAACCTATACCAAAACCGGTGATATCACCGCGCTGGTGCCGAAGCTGACGCAGTCTCATGCCGATCGCATTGCGCAGGATCGTGAGTTTCAGTACATCATGAAAGATATTGCGCGTTTCAATGCGATGAAAGATAAACGCAATATCGTGTCGCTCAATCTTGCCCAGCGTGAGAAAGAGAGTCACGAAGAGGACGCGCTGCGTCTGGAGCGTATTAACGCGCGTTATCAGATGGAAGGTAAAAAGCCGCTTAAGAATCTTGAGGCGCTGCCAAAAGATTATAAAGAGCCCGATCCCTATCTGGATGAGACGGTGAAGATCGCTAACGATCTGGCTCAGCTGGCCTCCTCTCAGCCCGCTGCCACTCCGGCGAAGTAATCCTGAAGCCGGTCACAAAACACCGCTACGGCGGTGTTTTTTTTTACACTATACTCGCTAAATAAGTGGTCTGAGCAGTTTGCAATCGATCGCCAGAGTGGAATGTAAAGTTTTGTTTTTTTAGGCACTTAAAGATTAAGGTCGCTTGAAAAGCCGCGCAATGAACATAGGATATATATCCGCGTACAAGCGCGTGAACAACTGAGGAAGATTAACATTTATGATGCGTATTGCTCTTTTCCTGATCACCAACCTGGCGGTGATGTTGGTATTCGGACTCATTCTGAGTCTGACAGGAATCCAGTCAAGCAGTGTTCAGGGCCTGATGATTATGGCGGGTCTGTTTGGCTTTGGCGGTGCGTTCGTTTCACTGCTGATGTCCAAATGGATGGCGCTACGCTCCGTTGGCGGGGAGGTGATTGCACAGCCCCGTAATGAGACCGAGCGCTGGCTGATGGAGACCGTGGGTCGCCAGGCGCAGCAGGCTGGCATTGCGATGCCGCAGGTCGCGATTTATCATGCGCCCGATATCAATGCCTTTGCGACCGGTGCGCGCCGTGATGCGTCCCTTGTCGCTGTCTCAACCGGTCTGCTGCAAAACATGAGCCGCGATGAGGCTGAAGCCGTGCTGGCGCATGAGATCGCGCATATCGCCAACGGAGATATGGTCACCATGACCCTGATTCAGGGCATTGTGAACACCTTTGTTATCTTTATCTCGCGCATTATTGCGCAGGTTGCGTCGGGCTTTATGTCCGGCAACCGCGATGGTGAAGAGAGCAGCAACGGTAATCCGCTGGTCTATTTTGCGGTTGCAACGGTGCTGGAACTGCTTTTTGGTATCCTCGCCAGCATCATTACCATGTGGTTCTCACGCCACCGTGAGTTTCACGCTGATGCAGGATCGGCAAAACTGGTTGGCCGTGAAAAAATGATCGCCGCGCTGCAACGTCTGAAAACCAGCTACGAGCCGCAGGAGCCAGGCAGCATGATGGCGTTCTGCATCAACGGTAAAAACAAGTCGTTCAGCGAGCTGTTTATGTCTCACCCGCCGCTTGATAAGCGCATCGAAGCGCTGCGCAGCGGGCAGTATCTGAAATAATCCGCTCAGGCGACGAAAAAAAAGGCATCACCCTGGTGATGCCTTTTTTATTTGCGTGCGGATAGCGTCAGGCTGGCGCGCGTGACTGGGTCATCCGCACCAGACTTATCGCAGCAGCAGCGGAAGCAAAGCCACCGGCAAGGATCAAAGAAGCGTGCGTGCCGCTGTCGCTGAACAGGTTAAACATCAGAGCCACCAGCGCGGCACCGGCACTCTGTCCTGTCAGCCGGGCGGTGCCCAGCATGCCGCTGGCTCCGCCGCTGCGGTTGCGCGGGGCAGCAGAGATAATGGTGTGATTATTGGGTGACTGAAACAGGCCAAAACCGGCACCGCACAGCATCATACGCCAGATGATATCTGCATCAGCAGGCTGCGCCGGGAGCATGGCCAGCAGAAACAGCCCGGCGGCAAACAGCGCCAGCCCCAGTCCACCCAGCAGGCCGGCGTGATACTTCTCAATCAGACGTCCGGCAATCGGCGCCATCACCATTGTTGCCAGCGGCCACGGCGTCAGCAGCAGCCCGGTTGCCACTTCATCCCGGTCAAGCACGTTCTGCAGGTAAAACGGCAGCGATACCATCGCCAGCATCTGCGCGCAGAAAGAGCAGACGGAGGTGCCAATGGAGAGCGAGAACAGCGGCAGACGTAGCAGATCAACCGGTAACAAGGGCACCGGCAGGGTTAGCTGACGCCGCACAAAGATAATACCGGTAACGATCAGCGCCGCCAGTTCGGCCACGATAAGGCTGGCTGGCTGCCCCTGCGAAAAGCCGCTCAGTGCAGTGATGAGTAACCCAAAAAAGAGCGCGTTCATCACCGCACTTGGAATATCAAACTTCTGCTGGCGCGCTTTTTGCGGATTGTCAGGCAGGAAGCGCAGTGCCAGCCAGAGTGCGGCAAGGCCAAACGGGATATTGATTAAAAAGAGCCACTGCCAGCTGGCCACGGCCAGAATAGCCGCGGCAATAGTGGGGCCGGCGGCGCTGGAGACCGCCACAATGAGTGAGTTGATTGCCATGCCGCGTCCAAGAAAGCGCTGCGGATAAATAATCCGGATTAGCGCGGTGTTGACGCTCATCAGCGCGGCGCCGCCAAATCCCTGCAGTACGCGCGCCACGGTTAGCGTCGTCAGCGTGGAGGAGAGGGCGCAGAACAGCGATGTCGCGATAAACAGGATCAGGCCGGCCTGAAAGATACGGCGGTATCCCAGCATATCTCCCAGAAAGGAGAGCGACAGCAGCGAGATCACGATTGCGATCTGATACGCGTTAACTATCCAGATTGATTCAGCCGGGCTGGCGCTGAGATCGCGGGCTATCGTCGGCAGCGCTACGTTAGCGATAGCGCCATCGAGTACCGCCATCATAATACCCAGCGCAATCGTGATGATTGCGCCATAGCGCTGCGGTAGCGGAAGTCCATCCTGAGGGGCAATTGAAGGCATAATAGTGGTAAGTAAAGGGAGTAAATATCATCATGCTAATCAATTTAGCGCCGGAAAGCATCGCCGCAGGCGTGAAAAACCTCTATTTCGCTGATGCCGGCATAGCGAAAATCAAAATGGGCTCACGCTGAGCCCGGAAGGGTTACTGGTTATCAATGACATCGCCGCTTTTTTTCAGCAGCGGACAGGCCGTTACACCGACAATTCCGCTGTCGCTATGCAGATAACGGGCGGTCATCATGCCGCGTGCGGTCAGGTAGTTACACTCCAGGCCAAGACCGGCTGCTTTCTCAGCGCTGCCGGTCAGAACACCATAGCCGGTGAAGAGCAGCGCCAGCCACAGCAGGGCGAACAGCATCACCAGACGAATAAAATATTTCATTATTATCTCCCGAAATTGAAAACGCGCCGCATCCGTTTGGCAATAAGCGCGACAGGCGTACCATGCCGTGCTTTACACGTTAATACGATCGGAGATAGCTGAAAGCGCTGCGGCAGGCAACTGCTTTGGTTGCAGAAGATATCTTTTCCTGGCGCAACAGGTAGAATTAGCGCCGTTAAATCCTTACTGATAGTTACCCGAGGCAGTTATGAACGAATTAGCCGCAAACTCCAGCCCGCTGCTGCACTATGGTATCGTGGCGCTCATTATTCTTGTGGCCTTTATCGTCTGGTTTTTTGTTAATCGCGCCAGCGTGCGTGCCAGCGAGCATCTGCAGCTGCTGGAAATGCTGGTGGAAGAGCAGAAAAAACAGACCGCGCTGCTGCGCCGTATTGCGGAGGCGCAGGGAGAAACGTCGTCCGCTGTGCAGGATGACGAAGGCACGGCTTCACGCGATTTTATCCGGCTGATCCCGGAGCGCTGAGAGTAAAATGGAGAGGGAATGAGCCGCAGAAATCCCTGGTACGACGCTTCAAAAGCACACCATACCCCTGACGGGTTTTGCAATCCTGAAGGGGAACAGCGCAAGCCGGGTGATTTACAGCGCTGGCGTCGTGAACGTAAAGCGCAGCATCTCCCGCTGCCGCCTGCCAGCGGCTATGCTGATTTCAGCGCTCGCTGGTATCAGCCCGCCGACCTGAGCGGCAGTGACGATCGCATCTGGTGGCTGGGTCACGCCGCGCTGCTGCTGCGCCTTAAGCAGCGCTATATCCTGATTGACCCGGCTTTATCACCGCGCGCTTCGCCGCTGCCCTTTGCCGGTCCTGAACGCCGGGTACCCTCACCGCTTGATGTGACCCGGCTGCCGCAGCTCGACTATGTACTGATTTCACATAACCACTACGATCATCTTGACCGGGGCACGATAAAGCGCCTGCTGCGCTGTTTTCCGGAGGTAAAGATGATAGTACCGCTTGGCCTGGGCGCATGGTGCCGGAAGCGGGGGGCCCGCAACGTCACCGAGATGGACTGGTGGGAGTCAGCGGATAGTCAGGATTTGAGCATTACCGCTGTGCCGGCGCGCCACTGGAGTATGCGCACGCTGTGGGATCGCAATCGCTCGCTATGGTGTGGCTGGGTAGTGCGCTGCGGCACGCTCAACTTCTGGTTTTCCGGCGACAGCGGTTACAGCGATAACCTGCTGCAGATTGTGCAACGGCTGGGGCCGTTTAATCTGGCCGCCCTGCCGGTTGGCGCGTATGCACCAGAATGGTTCATGGGCAGCCAGCACATGAACCCGCAGCACGCCGCAGACTTATGGCAGTATGCCGGGCATCCATTAACAATACCTATACACTGGGGTGTTTATGAACTGGCTGATGAGTCGCTGGATGCGCCTCCTGCTGAACTGCAGCGTGTGCTGGACGCAGCCGGGACGCCTCTGGCCGGACGGTTCAGCCCGTGGCGGATAGGGGAGAGCCGGACGCTGGCGGATATTGAATGAGATTTTTCTCACCGGTAATGAATAAGGTGTACAGTTTTCTTAACCTGTCCGGATTAGCGTGCTTATAAAAATAACAGATAAGTTCAGCAGGTTAATGATTATATCCGGAGCAGCCGGATAATAATTTTCCCGGTTTTGGTGCAAAAGCGTTTTATAACCTGTACTCCGCGGGTTTAATTGTACACCTTGTGCATTAAGAGAAGCAGGCGCTGTTATTTTACACTGCAGAGAGAAATAATCTTTGTCTGCCATAATAGTGCAACACGTTTAACGTAGCGTCTGGCACTTAACGCAAATTCATGTCCTGCCGCTGCGCTTGACGTTGCTGCAGAAAAACGCTGGTCATCAAGTATTTTGTGCGCCATCAGGTGTTTGCGGTTCCTGTTTCACCACGAAGGAGCAGGGGTCCCGGATAATAATGTGCGACAAGTCGACCACTGTTTAAAAATGGCTTGCCATTATTTAGCGGATATGTGATAACCATCAGCGGGTCAAACGAGGTACAGTTCTGTTTATGCATGGCATCTTCAGTAAAGAAGTTTTGAGTAAAGACGTTGACGTTGAATACCGCTTCCTTGCCGAACCTTAAATTAGTGCCTCATTCAGTAACGTCTCTGTTTCTCTGCAATACTGCCTTCGGGCAAAATAAACATTTAAAGGAATTTGCAAAATGGCAAAGATTAAAGGTCAGGTTAAGTGGTTCAACGAGTCTAAAGGTTTTGGTTTCATTACTCCTGCTGACGGCAGCAAAGATGTGTTCGTACACTTCTCTGCTATCCAGGGTAACGGCTTCAAAACTCTGGCTGAAGGCCAGCAGGTTGAGTTTGAAATTCAGGATGGCCAGAAAGGTCCTGCAGCGGTTAACGTTACCGCTATCTGATTTTCCGCTCAGCCCGGGTCACTGTACCTGCTGAAACGAATCGTAAGCCCTGCTCTCTGAGCGGGGCTTTTCTTTATGCTTTTTGTTACTCCTGCTTCAGGGTAAACTGCGCCGCTTATCGTTGAACCGGAGTCCGCTATGTCCCTGATCTGTCCCCTGTGCCGCCAGCCATTAACCCAGCAGCCGGGCGTATTTCGCTGTGACGCTGGTCATCAGTTTGATCGGGCCAGAGAAGGGTATGTCAATCTTCTGCCGGTGCAGCACAAGGGGTCGCGAGAGCCGGGTGACAGCCTGGAGATGCTGCAGGCGCGCCGTGCTTTCCTGGATGCCGGGCACTATCAGCCGCTGCGCGATCGCGTGGCGGCGATACTGGCGCAACGCCTGACGCAGCCTGCGGCTCAGGTTCTGGATATCGGCTGCGGTGAGGGGTATTACACCAGCGCCCTGACCAGCGCGCTGCCTGACGCCGAAATCTATGGGCTTGATGTTGCCAAACCGGCTATCCGGATGGCGGCAAAACGCTATACGCAGGTACGCTTTTGCGTTGCCTCCAGCCAGCGGCTGCCGTTTGCCAGCGCGGTGCTGGATGCGGTGGTACGCATCTATGCGCCCTGTAATGAAGAGGAGCTTAGCCGGGTGGTAAAGTCAGGCGGTTATCTGCTGACCGTTACGCCGGGTCCGCACCATCTGCAGCAGTTCAAGGCGCTAATCTATTCGCAGGTGCAGCTGCATGCTGCAGAAGAGAAAACCTATACCGGCTTTACGCTCTGCGAGTCGCAGTCTCTCAGCTATGACCTGACGCTAAGCGGCGCTGAAGCGGTAAGCCTGCTGCAGATGACACCCTTTGCCTGGCGTGCATCGGAAGCGGTATGGCAGACGCTGGCAGCGGCAGAGCAGTTCCGCTGTGACGCGGACTTTACCCTCTCTCTGTGGCAGCGCGATTAGCGAGCGGTGAGGAGCGTATGCCAGATACGCTCCAGGTCATCCAGCGTATGAACAGCAATAAGCAGCCGGCGCCGCTCCAGCTGCATCATTAAAACCCCCTCCGGCGAGAGGTTAATCGCGGCAATGCGCGCATAGCGGATCCAGATCCCGTTATCAAACAGGCCCTCCTGCTTCATCAGCAGCACCGGACGGCGCAGCCAGAATACCCAGAGCGTCAGGGCGCACAGCACCATGATAAGCGTTGTCGTCAGCACCGGCCCTGCATTGCTGATATTTTTCCACAGCAGAATCAGCAGCAGTCCGATAAAAATCGCGCTATCGGGCAGGTGACGTCGTCGCAGTGCGACCCGCAGCAGGGTGACGCCTTTACGGCGCGGCAACACTACATCATGGTAAATAGCAAACAGCAGCAGAGCGGCGATGCAGAACATCAGCAGCAGATCGGTCAGCGCCATTATCGCTCCTTTTTACACTCTGCCCATATTACGCGTCCGGCCGGAAAGCGGCTTACAGTCCCAGCAGGCCAATCGAGTAACCAATAATCCCGATCGCAAAGAAACCGATGATGATCCACAGCGCGTTAACTTTACGACGCAGCAGCCACATACAGCCAAATGTCAGCAGCAGCGGGATCAGGCCGGGCATAAGCTGGTCAAGAATAGACTGAACGGTGGTTACCGTGGTTTTACCGGTCTGGTCGGTAATACTCGATACCACCAGCGGCACGTTAACGTGGGTCCATTTATTGACCAGTGCGCCCATCACAAACAGGCCGAGGATCGAGGCGCCTTCGGTGAGCTTCTGCAGAAAACCGCCGCCCATATCGCTGACGATATCAACGCCTTTGCGATAGCCGTAAGCAACGCCGTAATAGCGGGTCAGCAGGCGCACAACGTTAAACAGCACAAAAAACAGCAGCGGGCCCAGCAGGCTGCCGCTCATGGCAATCCCTGCACCAAGCGCGGCAAACACCGGCCGTACGGTGCCCCAGAAGATGGGATCGCCTACGCCTGCCAGCGGCCCCATCAGACCCACTTTAATGCCGTTAATAGCACCATCATCAATGGCGGCGCCGTTTGCCCGCTGCTCCTCCATCGCCATAGTGACGCCCAGTACCGGCGCGGCGACATAGGGCTGCGTGTTGAAAAACTCCAGATGACGCCGGATCGCCTGTTTACGTGCGTCGTCGTTTTCCGGGTAGAGGCGACGGATCACCGGCACCATGGAAAAACAGAAACCGAGCGCCTGCATACGTTCAAAGTTCCATGACCCCTGAAGCAGGTTAGATCGTATGAACACGGCGCGGACATCACCGGAGGTGAGCTTTTTAGCTATTCGCGTGCTGTCAGCCATAGTGGCACCTGCTCCTAGTCAAGTTCATTATCAAGGTCGTTTTGCGAGGCACCTGCCGGCGCTGCGCCTGCGACCCGGTTATATTTCGGGGCGAGCTGGATATAGAGAATCGCCATCACGACGCCGATAACGCCCAGCGCAACCAGATTGAAATCAGTAAACGCGGCGGTGACAAATCCGAGATAGAAGAACGGCATCAGATAACCGGCGCGCATCATATTGATGACCATTGCGTATCCCACTACCACAATCATGCCGCCGGCGATGTTGAGGCCGTTAGTGACCACCTCCGGAATGGAACTCAGCAGCGTATGCACGGCGCTGGTGCCGACAGAGATAGCGACAATCAGCGCCGGGATGGCGATGCGCATCGCCTGCAGCAGCAGGGCAGAGACATGGATCCAGGAGATAGCGGTGAGGTTACCTTTTGCGGCCGCGTTATCTGCCGCATGCTGAAACGCCACGGTCAGCGTTCGCACAAGAATGGTCAGCACCTGACCCGCTGCGGCCAGCGGGATCGCCAGAGCGATACCGGCACCGACGCTCTGGCCGCCGGCAATCACCAGAATGGTGGATATGATGGAGGCGAGAGCCGCATCGGGCGCTACCGCCGCCCCGATATTCATCCAGCCCAGCGCAATCATCTCCAGCGTGCCGCCGATAATAATGCCGGTTTTCATGTCACCCAGCACGGCACCAATCAGGGTACAGGCCACCAGCGGACGGTGAAACTGAAACTCATCCAGGATAGAACCCATACCGGCAATACAGGCCACGATAAATATCAGCACAATCTGTAGCGTGGTTATTTCCATGTTGCATCTCCTCAGCACGCCCGCCGTAATGGCCGGGCGATAGCAAGTCAGGCGGTGGCCTTCGCAATCAGGTCCATCATAGTGAGTTTTTGATCGGTAGAGACTTTGCGTACCTCAAGCTCAATCCCGCGGGCGTTGAGCTGACGAAAAGCGGCAATATCTTTTTCATCTACTGAAACCGCATTATTGACCTGCGTTTTACCCTGACGAAACGCCATGCCGCCGATATTCACAGAGGTAATATTGACGCCCTGCGCAACCACGCGCTCAACGTCGGTGGGATTGGTAAACAGCAGCATGACGCGTTCGCCCGCATATTTGGGGTTATTCCAGACGCGGATCATTTTTGCGATATCGACCACGTGCGCGGTAACGCCCGGCGGCGCCACCTGGGTCAGCAGGGTTTTACGCACGTGATCGTTTGCCACTTCATCACTGATCACAATAATGCGACTGACGCCGGTCTCTTTAGTCCAGCGGGTCGCTACCTGGCCATGGATCAGACGATCGTCTATGCGCGCCAGGCCGATTTTCATATGCTGGCCCGAAGCCAGCGGCGGCGGCGCAGATTTAACCGGCGCTGCGGCAGCGGAAACAGGTTCCGCCTTTAGCGCTTTTACGCCCTGACGCCCGGCATCGGTGGCGACCTGCACCAGCGCCGCCAGTTCAGGATTATCATCGCGGGCCATCAGCGTTTCGACCAGCATCGGAATATTCACGCCAGCAATGACCTCCTGATCCGGGCGATCCGTGACGAGACGGCTGGCGGCATTAAACGGGCTGCCTCCCCATGTATCGACCAGAAACAGGACTCCCTGAGCGGTATCAAGTTCGGCCAGCCGGGCACGATACTTCTCCATCAGCGTTTCGGCGTTTTCACCGGGTGCAAAATCGATACAGGCGACATTGTGCTGTTCGCCCAGCAGCATCTCTGCTGTTTTCAGGAGCGGCTCTGCTGCCCAGCCGTGTGTACCAATGACTAATGCGATGGTCACCTGCTACCTCCGTTTATGACGAAACCCTGTCATTAAAGGACGTAGACAGGAATAAAGGATGCGGCCGGGCCCGTCAGGCAATATAAGCCTGAGCCGCACCGATGGAGCGCCCATCGGTTTGCGTTGAGGTCGCCGTTTATTTTAGTTAGCGAAAGAAGAAAGAGTGTGACGCCTGTCGGTTATCTGGTGTAACGGCGGTTCAGCGGACTTTTTTATGCCGTTTTTATGCGCCAGCGCAGCTATGTGTAAATGTAAGAAAATTTTTTGATCTTGTTGAGGTAACTGATACATTAACTTTCTGTTTATTACTCAGGAGTACCGGGCTCAAGCTCACCTTTATGGACCGTCACCGACGTCGCTTCTTATCCTTACTGTGCCAGCCGGCGCAGATCGCCACGCCATTCAGCGTTATTTCGCCTTCGACTCTTCAGCTGTCTCACTTACCGGTGCAGGCTGATTTTCGTGCGTCTACTTTCTTAGCAAGGAGTCACTAATGGAGTTTCTCTTGGATCCCTCGATCTGGGCGGGGCTGTTAACGCTGATCGTGCTGGAAATTGTGCTGGGTATCGATAACCTGGTCTTTATCGCCATTCTTGCTGACAAACTGCCGCCAAAGCAGCGCGATAAAGCGCGACTGATCGGTCTGTCGCTGGCGCTGGTGATGCGCCTCGGCCTGCTCTCCCTGATCTCGTGGATGGTCACGCTGACCCGTCCGCTGTTCAGCGTGATGGATTTCAGCTTTTCCGGTCGCGATCTGATCCTGCTGTTTGGTGGCCTGTTCCTGCTTTTCAAGGCCACGATGGAGCTGCATGAGCGTCTGGAAAATAAAGGCATGGAGCAGCAGGGTAATCGCAACTATGCCAGCTTCTGGGCAGTGGTCGCACAAATCGTGGTGCTGGATGCCGTCTTCTCACTGGATGCCGTGATTACCGCAGTGGGTATGGTTAACCACCTGCCGGTGATGATGACTGCGGTGGTGATCGCAATGGGCGTAATGCTGCTGGCATCGAAGCCGCTGACTAATTTTGTCAACGCTCATCCGACGGTTGTCGTGCTCTGCCTGAGCTTCCTGCTGATGATCGGTTTGTCGCTGGTAGCGGAAGGGTTCGGTTTCCATATTCCGAAAGGTTATCTCTATGCGGCGATCGGCTTCTCAATTTTGATTGAGCTGTTTAATCAGATCGCGCGCCGTAATTTTATGCGCCATCAGGCGCGCCGGCCAATGCGTGAGCGCACGGCAGAAGCTATTTTACGCCTGATGGGCGGGCGCAATCGTCAGCAGCAGCCTTCAACGGATGAGCATACGCTGAATAACGCTATGCCGCAGGAAGCGTTTAAGGATGAAGAGCGCTATATGATTAACGGCGTACTGACGCTGTCGCAGCGCTCTATTCGCAGCATCATGACGCCGCGTGGCGATATCTCATGGGTTGATGTGACGCGTCCGCTGGATGAGATCCGTATGCAGCTGCTGGATACGCCACACAGTCTGTTTCCGGTGTGCCGCGGTGAGCTGGATGAGATTATTGGCGTGGTGCGCGCAAAAGAGCTGCTGGTGGCGCTGGAGCACGGTATGGATGTGACCACGTTCGCATCAGGCTCGCCGGCGATTGTTGTCCCTGAGACGCTGGATCCTATTAATCTGCTGGGCGTGCTGCGCCGGGCGAAAGGCAGCTTTGTTATCGTAACCAACGAATTTGGTATGGTGCAGGGTCTGATTACGCCGCTGGACGTGCTGGAAGCGATTGCCGGTGAGTTCCCGGATGAAGATGAGACGCCGGATGTGATCGCCGATGGTGATGGCTGGCTGGTCAAAGGCGGCACCGACCTGCATTCGCTTCAGCAGCTGCTCGACTACCATGAACTGGTTAAACAGGAGGACGATCACGCTTCGCTGGCGGGCCTGCTGATTGAGCAGAAAGGTCAGCTGCCGCAGCCTGGTGAGGTAATCGATCTGCCGCCGCTGCACTTTGAAATTGTTGAGGCGACAGATTACCGTATCGACCTGGTACGAGTGACCAAAGATGCGCCTCACGATGAAGATGAAGAAAACGCGTAATCGCGCGTAGCTGTTCAATCAGGGCCGTCGTGAAGACGGCCCTTTTTTTAACCCGCTGTTTCCTGATGCTGAGCCAGCCATGCCGGAAAATCTTCGATCGGCATGGGGCGCGCATAGAAGTAACCCTGCAAATGATCTACCCCGCGCTCGCGCAGATAGGAGGCCTGTTCAGCGGTCTCCACGCCTTCGGCCACCAGCGCAATCTTCAGCCGCTGCGCCAGTGAAATCACCATATCGGTTACCGTGGCGTTGATCGCGTCAGTGCCGATCGCCGCGGTAAAAATCTTGTCAATTTTCAGCACATCCGGCTGCAGATCTTTCAGGTAGGCCAGCGAACTGTGCCCGGTGCCGAAATCGTCTATCGCCAGGCGTACGCCAATGTTATGCAGCTGCGCCACGACCGACTGATCGATAACCGGCAAGGCGTCACGCTCTGTCAGCTCCACAACCAGCTGCGGATGGGGGTTAGCAGGCCACCAGATCTGCTGCAGATCTTCCACAATGGCGCGATCGTGAAAATGGCTGGCGGCGACGTTAATCGCAATATGGAACGCGCTGCTTTGCGGCAGCTGCGGCAGCGCTTCTACGGCCCGGGCAATCACGAAGCGGGTAAGGGGAGCGATCAGGTTTTGCCGTTCCGCCAGAGGGATAAAGACGTCAGGCGCAATCCATCCCTGACGCGGATTATGCCAGCGCAGCAGAAGCTCAATACCTTCACACTGTTCGCTGCGGGCATTGATCAGCGGCTGACAGTAAACCATAAACTCGCTAGCGGTGATGCCGTAGCTGATCTGCCAGCTGAGGCTCATGCGATTGGCCGTTGCCAGCCAGACAATATAGCCAATCAGCAGGCTCAGCATCACCGCCAGCGGCAGCTGGGAAGGCAGCGTATTTAACGCCAGGCGCGCCGGCGAAGGGCCGTAGAGCGTAATGGTGAACGGGTAGCGTAAAGATGCCTGATCGTAAGCGACCTCGTCATCCGAGGGCACCGTATGTTCAATCATCGGATTACCATACTCAAGGCTCTGGCCGCCCACGTTGAAAATAGCCCGCTCTACCCACGGCAGCTGAGGCTCAAGCAGATAATTGCTCATCAGTTCAACATTCACCACCTGCAGCAAGCCATCGCGATTATCCAGCGACTTTGGCGTCCAGAGCAGCAGCACCGGCGAGCCTTTAAGCAGATAATCATCTGTGGTCAGCAGCATGCGCTGATTATTGAGCGCCAGCTCCGGATAGGTCTGACTAAAAGAGATATCGCGGGCGCCATAGATGCTGGAGCAGTAGATAGTGTCATTTTGCACCAGCAGCACGGTGCGTACCGTCTGCAGCGCAGCGATCTTTTCAATCAGCGGATAACGCACCAGCGAACAGGGCAGGCCCACCAGGCCCAGCGTGTTATTGGCGGAGACGTCCAGCGGCGAGAACATACGGTCAAAGCGCTCAATGGCGCGGCTGGCAAAGTTAAGAGACTGCTGCTCAATACGTGACTTCTCTTCGATATAACGAAAAGTCAGGGTAAGGATCAAAACCAGCGTCGCGATCACTAACGCAATAAGCAGCCGCTTACGGCGAAATTGACCCACAAATTGCTGGGGAATGAGCATCAGTAACCACCTTGTTAAGACACAGACCAGGAGCAAATTAACGTGAAGGTTATCGGCATCGGGACGGCCAGGTTTAGCGCTGCCCGTTAAAAAAGCAGGCAATAAAAATTGCGTCCTGCCGGATCCGCGCAGGAAAATTACAATATCTGGTTTGGCAACGCCGAGGTAGGTAAAAAAGCAGAAATCAGTATGAGTGCGCTGATTTTAACCAGCGCACTCCGGACAGGTATCAGTCACACTGAACTTTGATGGCCAGACCGCCACGCGAGGTTTCGCGATATTTAGCGTTCATATCTTTACCGGTCTCATACATGGTCTCAATGACTTTATCCAGCGAGACGCGCGGGGCGCTGGTCCGGCGCAGCGCCATGCGCGCTGAGTTGATGGCTTTGACCGATGCAATAGCATTGCGCTCAATGCAGGGCACCTGCACCTGACCGGCAACCGGATCGCAGGTCAGACCCAGGTTATGCTCCATACCAATTTCCGCGGCCACGCAGACCTGCTCCGGGCTGGCGCCCAGCAGCTCCGCCAGACCCGCCGCCGCCATAGAGCAGGCCACGCCCACTTCACCCTGACAGCCTACTTCGGCACCGGAGATAGAGGCGTTCATTTTATAGAGAATACCGATAGCGCCTGACGCGAGAAAATAACGGATAAAGATATCGGGCGTGACGCTTTCGATAAAGTGATCGTAATAGGCAAGCACCGCCGGCACGATGCCGCAGGCTCCGTTAGTCGGGGCCGTTACCACGCGTCCGCCTGCCGCATTCTCTTCGTTTACCGCCAGGGCAAACATATTGACCCAGTCGATAACGTTCATTGGATCATTGGAGTGCTTGGTCGATGAGACCAGCAGGCGACGCAAAGAGGCGGCACGGCGCGGAACGCGCAGCGGCCCCGGCAGCACGCCTTCGGTGTTCAGACCGCGGTCAATACACGCCTGCATGGTCTGCCAGACATCGGTAAAATAGCGGGTGATCTCTTCACGGCTGTGCAGCGCCAGCTCATTTTGCATCACCAGTCCTGAAAGCGACATGCCGGTCTCGCTGCAGTGGCTGAGCAGCTCTTTTGCCGAGTGAAACGCATAAGGTACCGCGACTTCGTCCAGCACCGGCTGGCCAAAATGCGCTTCATCCACGATAAACCCGCCGCCAATTGAGTAGTAGGTTTTCGTCAGAATCAGCAGATCGCCGGCAAACGCATACAGCGTCATACCGTTTTCATGCAGCGAAAGATTCTCACTGCGGAACACCATGCCGCCTTCGCGTGGAAAGTCGACCTCATGCGCGCCCTTAGCCAGCAGCAGGCGCTCACGCGTTTCCGTATCTTTAATAAATGCCGGGATCGCATCAATATCCACGGTGGCAGGTTCATAACCCGCCAGACCCATAATGATAGCGATATCCGTATGGTGACCTTTGCCGGTCAGCGAGAGAGAGCCATACACATCCACCGCTACGCGCGTGACATCCTGCAGTTTGCCCTGCTCAGCCAGCAGATCCACAAACTGTTTGCCCGCTTTCATCGGACCTACGGTATGTGAACTGGATGGGCCGATGCCCACTTTGAACATGTCAAAAACACTAATCAACGGTAACGCTCCTCACAAATACGGGGTTCTGCGGCCTGAGCCGTAATTGCGGCTAATAGTAATCGCCACGGCGGGCGAAAGAACAGCTTTTCGCATGAAATAATCTAATTATAAACCGCAGAAATAGTTATCAATCCATACCTTTGTGAAGTGGATCGATTTTTCAGCTATGAGTTTACACACGGCATTCAGGGCAGCGCGATCTGCTGACCAAGCGCACGAATAATTCCGGCCGTCATGCCCCAGATAAAATAATCGTTATACCAGGAGAGCCATATCCGGTGCTGACGCTGGCCGCGATATAACGTCAGCGGATGATAGCGGGCCAGATGCAGTGCTTCACGCAGCGGCATGGTAAAGGCGCTTTCGACTTCATCCGGGTTCAGACGGAGCGGCATGGCTGGCAGGATCCCCACCACCGGCGTGACGGCAAAACCGGTACTGCTGGTGACCGCCGGCAGTACACCGGCTATCTGCACCTGACGGGGATCGATCCCGATCTCTTCCTGCGCTTCACGCAGCGCGGTATCGATCAATGACGTATCGCTGGCATCCTGCATGCCGCCCGGAAAAGCGACCTGGCCGGCATGTTTACGCAGCAGCGCCGAGCGCCGCGTCAGCAGCAGTGCCGGCTCGGCGCTGTTGATAATCGGCACCAGCACTGCCGCATGACGTCCGGCAGGGGCCGGCAGGCGTGCGGGTGGCGGAGGCTGCAGCATAAAACGCGTCAGAAACTGGCTGAGTTCGGCAGTCATATTACTTCTCATCGCTGAGGCAGGGCAGAATGCGGTTAACCTTATGGAAGGTCTCTTCATATTCAGATTGCAGATCGCTGTCAGCCACCAGTCCGCCACCGGCGGCGCAGTAGAGGGTATTGTTTTCAGCGATCAGCGTACGAATGGTAATACTGCTGTCCATACGGCCACACAGGCTGATATAGCCTATGCTGCCGCACCAGGCGTTGCGACGATGCGGCTCCAGCTCTTCGATAATCTCCATCGCACGGATTTTTGGCGCTCCGGTGATTGAGCCGCCTGGAAAGCAGGCGCGCAGCAGATCGGTGGCGCGCAGCCTGTCGGGCAGACGGGCCCGCACGGTGCTCACCAGATGATGCACTGCCGGAAAGGGTTCAACCACAAACAGCTCAGGCACGCTCACGCTGCCGGGTTCAGCCACCCGACCAATATCATTACGCATCAGATCAACAATCATCAGATTCTCCGCACGATCTTTCGCGGAGTGCGCCAGCTTTTCCGCCTGCAGACGATCGGCCTCTGCATCGGCCAGACGCGGCAGCGTGCCTTTGATCGGACGCGTTTCAATAACGTTTTGCTGCAGAGAGAGAAAACGTTCCGGCGACAGGCTGAGCAGCGCGCTGTCCGGCAGACGCAGAAAGGCGCTAAAGGGCGCGCGATTGGCGCGCGTAAGGCGCAGAAACGCCTGCCACTCATCCCCGCTATAGCGCGCCTCGAAACGCTGAGCAAGATTGACCTGATAGCAGTCACCTGCCTGAATATACGCCTGTACAGCATTGAAGCGTGCTGCATAGGCTTCGCGCGTCAGGTCAGAGCGCCACGCGCTGGTTAAGTGAAACGCACGCGGCAGCGGAACCGCCTGCGCCTGCAGCCAGCGCCAGCGCGCGTCAGCATCGCTGAGAGAGACCAGCGTAAGCCGCTGCAGGTGATGATCGGCAATCAGCGCCCAGTCATAAAGGCCCACTGCCATATCAGGCGTCTGCAGATCCTGCTGCGCCACCGCCGGCAGCTGTTCAAACCGGCGGCCGAGATCGTAGCCAAACAGGCCCAGCGCACCGCCCTGAAAAGGCAGATCGGGATGGGAGGCGGGCTGCAGGCCCAGCCGGTCAATCTGCCGCTGCAGCAGCTGTAGCGGATCCTCCTCAGAGCGCTGAATGCCGGTGCCATCATCGGTTTCGGTATACCCGCCGCGCGTGATGAGCGTGATGCGCGGATCGGCGGTCAGAATATCAAAGCGGTTATCGGCGTGATCGGCCTGACCTGAGGTCAGCAGCATGGCCCACGGGCGATGCGCCAGCGTGGCAAAGCGGTTCAGCAGTGCATCGGGACTATAGGTAAGCGTGAGGGTTTTCGCGATCATGGGTTCAGCAGCATTCAACAGGCAGAGGCGTAGCCTGGCATATTTTTTTGCCACTGGCACCTGTTTGTTCCGCGTGGGATAATGCCCGTCCGATTTAATCTGGAGTAACGTATGTTTACAGGGCTTCCGGCACTATCTCATGAGCAGCAGCAGCAGGCGGTTGAGCGAATTCAGGAACTGATGGCGGGCGGCATGGCCAGCGGCCAGGCGATTGCGCAGGTGGCGCAGGAAATTCGTGAGACCTTTACCGGTGAGGCGATTCGGGCACGCTTCGAAGATGAAGATGAAAACGAATAGTGCCCGTGCCGCTTAACGTGCGGCGATAATTTTTATTTCTACTTTATATTTCGGGTTCATCAGTCCGGCCTGTACGGTGCAGCGTACCGGCGCGTTGCCCGGTGATACCCATGCGTCCCAGGCGCGATTCATCGCCGCAAAATCCGCTTTATCCACCAAAAAAATCGTGGCGTCGAGAATATTGCTCTTGTCCGATCCGGCACGCGTCAGAATACGATCGATAACTGCCAGCGCGTCGGCCGTCTGCGCCTCCGCATCGGCATCCAGATTTTCCGGGACGCTGGTGTAGTAGATCGTATTGTCGTGTATTACGGCTTCGGACATACGATGTTCGGGATCGATACGCGTAATAGACATGCTGTTCTCCTCTGTTTTTTGCTGCGCCAGCCTGGCATAACCGGGCTGCGATGTCATCTGTTGTGGTCGCGTCTGCGGAATCCTGACATAATCACAGTGTTTTTCAGGTTACAGGTGAGGATGTGTGGCAGACGATTTTGCAGCAGATGGCGCGTTAGCGCAGGCAATTCCGGGTTTTAAACCGCGTGCGGCCCAGCATGAGATGGCACAGGCGGTCACGGCAGCGGTAACGCACGGCGGTGAGCTGGTGGTGGAGGCGGGCACCGGAACCGGTAAAACCTACGCCTATCTGGCGCCTGCACTGCGCGCAAAAAAGAAAGTCATTGTCTCTACCGGCTCCAAAGCGCTGCAGGATCAGCTCTACAATCGCGATTTGCCCACCATTGCCCGGGCGCTCAAATTCAGCGGAAAAACTGCGCTGCTGAAAGGCCGCTCTAACTATCTTTGTCTCGAACGTATGGAGCAGCAAAACCAGAGCGGCGGCGATCTTACCGTACAGGCGCTGGGCGATCTTATCCACGTGCGCAGCTGGTCATCGGAAACCAAAGATGGCGATATCAGCAACTGCGCCGGTGTCGCTGAAGATAGCCCTGTCTGGCCTTACGTCACCAGCACCAATGACAACTGTCTTGGCAGCGACTGCCCGCTCTATAAAGAGTGTTTTGTCGTAAAAGCGCGTAAAAAAGCGATGGATGCTGACGTTGTGGTGGTCAACCATCATCTGTTTCTGGCTGACCTGGTGGTCAAAGAGGGCGGGTTTGGCGAGCTGATCCCGGAAGCGGACGTAATGATCTTCGATGAGGCACATCAGCTGCCCGACATCGCCAGCCAGTACTTTGGCCAGCAGCTCTCCAGCCGTCAGCTGCAGGATCTCGCCAAAGATATCATTCTTGCCTATCGCACCGAGGTGCGTGATGTGCAGCAGCTGCAGAAATCTGCCGATCGTCTGGCGCAGTGTGCGCAGGATTTTCGCCTGACGCTTGGCGAACCCGGCTTTCGCGGTAATCTGCGCGATCTGCTCAGTGATAACAACGTCATGCGCATGTTTACTCTGCTGGATGATGCGCTGGAACTCTGTTACGACGTCATTAAACTCTCCCTGGGACGCTCAGCGCTGCTTGACGCGGCCTTTGAGCGCGCGGCGCTCTATCGCACCCGCCTGAAGCGTTTACGTGCCATCAGCGAACCCGGTTTCAGCTACTGGTATGAATGTACCAGCCGGCATTTTACGCTGGCGCTGACGCCGCTTTCAGTTGCGGAGCGCTTTCGCGAAGTGATGGATACGCGTAAAGCGGCCTGGGTGTTTACGTCCGCCACGCTGGCGGTGAATGAACAGGTCGGGCATTTCGCCAGTCGGCTCGGGGTTGAGCAGGCGCAGACGCTGATCCTCGACAGTCCGTTTGACTACGCCCGGCAGGCGCTCCTGTGCGTGCCGCGCAACATGCCGGAGCCAAATGCGCCTGGCGGGGCCCGGCAGCTGGCGCGGATGATGAAGCCGCTGATTGATGCCAATAAAGGACGCTGCTTTTTTCTCTGCACCTCACACAAGATGATGCGTGAGCTGGCGGCCGAGTTTCGTGCATCAATGACTCTGCCGGTGCTGCTGCAGGGCGAGACCAGCAAAGGGCAGCTGCTGAAGCAGTTCCTGGAGGCGGGTAATGCGCTGCTGGTTGCCACCAGCAGCTTCTGGGAAGGTGTCGACGTGCGCGGCGATGCCCTGTCGCTGGTCATTATTGATAAACTGCCGTTTACCTCGCCAGACGATCCGCTGCTGAAGGCGCGCATGGAGGATTGCCGGCTGCGCGGCGGCGATCCGTTCAGTGATGTGCAGCTGCCGGATGCAGTAATCACCCTCAAACAGGGGGTGGGGCGTTTGATCCGCGACACCGCCGATCGCGGCGTACTGGTGATTTGCGATCAGCGTCTGGTCTCCCGCCCCTACGGCGAACTCTTTCTCAACAGCCTGCCACCCACGCCGCGGACCCGCGATCTGGCGCGTGCGATCGACTTTGTCCGGCAGGCTGAGGAACACTAATTTATGCCGCTTTGTGATAAGATGCGCGCCATTTTGATTCTCTGAGGTTGTTATGTCCGCCCGAATTTTAGCACTGGACACGGCGACAGAAGCCTGTTCTGCCGCGCTGCTGAATCAGCAGCAGCTCGATGCCCGTTTTGAAATTGCTCCGCGCGATCACACGCAGCGCATTCTGCCGCTGGTGCAGTCGCTGCTGCAGGCGCAGCAGCTGGACCTGACCGCGCTGGATGCGCTGGCGTTTGGGCGCGGGCCGGGTAGTTTTACCGGCGTTCGCATTGGTATTGGCATTGCGCAGGGGCTGGCGCTGGGCGCAAACTTACCCATGATTGGCGTCTCTTCGCTGGCAACGATGGCGCAGGGGGCCTGGCGGCTGACCGGTGCCACTCGTGTGCTGGTGGCGATTGATGCACGCATGGGTGAAGTCTACTGGGCTGAATATCAGCGCGATGATGCGGGTCACTGGCACGGCGCCGACAGCGAAGCGGTGCTGAAGCCTGAGGCTGCCGCCGCTCGCATCGCGGCGCTGAGCGGCGAATGGGCGACCGCAGGTACCGGCTGGCAGGCATGGCCTGAGCTGATGACCACGCCGGGCGCAACGCTACTGGCCACCCCGGTTACGCTGCCCGCGGCTGAAGATATGCTGCCGCTGGCGCTGCAGGCGTGGCAGCGAGGCGACACCGTAGCGGTTGAGCATGCAGAGCCGGTTTATCTGCGTAACGAAGTGGCGTGGAAAAAGTTGCCCGGACGCTGAGCCGCCACGCAACTTATTTTTGCACCTCCAGTCTAAATTAAAAATTACAGGAGATGTGCTTATGCCAGGTTATCGTGCTGGAATCGCTGGTGGCGTACTGGCGTGTGTATTGCTGCTGAGCGGCTGCGTCAGCGTACCCGATTCTATTAAAGGAAGCTCGGCGCTTCCGCAGCAGGATTTATTGCGCGTGATGAATGCTCCTCAGCTCTATACCGGGCAGGAGTCACGCTTTGGCGGTAAAGTGGTTCGCGTTACAAACCTCAACGGACTGACGCGGCTGGAGATAGCCACGCAGCCGCTGGATGAGAGCGCACGGCCCCGGCTGGGGGCTGCCTCAATCGGACGGATATATGCCGATCTCAAAGGATTTGTCGATCCGGTTGATGTGAATAACCAATATGTTACGGTGCTGGGTACCATCAAAGGCACCGAAAAAGGTGAAATTGGCAAGGCCAGTTATAACTTTGTTGTGATTGATGTGCGCGGCTATCAGCGCTGGCATCTGACTCAGCAGGTAATGACGCCGCCGCAGCCAATCGATCCCTGGATCGGATATGGCCCGACGCGGCATCATCCGGGTTACTGGGGGCCAAACCCTTACTGGGGGATGAACCTGGGGGGGCCGGCTCAGGTACAGACTATTCTGACCGAGTAGCCGCCACATACTTTTCCGGCCCGGTTGCGGTGCACGCAGCCGGGCTTTTTTATTGGGCGCGTAACCGGCGCGCGAAATTTAGTGATGGGCTTCGCAACCTGAAAATGCCGTAACCGGCAAACTGGTACAATCAGTTAAAGTATTGTTAATAACACTGATTGCAGAGGCGGCGATGGCTACGCAACAAGAATATCGGGGTGACTCTTTGACCAAAGTTTGGCTGAAACGCTATCCGCCAGATGTGCCAGCAGAAATAAATGCCGACCGTTATCCCTCTCTGGTCGATCTCTTTGAACATGCGGTGTTGCACTATGCCGACAACGTTGCCTTTATCAATATGGGGCAGCCGCTGACCTATCGCCAGCTCGACGCGCAGAGCCGCGACTTTGCCGCCTGGCTGCAGCAGGGGCTGGGACTGCAGCAGGGCGATCGCGTGGCGCTGATGATGCCTAATCTGCTGCAGTATCCGGTGGCGTTGTTTGGCGTACTGCGTGCCGGTATGGTGGTGGTAAATGTTAACCCGCTCTATACCCCGCGCGAGCTGAAACATCAGCTCAATGACAGCGGTGCCAGCGCCATTGTTATCGTTTCCAATTTTGCTCACACGCTGGAAAAAGTTGTGGCAGAGACGGCGGTAAAGCACGTGATGCTGACGCGGATGGGCGATCACCTGGCACCGGTCAAAGCGACGCTGGTGAACTTTGTGGTCAAATATGTCAAAAAGCTGGTGCCGAAATACCATTTGCCCGGAGCTGTACCGCTGCGGCATGCGCTGCAGCAGGGCGCACGCATGGCTTATCAGCGTCCGGCGCTCAGCAATGACGATCTGGCATTTCTGCAGTATACCGGGGGCACCACCGGCGTCGCCAAAGGCGCGATGCTCACCCATGGCAACATGCAGGCAAACCTGGAGCAGACAAAAGCCACCTACGGCAAACTGCTGCGCGCCGGGCAGGAGCAGGTGGTAACGGCGCTGCCGCTCTACCATATTTTTGCGCTGACGGTTAACTGTCTGCTGTTCCTCGATCTGGGCGGCACTAATCTGCTGATTACCAATCCGCGCGACATACCCGGATTCGTTAAAGAGCTGGCTAAGTTTCCTTTTACCGCCATTACCGGCGTAAACACGCTGTTCAATGCGCTGCTGAATGATGAAAACTTTAATAAACTCGATTTCTCCACGCTGCGGCTCTCCGCTGGCGGAGGCATGTCGGTTCAGAAAGCGGTAGCGGAGCGCTGGGAAAAGCTTACCGGGCATTACCTGCTTGAAGGCTACGGCCTCACCGAATGCTCCCCGCTGGTATCGGTTAACCCTTACGATATTACCTGCCATACCGGCAGTATCGGCCTGCCGGTGCCCTCTACTGATATCCGGGTTATTGACGATCAGGATAATGATGTGACGCCGGGTGAGCCGGGTGAGCTCTGTATCCGCGGCCCGCAGGTGATGGCGGGCTACTGGCAGCGTCCTGATGCCACGCTGGAAGTGCTGAAAAATGGCTGGCTGCATACCGGCGATATTGTTACCGTGGACAGTGAAGGGTTTATCCGGATTGTCGATCGTAAAAAAGATATGATTCTGGTATCCGGCTTCAACGTCTATCCTAACGAAATTGAAGATGTGCTGATGCAGCATCCAAAAATTCGTGAAGCTGCAGCGATTGGCGTGCCAAGCGAACTCTCGGGTGAAGCGGTGAAGGTCTGTATCGTTAAAAAGGATCCCGGGCTGACTAAAGAAGAGGTGCTGGATCACTGCCGTCGTCAGCTGACCGGCTACAAGGTGCCGAAAATTATCGAGTTTCGTGAAGAGCTGCCAAAGACAAACGTGGGCAAAATTTTACGCCGCGAACTGCGCGATGAGGCGAAGCGGGAAGGGCAGTAGTGTCGCCATGCTTCCCCAGGTTAACGCCGGCTACGACCGGCGTTTTTATTGTTTTTAACATGGAGCGCTGCGCGGGGTTTGCGCAGCGGGAATAAATACGTGAATTACACCCTGATCGACCAAGACCACCAGCTGGCTGACGTGTGCCGCCTGGCTCGCCAGCATGATGCTGTTGCTCTGGATACTGAATTTGTACGTACCCGGACCTACTATCCTCAGCTCGGGCTGATTCAGCTGTTTGATGGCGAACAGCTGGTTCTGATCGATCCACTGCCGATTGGTGACTGGACGCCGTTTATCGCCCTGCTGCAGGATACGCAGGTGACTAAATTCCTGCACGCCGGAGGCGAAGATCTGGAAGTCTTTCTGCATCGCTTTGGTTGCCTGCCGCAGCCGATGATCGATACGCAGATTCTGGCCGCCTTTTCCGGCCAGCCGCTCTCCTGGGGATTTGCAGCGATGGTTAATCACTTTAACCAGATTGAACTGGATAAAAGTGAGGCCCGCACCGACTGGCTTGCGCGCCCGCTGACCGAGCGTCAGCGCCAGTATGCCGCAGCGGATGTCGCCTACCTGCTGCCTATTGCCCGTGAGCTGATGGCGCAGACTGAAGCCGCCGGCAACATGAAGGCCGCCCTGAGCGAGTGCGACATGCTGTGTCAGCGCCGGCTCGATATATTGCAGCCTGAAGAGGCATGGCGCGATATTACCAACGCCTGGCAGCTGCGTCCGCGCCAGCTGGCCGCACTGCAGCGCCTGGCGGCCTGGCGCCTGAAGGTCGCGCGTCAGAAAGATATGGCGGTTAATTTTGTGGTACGTGAAGAAAATTTGTGGAAGGTCGCTCGCTATCTGCCCGGCAGCCTCGGTGAACTGGATCACCTTGGACTCAACGGCCATGAAATCCGTTTTCACGGTAAAGCGATGATTGATCAGGTCGCTGAGGCGCAGGCACAGGATGAGGCAACGCTACCGGCACCGCTGCCCAATCTTATTGAGCATCCGCACTATAAGCAGGTCTTTAAAGCGATTAAAGCGCTGGTACAGCAGGTAAGCGAAGAGACGGGATATGGTCAGGAACTGCTGGCTTCACGCCGTCAGATTAATCAGGTTCTCAGCGTGTTCTGGGGGCTGAAATCAGCAAACCGTCCACCCGAACTGCTGAACGGCTGGCGTGGCGAGCTGCTGAAGCCGGGAATCGACAAGATTCTGCAGGCACTTTAAGCGCGCTGTTTTCCCCTGCGCTATTACGCAGGGGAAACGCTGCGATCCGCTACACTCATTTCGGCGCGTCTTCCGTTTCCGGCAGCGTCACGTTCAGCTCCAGAATCGAAATATCGTCGCCTTTCTGATCGAGCTGTACTGTCACCATATCGGGATCGATTTTGACATATTTGCAGATCACTTCCAGGATATCGCGTTTAAGCTGAGGCAAATAGTGGGGCTCACTGTCGCCCCTCCTGCGTTCAGCAACGATGATCTGCAGCCGCTCCTTGGCTATATTGGCTGTGCTCTTTTTACGGGATAAAAAGAAATCGAGTAAGGCCATTGGTTATCCCCCGAACAGGCGTTTCAGGAAACCCTTCTTCTCTTCTTCAATAAAGCGGAAGGGGCGTTCTTCGCCAAGCAGGCGTTCTACGGTATCAGCATAAGCTTTACCGGCGTCAGAATTGATGTCGAGGATCACCGGTTCGCCCTGGTTTGAGGCGCGCAGCACAGACTGATCTTCCGGAATAACACCGACCAGCGGAATACGCAGGATTTCCAGCACATCTTCCATGCTGAGCATATCGCCACGGGTCACACGGCCTGGGTTGTAACGGGTCAGCAGCAGATGCTCTTTGACCGGGTCCTGGCTGTTTTCAGCACGGCGCGATTTAGAGGAGATAATGCCCAGAATACGGTCAGAGTCGCGTACGGATGAGACTTCCGGGTTGGTTGTGATGATCGCTTCATCAGCGAAGTAAAGCGCCATCAGCGCGCCGGTTTCGATACCCGCCGGGGAGTCACAGACGATAAAATCGAACTCCATAGCGGCTAAATCGTTCAGCACTTTCTCTACGCCTTCGCGCGTCAGAGCGTCTTTATCACGCGTCTGTGATGCCGGCAGAATGTAGAGCTGCTCGGTGCGTTTATCGCGGATCAGCGCCTGATTCAGGGTGGCATCACCCTGAATAACATTCACAAAGTCATACACGACGCGACGTTCACAGCCCATAATCAAATCGAGATTACGCAGACCGATATCGAAGTCGATAACAACGGTTTTTTTGCCCTTTTGCGCTAACCCTGTCGCGATGGCCGCGCTTGACGTGGTCTTGCCAACGCCCCCTTTGCCCGATGTTACTACAATAATGCGTGCCATAAATGTTGATTTCCTTAACGAAAGAAAAGGGGCCTAATTAAGTGTCTGGATGGTAAGCGCGCCCTCTTTCAGACAGAGGCGCGCCGCTTTACCAAAAAATTCCGCCGGAATCTGATCCATGATCCAGTACTCACCGGCGATTGAGACCAGCTCAGCGGCAAGGTGAGTACAAAAAATCTGGCAGTCACGATCGCCACTGGCGCCTGCCAGCGCCCGGCCGCGCATCATGCCGTAAATATGTATATTGCCATCGGCAACCAGTTCTGCTCCGGCGCTAACGCTGCTGGTCACAATCAGGTCGGCGTTACGGGCATAAATCTGCTGACCGGAACGCACTGGCGTATTCACCACGCGCGTTTTGTTAATGCTCTCGGTAACAACAGCGGGTGCAGCAGCTTCTTCCGCAGGCGGCGCTTCAGCCGTTTTGCGGTTCTCTTTGCCTTCAGAGAGCACCGGTAAGCCCGCGCGGGCCACCATTTTTTTCTGGGCGTCATCTTTGCAACCGCTGACGCCAACGATACGCAGCCCGGTGGCGCTGATCGCCTGCTGCATCTGCTTCCAGTTAATATCTCCGGATAGCGCTGAGATGTTCAGGACGACCGGAGCGTTCTGTAAAAAGGCCGGCGCCTGATCGATCTTCTCCTGCAGCGCCTGACGAATCACATCGGGTTGTGAATGGTGCAGATGAACAACTGACAGGGTAAAACTGCTTCCCTTGAATTCGATTGGCGATTGCGGCATCTGTCCTGGCTCAGTCCTGTTTTTTTTGACCCGGAGATGAACGTCGATAAAATCGCCATTAACATCATCGGGTCAATATTCGAAGTTCTGCAAGCATGTTATAGTTACTGTAATATTCAGGCAAGTGACGCTAACAGTTAATTCGAGTAAAAAATATGTTTTGTGTGATCTATAGAAGCCCGCAACGCGACCAGACTTATCTTTATGTAGAAAAAAAGGACGATTTCTCCCGCGTGCCGGAAGCGCTGCTTAAAGGTTTTGGCAAGCCGCAGTTAGCGATGGTGCTGTCGCTGGACAAGCGTGAGAGACTGGCCAACGCCGACATTGAAAAGGTAAAGCAGGGACTGCGCGAGCAGGGTTTTTATTTGCAGATCCCGCCGCCTGTAGAAAGTTTGCTCAACGTCCATCTTGAGCAGGGTAAAGAAGTTTAATTCAGATTCATCTGTAAAAAATATAGCCTGTAAATATATTCAGTGTTCAGTGATTAATTAATTGCCCATGTTCCATCCTGTCGTGGGCAATTAATATTTGTTTGCCCGCCGTCGTAAGAAAGATAAATCTCTTTTGACAATTTCTGTTACACCTGTCGCGATAACCGTTAATATTATCTTTACTGGCGCCCCGTTCCGGCCGCTACTCACAGAGCCTCTGTCATCCCGACAGAGCGCAGACATAACTCAGGCAGGTGAAAAATATGTATCAGCATCGTAACTGGCAGGGTGCTCTGCTGGATTTTCCGGTCAGCAAAGTGGTATGCGTAGGCAGTAATTATGCAAAACATATTAAAGAAATGGGAAGCGCAACGCCGGATGAGCCGGTGCTGTTTATCAAACCTGAGACAGCCTTATGCGATTTGCGGCAGCCGCTCTCTATCCCGACCGCGTCAGGCGACGTACATCATGAAGTGGAACTCGCTGTCCTGATCGGCGCCACGTTAAAGCAGGCCAGCGAAGAGCATGTGGCAAAAGCGATTGCGGGTTACGGCGTAGCGCTGGACCTTACGCTGCGCGATCTGCAGGCGGGGTTCAAAAAAGCGGGTCAGCCCTGGGAGCGCGCGAAAGGGTTCGACAACGCCTGTCCGCTTTCCGGCTTTATTCCGGTCGGTGAGTACACGGGCGATCCGCAAAACAGCGAGCTGCAGCTGGTGGTGAACGGAGAGCGGCGTCAGCATGGTTCTACGTCCGATATGATCCACAAAATCAAGCCGCTCATCGCCTATATGAGCCAGTTTTTTACGCTGCGCGCGGGCGATGTGATCCTGACCGGCACGCCAGAGGGCGTAGGCCCGCTGCGCTCAGGGGATAAACTTGAGATATCGCTGGCGGGTCACGGTATCAGCACGCGCGTGCTGTAATACTTGCATCACCGCATCTTAACCTTTATAAGGTGCGGTTTTGCTGAACAACCCGGACCGCAATGATGAGTGACCAACCTTTCTGGCAGACCAAACGTCTGGAACAAATGGACGACGCTGAGTGGGAATCGCTGTGTGACGGCTGCGGACAGTGCTGTCTGAATAAGCTGCAGGACGCCGATACGGATGAGATCTATTTCACCAATGTCGCCTGCAACCAGCTGAATATTAAAACCTGCCAGTGCCGCAACTACGAACGCCGGTTTGAGTATGAAGAAGATTGTATCAAGCTCACGCGTGAAAACCTCACAACTTTTAACTGGCTGCCGCGCACCTGCGCCTACCGGCTGCTTGGCGAAGGCAAAGCGCTGCCCGCCTGGCATCCGCTGCTGGCGGGATCAAAAAAAGCGATGCATGCCCAGCGGATCTCGGTGCGCTACATCGCTGTACGCGAAAGTGAAGTACGCGACTGGGAAGATCACATTATTGACCGACCCGATCGGAATGGCTGATTCTGCGTCCCTCAGCGGCCAAACAGGTTGCGCTGACGCGGCCTGAATATCTGAGCAACAAGTACCACTATCGCCACCAGCAGGTAGGCGGCAAAAATGGCGATCATCCACTGCGGCATGCTCCAGCCGAGGAGCGTCCAGCCGCGCTCAGCGCAGTCGCCGCTGGCAACAAATACCGCGGGCAGCCATTTGTCCAGCGGCAGCCATGCCGGAAAGCGTGCGGCAAAGTCGCAGGTGACAAACGGGTTAGGGTGCAGCTGCAGCATGGTATGCTCCCAGGATAAGCGCAGGCCCTCAGCGGCGCTGTAGATCCAGATGGCCAGGCTGGCCCAGCGCAGCGGAGTCTGCGGCGCAATAGCGCCCACCACGCCTGCCGCCATTACGCCAAACAGCGCACACCGCTCGTAGATACACATCACGCAGGGCTTAAGCCCCATACCGTGCTGGAAGAACAGCGCCACCAGCTCCAGCGCCAGCGCGGTCAATGCCAGCAGCAGCCAGGCGCCACGCCCGCGCGAGCAGAGATTCAGATATCGCAACATAGTGGATTTCCCTTAGCTATCAGTGCCTGGCAGTGTAAACCAAAAGCCTGACGCTGCCAGCCTGCAAACAGGAATTCAGCGATAAAAATGACGCAGATCGTTTATGTGGCAGGTTGTCTGACCCGCCAGCCGCTTGCCCGGTACGGACCAGGTGAAAGCATTCAGCCCGCATGCTGAAATTTGCGCCAGGCCATGCTTTTAATCCGCCGGCAGACTATTTCCGCTATAGCCCCTCTGGTATGATGAGTGTAATGACGATTAAGAACGCAATGAGAACGTAACGCTATGGTTATCAAGGCGCAGAGCCCTGCAGGATTCGCAGAAGAGTACATAATTGAGAGTATCTGGAACAGTCGTTTTCCCCCCGGGTCGATTCTGCCTGCTGAACGTGAATTGTCTGAACTGATTGGCGTTACCCGCACCACCCTGCGCGAAGTGCTGCAGCGTCTGGCGCGTGATGGCTGGCTCACTATCCAGCACGGCAAGCCGACGCGCGTAAATGATTTCTGGGAAACCTCCGGCCTCAACATCCTTGAGACGCTGGCCCGGCTCGATCACGACAGCGTGCCGCAGCTGATTGATAATCTGCTCTCAGTTCGCAGCAACATCGCCTCTATTTTTATCAGCCGTGCGCTGCGTCACCATCCGGAAAAAGCCCGCGAAGTGCTGGAGAGCGCGCTGCATGAGCAGGATCAGGCGGATGCCTATGCTGAGCTTGATTACCGGGTATTCCGCGGTCTGGCGTTTGCTTCCGGCAATCCGATTTACGGTCTGATCCTCAACGGACTGAAAGGGCTCTATACGCGGGTTGGACGCCACTATTTTTCCAATCCTGAAGCGCGCGAGCTGGCACGCAGCTTTTATCAGCAGCTGGCGGATATGTGTTCGCAGCAGCCGACGCAGGAGCAGGTGGTTGAGTGCGTGCGTATGTATGGACGCCGCAGCGGGGAGATCTGGCACAGTATGCAGAAAAATCTGCCAGACGATCTCGGCAACAAGCGCTAAAGAAAACCGGACTCTTCAGTCCGGTTTTTTATGCTCAGAGTCCGGGCGCACGCGGCGGACAGCGGTCAAGCAGTTCTATACTGCCATCTTCGTTCTGCTGCTCCAGATGAATATCAAATCCCCAGAGCCGGTGAACATGTTTCAGCACATCGCGCCGGCTTTTATCCAGCGGCGCACGCTGCTGAGGAACATAGCGCAGCGTCAGCGATCGATCGCCGCGCAGATCCACGTTATAGACCTGAATATTGGGTTCCAGATTGCTGAGATTATACTGGGCAGAGAGCTGCTGACGGATGGCGCGATAGCCAGCCTCATCATGAATCGCCGCAATTTCCAGATAGTTATTGCGATCGTCATCCATCACGGTGAACAGACGGAAATCGCGCATCACTTTCGGCGACAGGAACTGACTGATAAAGCTCTCATCTTTAAACTCGCGCATCGCAAAATGCAGCGTTTTAAGCCAGTCGGAGCCGGCAATATCGGGGAACCAGTGGCGATCTTCTTCTGTCGGTGACTGACAGATGCGTTTGATATCCTGGAACATAGCAAATCCCAGGGCATAGGGGTTAATACCGTTATACCACTGGCTGTTATAAGGCGGCTGATAGATAACGTTGGTATGACTGTGCAAAAACTCCATCATAAAACGTTCTGATACTTTGCCCTCGTCATAGAGATGATTGAGGATCGTGTAGTGCCAGAAGGTTGCCCAGCCCTCATTCATCACCTGCGTCTGTTTCTGCGGATAGAAATACTGGCTTACTTTACGCACGATGCGCAGCACTTCGCGCTGCCACGGCTCCAGTAAAGGGGCATTTTTTTCCATAAAGTAGAGCAGATTCTCCTGCGGCTCAGAGGGATAGCGCGCGGCTTCTATGTGCGACGCCTCTTTCTCTTTACGCGGCAGCGTACGCCATAGTGTGTTTACCTGACTCTGCAGATACTCTTCACGACTCTTTTGCCGCGCTTTCTCCTCCTGCAGTGAAATTTTCTGCGGGCGCTTATAACGGTCAACGCCGTAGTTCATCAGGGCGTGGCAGGAGTCAACCAGGCGCTCAACCTCTTCGACACCAAAGCGCTCCTCACAGTCAGCAATATAGTTACGCGCAAACAGCAGATAATCGACGATTGAACTTGCATCCGTCCAGCTGCGGAACAGATAGTTATTTTTAAAGAAAGAGTTGTGTCCATAGCAGGCGTGAGCCATCACCAGCGCCTGCATGGTCATCGTATTCTCTTCCATCAGATAGGCGATACAGGGATTAGAATTGATGACGATCTCATAGGCGAGCCCCTGCTGCCCATGCTTATAACGCTGCTCGGTTTCAATAAACTTTTTACCGAATGACCAGTGCGCATAATTGATCGGCATCCCCACGCTGGAGTAGGCATCCATCATCTGTTCGGACGTAATAACTTCAATCTGATGCGGGTAGGTATCAAGCCCGTAGCTTTTCGCCACGCGGTCGATTTCAGCCAGGTAGACATCAAGCAGTTCAAATGTCCAGTCGGGCCCGTCACTGAGTCGTTTACTGCTGCGGGTTGGCTCGTCAAACATTGTCGTCATAGCGCACCTCTGTTTTGCAGGCGGCAGGAAGACCCTGCCACACGGGTGAAGGCTTCGTCCTGAGAAAGAGCGCCCAAAAACTGAGCGAACAGATCAAGGATAGTTCACTGTCTCGCATCCGATAACGGAACTCAAACGAATTCTTTTGGCAGAAAATCATCCGGATAGCGCGATCCAACTATGCTGTGAGATATTAATCCGGCTGAAAATAAAAACGCAGAATAATAAACTGAAAAAACAGCGGTCAGGCAGCAGCGGGTGATTCTGCTGAAAAAGGGAAAAAGCCCTGATTTTTTTCTGACAAAGCGCTCCGGTCAGCGCTTCAGAAGCGGTAAAACTCTGATCTTTGCTATCAGGAAGGATTTAAGTGTGCAGAATGTTAAAAAAGATGTGAAATAGCCGGGTCAATTCTAAGATAAACAGAGCAGCCTGATTATTCTGACTCAGGTGCTCATACCAGTTAATTATGCTTTTGTCTCGAGGGGCCTATGCGTGTCGTGATTCTGGGTAGTGGGGTGGTGGGAGTGGCAAGTGCCTGGTATCTGGCGCAGGCCGGACATGAGGTTACCGTCATCGATCGACAGCCTGCCGCCGCGCTGGAAACCAGTGCCGGTAACGCCGGTCAGATCTCGCCTGGCTATGCGGCGCCGTGGGCCGCGCCTGGCGTGCCGCTGAAAGCGATTAAATGGATGTTTCAGCGCCACGCACCGCTGGCTATGCGGCCAGACGGCAGCCGGTTTCAGCTTGAGTGGATGTGGCAGATGCTGCGTAATTGCGATATGCGCCACTATCAGGAAAACAAAGCCCGCATGGTACGTATCGCTGAATACAGTCGCGACTGCCTGAAAACGCTGCGGGCGGAAACCGGAATTGCCTATGAAGAGCGGCAGGGCGGAACGCTGCAGCTGTTTCGTACTCAACAGCAGTTCGACAGCGCCAGTAAAGATATCGCCGTGTTGAAAGAGGCGGGCGTGCCCTATGAGCTGCTGCAGGCTCATGAGCTGCAGCGTGCCGAGCCGGCGCTGGCAGCTACCGCGCACAAGCTGACCGGTGGCCTGCGGTTGCCTAATGATGAAACCGGTGATTGTCAGCTCTTTACCCAACGCCTGGCAGAAATGGCTATGGCGGCAGGCGTCACGTTTCGCTTCAATACGCCGGTTGATCGGTTACTGCGTGAAGGCAACCGCATCTATGGTGTGAAGTGCGGAGATGAAGTGATTAAAGCGGATGCTTACGTCGTGGCATTTGGCTCCTATTCGACCGCGCTGCTGAAAGATATCCTCGCCATTCCGGTTTATCCGCTGAAAGGCTATTCGCTGACTATTCCGGTAAAAGATGCTGACGCTGCGCCACGCTCTACGATCCTTGATGAGACCTATAAAGTCGCTGTGACCCGCTTTGATAACCGTATCCGGGTAGGCGGCATGGCTGAAATTGTTGGTTTTAACACCAAACTGTTGCCGGCACGGCGGGAAACGCTGGAGATGGTGGTGCGCGATCTCTATCCTGAAGGCGGGTTTACCGAACAGGCCTCTTTCTGGACGGGGCTGCGTCCGATGACGCCAGACGGTACGCCAATTGTGGGACGTACCCCGCTGACAAATCTCTATCTCAATACCGGACACGGTACGCTGGGATGGACCATGGCCTGTGGTTCCGGCCAGCTACTGGCTGATATTGTATCGGGTCAGAAACCCGCGATTGCCGCAGACGATCTCTCTGTATTGCGCTATCTGCCGGGTTTTGCCTCGCACGCATCGCCTTTACGCCGCGCGGATATCGCACGCTAACACTCACGGAGAGTTAACACTATGTCACGTCCTGTGCGCGCGTCGGTTAACCGACAGGCGCTGCGTCATAATCTGTCTGTGGTGCGTCAGGCCGCGCCGCAGTCACACGTATGGTCAGTGGTCAAAGCTAACGCCTACGGACACGGCATTGCCCGCGTCTGGCAGGCGCTGGAGAGCACCGACGGTTTTGCGTTACTCAATCTCGAAGAGGCTATTCTGCTGCGCGAGCAGGGATGGAAAAAACCGATTCTGCTGCTGGAAGGTTTTTTCCACGCAGAAGATCTGAAGCTTATCGATCGCTACCGGCTGACCACCAGCGTGCACAGTAACTGGCAAATCAAAGCGCTGGCGACCGCACAGCTCTCTGCTCCCGTGGATGTTTACCTGAAAATGAACAGCGGTATGAACCGGCTCGGTTTTCGCCCTGAACAGGTGCATAACGCCTGGCAAAAACTGCGTGCGCTGCCGGGGGTAGGTGAGATCACGCTGATGGCACATTTCGCTGATGCCGATAATCCCGAGGGGGTAGCCGGGCCACTGCAACGCATTGAGCAGGCAGCTGAAGGCCTGAACTGTCCGCGTTCGCTCGCTAACTCCGCCGCCACGTTGTGGCACCCGCTTACGCATTATGACTGGGTTCGCCCCGGCATCGTGCTGTATGGCGCCTCACCCAGCGGTCGCTGGCAGGATATCGCCGGTACCGGGCTGCAGCCAGCTATGACGCTGAGCAGTGAAATTATCGGCGTGCAGCAGCTGACAGCGGGCGACGGCGTCGGCTACGGCTATCGCTACCGGGCCAGCGGAGCGCAGCGGATTGGTATTGTGGCCTGCGGCTATGCAGATGGTTATCCGCGCCATGCACCTACCGGCACACCGGTATCCGTTGGCGGCGTACGCACCCGCACCCTGGGAACGGTGTCGATGGATATGATGATGATCGATCTCGAACCCTGTCCGCAGGCGGGTATCGGCACCGCCGTTGAGCTGTGGGGTAATGACGTGAAGATTGATGACGTTGCTGCAGCGGCCGGCACGGTCGGGTACGAGCTGATGTGCGCGCTTGCCCCGCGCGTGCCGGTTGAGGTTATTTAAGCGCGGTCACGCTGCCGCGTATTTTACGGCTGCAGCGCCAGGCAATCAGTGCCAGCGCTGCCCCAGTCAGCATCATCAGGGCCAGTGACGATTTTTCCGCGACCGGCAGGGCAACAATCAGCATGCTGCCGCCAGCGCCTCCCGCCATCTGAATAAAGCCCTGCAGCGCTGCGGCTACACCCGCCTGCTGCTGATAGGGTTCCAGCGCATAGCTGGTGGCCGGGCCAACGGTAAAGGCAAGGCCTGCCACCGAGACCGCCACAGGGATCATATAGAGCGCCCAGTGAGGCTGCCATTCAGCAGGCAGAAGGTGAGCGCCCGCCAGCAGCAGTATTGCCCCCAGCAGCATCGTAATAAAGCCCATCGCCAGACAAAATGGCCGGCCCGCTTTGCGGATCGTTTTATTCACAAAGGCGCTGACCAGCATGATCCAGAAGCCGTTGGCCCCAAAGGCAAATGAGAATTGCAGCGGCGTCAGGCCGCCTTCAGTCATCAGCACATGCGGAGCCAGAGAAACGTAGGTCAGCACCATGCCCAGCGCGCCTGCATTGGCAAACGCAAAAGCGAGAAAGCGCGGCTGGCGCAGAATCGCGCCATATTGCGCCAGCGGCAATCCCTTCACCCGCAGCGTATCCGCCGGCCGGGTTTCCGGTAAGGCCACGATCACCAGCAGGCCAATCGCCAGCGCATAGCTGCACAGGAACCAGAAAGGTGCACGCCAGCCATAGGCTTCCGCCAGAAGGCCGCCCAGCAGCGGTGCCAGAGCCGGAACGATGTTTAGCGCGCCATTCAGAAATCCGTAAGCGCGTGCCGCCTCATCGCCGCTCAGGCGATCGCGTACGCCGCTGAATGCCACCACCGCGCTGCAGCAGACGCCGCAGCCCTGAATAATGCGGGCCAGGAAAAATACCGGCCAGAGCGTGGCGGTTGCCGCAACGGCGCTGCCCACGATATAGAGCAGCAGGCCAGCCAGCGCCACGGGCTTGCGGCCAAAGTTGTCCACCAGCGGACCCGTCACCAGCTGACCTATGCCCATCACCAGCAGGAACAGCGGGATGGTAAGCTGGATCAGGCTCACCGGGGCGTTAAGGCCATCGGCAATCTGCGGCAGAACAGGCAGGTAGAGATCAATACCGAGCGGAGCCAGCAGCACCAGACTCAGCAGAATAAGCGTAAATTTTTGCATGAAGAACCAGAAACGTCCTGTTAAACAGGCGAGAAGGGTAATGAGTCTGCGGATAAAAAGAAAGCGCTAAAGTGAAAAGGCGATGCCTGCCGGAAGGCAGGCATCGCACAGAGAGCGGTCAGTAGGCACCGTCGCGGCGCAGTACCACGCCAGCGGTTTTAAACAGAATGGCAATATCGGTCCACAGCGCCCAGTTTTTTACATACCAGGAATCAAAATAGACGCGGGTGTCATAATCGATATCATTACGACCGCTTACCTGCCATAAACCGGTCATACCTGGTTTGGCCATCAGGTAGTAATCAACGTCACCGGCATAGCGCTCCAGTTCAGCTTCGATAACCGGACGCGGCCCCACCAGGCTCATCTCTCCGCGGATCACGTTCCAGAGCTGCGGCAGCTCATCGAGGCTGGTTTTACGCAGGAAGCCGCCGATGCGGGTAACGCGCGGATCGTTTTTCAGCTTAAAGTCACGATCCCATTCGGCCCGCGCCTCTTCGCTGGTGGCCAGCAGCGCCTGCAGGACGTCCTGCGAATTGGTAACCATAGAGCGAAACTTCAGGCATTTAAACTTTGCGCCATCCTGACCTACGCGCTCATGACCGTAGATAGCGTTACCGCCATCGCGTTTCACCATCCAGCAGAGCAGGCCAAATATCGGTGCGAGAAACAGCAGCAGCAGCGACGCTACCACAATATCAAAGGTGCGCTTCAGGAAGCGCGATGAGCGCTTGGCCAGATTATTGCTGACGCGCAGAATCATCACTTCATGACTGAAGATAAATGACATATCGGTACCGTAAAGCGGTACGCCACGCAGCGTCGGGATCACTGAGACAGAGCGGCATTTCATTCTGGAGAGAAACTTCAGCCAGTGATCGCGCACCGCCTGCTGTTCATATTCGGTCGCCACGATAAACTGCGTGTTATCGCGATCCATGGTCTGCCAGTTAATATCCTTGCGGGTGATAACCGGCACGCCGTTGAGTTTATCCGGGGTGTTTTCATCATCCAGTGAGATAAACGCCTGCACGTTATAACCAAGGATCTCTTCACTCTGCAGCGCGGCATAGGCTTCCAGGGCATTTTTGCCTGAGCCGATGATAATGGTCTCTTTCTGCCACTGTCCTGCACGGCTGATCGCCCGTTTTACCATTGCGCGCATCAGCGGCAGCAGCAGCAGCGCCCAGCTCCAGCTGAACACCCAGACCATGCGTGAAAAGTCCCATTTTGAAAAGGCAATCAGCGCCAGATCCAGCAGTGAAAAAACAAACAGCGTTTTAACCACTTCTTTCAGCTCAAACCAGAAAGGTTTGCGGTAGGTGTAGTGCCGCATCCGGACCCAGAACCAGGCGGTGCAGAGTACCGAGAGGCCAAGCTGCGCGATAAACCGGTACTCAATCTGCTGCGGCGGAATAAAGCTGTCCAGCTCTCCCCAAATCCCCTGGACGGTAGCCGCGGATAAAAACAGCGCCAGATTAAGTGCAATAAGATCGGAAAGACTTAATGCGACTTTAGCAATGAGATTTTTGCGCAGGCCGCTCCATGAGCGGCTTGCGTCATTCATTACAATTGTACTTGCCATAACACCCGCTCTCTTTTCTTAAGTAAAAGATGGCCTGACCAGAATCAAGTACGCGCTCAGGGTTAATGGCTGACAGGAAAAATAACGTTTGTTATCAGCACACTAACCATTAGTGATCACTCAAGCGCTGCACGGCAAGGGCCGGATAAGACGTGATACAAGTCACGAAAACAGCAGCAACGTTTACGAGTATGCAAGAGGAATCTGACGGAGTTAATATGGAATTACTCTTAAAAGGAAATTATTGACCTGAGGGACTATCAGCTATGTTATTGAAAACAGAGAGATGGTGATGAAAAAGAGGACAAAAACAGCGTTTTTTTTCAGCAATTTTTAGGAATCACCGCCATACGCAGGCATGACGGTGTGGTGAGATCAGGCGGGGCGATTGAGTACCCAGCGATCCTGCTCTTTATCGTAGTGGCCAATTTTCAAATCGACAGGCTCGCCATCAATCCACGCCGGCACGCTGGTCTCATGATCCCAGCCATCAAGCTGATAGCTCAGGCCCGGGTTAGTCTGGCAGGGGATAGAGACGGTATAAGGTTTATCGCCTCCCATCTCCGCATCAACAATTTCATAGCGACCAATTTTGACTACCGTTCCCATTTTTTGCTCCCGTTTGCTGACTGATAAGTAAAATCATAGTCGCTGCTGACCGCTTCAGGGGCGCTAAAACCTCAGATTATTCTCGCTCTTCGCTGACGCGCACGCCGACTTTCATGATTTTATTATCCTCTTTTTCCGCGACGGTCCAGGTCAGCTGCTTCCACTCCACCTGGTCACCTACCACCGGCGTGCTGCCGAGCAGGCTCATCACCAGCTGCCCCAGCGACTGTTGATCGCTGGTTTCATCATCCAGCTCCAGGCCATAAATCTGTGCCACGTCCCGCAGGCGTGCATCAGCGTCGAGAATAAAGTCGCCGAAAAAGCGCTGGTCAAGGGCCACCGGCGGCGTCTGACTGAACATTTTACCCAGCGCCGGTAAATCGCGCTCGCGGCCTATGACGCACAGTACATCACCCTCTTTTAGCCGGGTAGCGCCGCTGGGATGCATCAGCGTGTTATCGCGGAACAGCGCCGCAATGCGCGTTTCACGCGGCATTTTGAGATCGCGCAGCGCCGCGCCCACACACCATTTGTCGGCATTGAGCTGGTAGACAAACTGCTCCCACGGATTTTCCGGATGGATATCAAGCCCGATACGGCTGACAGGCGAGGCGAGCGGCGGAACAACCACTCTGGCGCGTTTCGCTGCGTAACCCAGCGACGTTCCCTGCAGCATCAGTGATACCAGCACCACAAAGAAAGCGATATTAAAATAGAGTCTGGCATTCTCCAGTCCCGCCATCATCGGAAACACGGCCAGGATGATCGGCACGGCGCCGCGCAGGCCGACCCAGCTGATAAAAATACGTTCCCGACCGGTGAATCCTTTGAAAGGCAGCAGTCCGACCAGTACCGAAAGCGGGCGGGCCACCAGAATCAGCCAGAGTGAGAGGATCATGGCCGGCAGGGCGATGTGCCACAAATCGGATGGCGTCACCAGCAGCCCCAGCACAATAAACATGCCGATCTGGCTGAGCCAGGCCATGCCATCAAACGTTTGCAGAATGCCGTGGCGATTGCGGATAGGGCTGTTGCCCAGTAAAAAGCCACACAGATAGACCGCGAGGATCCCGCTGCCCTCCATCACCGTGGTCAGCGCGAATACGATAATGCCACCGCTAAGCGCCAGCAGCGGATAAAGCCCCTGAGCCAGGCTGATACGGTTAACCAGCTGCTGCAGCGCCCACCCGCCGCCGAGGCCAAAGACGATGCCCAGACCAAACTGCTGTACCAGATGTACCACAAACATCCAGCTCAGGCCGCTCTGACCCTGCTGGATCATATCAATCAGCGTGATAGTCAGAAATACCGCCATCGGGTCGTTGCTGCCCGATTCAATCTCCAGCGTAGAGCTGACGCGTTCGTTGAGGCCTTTATCACCCAGCAGAGAAAAAACCGCTGCTGCGTCCGTTGAGCCGATAATGGCGCCAATCAAAAATCCCTGCATCAGGTCGAGTTTAAACAGCCAGGCTGCAATCAAACCGGTCAGGCCGGCGGTGATCATGACGCCGACTGTTGCCAGCGACAGCGCCGGACCGAGCGCGACTTTCAGCGAGCTGGCTTTCGTGCGCATGCCGCCGTCCAGCAGAATAACCGCCAGCGCAAGGTTGGAGACCAGATAGGCTACCGGGTAGTTATCGAAGGCGATACCGCCGATGCCATCCACACCGGTCAGCATACCGAGCGCGAGAAAGATCACCAGAATGGGGATGCCAAGACGCGAGGAAAATGAGCTCAGTAAAATGCTTGCAGCGACCAGCACGGAACCAATAATAAAAAGACTGTAAATCATGCTGGTATTCAATAGCATTCTCCTGCAACCGGGGCAAAACTGACAAGCACGAACAATTCGTACAAATAAGTTCAAAAGATAATGCCTTATCAACGGCTTGTCAGCGCTTAATTTCCTGTTTTTTGTTTATGCGAGCTATGATGACATTAAACAGGAAAATCCTGCAACAGGCGGGTCGTTTTGCGGGTAAACAGGTCGTAATCAGATATAAAAAAGCCGGTCAGTGACCGGCTTACGATTCAGGCCTCGGCAGCCTGCTTGTGGAAAAGCTCCCGGAATACCGGGTAGATATCTTCAGGTTCACGAATATGCTGGATAGCAAAATTGTCAAACATAGCCTGTAAGTGTTCATATTCGCGCCACAGAGTCTGGTGGGCCCGCCGGGTGATCTCGATATAGCTGTAATAGCGTACCACCGGCAAAATATGCTTCGCCAGGATCTCGTGGCATAGCGGCGAATCATCTGCCCAGTTATCTCCGTCTGATGCCTGCGCCGCATAAATATTCCACTGGGACGGGTCATAACGTTCTTTGACCACCTCATCCATCAGCTTCAGCGCGCTGGAAACAATGGTGCCGCCGGTTTCCTGCGAGTAGAAGAACTCCTGTTCATCCACCTCTTTTGCCTGCGTATGGTGACGGATATACACCACTTCAACGTTTTTATAGGTACGACTCAGGAACAGGTAAAGCAGAATATAGAACCGTTTGGCCATATCTTTGGTGGCCTGATCCATAGAGCCTGAGACGTCCATCAGGCAGAACATCACCGCCTGACTGGAGGGTTCAGGACGTTTTTCAAAGTTTTTGTAGCGCAGATCGAAGGTGTCAATAAACGGCACCCGTTCGATACGCGCGCGCAGTTCAGCAATCTCATGACGCAGTCGATCCTCTTCAAGCAGCTGGGCCGGCTCGCTGTTTTCAACTTCATGCAGGGCAGCTTCCAGCTCATGCAGCATACGGCGCTTGCCTGCTGTCATAGCCGTACGCCGGGCGAGCGAGTTCTGTAATGAGCGTACCACGCTGATATTGGCCGGGACGCCGTTTGAGGTAAACCCGGCACGGTGCGTTTTAAACTCATTGAGCTGGCGATGCTGATTTTTGCGCAGGTTCGGCAGCGCCAGGTCTTCAAACAGTAAGTCGAGATACTCATCTTTCGATATCTGAAAGACAAACTCATCCTGCCCCTCACCATCCTGGCTGGCGTTGCCCTGACCACTGCCGCTGCCGCCCGCGCCGCCCTGAGGCCGCTCGACACGGTCATTTTGTACAAAGTGATCGTTGCCGGGATGAACACGATGGCGGCTTCCGCCGCGACCCTGATGAAATACGGGTTCATTGATGTCATCAATCGGGATCGACACCGACTCACCACTCTCTGTATCGGTTACCGAACGCTTGTTGATGGCCTCGGAAATCGACTGCTTGATTTGCGACTTATAACGGCGCAGAAAGCGCTGCCGGTTGACCGCACTCTTGTTTTTACCGTTGAGACGCCGATCGATAAAATAGGCCATGGTTTCCCCTCAACTGCAGTGTAAGCCAGGCCGGAAAGGGTTCTCCGGCCTGATTAACGGCACGCAAGGCGCCGGGCTTACGGATCGATTATGACGATTTACGCACGCGGAGATACCACTCGCAGAGCAGACGCACCTGTTTGCGGGTATAGCCTTTCTCCATCATACGGTCGACAAAATCATCATGTTTTTTCTGCTCATCGGTAGACGTTTTAGTATTGAACGAGATAACCGGCAGCAGCTCCTCAGTATTGGAGAACATTTTTTTCTCAATGACCGTGCGCAGTTTCTCATAGCTGGTCCAGTTTGGATTACGGCCGCTATTTTGCGCCCGGGCGCGAAGAACAAAGTTGACGATTTCATTACGGAAATCTTTTGGATTACTGATGCCGGCTGGTTTCTCTATCTTCTCCAGTTCCGCATTAAGCGACTCACGGTCAAACAGTTGTCCGGTATCCGGATCGCGATACTCCTGATCCTGGATCCAGAAGTCGGCATAAGTGACATAGCGGTCAAAGATATTCTGACCATATTCTGAATAGGACTCCAGATAAGCGGTCTGGATCTCTTTACCGATAAACTCCGCATATTTCGGAATTAAATAACCCTTCAGATGCTCCAGATATTTCTCTGCCTGATCCTGCGGAAACTGCTCCCGCTCAATCTGCTGCTCCAGCACGTAAAAAAGATGAACCGGGTTAGCCGCCACTTCAGTGTGATCAAAGTTGAACACGCGCGACAGAATTTTGAAGGCAAAACGGGTTGAGAGGCCATTCATCCCTTCGTCGACGCCCGCGTAGTCGTGATACTCCTGCCAGGATTTTGCTTTGGGATCGGTATCCTTCAGGCTTTCACCGTCATACACCCGCATTTTCGAGTAGATGCTGGAGTTTTCCGGCTCTTTCATGCGCGACAGGATAGTGAAACGGGCCAGCGTTTCAAGTGTGCCAGGGGCGCAGGGCGCAGTGGTGAGATCGCTATGGTTAAGCAGCTTCTCGTAAATCTTGATCTCTTCTGAAACGCGCAGGCAGTAGGGCACCTTAACGATATAGACACGGTCGAGGAAGGCTTCATTATTCTTATTGTTGCGGAAGGTGACCCACTCCGATTCGTTGGAGTGCGCCAGAATAATGCCGTTAAAAGGCAGAGCGGAAATGCCTTCAGTACCGTTGTAGTTGCCTTCCTGCGTAGCAGTCAGCAGCGGGTGCAGCACCTTAATCGGCGCTTTGAACATCTCTACGAATTCCATGATGCCCTGGTTCGCGCGGCAGAGCGCACCAGAGTAACCATAGGCATCCGGATCGTTTTGCGCATGATTCTCAAGCTTGCGAATATCAACCTTACCTACCAGCGCGGAGATATCCTGGTTGTTTTCATCACCGGGTTCAGTTTTAGCGATAGCCAGCTGTTCCAGAATTGATGGCCACACTTTTACCACTTTGAAGCGGGTGATATCACCACCAAACTCATGCAGACGTTTTGCTGCCCACGGCGACATAATGGTGCCAAGGTAACGCCGAGGTACGCCATACTCTTTCTCCAGAATATTGGCATCTTCCTGCGGATTAAACAGGCACAGCGGATGATCGTTAACCGGGCTGCGTTCGCCATCGGCACTCAGTACATAAATAGGCACGCGCTGCATCAGCGCTTTTAAACGTTCAGCGAGAGAGGATTTACCGCCGCCCACCGGACCGAGTAAATAGAGGATCTGCTTCTTCTCCTCCAGCCCCTGCGCCGCATGTTTCAGGTAGGAGACGATCTGTTCAATCGCTTCCTCCATACCGTAGAACTCTTCAAACGCCGGGTAACGGCCAATAACACGATTCGAGAAGATACGGGAAAGGCGTGGCTCCTGAGCGGTATCAACCATAACGGGCTCACCAATAGCCGTTAACAGTCGTTCTGCCGCATTGGCGTATGCACTGCGATCCTGCTTACAGATAGTAAGAAATTCCTGCAGTGTGAACTCTTCGTCCTTGGCAGCTTCATAACGCTGACGATAGTGATCGAATATATTCATAGCGATGCCCGTCCTGTTAGAATTGTTGGGAACAATAAGCGTAACCTTACAAACAGTGGTGCCAACCTCTCAATTTTAAGGATATAAATCTCTCTGCTTCTCTATTGTTATGAGCGTGTATCGGATAAAGATCAAGTAGTAAGTGGCGCAGGATTAAACGATTAGCGCACAAAAAACGCGCAAATTTCCGCATATTGTTTTAAGCCACGATCGTTTTGCGAAATATTCGCCTGTGAGGATGGGAGACGGCCTGTAAAGATGCCAACAACTCTGTTCGGTATAAGCTGCGTAAATTTCTGCAAGATGTGAAGAGCGGCAGAATTAGCCATTACGGTTAACAGCAGATTGCCTCTGTTGCAAAATATTCGCTAGACTGCAAAAGCAATTAGTGACTTAACAGGCAAAATATATAGTGAACACCTTTAAACTTTCTGCGTTTATGCTGCTGTCTCCCGCGCTGGTGACCGCATTTACTGCTCATGCTGACCCGCTGTCGCTGGGCGCCTCTGTTATCTATGCTCAATCGCCTTATCGTGGCGGACAGGATCGCTATCTGCCCGTACCGGTTATCAACTATGAAGGCGAAAACTTCTGGTTTCGCAGCCTGCAGGGCGGCTATTACCTGTGGAAAGACCCGCAGAATCAGCTGTCGCTGACGCTGCTCGGTTCGCCACAGCAGTATGACCCGGATGATAACGATCTTGGCGATATGAAATCTCTGGATAAGCGCCGGATGACGTTAATGGCGGGTGGCACTTATCGTCATGTTGCAGAGTGGGGCATCCTGCGCACGGCATTACTGGGTGATGTGCTGAATAACAGTAATGGCATCATCTGGGATCTGACGTATCTCTACCGCTTTGAGTTTGGCGCATTCAGCCTGACGCCCGGTATCGGGGCCCTGTGGAACAGCGCAAATCAAAACCGTTACTACTACGGCGTTTCTTCGCATGAGAGTGCCCGTAGCGGTATCGCCACCTACCGGCCCGATGACAGCTGGTCGCCCTATGTCGAGCTGAACGCCAGCTACCAGCTTACCCAAAACTGGAACGCCAGTTTTTCCGGGCGCTACACTCGCTTTGATGATGAGGTTAAAGACAGCCCGATGGTCGATAAAAACGGCCAGGTCACGCTCTGGACCGGCCTCAGCTACAGCTTCTGATGCACTATCGCAACGCCTGATATCAGGCGTTGTTTTTTTATAGCCGTACCGCGCAGGAGGGATGATGCAAAACGTCTGGATCAATGGTGCTTCGCTGCCCGCTATCGGGCAGGGAACCTGGTATATGGGGGAAAACCCCGCGCTGCGTGCTCAGGAGATCGCTGCGCTGCAGGCGGGGCTTGCTGCCGGATTACAGGTGATAGATACGGCCGAAATGTACGCTGACGGGGAAGCTGAGAGAGTGGTGGGTGAAGCGCTGCAGGGACGACGTGATAGCGCCTGGCTGGTTTCCAAAGTCTATCCGTGGAACGCCAGCGAAGCTGATATCACCGGAGCCTGTGAGCGCAGCCTGCAGCGACTTAAAACCGACTACCTCGATCTTTATCTGCTGCACTGGCGCGGTAATATCCCGCTGGAGGAGACCCTTCGCGGCATGGAGAAACTGGTGGCGCAGGGAAAGATACGCAGCTGGGGCGTATCAAATTTTGACAGCGATGATATGGAAGAGCTGTGGGCAGAAGAGGGCGGCTTCTCCTGCGCGACGAACCAGGTGCTGTATCATCTTGCATCCCGCGGCATTGAGCATACGCTGCTGCCGCTCTGCCAGCAGCGCGCCATGCCGGTAATGGCTTATTGCCCGCTGGCCCAGGCGGGGCGGCTGCGACAGGCGCTGTTTGATAATGCGCAGCTGCTGGCGCTGGCACGGGATAAGCAGATTAGTGTGGCGCAGCTGCTGCTGAGCTGGGCGATCCGGCATGAGGGTCTCATAGCGATACCTAAAGCAGGCAGCGTCGCGCACGTTCAGGAAAACGCTGCGGCGCTGAACATCACGCTCAGCGCCGAAGAGATCGCGTTGCTCGACCAGCTGTTTCCTGCTCCGCAGCAGCGCGTGCCGCTGGATGTGGTTTAAGCTGGCTTAGCGCTGCGCACGCGTAAGGTTGTCCCCAGGCGGGCAGGTGTTTCGCCCGCGCTTTTTAGCGGCTTAGTGATGCGCGCCGTCTCGACGCAGACCATGCGCTTGTAGCCATCATTCGGCATATCCGCCATGCTGCAGGAGAGTTCAGGACCCGGGTTCCAGGTGACAACGTCACTTTGATAGTGATGATAAACTTCAATCTGCCTGCCGCCGCTGCTGTCTTTGATCACGCTGCACTCGTCAGGCGCAGTATAAATACGGTCAATCCGTCCCGGGTAGCGCTGTACGCCGCTACTGTTTTCACCCGGTGAGTTATCCGCCACTTTATCGATAAACGTCTTACCCAGCCCGCTGACTGCGGTCTCAGCGATATCCGCTACGCTAAAATAAGCATGCAGCGCGGCTGTCGCGTCGAAATCGCCCCAGGCTTCAAGTTCAATCTCGCACTGATCGGCCAGCCGGAAACGGGCCAGCAGCGTAAAGTCGTGAGGCCAGAGCTTTTTCGTCTGGCTGTTACTTTCCAGCGTAAAGGTCAGCATGACGGCATCGTCATTTTCATCGTGTGCTGTCAGCGTCCATGGCTGGGTGCGGGCAAATCCGTGAGCCGGTTCACCGGCAGGGCCAAACCACGGCCAGCAGATCGGCACGCCGCCGCGAATCGCTTTACCTGCTTTAAACGCACTTTTATCACTCAGCCAGAGAACAGGCTGCTGACCGCTGGGCTGCCAGGCGAGCAGATGCGCGCCCTGAAGCGCGATAGCTGCACGAACTTTCGGATGACTGATAATCACGACCGGCAGGTCATCCTGCTGACGCAGCGACAGGTAAGGGGTTATCTGCTCTGTCACAGGCAGTGTAAAAAGCGTATTTGGCATCGTTCAGCCTCTGTTTATCTGGTCGAAAAAAAAGGGCGACCGAAGTCACCCTTATTGATATAGCCTGGTCGCTTATTTAGCAGCAACCAGAGCAATCAGGTCGAGAACCTTGTTGGAATAACCGGTTTCGTTATCGTACCAGGAAACCAGTTTCACAAAGTTATCATTCAGCGCGATACCTGCTTTGGCATCGAATACTGAAGTCAGTACTTCGCCGTTGAAGTCAGTAGAAACCACGTCATCTTCAACATAGCCCAGTACATCTTTCATTTCGCCTTCTGAAGCCGCTTTGATAGCTTCACAGATCTCTTTGTAGGTCGCTGCTTTTTCCAGACGAACGGTCAGGTCAACCACAGAGACGTTAGGCGTAGGAACGCGGAAAGCCATACCGGTCAGTTTACCGTTCAGCTCTGGCAGTACTTTACCAACCGCTTTTGCTGCGCCAGTAGACGATGGGATGATGTTCTGTGCTGCACCGCGGCCGCCGCGCCAGTCTTTATGTGACGGACCATCAACGGTTTTCTGGGTAGCAGTGGTGGCGTGAACGGTGGTCATCAGGCCTTCAACGATACCGAATTTATCGTTGATGACTTTTGCCAGCGGTGCCAGGCAGTTGGTGGTGCAGGATGCGTTAGACACGATATCCTGGCCAGCATATTTATCAAAGTTGGCACCGCGTACAAACATCGGGGTGTCATCTTTAGATGGACCGGTCAGAACCACTTTCTTTGCACCGGCAGAGATATGCTTACGTGCGGTTTCGTCAGTCAGGAAGATCCCGGTTGCTTCAGCAACAACGTCAACGCCTGCTTCGTCCCACTTGAGGTTAGCCGGGTCTCTCTCAGCGGTAACACGGATTTTTTTGCCGTTAACAATCAGCGCGCCATCCTGTACTTCTACGGTGCCGTCAAAACGACCATGGGTAGAATCGTACTTCAGCATGTAAGCCATGTAATCGGCGTCGAGCAGATCGTTGATCGCGACGATTTCGATGTCTGAACGCTGCTGAGCAGCACGGAAAACGATGCGACCGATACGGCCAAAACCGTTGATACCTACTTTGATAGTCATATATTCCACCAGCTATTTGTTAGTGAATAAAAGGTTGGCTGTAAAATTACAAAAACCTTACCAGGCGTCAAGCGGAATCGTGTCAATTGTTGCGACAGGTCAATTCCAACGCCAGGAATAATCTGTATTGCAACCGCTTGCGCGCCGATTTTACAGCGCGTCTATCTTACGCTGATTAGCGTGTGAAAAGGGAAGTTTGTCACAAAGAGTGATCGTCATCACAAAACCACGCTGCAGCGACCAGGGCAGAAAAGTTCGCACAAAAAAAACGTCGGGCAATGTTGTCCGTTTGTTAGAATAGTAGCTGATTTCTACAGAAAGATACTCTGGAAGCAAAAATGGCAAAAGATACCGCATCTGAAGCAAAAATCGGCCAGCTGTCGGAAATGCAGCGCTACGTCACGCAGCATCGGGGTACCGAACCACCCTTTACCGGCGCGCTGTTGCACAACAAGCAGGATGGCATTTATCACTGTCTGGTCTGTCAGGCACCGCTGTTTCTGTCAGAAAGCAAATATGATTCAGGCTGTGGCTGGCCCAGTTTCTACCAGCCGGTCAGCGATGAGGCGATACGCTACCTTGAAGACGACTCGCACGGCATGCACCGGGTTGAGATCCGCTGCGGCAGCTGTGACGCGCATCTGGGGCATGTTTTTCCGGATGGCCCGCAGCCTACCGGTGAGCGCTATTGCGTTAACTCCGCCTCGCTGAGCTTTACTGACGAACAGGGCAAACAGCAGGAGGGATAGAATGAATCAGGAACTGAATGCGATGCTGGATGCGATGACGCCTGAGATCTATGCACGTCTGGCAACCGCCGTTGAGACGGGTAAATGGCCTGATGGTGTTGCATTAACGCAGGAGCAGCGCGAGCACTGTCTGCAGCTGGTCATGCTGTGGCAGGCGCGTCATAACGACTCACCTCAGCATATGAGCATTGCCAAAGGGGGAGATATTGTGACCAAATCTAAAAAGCAGCTGAAAGAAGAGTTTGGCATCGAGCCGGATGTCACGCGCATCAATCTGCACTAAGAAAACAGGCTGGAATACCCAGCCTGTTTTTCAGATTATTTCCGCACCCTGCGCCTGCATTTGCGCCAGCGCAATGTCACTGTCTTCCGGATTGAGATTCACGCCGCGGCAGCCCTCTTTAACGACCTGAACGTGATACCCGAGCTCCAGCGCATCCAGCACGCTATATTTCACACAGTAGTCAGTCGCAATCCCCAGCATAACCAGATGCGTGATATCGCGTTCGCGCAACCAGTTATCCAGTTCAGTTTTGCGCCGGTGTCCGTTATCGAAAAAGGCGCTGTAACTGTCGACATCAACGTCTCCACCTTTGTGAAATACGGCGTCAATCAGAGAGCGATCGAGGTCGGGATGAAAATCTGCGCCCGGGCTGTTTTCGATACCGTGGTCCGGCCACCAGATTTGCGCCAGCCCGTTAAGCTCACCCAGCGTGTAGACAGGCTCACCGGACACTGAGGCAAAGCTGCCATGATTTGCCGGATGCCAGTCCTGCAGGGCCACAACACATTCGCCGCGCTGGCGAAATTCACGCGCATAGCGATTCGCTACCGCCACAGTCTGATCACCTTCGCGCACGGCCATCGGACCGCCGGGGCAAAAGTCATTCTGGATATCGATAATTACCAATGCCCGCTTCATATCATTTTGCTCCGTTCAATCTTCAGTCAGTTCGCCACGTAAGTTCTGCTGCATTCTGGCACGAATTTCATCGGGGCTAAGGTCCTGACTCAATAAATAGTGCAGTTTTGTTAACGTGGCCTCAACGGTGAGGTCAAAACCGCTGATCACGCCAGCATGCTCCAGCGCATTGCCGGTGGCATAGCCGCCCATATTCACTTTGCCGGACATACACTGCGTCAGGTTAACCACGATAATCCCGCGTTCGCTCGCCTGCTGCAGCTCATGCAGGAACTCCGCATTTTGCGGCGCATTGCCCACGCCATAAGAGCGCAGAATCAGCGCCTTAACCGGCTGGCGCAGGAAGTTGCGCACAACGTCTGCAGAGATGCCCGGATAAATGGTGACCACGCCAATAGGCTGCGGGGTAATGGGATGAACCACCAGCTCGCCCGTCTGCTGTGGCGCGGGAGAGGTGTTCAGACGGCGGATATGGATACCCGCTTCCAGCAGCGGCGACAGATTTGGCGAGGCGAAGGCGTTAAAGCCGTCGGCGTGCGCTTTGGTGGTACGGTTGCCGCGGAACAGGGTGTTATTGAAAAACAGTGCCACTTCATTGATCGGATAGTTAGCCGCCACGTAGAGGGAGTTCAGCAGATTTTGCTGACCGTCAGAGCGCAGTTCCGCCAGCGGGATCTGCGATCCGGTGACGATGACCGGTTTTGCCAGATTTTCCAGCATGAAGGAGAGAGCCGATGCGGTGAAAGCCATGGTATCGGTTCCATGCAGAATAACAAAACCGTCATAGGCGTCATAATTCTGGCGGATATCATCTGCGATTGCCTGCCAGTCCTGCGGCGTCATATCAGAGGAGTCGATAAGCGGGGCGTATTCATGAATCGTAAAATCCGGCATCTCCGGCCGGTGAAACTCAGGCATATTGGCCAGCTGCTGCTGAAGGTGGCCTGATACCGGTACATAGCCCTGCGCAGAGCGCTGCATCCCGATAGTACCGCCCGTGTAGGCTACATAGATATTTTTCTTTTGCATGAGTGTACTCAGACTTGCCGTAAAACGCGCAGTATAAGGGGATTGACAGGGAAAAGCAGCCCGACCAGCGGCCGGGCTGTAAAATTAGCGAACGCTGCCGCAATTCAGACAAAAGGCGTAACGATTTTGCGGATCGTTAAGCTTACCGAGCAGGCCCGGCTGCGACTGCATGGCGCTGACAACATCCTGCACCGGTGCGGGCAGCCAGATTTTCAGCGCGTCGGGCAGTACCGCCTGCGCCGAGGCGTTCATCTGATTAAGCAGCAGATCAAGCATACCGGGTTCATCCTGATACCAGTTCAGCGCAGGCTGTTTCACGCTGGCCAGCGAGGCAGCTTTCGCCACGGCGTCATCAAAATCACCCAGCGCGTCAACCAGACCATTGCCTTTGGCATCGCTGCCGGTCCAGACATGGCCCTGTGCAATCGCATCAATCTGCTCAGGCGTCTTATGGCGCGACGCAGCGACCAGACCGATGAAATTGCGATAGCCATTCTCAATCGTCAGCTGCATCAGCTGCTGTACCTCTGCAGGCAGCGTTTTGGTGGTAGCCACATCAGCGAGCGGTGAGGTGGCTACGCCATCCGTATGTACACCGATTGCGTCGAGGCTGTTTTCGACCGTATTAATCACGCCAAAAATGCCAATTGAACCGGTCAGCGTAGAAGGCGCGGCGATGATGTAATCTGCCGGCGTTGAAATCCAGTAACCTCCCGATGCGGCCATGCCTCCCATGGAGACCACCACCGGCTTACCGGCTTCATGCGCGGCGGCCAGCTCTTCACGAATCGCTTCCGATGCGGTGACGCTGCCGCCCGGGCTGTTTACCCGCAGCACGATAGCTTTAATGGCGGGATCGAGGCGTGCTTCACGGATCTGTGCGGCCGTCGTATCACCGCCGACATTGCCTGCGCTCTCTTCTCCATCCATGATCGCACCGCTGGCGAGGATCACCGCGATGTTGCCTTTTTGCTGCGCTGGCTGTTTCAGACGGTAGTCATAGATGCTGACATAGCGGTAGTCATTATTCGCTTTGTCCCAGCCAAAGGTTTTCGCCAGCGCCTGGTCAGCTGCCGCGCGTGAGCTCAGCGTATCCACCAGTTTGTTATTCAGCGCATATTTAGCGGTGTCACCCTGTACCGCCTCCAGTCCGCTGATCACGCCTGCCGCACCGGGAAAGAGCTGCTCTGGCGTAATCTGACGGTTGGCCGACACCGTATTGAGATAATTTTGCCATAGCTGAGTGATCCAGCGGCTGTCCGCATCGCGTGCATCCGGTGACATATTGTCGCGCAGGAACGGTTCAACGGCTGACTTATAGGTGCCTACGCGGAAAACGTGGGAAGAGACCTTCAGCTTTTCCAGCAGCGTTTTGTAATAGAGGCCGTTGGTCGCAAAGCCGTGCAGGTCAACCGTACCCTGAGGGGAGAGCCAGATTTTATTCGCGAAGCTGGCCAGGTAATACTGCGCCTGACTGTAGCTGTCACCCAGCGCATAAACCGGTTTACCGCTGTCGCGAAACTCCCGCAGCGCTTTACCGACATACTGCAGAGAGGGCTGATCGCCACCGGCAAAATCGCGCAGATCCAGCACGATACCGGTGATATTGCTGTCAGTTTTAGCCTGACGAATCGCATCAACCACATCAAACAAGGAGTTTTCCTGCAGGCGATCGCTGTTCGCGCCCAGCAGCTGACGGCTGATGCGGCTCAGACGGTTACTCACTGAAGGTTTATCCACCAGCATACCGCTAAGATCGACTTTTAATGCTCCCTGCTGGACCGGTTCACTGTTGCCGGCGCTCGACAGCTGCAGCCAGATGCCGACACCGGCCAGGATCAGGACAATGAGAAACAGGTTAAGGATAAATTCCCGGATAAAATTCAGAACCCGCCAGCTCCAGCGGAACAGACCGGTAATCATTCGCCACAATGTGCGCATAAACTCTCCATATTCACGTAGCCAGGGCCGGCAGCAGGCGTGCGGACCCCGATATCGGCATCATCCTAAAGAGCAGCGGCTGAAAAGTCAGCAGGAATTCGCACCAGACTGTTACAAAAGATCGCGCTGTGCCAGGATTAGCACATCATCAAAAGGCACAGGAGAACCCTTATGGATGCACTGGAGTTATTAACCAATCGCCGCTCAGCTTCGCGACTGACTGAACCCGCTCCGGCAGGTGAGGTGCTGCAAAACATTCTGCATGCCGGTATGCGGGCACCCGATCACGGTACGCTGCGCCCGTGGCGTTTCGTTATAGCGGAGAATGAGGGACGGGACCGGCTAAGCCGCGTGCTGGAGCAGGCCGCCCGCGAGAGCGCGCTGGATGAAAAAGCCATCGCGAAAGCGGCGGCGGCGCCGTTTCGTGCGCCCATGGTGATAACGGTCATTGCAGACTACAAGCCCTCTGAAAAAGTGCCGCAGTGGGAGCAGGTTGTCTCTGCGGGCTGTGCCGTTATGGCGATGCAGATGGCCGCGCTGGCTCAGGGGTATAACGGCATCTGGCGCAGTGGCCCCTGGACCGACCATCCTCACGTGCGGGCGGCGTTCAACTGCAAAGAAAAAGATGCCATTGTGGGCTTTCTCTATCTCGGCACGCCGCAGCTTAAAGCCAGCACCACGGTTGTCGCACCGGATACCACAGAGTTTGTCTCCTGGTTTTGATTCTCTCGCCTGCAATCTGGCAGAATTGCAGGCGTCGTGCGCAAAAGCGCCGCATCCGTGCAGAGAAAGCTTACCTCCAGCAGGCCGCCAGGCTACCATCGCTTCACTGTTTTCGTTAAAGCTAAAAGAAAGGATTTGCGCCTTCCATGCGTCTATTTATTGCTGAAAAACCGAGCCTGGCGCGCGCCATCGCAGATGTTTTGCCAAAGCCGCATCGCCGCGGAGAGGGCTATATCGCCTGCGGCAACGATCAGGTGGTGACCTGGTGCGTCGGGCATTTGCTGGAGCAGGCGCAGCCTGATAGCTACGACAGCCGCTATGCCCGCTGGAACCTGGCCGATCTGCCTATTATTCCTGAAAAGTGGCGTCTGCAGCCGCGCCCCTCGGTAGCGAAACAGCTGAAAGCCATAGAAGGCTTACTGCAGCAGGCCAGCGAAATTGTGCACGCCGGCGATCCGGATCGCGAAGGTCAGCTGCTGGTGGATGAGGTGCTGGACTATCTGCAGCTGCCGGCCGGGAAGCGCCAGCGGGTGCAGCGCTGCCTGATCAACGATCTTAATCCGGCGGCCGTTGAGCGTGCGGTGAGCCGGCTGCGCGAAAACCGCGAATTCATCCCGCTCTGCGTCTCAGCGCTGGCGCGTTCACGCGCTGACTGGCTGTATGGCATTAATATGACGCGCGCCTGGACCCTGCTGGGGCGTAACGCCGGCTATGATGGCGTTCTGTCGGTGGGGCGCGTGCAGACGCCGGTGCTCGGGCTGGTTGTGCGGCGGGATGAAGAGATTGAGCACTTTGTGCCCAAAGACTATTTTGAAGTGAAAGCGCACGTCGTCACGCCAAAAGAGGAGCGCTTCGTTGCCAGCTGGGTGCCAAGCGACGCCTGTGAGCCCTGGCAGGATGAAGAGGGGCGCGTCCTGCACCGGCCGCTGGCAGAGCATGTGCTGGCGCGTATTCAGGGACAGCCCGCGCAGGTAACCGGCTATAACGACAGGCGTGAATCGGAAACTGCACCGCTGCCGTTTTCGCTCTCCAGCCTGCAGATTGAAGCCGCAAAGCGTTACGGGCTGAGCGCGCAGAGCGTGCTGGACTGCTGTCAGCGTCTCTATGAGACGCATAAGCTTATTACTTATCCGCGTTCGGATAGCCGCTATCTCCCTGATGAGCACTACGCCGGTCGTCATGCCGTGCTGAAAGCGATCGCTGTGCATCAGCCCGATCTCACGCCACCTGCTGACTTCAATACGGAACAGAAAAACCGCTGCTGGGACGATAAAAAGGTCGATGCGCATCACGCTATTATTCCCACCGCGCGTACCGGCAAAGTCGCACTCAGCGACAACGAAGCCAGGATCTATGCGCTGATTGCCCGGCAATATCTGATGCAGTTCTGTCCGGATGCGCAGTTTCGCAAATGCGTTATCGATCTGGAGATCGGTGGTGGCCGGTTTGTGGCAAAAGCGCGGTTTCTGGCGGAAGCGGGGTGGCGCGCGCTGCTCGGGAATAAAGAGCGTGACGAAGAGAATGACGGCACGCCGCTGCCGGTCGTCGCTAAAGGCGATACCCTGCTGTGCGAGCGCGGTGAACTGCTGGAGAAGCAGACACAGCCGCCGCGGCCGTTTACTGATGCCACGCTGTTATCCGCCATGACCGGCATTGCGCGCTTTGTGCAGGATAAAGAATTAAAGAAAGTGCTGCGTGCGACCGATGGTTTAGGAACGGAGGCGACGCGGGCCGGCATTATTGAACTGCTGTTTCGCCGCACCTTCCTGGTTAAAAAAGGGCGCTATATCCACTCAACGGAGGCGGGCAGAGCCCTGATCCATGCGCTGCCGGAAATGGCGGCGCGGCCGGATATGACGGCGCAGTGGGAGTCAACCCTGACGCGCATCAGCGAAAAAAGCTGCCGCTATGATGAGTTTATGCAGCCGCTGGTGTCAACGCTGACCACGCTGATTGGCGAGGCGCGGCAGCGGCCTTCTTTGCAGGCGTTCAAAGGGCTGGCCGCCGCTTCGCCAGCGCGCGCGAAAGCCAAAAAACAGCGGCGAAAGCCAAAGGAGACGCAATGAGCGGGTATACAACAGGAGTGGCGCTGGCGCTGCTGATCTGCAGCACTACGGCGCTGGCAAACCGGATGCCGGAGCCGGGGCGGACGGGTAATACGGATGTGGTGGTGGATATGCCGGCGGAAGTCTGGACGCAGGGCCAGAATCGTCAGCAAAACAGCTGCCTTCAGTGCTGCATTTATGAAAACCGCAGCTATTCAGAAGGCGCAGTGGTTAAGGCCGAAGGGGTACTGCTGCAGTGCTCGCGGGATGAAAAGGTGCTGGGGACCAATCCGCTGCTGTGGAAAATCATTAAATAGTTAAGCGTGGCGCGCCGGCGCCACGCCTGACGTTTACAGATCGAACGTCGCCCAGACGGGAGCATGGTCAGAAGGTTTTTCCATGCCGCGAATGGCGTAATCGATACCGGCATCGACGCAGCGCGCGGCCAGCGGCTGACTGGCCAGCAGCAGATCGATGCGCAGTCCGCGGTTGTCATCAAATCCGCGCGAGCGGTAGTCGAACCAGGAAAAGCGATCGTTTGTCGTCGGGTTTCTGGCGCGCCAGGTATCGGTAAGACCCCACTGCAGCAGCCGATCCATCCACTCACGCTCTTCCGGCAGAAACGAGCATTTTCCGGTACGCAGCCAGCGCTTGCGGCTCTCCTCACCAATCCCGATATCCAGGTCAGTGGCGCTGATATTCATGTCGCCCATGATCAGCACCGGCTTGTCAGCGGCAGCGTGCTCCATCAGATAGCTCTGCAGATCGCGGTAGAATTTCTCTTTAGCCGGGAATTTAAGCGGGTGGTCGCGGCTTTCACCCTGCGGGAAATAGCCGTTGATAACGGTGATGTTACCTGCCGGGCTCGGTATCTCCGCCATAATCAGGCGTCGCTGGGCGTCAGCGTCATCGCCCGGAAAACCGCGCATGACCCGTACCGGTGCGTTTTTGGTAAGTAGCGCGACGCCGTAGTGACCTTTTTGCCCATGATAGAAGACGTGGTAGCCGAGCTGGCTGACCTCTTCCAGTGGGAACATCTCATCGTGAACCTTGGTTTCCTGCAGGCCGATAACCTCAGGCTGATGCTGTTCCACCAGCGCGGCCAGCTGATGAGGGCGGGCGCGCAACCCGTTGATGTTGAATGAAACAAATTTCATATCGCTGCCATTTTAATAACCTGTATGCGGCGCGATGGTAACGGCTTTTTGGCAAAAAGTCATGCCCGAAGCGGAGCAGGCAGCACAGTATCAGAGGGGAAGAGCAAACTGAGTTTTTTCAGGATGTAGCGAACGGAACAGGAGATGGTGGCGGGAGAAGGATTCGAACCTTCGAAGTCGATGACGGCAGATTTACAGTCTGCTCCCTTTGGCCGCTCGGGAATCCCGCCTGGGATATAAAGCTCAGATTCAGGCACTGCAGAGTGATTCAGATGGTGGCGGGAGAAGGATTCGAACCTTCGAAGTCGATGACGGCAGATTTACAGTCTGCTCCCTTTGGCCGCTCGGGAATCCCGCCACTTGCCTGAATCTTTGTGCCTGAAGGCGGGGCGCATCATATCAAATGCGTTCCGCCTGTAAAGCACCGGATGTAAAAATAAAACCTGTTTGCCCGTTTTTTACGCGTAGCGCTGAAGAGTTAGACAATTCAGCGCCCTGGCGCCAAAACGCCGCGCTTAAAGAATAATCGTGCGGTTGCCATAAACAAACACGCGCTGGCCGAGCACTTTATAGAGCGCGCGACTCAGCACGTTTTTTTCCACATCGCGTCCGGCGCGCATCATCTCTTCAGCGGTATAGCTGTGATCCACGTTAATGACATCCTGCATAATGATTGGACCTTCGTCCAGGTTGTCATTGACGTAATGCGCCGTTGCGCCAATGATTTTAACGCCGCGTTCATACGCCTGATGATAAGGACGCGCGCCGATAAAAGCTGGCAGGAACGAGTGGTGAATATTGATGATCTGGTTAGGGTAGCGCTGCACAAAAGCAGGCGTCAGCACGCGCATATATTTTGCCAGCACCACGTAATCAGGCTGATAGCGATCGATCTCTTCCGCCATGCGGTTGTCATGCTCTTCGCGCGTTTTGCCTTCATGGCTGACCAGCACAAAAGGAATATCAAAACGTTCTACCAGCGAGCGCAGCGTATCGTGATTGCCGATCACCGCAGCGATCTCCATATCCAGACCGCCAAACGCGCTTTTCATCAGCAGGTCACCCAGGCAGTGCGCCTCTTTTGTGACCAGAATAACGACGCGGCGGCGACCGGCAGTGTGCAGCTCACGCACCGAACCGGTCGGCAGAGCGCTATCCAGATCGGCCAGCAGCGTATTGTCGTTAAAAATGCCTTCCAGCTCGGTGCGCATAAAAAAGCGGCCGGTGCGGTGATCGACAAACTCATTGTTTTGCACAATGTTGAGCTCATGCTTGTAGCAAATGTTGGTGATCTTGGCGATCAGACCTTTAGCATCAGGGCAAATGGTCCGTAAAACTTTTCGTTGCAGTGTTTGCGCTTGCATCTCAGTCAAGGTCCTGTCAAAGCGATAAGGGTATTACCATTGCGGCGAAGCGGATGTCAGCCACAACATTTTTTGTATTTTTTGCCAGAGCCGCAGGGGCAGCGATCGTTACGCCCGATTGCTGGCGCTGTTCCATCCACATAGTACCAGCGACCCTCCTCCCGAAGAAAGCGTGAACGTTCAGCGATCGCTGACTCGCGCTCTTTTTCGCGGTAGCGCGCAAAAAAGGTCACAAAGGCTTCGTTCTCATGGATGCCATGATTACAACAGGTTACATTTAGTCCGAGCCACGTTGTACCGGCAAAACTTTCAGATAAACGCGCCGTCAGATCGACGCTGCGCTGGCTGGCGTGCCAGGTTTCTGTCAGATAAACTGCATTACCCGTGGCGTAGGCCGTATAGCGAGATCGCATCAGCTGTTCAGCACTTAGCGGGATGGCCTCGCCGTTTAAAAAGGGCTGACAACATACGCTATACTGCTTCCCGCTGCAGCAGGGGCACTTTTCGGACACATCATCTCCTGAGAGTGGTTAACGTTATCATAGGCGTGCGCTATGGTAGCCGACTGCGTGGCATGATGCTACGTACCAGCAGCATCACGAGGTAAGATGAGAAAGGTCAAGATTGGACTGGCTCTGGGGTCGGGCGCCGCGAAGGGCTGGGCGCATATCGGCGTCATCAATGCGCTGGAGCGTGCCGGTATTGAAATTGATGTGGTAGCGGGCTGCTCAGTCGGCGCGCTTGTTGGTGCCGCTTACACCAATGGTCACCTGGCAAAGATGGAGAAGTGGGTCAGCGCGTTTCGCTACTGGGATGTTATACGCCTGATGGATCTCTCCTGGCAGCGCGGGGGACTGTTGCGCGGCGATCGCGTTTTCAGTCATATTCGCCAGCTGATCCCGCATGACCAGATTGACGGCGGCCTGAAACCGTTTGGCGTGGTTGCCACCAACCTGAGTACCGGCCGTGAGCTCTGGCTGACTGAAGGCGATCTGCATCAGGCCGTGCGCGCTTCCTGTAGTATGCCAGGCTTATTACCACCTGTTGGCTACAATGGATACTGGCTGGTGGATGGCGCGGTGGTAAACCCGGTGCCCATCTCCCTGACGCGCGCACTTGGCGCCGACATTGTTATTGCGGTCGATCTTCAGCATGATGCGCATCTGATGCAGCAGGATCTGCTGTCGGTAACGCCGGAAAACGGCGATGACGCGGCAGAGGCGCTCTCGTGGGGTAAAAAATTACGTCAGCGTCTGATGGGATTTTCCCGCCAGCGCGCGGCGCATTCACCTGGCGCAATGGAGATCATGTCGACCTCAATTCAGGTGCTGGAAAACCGCCTGAAACGTAACCGTATGGCGGGCGATCCGCCGGATGTGCTGATTCAGCCGTTTTGTCCGCAGATTTCAACGCTGGATTTTCATCGTGCTGAAGAGGCGATGGCTGCCGGTAAGGCGGCCGTAGAGAAAAAAATGGATGAACTATTACCACTGGTCCGTAGCAGATAGTCAGTTGTTCATTCAGGGGGGTTGTCGCTGATGACAATAATTAAAGGCGCAACTGCATTTTATGAACCACTATTGCAATATCTGGTACGCAGGGGGAGAGAATGGAAAAACCACTACTCGGCAAAAAGATACTCATTGTCGAAGATGAGGTCGTTTTCCGTTCATTGCTGGAAAATGTACTGACCAGTCTGGGGGCAACAGCCCTGCAGGCCGGCGATGGGCTGGAAGGCCTCGACATTCTGTCGTCGCACAGCGCCGATCTGGTGATTTGCGATCTGGAAATGCCCCGGATGGGCGGTATTGCGTTTGTTGAGCATCTGCGCAGTCAGGGGAATACGGTGCCTGTACTGGTCATATCTGCTACCCAGAATATGGCTGATATCGCGCATGTGCTGCGGCTTGGCGTGCAGGATGTATTACTGAAACCCCTGAAAAATATCGAACGCTTCCGCGAGGCTGTTTTTGAGTGTCTTTATCCCTCGATGTTCACCTCGAAAGTGGAGGAGGATGAGCAGCTGTTTCAGGACTGGGATGCGCTGGCCCGCGATCCGATCGCCGCGGCAAAACTGCTGAAGCAGCTGCAGCCGCCGGTGCAGCAAACCATTGCGCACTGCCGCATCAACTACCGACAGCTCACCATGGCGGAACAGCCAGGGCTGGTTCTGGATATCGCTGCGCTCTCCGATAAAGATCTCGCCTTTTACTGTCTCGATGTTACCCGGGCGGGCGACAACGGCGTGCTGGCCGCGCTGCTGCTGCGGGCGCTATTCAACGGTTTACTGCAGGAGCAGCTGTCCGGACAGCATCATCGGCTGCCGGAACTCAACGGTCTGCTGCGTCAGGTGAATATGCTGCTGCGCCAGGCAAACCTTACCGGGCAGTTCCCGCTTCTGGTGGGATATTATCATCGCGAACTGCGTAAATTAATTCTGGTTTCAGCAGGGCTTAATGCCACGCTGCACCTGGAAACGCAGCAGCTGCAGTTAAACAGCGGTGTACCGCTGGGTACGATGGGGGGGACCCATCTTAATCAGATTTCTCAGCATACCGGTGCCTGGCAGTGCCACGTCTGGGGTGCCGGCGGCAGGCTACGTCTGATGTTATCGGGTGAAGAATAAGCAGTTAAACAGCGGGTTAAATCAGTTAAGCGACAGCGCCAGACCTATCCTTTACACTTGGGTAAAAGTCTTAAATTCCATGGATTAACTTTATCCAGGATAATTCCGCCTGATACTAACTGATATACTCATTTCGTTTTTTAAACCGACATATCAAGTATTAACTTGAGCGGCCTATTAAGAGAGGTATTTGATGTCTGCCTATAAGTCAAAAGTAAAAAAAGCGGTAATCCCGGTTGCAGGTTTAGGTACGCGTATGCTGCCAGCGACCAAAGCTATTCCAAAAGAGATGTTACCGCTGGTCGATAAGCCGTTGATCCAGTATGTCGTAAATGAGTGTATTGCTGCGGGCATTAACGAAATTGTGCTGGTTACGCACTCTTCTAAAAACTCAATCGAAAACCACTTTGATACCAGCTTCGAACTGGAAGCCATGCTGGAGAAGCGTGTTAAGCGTCAGCTGCTGGATGAAATCCAGTCTATCTGTCCGCCACACGTCACCATCATGCAGGTGCGTCAGGGTATCGCTAAAGGTCTGGGCCATGCGGTCATGTGTGCACATCCGCTGGTAGGCGATGAGCCGGTAGCAGTCATTCTGCCAGACGTTATCATCGACGAATATGAGTCAAACCCGACCAAAGACAACCTGGCAGAGATGCTGGCGCGTTTTGAAGAAACCGGTCACAGCCAGATCATGGTTGAGCCAGTAGCAGACGTAACCGCATACGGTGTGGTTGACTGCAAAGGCGCCGAGCTGAGCGCGGGCCAGAGTGCACCGATGGTGGGCGTTGTTGAGAAGCCAAAAGCGAATGAAGCGCCTTCAAACCTCGCGGTAGTAGGTCGTTATGTTCTTTCTGCTGATATCTGGCCTCTGCTGGCTAAAACCCCTCCGGGTGCAGGCGGCGAAGTTCAGCTGACCGACTCTATCGCTATGCTGATGGAAAAAGAGACTGTAGAAGCTTATCACCTGACTGGCGTCAGCCACGACTGTGGTAACAAGCTGGGTTACATGCAGGCTTTTGTTGAGTACGGCGTACGTCACCCGGTGCTGGGCAAAGATTTTGCACAGTGGCTGGACAACGCGGTAGGCAATAAAAAGTAATTCATTAAGCACAGGATAATTTAATGAAAGTCACTGTATTTGGTATCGGCTATGTCGGTCTGGTTCAGGCTGCGGTGTTGGCCGAAGTCGGACATGACGTTCTCTGCATTGATGTCGACGCGAACAAAGTCGAAAACCTGAAAAAGGGTGTTATCCCGATTTTTGAACCGGGTCTGACGCCGTTGGTGATGTCCAATTATGAATCGGGTCGCCTGAAATTCAGTACTGACGCCAAAGAGGGCGTTAATCACGGGGTGATGCAGTTTATTGCTGTTGGCACACCGCCTGACGAAGATGGTTCTGCCGATCTGAAATATGTGACCGCGGTTGCGCGCACGATTGCAGAACATATGAACGATCACAAAGTCGTTATCGATAAATCAACGGTGCCAGTCGGCACAGCCGACCGCGTACGCAATGTGATGCAGGAGACGCTGAAACAGCGTGGCGCCAGCGTTTCTTTCGATGTGGTTTCCAACCCGGAATTCCTCAAAGAGGGTGCGGCCGTTAACGACTGCATGCGACCAGAGCGTATCGTTGTCGGTACTGACAATGATGATGTGGTGGAACTGCTGCGCGAGCTCTATGAGCCGTTCAACCGTAACCACGATCGCATGATCCTGATGGATATCCGCAGTGCAGAGCTGACAAAATATGCGGCAAACTGCATGCTGGCGACCAAAATCAGCTTTATGAACGAGATCTCTAATCTCGCTGAGCTGCTGGGCGCTGACGTGGAGAAAGTCCGTCAGGGTATCGGTTCTGATCCCCGTATCGGCTATCACTTCATCTATCCGGGCTGCGGCTATGGCGGTTCCTGCTTCCCGAAAGATGTGCAGGCGCTGATCCGTACAGCAGAGTCTATTGGCTATAAACCGCGCCTGCTGCAGGCGGTGGAAGAGGTCAATGACGCGCAGAAAAACAAACTGCCTGCCTTTATCAAGCGCCATTTTGGTGACGATCTGCGCGGCAAGACGTTTGCGCTGTGGGGCCTGGCGTTTAAACCCAACACCGACGATATGCGTGAAGCCTCCAGCCGTGTGCTGATGGAAGCGTTATGGGAAGCGGGTGCTACGGTTCAGGCTTACGATCCGGAAGCGATGGAAGAAGCGCAGCGCATCTATGGTCACCGTGACGATCTGAAACTCACAGGGACTAAAGAAGCGGCACTGCAGGGCGCTGATGGTCTGGTTATCTGTACCGAATGGCAGAATTTCCGGGCGCCTGATTTTGACGTAATTAAAAATGCGTTAAAACAACCCGTGATTTTTGATGGTCGTAACCTGTATGATCCAGAGCGTATCAGCAAACGCGGTTTCGTTTATTATGCAATCGGCCGCGGAGCGTCTATTCAAATTGCGTAATAAATGAGGGATGTATGAATTTTCTGGTTACCGGCGCAGCAGGATTTATCGGTTTTCACGTAAGCCAGCGTTTGCTCGCTGCCGGTCACCAGGTTGTTGGTATCGACAACCTGAATGACTATTATGATGTCAGCCTGAAACAGGCTCGCCTCGATCAGATTTCACCGCATCCCGCCTTTACTTTTATTAAAATGGACCTGGCCGATCGCCAGGCCATTTCCTCTCTGTTTGAACAGCACGCGTTTGAGCGCGTTATCCATCTCGCCGCGCAGGCGGGTGTGCGTTACTCAATCGATAACCCGCACGCTTATGCAGATGCTAACCTCACCGGCCATCTGAATATTCTGGAAGGCTGCCGTCACCATAAGATTGGCCACCTTCTTTATGCATCTTCAAGCTCAGTTTATGGGCTGAACCGCAAAATGCCGTTCTCCACCGATGACAGCGTTGATCACCCGGTTTCCCTCTATGCGGCGACGAAAAAAGCCAACGAACTGATGTCGCATACTTATTCGCACCTTTATCAGCTGCCGACAACCGGACTGCGTTTCTTTACCGTGTATGGCCCATGGGGTCGGCCCGATATGGCGCTGTTTAAATTTACCCGTGCAATGCTGGCAGGCGAGGCGATCGACGTTTATAACCGCGGTGAGATGACGCGCGACTTTACCTATATCGATGATATCGCTGAGGCGATTGTTCGCCTGCAGGCGGTGGTACCACAACCTGACAGCGCATGGAGCGTGGAGCACGGCTCCCCCGCCAGCAGCTCTGCGCCTTATCGGGTATATAACATTGGCAACAGTCAGCCAACGCGCCTGATGACCTATATAGAGTCGCTGGAGAAAGCTTTGGGCATTGAGGCAGTGAAGAACATGCTGCCGATGCAGCCCGGCGATGTACTGGGCACCAGCGCAGATACGCAGCCTCTCTATGACGCCATCAATTTCCGGCCGCAGACCAGCGTTGAGCAGGGCGTACAGCAGTTTGTCGACTGGTATCGCGACTTTTATCAGAAATAAGCGCATAAAAAAAGGAAGCCGCGGGCTTCCTTTTTTTTACCTGGCGAAACGAATATTGCAGTAAAAGTGCAGACAGTTAAAACGAAGCGCGCGGATTACAGCAGGAAATCGTCCAGCTGTTTACCATCTTCTTCAATCGCTTTTTTAATTACGGCAGGCGTGCGGCCCTGACCGGTCCAGGTGCGGCTTTCACCGTTTTCATCTACATAGCTGTACTTGGCGGGACGGGCAGCGCGACGCGCTTTGGTCACCGTTTTGTTTTCTGATAATGCGTTCAGCAGTTCATTAGGATCGATGCCGTCAGCCAGCAGCATTTCGCGATACTGCTCCAGTTTGCGGCTGCGTTCAGCATTTTCAGCCTGAGCATGACTCTCTTCTTCACGACGCTCATTAACCACTACGTCAAGTTTTTCAAGCATCTCTTCCAGGGTTTCCAGAGAGCATTCGCGAGCCTGAGCACGCAATGTACGGATATTATTAAGGATTTTAAGTGCTTCGCTCATTGTTCTTATCTCAGAATATAAAAAGGAGTGGTTAAGCTGTTCCATAATAGTGGCGGGAATATATAACTGCAATAGTGAAACCTGAGTGAGGAGATTTATTTATTTTTTTAGTTATGTCAGCAGAGTTAATTATCAATCGCTGTGCTGCATAAATTATCCGCGATATGTCTCGTTGCGTGACGGCTATTCCATTTGGCTGAGATTAAATTAACCGCTATTAGTGATTTAACCGCAGCGTGCCGGCATTGATTTTCAGCGTCCAGCAGCGTGGCTTTCTGCTACGGTAAACCTGTCGTTTGTGAGGTGCTCTGCGGCAATACATTTGTGTTAAACTGCCGCCTTCTGAATTTAGTATCCCCGGAGAGACTGGTAAGTGGCTCAACTCTATTTCTATTACTCGGCGATGAATGCGGGTAAATCCACCGCGCTGCTGCAATCTTCCTATAACTATCAGGAGCGCGGCATGCGCACCCTGGTCTATACCGCAGAGATAGACGATAGATTTGGTGCCGGCGTGGTCAGCTCACGAATCGGGCTCTCTTCGCCTGCCTGTCTGTATAATGATAAAACAGAACTGGCCGAAGCCATTGCGGAAGAACATGCGCGCCAGCCCGTACACTGCGTGCTGGTTGACGAAAGTCAGTTTCTGACGCGTGAGCAGGTTTATGCGCTCTCTGACGTGGCGGACAATCTTGATATTCCGGTTCTCTGCTACGGTCTGCGTACTGACTTCCGCGGTGAGCTGTTCACCGGCAGCCAGTATCTTCTTGCCTGGGCCGATAAACTGGTCGAGCTTAAAACAATTTGCCACTGCGGCCGTAAGGCGAGCATGGTGCTGCGCCTTGACGGGGAGGGCAGACCGTTCAGCGAAGGTGAGCAGGTCGTAATTGGCGGTAATGAGCGCTATATATCCGTATGCCGGAAACATTACAAGCAGGCGATTAATCTGGGTACGCGTGAGGCGATATATGGCGCTAATCCGCCACCGGTTTAATCAGCCAGCCATAAAAAAACCCGCCGCGGCGGGTTTTTTATTTTCAGCGGACTACGCTTTCTTTACTTTTTTTTCACGGGCAGCGGACTGCAGCTCGCAGATTTCTGCAGAGGGTATGTCCGTTTCTGAATAATCACGTCCGTAGAACGTATCCAGCATAATCTGTTTTAGCTCAGCGATTAATGGATAGCGCGGATTGGCGCCAGTGCACTGATCGTCAAAAGCGTCTTCAGCCAGCTTATCTACTTTCGCCAGGAAATCCGCCTCCTGCACGCCTGCTTCCCGAATAGAAGCGGGAATACCGAGCTGCGTTTTTATTTCATCCAGCCACGCCAGCAGTTTTTCGATTTTCTGCGCCGTGCGATCCCCGGGCTGAGTCAGGCCGAGATGGTCAGCAATTTCCCCATAGCGGCGCCGTGCCTGCGGCCGGTCATACTGGCTGAACGCCGTCTGTTTCGTCGGGTTATCATTGGCGTTATAGCGGATGACGTTACCGATAAGCAGCGCGTTTGCCAGCCCGTGCGGGATATGAAACTCTGAGCCAAGTTTATGGGCCATAGAGTGGCACACCCCGAGGAAAGCGTTGGCAAAGGCAATGCCGGCGATAGTCGCCGCGTTGTGTACGCGTTCACGCGCAACCGGATTTTTCGCACCATCGCGATAGCTGGCAGGCAGGTTCTCTTTAAGCAGCTTCAGCGCCTGTAGTGCCTGTCCATCTGAGTACTCACTGGCAAGCACCGAGACGTAAGCCTCCAGCGCATGCGTCACCGCATCGAGGCCGCCAAAAGCGCAGAGCGAGCGCGGCATATCCATCACCAGGTCGGCATCGACAATCGCCATATCCGGCGTTAAGGCGTAGTCCGCCAGCGGATATTTTTGCCCGGTGGCGTCATCGGTGACAACGGCAAACGGGGTGACTTCTGAGCCGGTGCCTGACGTGGTGGCGATCGCGACCATGCGCGCTTTCACGCCCATTTTCGGGAATTTGTAGATACGTTTACGGATATCCATAAAGCGCAGCGCCAGCTCTTCAAAATGCGTTTCCGGATGCTCATACATGACCCACATGATTTTCGCTGCGTCCATCGGTGAACCACCGCCCAGGGCGATAATCACGTCGGGCCGGAAACTGTGCATCTGCTCTGCACCCTTACGCACAATGCTCAGGGTCGGATCGGCTTCCACTTCAAAAAATATCTCGGTTTCGATACCCTGTGATTTCAGCACCCGCGTAACGCGCTCGGCATAGCCGTTATTAAACAGAAAGCGATCGGTAACGATAAACGCGCGTTTCGCTCCCTCAGCAGCAACCTCTTCCAGCGCAATCGGAAGAGAGCCGCGGCGGAAGTAGATAGACTTCGGTAACTTATGCCACAACATATTTTCTGCTCGCTTAGCCACGGTTTTCTTATTGATCAAGTGTTTAGGGCCTACGTTTTCAGAGATAGAGTTGCCCCCCCAGGAGCCGCAGCCCAGCGTCAGGGAAGGGGCAAGTTTGAAGTTGTAAAGATCGCCAATGCCGCCCTGTGAAGCCGGGGTGTTGATCAGGATGCGGGCCGTTTTCATTTTGTCGCCAAAATAGTGGATCCGCCCGGCCTCGTTATCCTGATCGGTGTAGAGACAGGATGTGTGACCAATGCCGCCCATCGCGACCAGCTTCTCTGCTTTTGCTACCGCGTCCGCATAATCTTTTGCCCGATACATCGCCAGCGTCGGCGAGAGCTTTTCATGTGCAAAAGGCTCCGATTCATCAACGGCTGACACCTCGCCAATTAAAATTTTGGTGCCCGGCGGGACACTAATGCCGGCAAGCGCAGCAATATTGCAGGCGGGCTGGCCCACAATTGCCGCGTTCAGTGCGCCGTTTTTCAGCAGGATATTCTGAACCGCGCTCAGCTCATGGCCCTGCAGCAGATAGCCGCCGTGGCTGGCAAACCGTTCGCGGACCGCGTCATAGACGGCATCAACGATAATGACCGATTGCTCAGAGGCACAGATCACGCCGTTATCGAACGTTTTAGACATTAAAATGGAAGCGACCGCGCGTTTGATGTCAGCCGTTTCATCAATCACCACCGGCGTATTGCCCGCGCCAACGCCAATCGCCGGTTTACCTGAGCTATAGGCCGCTTTAACCATGCCCGGGCCGCCGGTCGCCAGAATCAGGTTGATATCCGGATGATGCATGAGCTGACTGGAAAGCTCGACCGAAGGCGCATCGATCCAGCCGATGATATCTTTGGGAGCGCCCGCAGCAATAGCCGCCTGCAGCACGATATCGGCTGCTTTATTGGTGGCATTTTTTGCGCGCGGATGAGGAGAAAAAATAATGCCGTTGCGGGTTTTCAGGCTGATAAGCGCCTTGAAAATAGCCGTGGAGGTAGGGTTGGTGGTAGGGACGATACCGCAGATGAGGCCAATGGGTTCGGCAATGGTAATGGTGCCAAAGGTATCATCGCTTGCCAGCACGCCACAGGTTTTTTCATCTTTGTACGCGTTGTAGATATATTCTGAAGCGAAATGATTTTTGATCACTTTATCTTCAACAATACCCATGCCCGATTCCGCTACCGCCATCTTAGCCAGCGGAATGCGGGCGTCAGCTGCCGCCAGCGCCGCGGCGCGAAAAATTGCATCAACCTGCTCCTGGCTAAAACTGGCAAACTCGCGCTGCGCGCGTTTTACACGTTCAACCAGTGCATTGAGTTCGGCAACATTGGTTACGGCCATAATACTCTCCTGAGGAAGTTAAACTTTTTTAATAAACAGGCCAGCGCAGAGAAAGAAATCAGCTAAGGTTTGACAGGGCAGGCCCGTCTGTTTAGTAAAAAGGTCTGACGTGAATGATTTACTGCACCCAGCGTAGCGCTGGTGGAGAGACGTAATCATGATGCAGATCAAGAGAGGCTGCAGCGGTGAGCGGTCAGCCAGATCGTTTACGACTAAAGGCGCCGTTTTTTAGACGCTGCTGTTCTGCAGGCATATATGAAAATAGCCAGATTTTTATGCCATCTCTGTGGCGGACATATAGCAGATATTTCTGCCATATACGCTGTTTTTCAGCAGACATATGCACTACATTAAGCGCGTTTTTTTGACTTTTTCAGGAGCCTGTTGTGACCCCCGTGCTACTCGATCTTTCCGGCTATATAAAATTTTTTGTCGGCCTGTTTGCGCTGGTGAATCCGGTAGGCATCATTCCGGTTTTTATCAGCATGACCCGCTATCAGGCGGTGGCTGAACGCAACAAAACCAATCTTACAGCCAACCTTGCGGTCGCGATTATTCTCTGGACCTCGCTGTTTCTTGGCGATGGGATCCTGCATCTGTTTGGTATCTCAATCGACTCTTTCCGAATCGCAGGCGGCATACTGGTTGTGACCATTGCGATGTCGATGATTAGCGGCAAGCTGGGTGAGGATAAGCAAAATAAGCAGGAAAAATCAGAAACGGCTATTCGTGAAAGCATCGGTGTTGTCCCGCTGGCGCTGCCGCTCATGGCAGGGCCGGGGGCTATCAGTTCCACTATCGTCTGGAGTTCGCGCTATCACAGCTGGCTTAATTTGCTGGGTTTTACGCTGGCGATTGCGGTTTTCGCCTTTTGCTGCTGGTTACTGTTCAGAGCGGCGCCGTTAATGGTACGGATATTGGGTCAGACCGGAATTAACGTCATTACCCGTATTATGGGGTTGTTATTAATGGCGTTAGGGATTGAATTTGTCGTCACCGGCATAAAAGCAATCTTTCCAGGATTACTGAATTAGACCTGACCTGTTTTTTGCTGAAAAACATCTTCATGAACCAAAAGGGTGCATCGCGACGTGCAGACGCACCTTTTTGGTGAAATTAGTTATCGGGCTACTTTCAGGCTCGCTTTTATCACTTTTACTACTCAGTCAGTCATCCCTGCTTAATATCCGTTTATTAATGTGATTATTGTCACAGATTTACCTGCTGCTAAATCCGCGCTGAAAGTGATTAGCTGTGCCTCTCTTGTAAAGTAGTCGCTGAATATTCCGCTTTGAAGTAAAAACTCAATAGATTTGCGCAGAATGAGTTTTGCATAAAATAAGTGCGCGCATAATCGCCAGAATTGCTTAAATAATCATATTTATCAATGTATTAACTGATATTTAGCGGAAATAATTAACGCTTTCAACGTTATCCCGGACATGATAAAAGAGAAATAGCTAACATTTTTCTGCATTGGCTTTGGCGCAACGGGATAGCTTCTGATAATTTCTGGCACTTCCAGGATTTTTATCGCTCTCTCAGCAGATGTGTACGATTTTTGCTTATTAGCACGCGGGCGTAGTTATACCGGCAACGCGTATCAGAAACCGGCAGCTGAACGCTTTCTTTATCAAAAGAACAGTGAGTGAGTTGTCAGCAAATATCATTACCCGCTGGCGGCTTGCTGAAGTCACCCGGAAGGGGACAGGGATCTTTGCTCGAACGAGACGAAGATCGCCCGGTAAACGGGATACGTCAGGCGCGATAGCGCACCGACGACAATAATAAAACTGGAGCATAACAATGAACAACATCACGAAAAAAAGTCTGATTGCGGCCGGCGTTCTGGCCGCAATTGCCTCTCTGACAGGGAACGCTGCGCTGGCTGCAACGGTACCGGCTGGCGTTGAGCTGGCCGCCAAACAGGAGCTGGTGCGCGGTAACGGTGACGAAGTTCAGTCGCTCGATCCGCATAAAATTGAGGGCGTACCGGAAGATAATATTGCCCGCGATCTCTATGAAGGGCTTATCGTCAGCGATGCCAGCGGCAAACCGGTTCCGGGCGTTGCAGAGAGCTGGGAAAACAAAGATTTTAAAGTCTGGACTTTCCATCTGCGTAAAAATGCCAAATGGTCTAATGGCGAGCCGGTTACCGCACAGGATTTCGTCTACAGCTGGCAGCGTCTGGTTGACCCGAAAACGGCGTCACCTTATGCCAGCTATCCGCAGTATGGCCATATCGCTAACGTTGATGAAATTATTGCCGGTAAAAAGCCGACCTCTGAACTGGGCGTAAAAGCGCTGGACGATCATACGCTGGAAGTTACGCTAAGCCAGCCGGTACCTTACTTTTATAAGCTGCTGATCAATGCCGTGATGTCACCGGTCTATAAGCCTGCAATCGAAAAATCGGGCGATCAGTGGACGCAGCCGCAGAACTGGGTAGGAAACGGCGCGTTTAAACTGGAAGCGCACGTTATCAACGAGCGCGTCACGCTGGTACGCAACCCGCAATACTGGGATAACGAACATACGGTACTGAACAAAGTCACCTTCCTGCCCATCAACTCAGAAGTGAGCGATGTGAACCGCTACTTCTCTGAAAATGGCAGCGACATCACCTATAACAATATGCCGATTGAGCTGTTCAAAAAGCTGCAGCGCGATAATGGCAAAGAGCTGATGGTAAAACCGTATCTCTGCACCTACTACTACGAGATCAATAACCAGAAAGCGCCTTTCACTGATGCCCGCGTGCGCACCGCGCTGAAGCTGGGTCTGGATCGCGACATCATGGTGAATAAGGTACTGGCGCAGGGTCAGCTGCCCGCCTACAGCTATACACCGCCGGCAACCGATGGCATGGAACTGCTGCCGCCGGACTGGTTTAAATGGGATCAGAACAAGCGTAACGCAGAAGCGAAAAAACTGCTGGCTGAAGCAGGCTATACCGCAGATAAGCCACTGACGTTTAACCTGCTGTATAACACCTCAGATCTGCACAAAAAGCTGGCAATCGCGGCGTCCTCTATCTGGAAAAAGAACCTCGGCGTTAATATCAAGCTGGAGAATCAGGAGTGGAAAACGTTCCTGGATACCCGTCATCAGGGCAACTACGACGTTTCACGTGCGGCCTGGTGCGCGGACTATAACGAACCGACCTCCTTCCTGAACACCATGCTGTCCGACAGCAGCAGTAATACAGCGCACTACAAGAGCGCTGATTTTGACAAAGTGATCCACGATGCTGTGAAAGCTGCCGATGAAAAAGCGCGCGTGGCTGACTACCAGCAGGCAGAGCAGATTCTGGATAAAGACAGTGCCATCGTGCCGGTCTATTACTACGTTAACGCCCGTCTGGTTAAGCCTTATGTCGGCGGCTATACCGGTAACGATCCGCTGGATAAAACGCTGGATAAGAACCTGTACATCATTAAGCACTAATAGCACACAGGCTATCGACAGTGGCGGTGCTGCGGCACCGCTTTTTTGATTTTGTGAAGCAACAGCCTGGCAGGTACGGCAATGTTAAAATTTATTCTGCGTCGGCTTCTGGAAGCGATTCCGACGCTCTTTATTCTGATCACCATCTCGTTTTTTATGATGCGTTTAGCGCCGGGCAGCCCGTTTACCGGCGAGCGCACGCTCTCCCCTGAGGTGATGGCCAATATTGAAGCCAAATACCATCTCAACGATCCGATTGGCAAACAGTACCTGAGTTATCTGGGGCAGCTGGCGCACGGCGATTTTGGTCCTTCGTTCAAATATAAGGACTATTCGGTTAACTATCTGGTAGGGCACGCCTTCCCGGTCTCCGCGAAGCTGGGACTGGCGGCCTTTTTCCTGGCGGTGATCCTGGGCGTAACCGCTGGCGTTATCGCGGCGCTGAAGCAGAACAGCCTGTGGGACTACGCCGTCATGGGGGTGGCGATGACCGGCATTGTTATCCCGAGCTTTGTTGTGGCGCCGCTGCTGGTATTAATTTTTGCCATTACGCTGCGCTGGCTGCCGGGCGGCGGCTGGAACGGCGGGCAGTGGAACTACATGCTGCTGCCGATGGTGGCGCTCTCGCTGGCTTATATCGCCAGCATCGCCCGTATTACGCGCGGTTCCATGATTGAGGTCATGCACTCAAACTTCATTCGTACGGCTCGGGCAAAAGGGTTGCCGCTGCGCCGTATCGTGCTGCGCCATGCGCTCAAGCCTGCGCTTTTGCCGGTGCTCTCCTATCTGGGGCCTGCCTTTGTCGGCATCATTACCGGTTCGATGGTGATTGAGTCGATCTATGGCCTGCCCGGTATCGGCCAGCTGTTTGTTAACGGTGCGCTAAACCGTGACTACTCGCTGGTAATGAGCCTGACGATTCTGGTCGGCGTGCTGACTATTCTGTTTAATGCGATCGTTGATGTGCTTTACGCCGTTATTGATCCCAAGATTCGCTATTAAGGGTGGAGCACGCTCATGATGTTAAGCAAAAAAAACAGTGACGTGGTGGATGCCTTCAGCGAAAAGCTCGAGGTGGAGGGGCGCAGCCTGTGGCAGGATGCACGCCGCCGCTTTATTCACAACCGTGCGGCGCTGATCAGCCTGCTGGTGCTGTTGCTGATTGCCCTGTTTGTGGTGTTTGCGCCGATGCTGGCGCAGTTTAACTATGATGATACCGACTGGGCGATGATGTCGTCGCCGCCGGATACGGTTTCAGGCCACTGGTTTGGAACGGACTCCTCCGGGCGCGATCTGCTGGTGCGGGTGGCGATTGGCGGACGTATCTCCCTGATGGTGGGCATCGCCTCTGCACTGATTGCGGTGCTGGTGGGAACGCTCTATGGCTCGCTGGCGGGCTATCTCGGTGGCAAAATCGACTCGGTGATGATGCGTATTCTGGAGATCCTCAACTCCTTTCCGTTTATGTTTTTTGTGATCCTGCTGGTGACCTTTTTCGGCCGCAATATTCTGCTGATCTTTGTCGCCATTGGCATGGTCTCCTGGCTCGATATGGCGCGTATTGTGCGTGGTCAGACGCTGGGACTAAAACGCAAAGAGTTTATCGAAGCGGCTCAGGTAGGAGGCGTCTCCACGGCCAGTATCGTGCTGCGCCACATTGTGCCTAACGTACTGGGCGTCGTAGTGGTCTACGCCTCGCTGCTGGTGCCCAGCATGATTCTGTTTGAATCTTTCCTGAGCTTCCTGGGTCTGGGGACGCAGGAGCCGCTCAGTAGCTGGGGCGCGCTGCTGAGTGACGGAGCGAACTCGATGGAGGTTTCTCCGTGGCTCCTGATGTTCCCGGCCGGCTTTCTGGTGGTCACGCTATTCTGCTTTAACTTTATCGGCGATGGTCTGCGTGATGCCCTCGACCCGAAAGATCGCTAAGGAGTTTCCCGATGAGTTTTGAAACCACAACGCCAGCGCGTGCTGTGCCGGCGGGAAGCCCGGAGCTGCTGCTGAATGTGCAGGATCTGCGCGTAACCTTTACCACGCACGACGGCGACGTTACCGCCGTCAACGATCTCAATTTTTCACTGCGTGCCGGGGAAACCCTTGGCATTGTAGGTGAGTCAGGCTCCGGCAAATCGCAGACGGCGTTTGCGCTGATGGGGCTGCTGGCAAAGAACGGCCGCATTGACGGATCGGCACGTTTTAACGGACAGGAGATCCTGAACCTGCCCGAAGGCAAGCTGAACAAGCTGCGTGCGGAGCAGATTGCCATGATATTTCAGGACCCCATGACCTCGCTCAATCCCTATATGCGGGTAGGGGAGCAGCTGATGGAAGTTCTGCAGCTGCACAAAGGCATGAACAGCGCGCAGGCTTTTGAAGAGTCGGTACGCATGCTGGATGCGGTAAAGATGCCGGAAGCGCGGAAGCGGATGAAGATGTATCCGCATGAATTTTCGGGCGGGATGCGCCAGCGCGTGATGATTGCCATGGCGCTGCTGTGTCGTCCTAAGCTGCTGATTGCCGATGAGCCCACCACTGCACTGGATGTAACGGTTCAGGCGCAGATCATGACGCTGCTTAATGAGCTGAAACGCGAATTTAACACCGCCATCATTATGATCACGCACGATCTTGGCGTCGTAGCCGGGATCTGCGACAAAGTACTGGTGATGTATGCCGGGCGCACCATGGAGTATGGCCGTGCCCGCGATGTGTTTTATCAGCCGGCGCATCCATACTCTATCGGGCTGCTGAATGCGGTACCGCGACTCGATGCAGAGGGTGAGTCTCTGACGACCATTCCCGGCAATCCGCCAAACCTGCTGCGGTTGCCGCAGGGCTGTCCGTTCCAGCCACGCTGTGCTTATGCAATGGAGATATGTGCCGCTTCGCCGCCGCTGGAGCCGTTTGCCGACGGACGCCTGCGCGCCTGCTTCAAACCGGTGGAGGAGTTAGTATGAGCACTGTTGTGGAAGAGAAAAAAGTACTGCTGGAGATAGCCGATCTTAAAGTGCATTTTGAGATCAAAGATGGCAAACAGTGGTTCTGGCAGCCGCCGAAGACGCTGAAAGCGGTGGATGGTGTCAGCCTGCGGCTGTATGAGGGCGAGACGCTGGGTGTGGTAGGCGAATCGGGCTGTGGTAAATCGACGCTGGCGCGCGCTATCATCGGGCTGGTGAAAGCGACCGAAGGGCGTGTCGCCTGGCTGGGACGCGATCTGCTGGGGCAGAGCGCGGAAGAGTGGCGTCAGGCCCGCAGCGATATTCAGATGATTTTTCAGGACCCGCTGGCGTCACTGAACCCGCGTATGACCATTGGCGACATTATTGCTGAACCGCTGCGCACCTATTATCCCAAAATGCCGCGTCAGGAAGTCAGAGACAAGGTCAAAGCGATGATGATGAAAGTCGGCCTGCTGCCGAATCTTATCAACCGCTATCCGCACGAGTTCTCTGGCGGCCAGTGTCAGCGTATCGGTATTGCGCGCGCGCTGATCCTGGAGCCGAAGCTGATTATCTGTGATGAGCCAGTCTCGGCTCTGGATGTCTCTATCCAGGCGCAGGTGGTGAATCTGCTGCAGAAACTGCAGCGCGAGATGGGGCTGTCGCTGATATTTATTGCGCACGATCTGGCGGTGGTGAAACATATCTCCGATCGCGTGCTGGTGATGTATCTGGGCCATGCCGTTGAGCTGGGTACTTATGATGCGGTGTACAACGATCCGCAGCATCCCTATACCCGGGCGCTGATGTCGGCGGTGCCGATCCCCGATCCTGACCTGGAGAAGAATAAACAGATCCAGCTGCTGGACGGAGAGCTGCCTTCGCCAATCAATCCGCCTTCAGGCTGCGTATTTCGTACCCGCTGTCCGATTGCCGGGCCGGAATGTGCCAAAACCCGCCCGCTGCTGGAGGGCAGTTTCCGCCATGCGGTATCCTGCCTGAAGGTAGATCCGCTCTGACGTCAGTCAGCAGGCTCTGAATAGCAAAACGCCGGGCAAAGGCCCGGCGTTTTTATGGCTGACTTATTCGCGCCAGAGAATATGGCAGAGCTTATGATCCTTCTCACGGCAGAGCAGCACGCGGGCAAACACATCCGTGATAGGTTCGCCATCGGCCTCACCCAGACCAATCACAACCTCTGAGAAAAAGTCGGGATTTAAGTCAAAATCAACATGTTCCTGCCAGTCTTCCGACGGGTCAAACAGCTCTGCGCCGCCACGCTCTTCAAACTGCAGGTTAAACAGAATAATATCAGCCGGATCGAGGTTATCGCCCGCCAGCTCCAGAAAAATATCGTAGGCCTGCTCCAGCGTTTCATCATCGGTCAGGCGGTTGTCTAAATCCATGGTCATGTGCTTATCCTGCGGCGGTAATCTTTCCGCTCGTTTTACAGTAATGGACTAAAGAAGTAAAACAGTCGTTCAACGATGCGCTGCCACCAGGCACGTTTCGCCCAGCGGGCGTTGTCCAGCAGGCGCGAACGGGCAATATAGTCATCCTGCACGGTAGCGAGATCGCTGCCAAAACCATCATCATCTACCACCAGGGTGATCTCAAAATTGAGCCACAGGCTGCGCATATCAAGGTTCACCGTGCCCATCAGGCTGAGCTGCCCGTCAACCAGCACGCTTTTGGTATGCAGCAGGCCATCTTCAAACTGATAGATTTTTACGCCCGCTTCCAGCAGTTCCGTAAAGAATGCCCGGCTGGCCCAGCCAACCAGCAGTGAATCGTTGTGACGCGGGACAATAATACTGACCTCTACGCCGCGCAGCGCAGCCGTGCAGATAGCGTGCAGCAGATCGTCGCTGGGAACAAAATAGGGGGTAGTCATGATCAGCTGCTCGCGCGCGGAGTAAACCGCGGTCAGCAGCGCCTGATGGATCATATCCTCGGGGAAACCCGGCCCGGAAGCGATAACCTGAATAGTGTGGCCGCTCTCCTGTTCAAACGGCATGATGTTGCCGTCTGGTGCCGGAGGCAGAATACGCTTACCGGTCTCAATCTCCCAGTCGCAGGCGTAAACGATCCCCATTGTGGTGGCAACAGGCCCCTCCATCCGCGCCATCAGATCGATCCACTGCCCGACACCGGCATCCTGCTTAAAGAAACGCGGATCGACCAGGTTCATGCTGCCGGTGTAGGCGATGTAGTTGTCGATGAGCACGACTTTGCGGTGCTGCCGCAGATCCATACGCCGCAGGAAGACACGCAGCAGGCTGACCTGCAGCGCCTCAACCACATCGATCCCGGCGTTACGCATCATATTTGCCCATGGGCTACGGAAAAAGGCGACGCTGCCGGCAGAATCGAGCATCAGACGACAGTGCACGCCCCGGCGTGATGCTGCCATCAGCGACTCCGCCACATCGTCAGCCAGGCCGCCTGGCTGCCAGATATAGAACACCATCTCGATATTATGACGCGCCAGCTGAATATCACGGATTAGCGCCTGCATCACCTCATCGCTGCTGGTCAGCAGCTGCAGCTGATTGCCTTTGACGCCGGCGATCCCCTGCCGGTGCCGGCAGAGATCAAAAAGCGAGCGTGCAACGTCGCTGTGCTCGGTGGCAAAGATATGCCGGCACTGCCTGAGGTCGGTGAGCCACTTAGCCGTAGAGGGCCACATGGTGCGGGCGCGCTCGGCCCGGCGCTTGCCAAGATGCAGCTCCCCGAACGAGAGATAGGCGATAATCCCTACCAGCGGCAGAATATAGATGATCAGCAGCCAGGCCATAGCTGAGGTCACTGCGCGACGTTTCATCAGAATACGCAGCGTTACACCCGCAATCAGCAGCCAGTAGCCAAACAGCAGTAACCAACTGATCAGGGTATAAAAGGTGGTCATTGAGTGGACATCCTGTTCGCGCATTTATAGGCAAAGTTTACGTGCTGATGCGCTGTAGCGAAACCTTAATCTGCCCTGAGATTTATCGATAAAGGTTTCGAATTGGCATTTCTGTGCAGATCACTATAATGCGTGCCGAAATATGCCGGACTGAGAGAGTGTCATGAGACGAAGCAGAAATGAAGTGGCCCGCTGGAGAATGTTACGCCAGGTGCATCGCCGTCGTGCCCGCTGGCTGGAGGGCCAGTCGCGTCGCTATAAGCGCATCCATGCCATTCGTCACCAGGTTGCGCAGCAGCAGCGCCGTTCAATTCTGTTTATTACGCAGAATATGTGAGACCGGCGCGGCTGGGTTCGTTAATGGCCGCGCAGCATCAGCGTAATGTTGACGATCTGCGCCGCCGCCGCCAGGACTATCAGCATGACAATCTGCTGGCGCGCCTGGAGCCAGCCCTGACGGCGCCAGATCCAGAGCGCACGACCGGTAAGCAGCAGTGCCACCAGTAGCAGCAGCAGTGATAACATCACGAATTAAAATACCCGCTTAAACGGCTTAACGGTAACTTTTTCGTAAACGCCAGCGGCGATATAGGGATCGTCCTGAGCCCAGGATTGCGCCGCCTCCAGCGAATCAAACTCTGCGACAATTGCCGAGCCGCTAAAGCCAGCGGGGCCTGGATCGTTGCTGTCGACCACCGGTAGCGGGCCGGCAACAATCAGTCGTCCCTCATCCTGCAGCAGCTGCAGACGAGCAAGGTGCGCAGGGCGCACGCTGTTGCGTTTTTCCAGTGAATCTGCGGTATCTTCCGCGTAGATGAGGTAAAGCACGATGGGATACTCCCGTTAGACTGGCCGAAATTGCGAGACACGTTAAGGGATCGCCCGGCAGAGTGCAAACGAAACCTCAGGGCAATCGGCGCCAGCGCAAGCGGGGTTAAAAAAAAGAGGAAACGGGGCACTTTTACGCTGCTTATTGAAACTGATTGCTATTTGCATTTAAAATCATCTTCTCACTCAATGACCACAGCTGCTATGACGACATTGACAACGCCTTTTCCGACCCGTACGCCTGTTTCACTGATCCTCTCCGTGGTACTGCACGGGTCCGTTATTGCCGGCATTCTCTATGCCTCGTGGCATCAGTCCCGTGAGCTGCCTGCCGCGTCTCAGCCTATCGCCATCACCATGGTCGCGCCTGAGGTGCAGCCGGAACCTGCGCCGGCTGTGGTAGCACCGGCACCGCAACCTGAGCCTGAACCCGAGCCGCAGGCCGCCCCGGAGCCGCCAAAAACGGAGCCGGTTCCTATTGCAAAACCGGAGCCGAAGCCGAAACCTAAGCCGAAGCCAAAACCAAAAGCAGAAAAAAAACCGGCGCCAGCCCCCCGTCAGCCGGCACCGGACCGGGCCGATCCGTTCAGGCAGGAGACCGCAGCAGCTCAGCCCCGGCCCGCCACTGCACCAAAAGCGGCCACTGCTCCGGCACCGGTTAAAGCGAGCGGACCGAAAGCGCTCAGCATCAGCAAACCAGCCTATCCGGCACGCGCGGCCGCGCTGCGTATTGAGGGTAATGTACGGGTGAAATTTGATGTCGACAGTGACGGCCGGGTTGGCAACGTCACTATTCTTTCGGCACAGCCGCGCAATATGTTCGAGCGCAGCGTCAGGGATCAGGTTAAAAAGTGGCGCTACCAGCCGGGCCAGCCGGGCCAGGGCATCACCATGAATATTGTTTTCCGTATTAACGGCGGCGCGAAGATCGAGTAGGGCGCAGAGCAGAGCGGCCGAAAAAGCCGCTCTGCTTTTCATCACTCAGTGGCTGCGGTTAGCGCGATCTGCCGGCAGCGGACGCGACTTGCCGCTGTTGTCTACTGCGACGTAAACGAACACCGCTTCGGTGGCGCAGTAGGTCTGGCCTATCGGCTCAGATGAAACCTTTTTAATCCACACCTCAACGTTGATAGTCATTGAGCTGTTTCCGGTGCGCAGGCAGTGCGCATGGCAGCTGACCACATCGCCTACCGCGACCGGCTTCAGAAAACTCATGCCGTCGACCCGAACCGTGACCACGCGACCTTCAGCGATCTCTTTTGCCAGAATTGCACCGCCCATGTCCATCTGCGACATCAGCCAGCCGCCAAAAATATCGCCGTTGGCATTGGTGTCGGCTGGCATAGCCAGCGTACGCAAAACCATTTCGCCCGTGGGCTGCTTATGCTTCTCGTTCATTGCTCAGTTCTTCTGCAGGTGAAAAAAAGCCCGGCTGGCCGGGCGATGGAAAGACTATTTTGATTCCTGCTGGGGCATCTGCCGCCAGATGTAGAGCCCGCTCAGCAGGGTAAACAGCAGCGTCAGCCCTGTCAGGCCAAACACTTTAAAGTTCACCCATACCGGCTGTGGCAACCAGAACGCAACATAGATGTTGGCAAGGCCGCACAGCAGAAAGAACAGCGCCCAGGCGATGTTGAGCCGGCGCCAGACCGTGGCAGGCAGCTGCAGCTCTTTTCCCAGCATGGTCTGGATCAGGGGCTGCTGCATGAACCACTGGCTGTAGAGCAGTGCGAGCGCAAACAGCGAATAGATTACGGTGACCTTCCACTTGATGAATTCATCATTATGAAACACCAGCGTCAGGGTGCCGAACACCGCCACCAGGACAAAGGTAAACAGGGTCATCTTTTCCAGCTTGCGATAGAGCACCCAGCTCACTACCAGCGCCAGGCCGGTAGCCACCACCAGCGCGCCCGATGCAACGTAGATGTCGTAGAGTTTGTAAAAAACAAAGAAAACGACCAGGGGGAGAAAGTCGAGTAACTGCTTCATAGCGTTTCCAGTCCGGACAGTAGCCTGTGGTTATAGCGCTCAGCGGAGCGCCGTAACCCTTAACGTAACAGCATATAGAGCCGATACAAATAAATAATCAAAACGGCAGAAACCAGATTGCCCAGCGCGTTAAGCACCACGGAGGCAATATTGGCGGGCAATACCGTCAGCGAAGAGAAAAAGAACATCAGAATAATTTTTGCCAGCAGCCACAGCAGAATAGCGGGTGCAATCAGGCGAATATTTTTCCACGCCAGGCGCAGGCTGGCGCGCATGGCACCGATTACGCCCATTTTTTCACTGACCAGCATCACCGGCGCCAGAGAGAGCAAGATAGCGAGCACGATGCCAGGCACCATCAGCACCATAAAGCCAAGCTGCACCAGCAGCGTGATCAAAAAGGTCTGCAGCAGCAGCTTAGGCAGCAGCGGTGCAGCGGTACCGATAGCGCGCAGGGCACTGACGCGCTGACCGCTGGAGACCAGCGGGATCAGGCAAAGCATGCCGCCGAGCAGCAGCGTATTACCAATCAGCGCCGCCAGGGTTCCTGCTGCGGAAGCGCGCAGCAGTATACGCTGCTGATCCGGAGACATATTCTGTACCAGTTCAAACAGGGAGGATGCGCTGCTGTCACTCTGACTCAGCAGCGACAGCTGCTCATCATCAGGCGTTAACGCATGCCCGATAATCACGGTAATGAATGAGGTCAGCAGCGCCATCAGCATTATAGTGACCAGCTGATGGCGCAAAAAATTTCCTGTGTCACGGTATAACGAGCTTGCCGTGATAGACATGTACACTCCTTGAAAAAAACCGGGTTAATTAACCCGGCGATTGTACATGCTAAGCGGTCAGGCTGGCACCCGGAATACCATAACTTTCTGTCATGTCAGGTAAAGAAGGGTGAAAAAGGGCAGGTAATCCATGGCGGGCGCGGGCACGGTCGCAGGCTTCGTTAACGACGCCATTTTCCCCGGACATCGCAAATTCACGGCAGGGAGAGGGGCGCTGCTCATAGATACCGCAGGAGACGCAGCTACCGGGCTCGCCCTGCAGAGCAACGCAGCGCGGCGTGCGATCGCTGGTGCCGCGCATATTGCGCATCAGCAGGTTTAGCGGCTCGGTGAGTTCGGCTGGCACTGCGCCACCGGCATCATCGGCTTCAGCCCAGTAAAAGGAAACGCGAAAATAGGCGCAGCAGGCGCCACAGGTTATACAAGGGTTGGTTATATCGCTCATCTGATCGCCCGCCACTCCTGAGGCATCGAACCAAAATCACTCGGGATCAGCAAAGTAATCACGTTATGAAACTTCAGCAACCTGTTTTTGATCTTTTTTCGCGCTGGCAAATTTGATCTGTGTCAATTCATTGTTAACTAAGCATTTATTCTGCCAGTCAGTTAATGAAATCTGCGCTGAAAACCGTTACATCTGTGCCGCGAAAAATTTTAATTCAGGCAAAGGAGTGATGATGAAACTGGCAAAATGCGCACTGTTCATGGCGATGGCGATACCGCAGCTGGCGCTGGCTCATCAGGCGGGCGACTTTTTTATGCGCGCCGGTACGGCAACGGTCCGTCCGACTGAGGGATCCGATAATGTGCTGAACATGGGCGAATTCAGCGTCGATAATAATACGCAGCTGGGTCTGACATTCACCTGGATGGCGACCGATCATATCGGAATTGAGCTGCTGGCTGCCACGCCATTTCGTCATAAAGTCGGCCTTGGTCCGACCGGTAACCTGGCCACGGTGCGTCAGCTGCCGCCCACGCTGATGGCGCAATACTATTTCCTCGACAGCAACAGCGCGGTACGCCCTTATGCGGGCGTCGGCATCAACTACACCACCTTTTTTGACGCTACGCTGAATCAGACCGCCAGGGATGCACAGCTCAGCGATTTGAGCGTTAAAGACTCCTGGGGCATTGCGGGTCAGGTGGGGCTCGATTATCAGATTAACCGTGACTGGATGCTGAACGCTTCGCTGTGGTACATGGATATTGATACTGAAGTGAAATTCAGACATCAGGGCGTACAGCAGAATATTAATACGCGTATCGATCCGTTTGTCTTTTTCTTTGGTGCAGGCTATCGCTTCTGAGGCAGAAGAAGGGCGACCTGCCGGCCGCCCTTTTGGTATTACTTGATCTGCATATTATTAACAACAGACTTCACGCCTGCCACGCTGCGCGTAACGGAAACGGCGCGGTTAGCCATCTGTGGCGAGCTGACAAACCCGCTCAGCTGAACCTTACCTTTGAACGTTTCAACATTGATTTCTGTAGATTTCAGCGCTTCATCATTCAGCAGCTGCGCTTTTACTTTCGTGGTGATGACGGTGTCATCAATATAACCGCCGGTGCCTTCTTTGGTTGGCGTTGGCGCACAGGCGCTCAGTGTCAGTGCCACAAATGCAGCCATAAAAATTCCCGCAACGACCTTGAACAATTTCATTTGGTTATCTCCCTGTCATAGATGGATTCACACCGTAACGCAACGGCGCATTTAAGTGTGGGTCGGCCCTGAATAATCGGCAACCTGCTGGCAGAGAAAAAGTGAAAAAAGCTGGCGCTCAGGCAGAAAGGATGGGGGTGACGGAAAAAAGAGTGTGGCCCCGTCGGAGTGACGGAGCCACAGCGATTAGCGGGTGGCCGCTTTCAGGCCGCTGACAAAGGCTTTCAGCTCACGCAGCAGCGTTGCCGGGTCGCGCTGATTTTTCTCAATGATGCGTACAATGGCGGAACCGGAGATCGCTCCCGCTGCGCCTGCAGCAATCGCTTCACGTACCTGCTCCGGCTCGGAGATGCCGAACCCCTGCAGGGCAGGCGGCGCCTGAAACTCACGCAGTTTATCAATCAGATGGTGAAGCGGCTGACTGGCGCGGTTTTCAGCACCGGTCACCCCTGCGCGCGACAGCAGATAAGTGTAACCGCGGCCATGCTGAGCCAGTTCACGCAGCAGGTCATCGCTGGCATTAGGCGGGCAGATAAAAATCGGCGCAATGTTGTGACGCAGCGCAGCCTGGCGGAAGGGGGCTGACTCTTCAACTGGCACATCAGCGACCAGTACCGAGTCGACGCCCGCGGCGGCACACTGCGCATAGAACGTATCGATGCCGCGGCTGAACACCAGATTAGCGTACATCAGTAAACCAATGGGCAGATCGGGGTATTTCTGCCGCACTACCTGCAGCATTTCAAAGCATTGCGCCACCGTGGTGCCGGCCGCAAAAGCCCGCAGCGTGGCGCTCTGAATGGTGGGTCCATCTGCCAGCGGATCGGAGAAAGGGATCCCCAGCTCCAGCGCATCAGCGCCGCCTTCAACCAGCGTATCGATAATCTGCAGTGAGAGCTCCGGAGAGGGATCGCCCAGCGTAACAAAAGGGACAAACGCGCCTTCCTGACGCGCTGACAGGCGTGAAAACAGCTGATTATAACGCTCCATCAAATCTCTCCTTTCGCTTTAAGCAGATCGTGAACCGTGAAAATATCTTTATCGCCGCGACCGGAAAGGTTAACCACCAGCAGCTGCTCTTTTTCCGGATTTGCCCGCATCATTTTCAGCGCATGGGCCAGCGCATGAGACGATTCCAGGGCCGGAATAATCCCTTCTGCGCGGCACAGCGTTTTAAACGCGTCGAGCGCTTCATCATCGGTAATGGAGACATACTCTGCGCGCCCGATGCTGTTCAGATGCGCGTGCTGTGGACCAACTGACGGAAAGTCGAGGCCGGCGGAGATAGAATAAGACTCTTCAATCTGGCCCTCTTCGGTCTGCATCATTGGCGCTTTCATACCAAAATAGATACCAACCCGGCCGTGCTTCAGTGGCGCGCCGTGCTCGCCGCTTTCAATACCGTGACCAGCGGGTTCAATACCAATCAGGCCCACGCTGCTCTCTTCAATGAAATCAGCAAACATGCCAATCGCATTGGAGCCGCCGCCTACGCACGCCAGCACGGCATCGGGCAGGCGGCCTTCCGCTTCGAGGATCTGCGCTTTGGTCTCTTCGCCGATCATACGCTGGAATTCGCGCACGATGGTCGGGAAGGGGTGCGGACCTGCTGCGGTTCCCAGCATATAGTGTGCGGTCTCATAGCTGCCTGACCAGTCGCGCAGCGCCTCGTTACAGGCATCTTTCAGCGTAGCTGAGCCGCTGTGAACCGGGATCACTTCCGCGCCCATCAACCGCATCCGGAACACATTGGGAGACTGACGCTCAACATCTTTCGCCCCCATATAAATACGGCACTTCATGCCGAGCAGCGCGCAGGCGAGCGCGGAGGCGACACCATGCTGGCCGGCGCCGGTTTCCGCAATGATCTCATTTTTCCCCATTCGCTTTGCCAGCAGCGCCTGACCCAGTACCTGATTGGTTTTATGCGCGCCGCCATGCAGCAGATCTTCGCGCTTCAGATAGAGGCGGGTTTTCGTCCCCTGAGTCAGATTACGGCACAGGGTCAGCGCCGTCGGACGACCAGCGTAATTTTTCAGCAGATCGGTAAACTCCTGCTGAAACTCAGGATCGCGCTGCGCTTCAACAAAAGCAGCTTCCAGCTGGCGCAGAGCCGGCATCAGGATTTGCGGAACGTACTGGCCGCCAAATTCACCAAAATAGGGATTCAATAACGTCGACATAATTGATCTTTCCTCAACGGCCCGCACTGGCGGGCCAGCAACATTAGTAAGCGCGTAATGTGGTAAATACCGCAGCAATTTTGCCGGCATCTTTTATGCCAGGGGCGGACTCCACGCCGGAGTTAAAATCAAGACCAGCGCAGCCCAGCTGGGCTGCCGTCACGCAGTTATCAGCGGCGAGACCGCCAGCCAGCAGCACGTTGTCCAGCGACTCTCCCTGCAGCAGCGACCAGTCAAACTGCTGCCCGCTGCCGCCCTGGCCATTATCAAACACGTAGCGATCAACGTGCGGCCAGTCGCGCGCCGGCAGGCTCTCTTTGACACTCAGCGCTTTCCAGATTTGCGTCTGTGGCGGCAGCGCCTGACGCAGCGTGGCAACATAGTCACGATCTTCGGCGCCATGCAACTGCACTGCTGCCAGATTCAGCTCTACCGCCAACGTGACAACGTCACCAACCGGCGCATTACGAAACACGCCCACATAGCGCAGCGGCGCTGCGGCCATCACGAGGTGTGCCTGGACAGTATCGATTTTGCGCGGTGAGCCTTCAGCAAAAATCAGACCGCCATACAGGGCTCCCGCTTCACTGGCGGCGCGCGCCGCTTCCGGCTGCGTCAGGCCGCACACTTTATTATCACCCAGCAGCACGCGACGTACCGCAGCTGCCAGGTCAGCCTCTTCCATCAGCGCCGAGCCGATGAGAAAACCGTTAGCAAAGCGGCTCAGCTCACGCACCTGCGCATAATTATGAATACCGGATTCACTGATGACCGTGACGCCGTGACTGAGGCGCGGTGCCAGCTCGCGGGTGCGGTTAAGATCGATTGAAAGATCGCGCAGGTCGCGGTTGTTGATGCCCACCACCTGAGCGTCGAGGGCAATCGCCCGTTCCAGCTCCGCCTCATTGCTGACTTCGGTCAGGATGCCCATGTTCAGGCTGTGAGCCACTGCGGCGAGCTGCCGGTACTGTTCATCATCCAGTACGGAGAGCATCAGCAGGATGGCGTCCGCCTGGTAGTGGCGCGCCAGGTAGATCTGATAGGGGTCGATGATAAAATCTTTGCACAGCACGGGCTGGGTCACCGCCGCGCTGACAATCGGCAGAAAAGCGAAGTCACCCTGAAAATATTTCTCATCCGTCAGTACCGAAATGGCAGACGCGTGATGACGATAGACGGCGGCGATGGCGGCAGGATCGAAATCCTCGCGGATCACCCCTTTTGACGGTGACGCTTTTTTACACTCAAGGATAAAAACGGTGCGGGTGCCGCGCAGGGCGTCATAAAAAGAGCGCGTTGCCGGCTGCAGTTCCGGGTGGAATGTCTCCAGCGGCTGCTGCTGCTGACGCTCTGCTATCCAGATCGCCTTATCCTGCACAATTTTCTCTAATACGGTGCCTTTAATACTCATCTCATCCTCTCGCTGCCAGTGCAACCACGCGCTCATAAGCCTGTCCGCTGCGAATCGCGGCAATGGCCCGCTCCGCGTTGTCGCGCAGGTCTTCATGACCAAACACTTTCAGCAGCATCGCCACGTTAACGGCGACCGCCTGCTCATGCGCGGGCTCTCCTTTACCCTGAAGTAAACGGGTCAGAATGTCACGGTTTTCTTCCGGCGTCCCGCCCGCCAGCGCCTCTTTGTCATGCATGCCAAAACCAAAGTCATCCGGCGTCAGCTGATAGCAGGTAATTTCCCCTTCGCGCAGCTCAGCCACCTGCGTGGCGCTGTGCAGAGCGACCTCATCCATTCCGCCGCCGTGGACCACAGCGGCCCGCTGATAGCCGAGCACCTTCAGCGTTTGCGCGATGGGCAGCACCAGCTCCGGGCTGTACACGCCAATCACCGCCAGCGGCGGTCGGGCCGGATTGATCAGCGGGCCGAGCACGTTGAACAGCGTGCGCGATTTCAGCTGCTGACGCACCGGCATTGCGTGACGAAAGCCGGTATGGTACTGCGGCGCAAACAGGAAACAGACATTAAGATCGTCCAGCGCCTGGCGCGCCTGCTGCGCGGGCATGTCCAGATTAATACCAAACGCTGCCAGCAGATCGGAGGAGCCGGATTTGCTGGAGACGCTGCGATTACCATGTTTGGCCACTTTAAGGCCGCAGGTTGCGGCCACAAACGCGCTGGCGGTCGAGATATTAATGCTGTTACTGCCGTCGCCTCCGGTGCCGACGATATCAGCAAACGCATAGTCAGGACGCGGGAAAGGTTTGGCATCAGCCAGCAGCGCCGATGCGGCGCCGGCTATCTCCTGTGGCTGCTCGCCGCGCACTTTCATGGCAATCAGCGCTGCGGCCAGCTGAGTGGGCTCCAGCTGACCGGTAATAATGGCGCTGAACAGCTGGTGGCTCTCCGCCTGGCTCAGCGTTTGCGCCTGATACAGTTTTTCCAGAATAGTTTGCATCTTTATCTCCCTGTTACTGCGCCAGCGCCCAGGCCAGCGTCTGCTCAAGCAGGCGTGCGCCCTGGGTGGTGAGAATCGATTCAGGATGGAACTGAAAGCCGCAGACGCGATCGGCATCATGCCGCACGGCCATGACCATGCCGTTGTAGCTGGCGTTAACCGTCAGCTCAGCGGGCGTATTACTCCCCACCAGCGAGTGATAGCGTGCCACCGGCAGCGGATTACTCAGGCCGCTGAACATCGCGCTGCCGTCATGCTCTACCGCAGACGCCTTACCATGCAGAATTTCACCCGCCTGGCCCACGTGGCCGCCATACGCTTCAACGATAGCCTGATGACCCAGACAGATACCGATAATGGGGAGCTGGCCGCGCAGCGCCTGCAGCAGGGCTGGCATACAGCCCGCATCAGTCGGCGCGCCAGGACCGGGTGACAGCATCAGCACCGGATTTTCCATCTGCTGCAGCCGCGCAATCAGCGTCTCAGCCGGCACGCTGTTGCGGTAGATCACTACGTTGTGACCAAAGCTGCGCAGCTGATCCACCAGGTTATAGGTAAACGAGTCGATATTATCGAGCAGCAGGATATCAGCCATCAGAACATCTCCTTGCAGTGGTGCGCGGTTGCGATAGCGCGCAGAACTGCGCGTGCTTTGTTGCGGCTTTCATCCGCTTCAGCCTGCGGGACAGAATCCAGCACCACGCCGGCACCCGCCTGCACGGTAGCCACACCTTCTTCGACCCAGGCGGAACGGATCACGATGCAGGTATCGAGATCGCCGGTCGCCGTGAAGTAGCCCACGGCACCGCCGTAACTGCCGCGCCGCGTGCCCTCTTTTTCAGCAATCAGCTGCATGGCGCGTACTTTAGGCGCGCCGCTCAGCGTGCCCATATTCATACAGGCGCGGTAGGCGTGCAGGACATCCAGATCGTCACGCAGCGTGCCGACCACGCGGGAGACCAGATGCATAACAAAAGAGTAGCGGTCAACTTTGGTCAGATCGGCAACGTAACGACTGCCGGGTTTGCAGATACGGGCAAGGTCGTTACGTGCCAGATCCACCAGCATCAGATGTTCGGCCAGCTCTTTATGATCGGTACGCATCTCCAGCTCGATACGGCTGTCGAGATCGCGATCCAGCGAGCCGTCGGCATGGCGGCCGCGCGGGCGGGTGCCGGCAATGGGGTAGATCTCAATCTGGCGCGACTGCGCGTCATACTTCAGCGAGCTTTCCGGTGAGGCACCAAACAGGGCGAATTCCCGATCCTGCATAAAGAACATATAGGGGCTGGGATTGCTGTTCTTCAGCGTTTCATAAGCGGCAAGCGGTGACGGACAGGGTAGCGAGAAGCGGCGCGACGGCACGACCTGGAAAATTTCACCGATGCGGATAGCCTGCTGCAGCGACGCCACCACCTCGCAGTAAGCATCATCGCTCTGGCTGGTGCTGAGCGTCATCTGTTCCACGCGCTGCACCGGCAGGGCGGGCGCCGGCTGTGTCATCTGGCCGTGCAGCTGCTCAATACGGCTCTGCAGACGCTGAAACTCACTGGTTGACGGCGTAAACAGGCTCGCCTGCAGGCGGGCTGAACCCTGCTGGTGGTCGATAATCAGCAACGTTTCCGCCAGATAGAAGCAGTAGTCGGGACAGCGCTGGTCGTTGCGCAGCGCCGGCAGCGCTTCAAAGCCGGCGACCAGGTCGTAAGCAAACAGTCCGCCCAGAAGCATCGCTTCACGCTCATTGGCAGGTGTATTAACCAGTTGCGGAATCAGACGCAGCGCATCAAACACCGAGAAGGCTTTTAGCCGCGAATCTTCATCCTGTACATCATTCGCCGTAGCAAAATGCAGCTCACGACCATCCGGACGAACGTCGATTTTTACGCTCTCAGGCAGAGCGGCATCCAGCAACGGCAGCAGGGCACGGCCATTTTCAGAGAGCGCCTGTAAAGTCACGGTCTGACCAAGGGCGCTGATGCGCAGTGCACTATCAACAATCAGCAGGCTTTTCAGATTTTTTTTGCTGTCGATGTCCGCAGACTCAAGCAGCAGAGTGGCCGGACGTGCGCCGCACAGTTGATGAAACACCGCGGCCGGATCTTCGCGATAGGGTGCGTTTCCGGTAATCAACTTCAATGTAGGTTTCGCATTTGCCATGATAATTTCTCTGAAATTCGCTCAAAAAAAAGCCCGCATGGTGGCGGGCTCAGGTATCTGCACAGGAATCAGGCTTGTGCACAATAACGCCACCCGTTACAGGAAGACGTACGCCAGCTATCTGTTAACCGCATTGCTACCTGACTCATGGCAGATACCCACTGTGTGTGAACTTGTGTACTAGTTAACTGGTTCGGGCGAAAAATGTCAATACCCTTTCTCAGTTAACAACAAAATCGCTATCATGCCCGCTGATTTTTAGCCGTGCTCCGGAGTTACTTTGTCAGATATTAGCCGTTTCCCGCTTTACGATCTTCACAGCCATACCCGCGCCTCCGATGGATTGCTGACCCCAGCGGCCCTGGTTCAGCGCGCGGTTGATAAGCAAGTTGGCGTGCTGGCCATCACCGATCACGATACGGTCGCGGGCGTTGCTGAGGCGCAGGCGTTTGCACAGGAGCAGAAACTGCCGATAAAAGTGCTGGCCGGTCTGGAAGCGTCCACGTTGTGGGAAAATCACGAAATTCATATCGCAGGCCTGAATATCGATTGCGATCATCCGGCACTTAAGGCCTTTCTGGCAGCGCAGCACCAGTGTCGTTATGAGCGGGCGCTGCAGATTGCTGAACGGCTGGAGCGGGCCCGCATCCCCGACGCACTGGCGGGCGCACAGCGGCTGGCACAGGGTGGGGTGATTACGCGCGGTCATTTTGCCCGTTATCTGATTGAACAGGGTAAAGCTGAGAATATGGCCCAGGTGTTCAAACACTATCTGGCGCGTGGCAAAACCGGCTATGTGCCACCACAATGGTGTACAATTGAACAAGCTATTGAAGCTATTCATCATTCCGGCGGCGTCGCGGTGCTGGCGCATCCGGGACGCTACGGCCTGTCGGCAAAATGGCTGAAGCGGCTGATTGCCTTTTTCGCACAAGCGGGAGGCGACGCGATCGAGGTGGCGCAGTGTCAGCAGCCGCCTAACGAACGCACCCAGCTGGCAGGCTATGCGCGCGATAATCAACTGGCAGCATCGCAGGGGTCCGACTTTCACCAACCCTGTCCCTGGATTGAGCTGGGGCGTAAACTCTGGCTGCCGGGTGGCGTTGAACCCGTCTGGGAACGCTTTCCCGCTCTGGCCCCCGCTTCAACTGCCTGAGACAGATGACAAGAGGTTTTTATGAGTCAACGTTTTCACATTCATCCTGATAACCCGCAGCCGCGCCTGATTAATCAGGCGGTGGATTATCTCAATAAAGGCAGCGTCATTGTCTATCCCACCGACTCCGGCTATGCGCTGGGGTGCCGGCTGGAAGAAAAAAACGCGATGGAACGTATCTGCCGTATCCGTCAGCTGGATGGTAACCACAACTTTACGCTGATGTGTCGCGACCTCTCAGAGCTTTCGGTTTACTCTCAGGTCGACAACTCAGCCTTTCGTATCCTGAAAAACAACACCCCAGGTAATTACACTTTTATTCTCAAGGCGACGAAAGAGGTGCCGCGCCGCCTGATGAATGACAAACGCAAAACCATCGGGCTGCGCGTGCCTTCGCATCCGGTTGCGCTGGCGCTGCTTGAGCGACTGAATGAGCCGATGATGTCGACATCACTGATGCTGCCCGGTAATGACTTTACGGAATCCGATCCGGAAGAGATCCAGCACAGCATCGGAAAACTGGTCGATCTGATCCTCGATGGCGGCACGCTGGGGCAACAGCCGACGACGGTTGTCGACCTGACGGAAGACACGCCGGTCGTGGTGCGCGCAGGTGCCGGAGATACGCGGCCATTTAGCTAATCGCCCGGCCAGGCCAGGTGTCGCTACGTGACAGGCGCCTGGCTGAGATTGCGCTCAAGCCAGCGCTTAAAATCGCCATAGGGAATATAGAGTGACACATCTTTAAGGATCACTTTTCTGCTACGTCTGTTCGCAATTTCATGACTGTATCCCACAATCACTCCGGCAATGGTTTCATCACTGTTATAGACCGCGCCGCCTGACATTCCCTGAGTCACACCCGCATTAGATGCCATTGCCATACAGGGTTTTTTATTCCAGCGATTAGTAATAGCCGTGCGCGCCAAATTAACGCCGCTCGATTCAACCGGCATGGCAGAAATAAAACTGTAGCCATACATTTTAATCGCTTCTCCGGGCGCGCTGGTACGAAACCTGGCCAGCGTATCAGGACTATTTTTATGATAAATAATCGCAACGTCACAATAAGGATGATAGGCCTTAACGCGCTGCACAGACGTTTTAGCAACGTGCGCCGCTGTCAGGCTGTACTCCGGCGTAAGGGGAATAGTTGTACCGAGAACACCCAAACCCAGCACTGTCGGCACGCCTGTTACGCTCATATCAACATGTTCAAGCGCCGCTTTGCTGTATTCAGTCTGTCCAACGGAACAACCGGTTAGCGCCAGCGCGAACAGCGCCGGGCAAAGTACGGTTATTTTCATTGTTACGATCTTCTTTAAGGCGCGTCAGTAACATCCCTGGTGAGGAGAGCAGACACGCTAATTAATTATGTCAGCCTGTACGGGCATATAGACGGGATATTTTCCGTTAAAACAGCCGTCATGCAGAGTGACGTTAATAATTTGTTATAAATAGCTTTAGGCTTAATAAAATAATATTTCTTCGAATCTACATCTGGCCTGCTGCTTTATTTTACACCGCTTTTATTTATGCACAAATTCAGCGCGCTAATAGATGGCAATAAAACAGAATATAGAGCCTTAAACCAACCTGTAGCGCGGATTATACGCACAACCCACTCAGGGCGAGGTGAAATTTTGTTTTAAGCTGGTTGGGTAGATGATTGTGTGGTTTTCGTAAGCGATAGCACTATTTTGCCGTGCAGCCGGGGCCTGAGCGGTTTTAGCGGGTTCATTGCTTTAAAGCGATTTCCCCGGTCGGGCTCATCAGGCATCAATATAATACGAGCTTCTCTATCGCCAGGTCATTGACCAGGCTGTAAACATGAGAGTGTCAGGGATAAAAACGCCTGTCGTCATGAACGGCAAAACCGGCAGAGGCGGGAAAACGCCGGCCGGCTATTATCGGCAGCAAAGTTAAAGGTGTTAACGCAACCTTAGCTGGTGTAAAATCGCAGGCCGTTTGCATCCGGTCAGATTGATGCGCAACGTTAACAGTTTCTGACAGAGGACGTGGTAATCCCGCTGTCTTACCCATTCTTACCACGACGCCTGGGAAGGCGACAACGAGGCAGCTCCATGAGCGAAAAATTACAGAAAGTATTAGCGCGCGCCGGTCACGGCTCGCGCCGCGAAATCGAAACCATGATTTCCGCCGGACGCGTCAGCGTAGATGGCAAACTGGCCACGCTGGGCGATCGCATTGAAAATGACAAAAGCCTGAAAATTCGTATTGATGGTCACCTGGTCTCTATTGCCGAGTCCACTACGGAAGTGTGCCGCGTGCTGGCTTATTACAAGCCGGAAGGGGAGCTTTGTACCCGTAACGATCCGGAAGGGCGCCCAACCGTGTTTGACCGCCTGCCGCGCCTGCGTGGATCGCGCTGGGTGGCAGTGGGTCGTCTGGACGTTAACACCTGCGGTCTGCTGCTGTTCACTACCGATGGGGAACTGGCTAACCGTCTGATGCATCCAAGTCGCGAAGTTGAACGCGAATATGCGGTGCGTGTTTTTGGCGAAGTGGGTGACGATAAAGTGCGTCTGCTGAGCAAGGGCGTTCAGCTGGAAGATGGCCCGGCTGCCTTTAAAACCATTAAGTTTGCTGGCGGTGAAGGGATCAATCAGTGGTACAACGTTACCCTTACCGAAGGACGCAACCGCGAAGTGCGTCGTTTATGGGAAGCGGTAGGCGTTCAGGTTAGCCGCCTGATGCGCGTGCGTTATGGTGATATTCAGCTGCCAAAAGGCCTGCCGCGCGGCGGCTGGATGGAGATGGAGCTGCCGGCGGTAAACTACCTGCGTAAGCTGGTGGGCATGCCGGAAGAGACCGTTACCAAAGTTGCCGTTGAGAAAGATCGCCGTCGCACCAAAGCGAATCAGATCCGCCGCGCAGTGAAGCGTCACAGCAGCGCCGGCAATACCACTCAGCGCCGCAGCAGCAAACGCGGCGCCTGATGGCTGTGTGCCGCTGCCCCGGCAGCGGCTACCAGTCAATTCCCTGTTGCGCCTGGATGCCGGCATCAAAGGCATGTTTTACCGGGCGCATCTCAGTCACGGTATCTGCCAGCTCCAGCAGGCGCCGGTGACAGCCGCGTCCGGTAATAATCACGCTTTGCGCAGACGGACGCTGTTGCAGAGCAAGCATCAGCGCCTCCAGATCCAGATAATCCATGCTCACCATATAGGTGATTTCATCAAGGATCACCAGGTCAACATCGCTATCAGCCAGCATGCGTTGTGCCTGCTGCCAGACCTGCTGGCAGGCGATCGTATCCGTGCTGCGGCTCTGGGTCTCCCAGGTAAATCCGGTGGCCATTACCTGAAACTCAACCCCGTGCTGCGCCAGCAGATTACGCTCGCCGTTGGGCCACTCCCCCTTAATGAACTGTACCACTGCCACCTTTTTTCCGTGGCCGCAGGCGCGCAGCGCCGTACCGAAAGCCGCCGTGGTTTTTCCCTTACCGTTACCGGTAAATACCATAACGATACCGCGATGTTCTGTCGCCGCAGCGATGCGCGCGTCAACCTGCTCTTTCAGGCGCTGCTGACGTTGCTGATGGCGATCGCTCATGCGCTGGCCGGACCCGCTTTACGTCCGGGCTGAGCATCGAAGCTCATGCCCGTTTTACGCCGGCTATCATCGCCCATCAGGTAGAGATAAAGCGGCATTAAATCGGCCGGAGTTTTCAGCAGGTTTGCATCCTCCTCCGGAAACGCGCTGGCGCGCATCTTCGTACGCGTGCCGCCGGGATTGATACAGTTTACGCGCAGGGCGTGGTTTTTATACTCATCGGCGAGCACCTGCATCATGCCTTCAGTGGCAAATTTAGAGACGGCGTAAGCGCCCCAGCCGGCGCGCCCGGTGCGGCCTACGCTGGAGGTAGTGAATACCAGCGATCCCGCCTCTGATTTCAGCAACAGCGGCAGCAGAGCCTGCGTCAGATAAAAGGTGGCATCGAGGTTGATCTGCATCACCTCGCGCCAGAGGGCCGGCTCAAGATCGGCCAGCGGAACAATTTCACCCAGAATACCGGCGTTATGCAGCACGCCGTCCAGACGCGGCACGCGCTCAGCAATCTGCGCGGCCAGCTGCTGACATGATTCAGGCGTGGCGGTCGCGAGATCCAGCAGGTATGAGCTGGCGGGCTGCTTATTAAGCTGGTTAATCGCCGCTTCTGTCTGCTGCAGGGTAACGGCGTTACGTCCGAGCAGGATAACGCGGGCGCCGTAGCGGGCATAGGTCAGCGCCGCTTCCCGGCCAATGCCGTCTGATGCGCCGGTAACCAGAATAATGCGGTTTTCGAGTAGATCGCCTTTAGGCTGATAGTGCACAGCAATCTCCTTCAGTCAGTGGTAGAGGTTTCTGGCTTTATGCCTGAATTCGCCAGCCGGTGCAATGCTACAGAGGAGCATTCTGTGCCGCCTGCGGGCTTTTCAGGCGACGAACCGGGTTAAAGCAGTTACACTCAGCTGTTAATTGTAATTCACTGTTTAATAAGGCGGCAGAATGGATTTTTTCTTCAGCTATGGGCTCTTCCTGGCCAAGGCTGTCACAGTAGTGATCGCCATTGCGGCCGTAGTATTTATCATACTGAATGCTGCGCTGCGCAAACGTCATCACGCCGGTCAGCTGCAGGTGACGCATCTGGATGATGAGTATCGTCAGATAAAAGAGGATCTGCAGCTGGCTAAAATGAAGCCGCAGGTACAAAAAGTCTGGCTGAAACAGCATAAAAAAGAAGAGAAGCTGAAAGCGAAAACAGAGAAGCGCAACGCAAAAAACGGCGTCACTGAAACCGCGAAGCCAGTACTCTATGTGCTTGGCTTTAAAGGCAGCATGGACGCGGGTGAAGTCGCCTCCCTGCGTGAAGAAGTATCCGCTGTACTGGCCGTAGCGCAACCGGGTGATGAAGTCCTGCTGCGGCTTGAAAGCCCGGGCGGGGTGGTGCATGGCTACGGTCTGGCAGCGTCGCAGCTGCAGCGCCTGCGCGACGCGGGTCTGCGCCTGACCGCCGCCGTAGATAAAGTGGCCGCCAGCGGCGGATATATGATGGCCTGTGTGGCAGATCGCATTGTCGCCGCGCCGTTCTCCATTATCGGTTCAATCGGCGTTGTGGCGCAGATCCCCAACTTCAACCGGCTGCTGAAGCGCAATGATATTGACGTGGAGCTGCATACTGCAGGCCAGTACAAACGTACCCTGACGCTGTTTGGTGAAAATACCGAAGAGGGGCGTGATAAGTTCCAGCACGATCTGGATGAAACGCATCAGCTGTTTAAGGGCTTTGTGCAGCAAATGCGTCCGTCGCTGGATATGAACCGGGTAGCGACCGGCGAACACTGGTATGGGCAGCAGGCGCTTGAACTGGGTCTGATTGATGAAATCGGCACCAGTGATGCCCTGATTATCCGGCATATGGAGCGCTTCACCGTGCTGGGCGTACAGTATGCGCGTAAGAAAAAGATGATGGATCGTTTTACCGGCAGCGCCAGCCAGGCGGCAGAACGGCTGTTGCTAAAAATCTGGCAGCGTGGCGAAAAGCCTCTGCTGTAACAGAAACCCGGCTCCGGCCGGGTTTTTTATGCTTAGCAACGGGTGAGTCCCATTTACTTCGGCCGGGTTGTGAAATGAATTCCATTTTTGTCCCGAATTATCCGACTTTTTTTGACAGCGCATTTTCTCCTTCTATATTACCTGCCATTCTGTTGCCACTTATCCGTGTTCACGCCTGCAGCTGGCGCAAAATTAAACAGAGTGCTATTTAAGTTGCGTATCAGATTTTATCAGGTAGAGTGTGGGCGATTCAGCTTTCAGGGAGTTCACACCAGGATGTGTGATGATGTCAGGCGGAAAAAGTGTAGTTAATCATAAGGTTGCGCACACCGTTTTAAACTGAATAGTGGCAGTCCCCGCCAGCTTGAAAATCAGATTGCTGGCAGCAATATTAAACCCACTGGGTTTTGGGGCATTAATCCTCTCCCGTTTATCAGGACGTTTCAATCAGGTAAAGGTACATATGGGTAAAGCACTCGTTATCGTTGAGTCCCCGGCAAAGGCCAAAACAATCAATAAATACCTCGGTAATGACTACGTGGTGAAATCCAGCGTCGGTCATATCCGCGATTTGCCGACCAGTGGTTCAACGACCCGTAAAAGTACTGACGGTGAGAAGGTAAAAACCGGGAAAAAAGTTAAAAAAGATGAAAAGGCGGCGCTGGTCAACCGAATGGGTGTTGATCCGTGGCATGGCTGGGAAGCTGATTATCAGATTCTGCCAGGCAAAGAGAAGGTTGTGTCTGAACTTAAGAGCCTGGCCGCTGACGCCGATCATATCTATCTCGCAACCGACCTTGACCGCGAAGGAGAAGCCATTGCCTGGCACCTGCGTGAAGTCATTGGTGGCGACGACAAGCGTTTCAGCCGGGTGGTGTTTAATGAAATCACCAAAAATGCGATTCGCCAGGCGTTTGAAAAGCCGGGTGAACTGAATATCGAGCGGGTTAATGCCCAGCAGGCGCGCCGTTTTATGGATCGCGTTGTGGGGTATATGGTTTCGCCTCTGCTGTGGAAAAAGATCGCCCGCGGTCTCTCTGCCGGACGCGTTCAGTCGGTAGCGGTACGTCTGGTGGTTGAGCGCGAGCGCGAAATCAAAGCGTTTGTGCCAGAAGAGTACTGGGAGATCGACGCAGATTTTGCTACGCCAAAAGGCGATGCGCTGGCGATGCAGGTGACGCATCAGGGCGACAAAGCGTTTCGTCCGGTTAACCGCGAGCAGACGCACGCGGCGGTCGCGATACTGGAAAAAGCGCGTTATGAAGTGCTGGATCGTGAAGATAAACCGACCAGCAGCAAACCTTCTGCACCTTTTATTACCTCAACGCTGCAGCAGGCTGCGAGCACACGTCTCGGCTTTGGCGTGAAGAAAACCATGATGATGGCGCAGCGGCTTTATGAAGCGGGTCACATCACCTACATGCGTACTGACTCCACGAACCTGAGCCAGGATGCAGTGACCATGGCGCGCGACTATGTCGCCAGCGAGTTCGGCAAAAAATACCTGCCGGAAGCGCCGGTGACCTATACCAGCAAAGATAATTCGCAGGAAGCGCACGAAGCGATTCGCCCGTCAGATGTCAACGTAAGCGCTGAGCAGCTGAAAGATATGGAAGCGGATGCGCAAAAACTTTACCAGCTTATCTGGCGCCAGTTTGTGGCGTGTCAGATGGTTCCGGCTAAATATGACTCCACCACGCTGACCGTAGGCGCAGCCGAATTCAGGCTCAAGGCAAAAGGCCGCACGCTGCGTTTTGATGGCTGGACGCGCGTTATGCCGGCACTGCGTAAAAACGATGAAGACAGGACGCTGCCGCCAGTAGCGGTAGGGGAAATACTGGATCTGACTGCGCTGCAGCCGAGCCAGCATTTTACCAAGCCTCCGGCGCGATTCAGCGAGGCGTCGCTGGTGCGCGAGCTGGAGAAGCGCGGTATTGGCCGTCCCTCAACCTACGCGTCTATTATTTCCACTATCCAGGATCGTGGTTATGTACGCGTTGAGAACCGTCGTTTTTATGCTGAGAAGATGGGTGAGATCGTCACCGACCGGCTGGAAGAAAATTTCCGCGAGCTGATGAATTACGATTTCACCGCTCATATGGAAAACAGCCTCGATCAGGTAGCCAACAATCAGGCGCAGTGGAAAGGCGTTCTCGACTCCTTCTTCAGTGACTTCAGCCAGCAGCTGGAGCAGGCTGAAAAAGATCCGGAAGAGGGCGGCATGCAGCCGAATCAGATGGTGCTGACCTCTATCGACTGCCCGACATGCGGTCGCAAAATGGGCATTCGTACGGCCAGCACCGGCGTATTCCTCGGCTGTTCGGGCTACGCCCTGCCGCCAAAAGAGCGCTGCAAGCAGACCATCAATCTGATCCCGGAAAACGAAGTGCTGAACGTGCTGGAGGGTGACGACGCGGAAACCAACGCGTTACGTGCCCGCCGCCGCTGCGTTAAGTGCGGCACCGCGATGGACAGCTATCTGATTGATAACAGCCGCAAGCTGCACGTCTGTGGTAACAATCCAGAGTGCGATGGCTATGAAATTGAGCAGGGCGAGTTTCGCATCAAGGGCTATGATGGCCCTATAGTCGAGTGCGAGAAATGCGGGTCGGAAATGCACCTTAAGATGGGACGCTTTGGCAAGTATATGGCGTGTACCAACGAAGAGTGTAAAAACACCCGTAAAATCCTGCGCAATGGCGAAGTCGCGCCGCCGAAAGAGGATCCGGTACCGCTGCCTGAGCTGCCGTGCGAGAAGTCAGATGCCTATTTTGTGCTGCGTGACGGAGCAGCCGGCGTCTTCCTTGCGGCTAATACGTTCCCGAAATCGCGCGAGACCCGCGCGCCGCTGGTGGAAGAGCTGAAGCGTTTCGCTGACCGTCTGCCGGAAAAGCTTAAATATCTGGCAGAGGCACCGGCAGCCGATCCGGAAGGAAATAAAACCCTGGTGCGTTTTAGCCGCAAGACAAAACAGCAGTACGTTTCGTCTGAAAAAGAGGGTAAAGCAACCGGCTGGTCAATGTTCTATATTGACGGTAAATGGCAGGAAGCGAAAAAATAACTCTCCGGGGCTGGCATCTGCCAGCCCCGTTTACTTTCCCCGCCTTATAACCTAACGTTCTTTATTCGGTTAAAAACTGATATAGTTGTTATAGTTTTTCTATTCTCAATTCGCTCTGTTCCTCACATCTGCATCATGGGCGGCTGCCGGCACGCACGTTAGTCGCTAACGGGAAGATATAACTATGAAACTGCAGCAGTTGCGCTATATCGTGGAAGTGGTCAATCACAATCTCAACGTCTCATCGACCGCTGAAGGTCTCTATACCTCACAGCCTGGCATCAGCAAACAGGTACGTATGCTTGAAGATGAGCTGGGGGTGCAGATATTTGCCCGCAGCGGCAAACATCTGACGCAGGTTACACCAGCCGGTGAAGAGATTATCCGCATAGCACGTGAAGTATTATCAAAAGTTGATGCGATTAAATCCGTAGCGGGCGAACACACCTGGCCTGACAAGGGATCGCTTTATGTCGCCACCACGCATACGCAGGCGCGCTATGCGCTGCCGGGCGTAATCAAAGGATTTATCGAGCGCTACCCTCGCGTTTCACTGCATATGCATCAGGGCTCCCCTACGCAGATTGCTGAAGCGGTATCCAAGGGCAACGCTGACTTTGCCATTGCTACTGAAGCCCTGCACCTCTACGACGATCTCATCATGCTGCCCTGTTACCACTGGAATCGTGCGATTGTGGTAACGCCCGACCATCCGCTGGCAGGCAAAGACAACGTGACTATAGAGGAGCTGGCCGATTTCCCACTGGTAACCTACACCTTTGGTTTTACCGGCCGCTCCGAGCTCGATACAGCGTTTAATCGTGCAGGTCTGACCCCGCGTATCGTGTTTACCGCAACTGACGCAGATGTAATTAAAACTTATGTACGGCTTGGCTTAGGTGTGGGTGTGATTGCCAGTATGGCGGTTGACCCGGTAGCCGATCCGGATCTGGTTCGCATTGAAGCTTCAGAGATTTTCACCAATAGTACGACCAAAATAGGCTTCCGCCGCAGCACCTTCCTGCGCAGCTATATGTATGATTTTATTCAGCGATTTGCACCGCATCTCACGCGTGATGTGGTAGACACCGCTGTTGCTCTGCGCTCCAATGACGACATTGAAGCGATGTTCCGCGATATCAAACTCCCTTTCAAATAATTCGCCAAATCATGAATTTACCGAGGTGTCCAGTGGGCACCTTCAGGTTTCCCCTCGCTTAGCGCCATCAGTAGTTCAACAAAAGCTGACATTTTTCTGTAAATAAAACATGCATCACAGGTTTTTTCATTGTTATTAATTAATTGAGAAACAGTACACATTTTTCGGTTCACTTCTTTGCACACTGCCAGGATTATTCCCATACTCCAGTTAACACCTGATGAAGAAGGGCTTTATTACTGAGGTTTCTTATTTAACTCAAATTTAAAGTGGTACTAATTGTTGTTTAACCCAAATTTCGGTCGCCGTTTTTTTAATAGTTCTGAGGTCTGTGTTTCAATAAGGCTAATCAGTTTTCGAAGCTTTGATTAATAGCGTTAATCGTTGTGCTCAATAAAAATAACTGGATTTTTGGACTTAAGAAGTTTAGGATTCATCCTAAATCTTAATCGTTGTTATCAATCGTTTTGTTGAGAGTGATTATCAAAAACTATGGCTACGAGAATAACTGTACAACCCGACTTCCGGGCTAAGAGCACCAAGGTTCAGCGTACCGGTAACACCCGTCGCAAAGCCTGGTTGGCTGTCTTCGCTGCTTCAGCGCTGTTCTGGGTAGTGGTGGCATTAATGATTTGGCGTTTATGGGGCTAAGCCATGTGGGCAAACTCACTCAGTCGTAAATATCCGGTCAATGCACGGCAGCCAAATACACCTGCGTGCAAAGCAAAAGAAGCTCCTGCTGCTGAGCAGTCTGTAGCGATTCCTGCTTCCTGGGATCTGAGTGACAAGCAGCGCAGCTTTATCGAATCTTTTATGGATCCAAAACTCAAATAATTGTTGTTGCACTTATTTTTAGCATCTGATGTTGCTTTGATTTTTTTCCGGTTATTCCGGCGGGCCAGCAAAAAGCCCATGACCTTACACTGCAAATAAGCGTCGACAGTAGATTACTGAAGATTAAAGAAAATTTAGCCCGAGAACCGGGAAGGAGTGACGAATGAATACAACCACTTTTTCATGGCTTAGCGTTTATGCTTTCTCATTTGCCTTCTGGGCAGCGGCAGCCTGGGCTCTTATGTAACCGACGCTTCTTATCACCGAATTTATGGAAATGCCCCGACTCAGGTCGGGGCATTTTTGTTTGTAGCACCCAGTGCCCTTTCGGGTTGTTATCAAAACGTTAACGAAAATGTGGTCTATCTTTAAGCTAAACCTTGCACTCTCTGAGGTTTAGCCTAAGGAATTAAAGGAGGAGACATGTCGTTAACATTACGCGAGCAAAGTCAGGATACGCTGGCGGTCGGGGCACACACCTATCATTATTACAGTCTGGCTAAAGCCGCACAGCATACCGGCAATATTGATCGCTTACCGAAATCGATGAAAGTGCTGCTGGAAAACCTGCTGCGCTGGCAGGATGGCGAGTCCGTTACCCTTGAAGATATTCAGGCGCTGGCAGACTGGCAGCAAACCGCCCACGCTGACCGGGAGATTGCATATCGTCCGGCACGCGTGCTGATGCAGGATTTTACCGGCGTACCCGCCGTGGTCGATCTTGCCGCTATGCGCGAAGCAGTCGCACGACTGGGCGGAGATGTGGCAAAAGTTAACCCTTTGTCCCCGGTGGATCTGGTTATTGACCACTCCGTAACCGTCGATCGCTTCGGTAACGATGACGCCTTTGGCGAAAACGTCAGGCTGGAGATGGAACGTAATCACGAGCGCTACGTTTTCCTGCGCTGGGGACAGAAAGCGTTCAACCGGTTCCGCGTGGTGCCGCCGGGTACCGGCATCTGTCATCAGGTTAATCTGGAATATCTGGGTAAATCCGTCTGGCATGAAGAGCTGGAGGGCAAAAACGTTGCCTGGCCTGATACGCTGGTGGGTACCGACTCGCATACCACGATGATCAATGCGCTGGGCGTGCTGGGCTGGGGCGTTGGCGGCATCGAAGCGGAAGCGGCTATGCTGGGTCAGCCGGTTTCAATGCTTATTCCCGATGTGGTTGGCTTTAAGCTGACTGGCAAACTGCGTCCGGGCATTACCGCGACCGATCTGGTGCTGACCGTTACCCAGATGCTGCGTAAGCATGGCGTTGTCGGCAAATTTGTCGAATTCTACGGTGACGGGCTGGCCGATCTGCCGCTGGCCGATCGCGCAACGATCGCTAACATGGCACCAGAATATGGTGCCACCTGCGGTTTCTTCCCGATTGATGACGTCACCCTGAGCTATATGACGCTGACCGGGCGCGATGAGCAGCAGGTTAAATTGACGGAAGCGTATGCGAAGCAGCAGGGCCTGTGGCGAAATGCGGGCGACGAGCCGATCTTTACCAGCACGTTGGCGCTGGATATGGCTGACGTCGAATCGAGTATCGCAGGACCTAAGCGCCCGCAGGATCGGGTGGCGCTGGGCGATGTGCCCGCCGCGTTTGCCGCCAGTAATGAGCTGGAGATCAACCACGCACAAAAGCCGCATAAAGCGGTCAGTTACCGCGACAGTGAAACCCGCCAGTCGCATCAGCTTGATGATGGTGCGGTAGTTATTGCCGCGATTACTTCCTGTACCAATACGTCAAACCCCAGCGTGCTGATGGCCGCCGGCCTGCTGGCAAAAAAAGCGGTTGAGCGCGGGCTGAAGCGCCAGCCGTGGGTAAAAGCTTCCCTGGCCCCCGGATCAAAAGTGGTATCTGACTATCTGGCCACAGCCCGTCTCACGCCTTACCTGGACAAACTCGGTTTCAACCTGGTGGGGTATGGCTGTACAACCTGTATTGGTAACTCAGGGCCGCTGCCGGATGAGATCGAAAGCGTTATAAAAGAGGGCGATCTGACCGTTGGCGCCGTGCTCTCCGGGAACCGTAATTTTGAAGGCCGTATACATCCGCTGATTAAAACTAACTGGCTGGCTTCACCCCCGCTGGTGGTGGCCTATGCGCTGGCCGGCAATATGAACATCAATCTGCAGAGCGAGCCTATCGGTCAGGATCAGACCGGCAAAGATGTTTATCTCAAAGATATCTGGCCATCACCGGAAGAGATCGCCGCCTCGGTGCAGCTGGTTAACAGCAGCATGTTCCGCAAAGAGTATGCGGAAGTGTTTGACGGAACGCCGGACTGGCAGCAAATCTCCGTGAGTGAAGCGGCAACCTACGACTGGGATGAAGGATCGACCTATATCCGCCTTTCACCTTTCTTTGATGACATGGAGAAAACGCCAAAGCCGGTTGAAGATATTCGCGGCGCCCGTATTCTGGCGATGCTGGGTGACTCAGTCACCACTGACCACATTTCGCCTGCGGGGAGTATTAAGGCTGAGAGTCCGGCGGGACGCTATCTGCTGGCGAAAGGCATAGAGCGTAACGACTTTAACTCCTACGGGTCGCGCCGTGGTAACCATGAAGTAATGATGCGCGGTACCTTTGCCAATATTCGTATCCGCAATGAAATGGTGCCCGGTACGGAAGGCGGCTACACCCGGCATTTTCCGGGTAATGAAACGCTGGCTATTTATGATGCCGCAATGAAATATAAAGAAGAGGGCGTGCCGCTCGCCGTGGTGGCCGGGAAAGAGTACGGTTCAGGTTCCAGCCGCGACTGGGCTGCTAAAGGACCGCGCCTGCAGGGAGTACGCGTCGTGATCGCTGAGTCTTTTGAGCGTATTCACCGTTCAAACCTGATTGGTATGGGGATCCTGCCGCTGGAGTTCCCGGCGGGCGTTACCCGTAAGACGCTGCAGTTAACCGGTGAGGAGCGGATAGATATTGCTGACCTGGCGCAGCTGACGCCGGGCTGCACGGTCAATGTTACTCTGACCCGCGCAGACGGCAGTGAGGAGCAGGTGGCCGCACGCTGCCGTATCGATACGGCAACGGAACTGACTTACTACCGCAATGACGGCATACTGCACTATGTTATCCGCAATATGCTGAACTAAAAAAAGCCGGGCTTGCCCGGCTTCTTTTCTCTCAGGATTTCGGCAGCAGATGCCCCATCTTTTCCGCTTTGGTATCGAGATAGTGGGCATTTTTTGGATTGCGCCCGACGATCAGCGGCACGCGCTCAACAATATTAATGCCCGCTTCGCTGAGGATCTCAACCTTGCGCGGATTATTTGTCAGCAGGCGCACTTCATCGATACCCAGTAATTTGAACATATCAGCGCACAGGGTGAAATCACGCTCATCAGCGGCAAAGCCCAGCTGATGGTTCGCCTCGACGGTGTCATAGCCTTTATCCTGCAGCGCATAGGCGCGGATTTTGTTCAGTAAACCGATATTACGGCCTTCCTGACGGTGATACAGCAGCACCCCGCGCCCCTCTTCAGCAATCGCTGTTAACGCCGCTTCAAGCTGAAAGCCGCAGTCGCAGCGCAGACTGAACAGCGCATCACCGGTCAGACACTCAGAGTGGACACGCGCCAGCACCGGCGTATGATCGCTGATATCACCGTAAACCAGCGCCACATGATCGTGGCCGGTTGCCAGTTCTTCAAAACCTACCATCAGGAAATCTCCCCATGGCGTGGGCAGTTTAGCTTCTGCTACCCGTTTAAGCTGCATGTGATTCTCCAGAACCTTCAGAGGATGCGCTATCATCTTGATAACGCACGGGCCGACTGACCCGAAAATTGTGTCTATTGTGCCATATCCACAAGCAGGCCCGCTAATCAGTCAGAAAGATTGTAGTGATAAAGCACGATTATCCAAGCCGCTTTAGGTATGTTATTCTTTTTTCAGCTAAAGTTATTCAGTAAACGCATCATAACTCGCAGGAAAAGCCAAAGTATGTTGAAAATAGTGCAGCGCACGACTCTGGGTGCCCTCTTATTAATTGCGATGCCACTCTGCGTCTGGCTGTCGGGCTGGCAATGGCAGCCGGGTGAAAGCGGGGGAGTGCTGCGCTTTTTGTTCTGGATGACGGAAACCGTCACCAGCCCGTGGGGGATTATCACCAGCAGCGTGCTGAGCGCCTGGATGCTGTGGTGTCTGCGCTTCCGCCTTAAGCCTGCTATCCTGCTGCTGATTATCATGAATGGCGCGATTCTCGCCGGGCAGTACACGAAGTCATGGATTAAAGAGCAGGTGCAGGAGCCGCGACCCTATGTGGTCTGGCTGGAGCAGCAGCATGGCATCAGCAACGATGAATTTTATCAGCTGAAACGGCAACAGCGGGGCGAGATGGTTAATGGGCTGCTGGCCAGCGATACGCAAATTCCCCGCTGGTTAAAGCAGCACTGGGCATTTGAAACAGGATTTGCTTTTCCTTCCGGCCATACTATGTTTGCTGCCAGCTGGGCGCTGCTGGCAATGGGCCTGCTCTGGCCGCGTCGCCGGGTGGTGACGCTGGTGGTGCTGTTCAGCTGGGCCATTATGGTGATGGGCAGCCGGCTGGTGCTGGGTATGCACTGGCCGCGCGACCTGATTGTCGCAACCCTTATCTCCTGGCTGCTGGTGACCGTCGCGACCTGGCTGGCGCAGCGCTTTTGCGGTCCGCTTACGCTTCCGCCTGATGAGCAGCGCGAAGTCAAAGCGCGGGACGATGGATTGTAATCAGCCGAACTGCCCCCATATAGCTGATTACGCTTGCGCAAAGCCAGCTAACTGATAACGTGAAAGCAGCATGGTACGCGCTTTTTTGGCATACTCTATTGGAAACTCTACGACAGGACGCATTGTGAAATATTTGCTGATTTTTCTGGTGGTACTGGTCATTTTTATCATTTCAGTGACGCTGGGTGCTCACAATGATCAGGTGGTGACGTTCAACTATCTGCTGGCGCAGGGTGAATTTCGTATCTCCACGCTGCTTGCGGTGCTGTTTGGCGCCGGTTTTTTACTGGGCTGGGCAATCTGCGGACTATTCTGGTTACGCATCCGCGTTTCACTGGCACATGCTCAGCGTAAACTGAAGCGTATGCAGGCGCAAAACGAACACGCTTCGGCAGCCACCACCGTATCGACTACAGGTCGTCGGGATTAATGTTCAATGCATGAATTGCTGTTTCTGCTTCTCCCGGTCGCAGCGGCCTACGGCTGGTATATGGGACGACGCAGCGCGTACCAGAATAAGCAACAGGAAGCGAACCGCCTGTCACGAGAGTATGTGGCCGGGGTAAACTTTCTGCTTTCAAATCAGCAGGATAAAGCCGTCGATCTGTTTCTCGACATGCTGAAAGAAGACAGTGGTACGGTTGAGGCGCACCTGACGCTCGGTAATCTGTTTCGCTCACGCGGCGAGGTAGATCGCGCTATACGTATTCACCAGTCGCTGATGGAAAGCGCCTCGCTTACCTACGACCAGCGACTGCTGGCGATTCAGCAGCTTGGCCGCGACTATATGGCGGCGGGCCTCTACGATCGCGCAGAAGATATGTTCAGTCAGCTAACGGATGAAACCGATTTTCGCATTGCCGCTCTGCAGCAGCTGCTGCTGATTCATCAGGCAACCAGCGACTGGCAGAAAGCGATCGACGTTGCTGAGAAGCTGGTAAAACTGGGAAAAGAGAAGCAAAAAGGCGAGATTGCGCACTTCTATTGTGAGCTGGCGCTGCAGGCGATGAGCAGTGACGATCTCGATCGCGCAATGTCGCTGCTGAAAAAAGGTGAATCGGCCGATCATCAGAGCGCGCGCGTTTCCATCATGATGGGACGCATCCTGATGGAGCAGGGGGAGTATGCGAAAGCAGCACAGCGTCTGCAGCGGGTGCTGGATCAGGATAAAGAACTGGTCAGCGAAACGCTGCCGATGCTGGAAACCTGCTATCAGCGGCTGGCGCAGCCAGAGGTGTGGGCCGGTTATCTGCAGCGCTGTACCGAAGAGAATACCGGTGCCGCCGCTGAGCTCTATCTGTCAGATATTCTGGAGCAGCAGCAGGGGCCGGAAGCGGCACAGCTCTATATTAATCGCCAGCTGCAGCGTCATCCGACCATGCGCGTCTTCCACCGGCTAATGGACTTTCACCTGCATGAAGCGGAAGATGGCCGGGCAAAAGAGAGTCTGATGGTTCTGCGCGATATGGTTGGTGAACAGATCCGCACCAAACCGCGCTATCGTTGCCATAAATGCGGTTTTACCGCCTACGCACTTTACTGGCACTGCCCATCCTGCCGGGCATGGTCTTCAATAAAACCGATCAGAGGACTTGACGGGCAGTAACAGCTATTTTAAAAAAAACAGGCACAATAGTTACAACGTACTTTTCTAATAATCGCCTTATCGCGCATCAGACACCGGCATATGGCTCAACAGGTCACGTATCCCGGGCGTAAGATTGTTCTGCCGCAGCATGGCAGGTAGAATGCAGGCCGTTTGTTGCCCCTGTGCCTGCTTATGAGGAAACGTTATGTCTGTAACCCCTTCACCCATTCTGGTGGCGCTCGACTACAGTAATCTGGATGACGCACTGCGATTTGTGGACCGTATTGATCCTGCTCAGTGTCGCCTCAAAGTAGGCAAAGAGATGTTCACGCTGTTTGGTCCGTCAGTGGTCCGGACATTGCAGGCACGCGGATTCGATCTCTTTCTCGATCTGAAATTTCACGATATCCCCAACACCACCGCACATGCCGTAGCCGCTGCCGCAGAGCTGGGCGTCTGGATGGTGAACGTGCACGCCAGCGGGGGAGCACGCATGATGCAGGCTGCACGCGAGGCGCTGCTGCCTTTTGGAAAAGATGCACCGCTGCTGATTGCTGTAACCGTGCTGACCAGCATGGATGAAGAGGATCTGCGCGGACTGGGCATCACCCTGTCACCGGCGCAACAGGCAGAGCGGCTGGCGCGCCTCACGCAACAGTGTGGCCTGGATGGTGTCGTCTGCTCAGCCCATGAAGCGGCTGCATTCAAACAGGCGTTCGGCAGCGAATTTGCGCTGGTCACGCCCGGTATTCGACCGGCAGGCAGCGACGCTGGCGATCAGCGCCGTATTATGACGCCCCTGCAGGCGAAGCAGGCCGGGGTTGATTATATGGTTATCGGCCGTCCGGTTACGCAGTCAGCCGATCCCGCTGCCACGCTGCAGCAGATTATTACATCGTTACAGGAGGCGTAATGGCGCAGGACAATCCACTGGTTTACTCCACCGACAGCGGGCGTATTGTGCCGGCAGAGGAGAAGCCACAGCGACCGCGCGGCGACGGTATTGTACGCATTCAGCGTCAGACCAGCGGACGTAAAGGCAAGGGCGTCTGTCTGATCACCGGTATCGATCTGGACGACAGCGCGCTGGCTACTCTTGCCGCAGAACTGAAGAAAAAGTGCGGCTGCGGGGGGGCGGTAAAAGAGGGCGTGATTGAGATTCAGGGGGATAAACGTGACCTGCTCAAAACGCTGCTCGAAGCCAAAGGCATGAAGGTTAAGCTGGCGGGCGGTTAATGAAAGCGGGCCACGCATTGTGGCCCGGACAAAAGGGTGTCTGCTGTGTAGCCTGCAAAAAATTAACGGTCGATTTGATGGCCGATAATACCGCCCACCGCCGCGCCGCCCACGGTACCCAGGCCACTGCCGTTGGTCAGGACTGAACCACCAATAGCACCGGCACCGGCACCAATTGCCGTGTTGCGATCGCGTTTAGACCAGTTTGAACAGCCGCTCAGCGCAACAACTAATGTTGCTGCCAGCACGGCAACGGATACACGTTTCACTGTTGTAGTCATAGATATCTCCTTGATGATTGGCTCAGAGGCAACAGCAATAAGTATAGATGCCCGACGGCAAAGTTCTTTATTCCCGGATGGAAAAGTTGGGCCAGGCCGCCGGGTTTATGCTGTCTGCCAGCGTAAATATCCTGAAACCGAATGGTCCTGTTTAATTTTAAACGCTGCGGCGCAGTCGTCAGACAGAAAACGCTGAATCTGCGCCGCATTTATGACGAGACAGCGACTTTCCACTGAGCATTCAGCCATTCCTTCCATAACATCCGATCCCCTCTCTGCGCACAATCTCTCTATCACAGACTGGTGGAGAACAATGATGCTGGAAGCGCTAAAGCAGCAGGTACTGGAAGCGAATCTCGATTTACCGCGCTACAACCTGGTCACGTTCACCTGGGGCAACGTCAGCGCCATTGACAGAGAGCAGGGTGTACTGGTGATCAAGCCTTCAGGGGTGCGATATGAAAAGATGCAGCGGGATGACATGGTAGTGGTAGATCTGGAGAGTGGTGCGGTGATCGAAGGCGCGCTACGACCCTCATCGGACACGGCCACGCATCGTGCGCTTTATCAGGCGTGGCCCGATATTGGCGGTATCGTTCATACGCACTCGCGGCATGCAACCATCTGGGCACAGGCAGGACGCGACATACCCGCCTGGGGCACGACCCACGCGGATGATTTCTACGGCACGATCCCCTGCACCCGCGCCATGCTGCGCATGGAGATCGAGCAGGAGTATGAGTGGAATACCGGACAGGTCATCATCGAAACTTTTGCCCATCGTAATATTCAGCCCGCCGCAATTCCCGCAGCGCTGGTTAACTCTCACGGGCCTTTCGCATGGGGCAGCGATGCGGCGGCGGCAGTACACAGTGCGGTGGTCCTGGAGGAGGTCGCCTATATGGCGCTGCATACCGAACAGCTGCGAGCTGAACTCCCGCCTATCTCGCAAAATCTGCTGGATCTGCACTACCTGCGCAAACATGGTAAAAATGCGTGGTATGGACAATAAGGCTGTTCTTACAGCCTCAGGCGCCTGCGGGCGCTTTTTTTATCGCTGCATCAGTAAATTCCTGGCTAACGATGCGTGATTCACGCGCGTGCAGTGTGCTAAATCGTCTTTATTCACAACGCGTTAGGCGATCTCATGTACTCTGGCTTTCGCTCTGCTCTATCCTGAAATGGCGCTAATGATTTTTCACCCCCCTGTTCAGGGATACTTCTGGATTTTGCTTTATAAATCAATCTCTCATTTGGTCTGGCCTCACTCTGCATTACGCTGATGTGGCGTTAAACGCATCACATAAATATTAGAGGATGAGACTATGACCGTTATTAACCAACCAACCTGCCGCCTGTTTACCGAAGCGGGACAGACCACCCAACTTGTTGCTTACTACGAGGAAGGGCGTCGCACCATGTGGATGATGTTGCGGGCTCAGCCACGCCCAAGCTTCAACCATGAATTAATCGAGGAGATCATGAACCTGAGCTATACGGCTCAGCGCTCCGGACTGCCGATCGATTTCTGGGTAACCGGCTCTTTAGTCCCACAGATGTTCAACGCCGGTGGCGATCTGCGCTTTTTTGTTGAGTGCATTCGCAACAACCGTCGCGAAGCGCTGCGTGCCTATGCCCGGGCCTGCGTCGACTGCATTCACTCGGCGGCTCGCGGGTTTGATACTGGCGCGGTAACGCTGGCGATGATTGAAGGCAGCGCTCTGGGCGGAGGCTTTGAGGCCGCGCTGGCGCACCATTTCATTCTGGCACAGAACAGCGCGCGTCTCGGTTTCCCGGAGATTGCGTTTAATCTGTTCCCGGGAATGGGTGGCTATTCGCTGGTCGCGCGTCGTTCCGGTATGAAGCTGGCGGAAGAGCTGATCTGTGAAGGAGAGTCGCACAGTGCAGAGTGGTATGAGACGCGCGGCCTGGTCGATAAAGTGTTCCAGCCGGGTGAAGCGTACCGCGCGACGCGCACCTTTATCGATACCTTACGGCCGAAGCTGAATGGCGTGCGTGCCATGCTGAAAGCGCGCCAGCGCGTACTGCAGCTGTCACGTGCTGAACTGATGGATATTACGGAGGACTGGGTAGATTATGCCTTTACGCTTGAACCCAAGGATATCGCCTATATGGAGCGCCTGGTGCAGTTACAAAATCGCCACAGTGCTTCATTACGTAAAGCCGGATAACACTTCCGCGCAGCGTTAAACACGGGCAGGATGCTTCAGCCAATGCCCGAGCTGTTCTGCGGGCATTGGTTTGGCGTAAAAATAGCCCTGGCGCCCATCCACACCGTTAGTGAGAACAAATTTCTCTTCCGCTTTGGTTTCAATACCCTCTGCAATCACCTGCAGCTCAAGGGCTTTGGCAACCGCCACAATCGCGCGCACTAAAGATTGCGAAACCGGTTGTTTGTTGATATCCCGGACAAAACTCTGATCCAGCTTAATGGCATCAATGGGTACCCGTGCCAGCTGAGAAAGGGAGGAGTAGCCGGTGCCAAAGTCATCAAGATGTACCTGCGCCCCAAGCTCCTGAAACTGTTTCATGAGCTTAAGCGCACCCGCTTCATTCTCAATCAGGCAGCTTTCAGTTAATTCAATATCGATCGGGGATTCCGTCAGCCCCGCTTCGCCCAGCGCATTTTTCAAATCGCTGTAGATGCTCTGATCGATAAGCTGTTTCGCGGAGACGTTGACGGCAACGCGCAGAAAAATGCCTTCACTGCGCCACTTTATAATCTGCTGCAGCACATTAAGCATGACCCAGCGGCCCAGCGGGACAATGAGACCGGACTCTTCGGCATAGGGGATAAAGTCGCCGGGCGAGACCATGCCGCGTTCCGGAGAGTTCCAGCGTACCAGCGCTTCGGCGCTGCGCACCTCGCCGTCGCGATCGACCTTAGGCTGGTAATAGACCACCAGGTGATCCTGCTCCAGCGCTTTACGCAGATTGGTATCGAGCCAGAGGTATTCAAAGACCCGCTTGTTCATTTCGCTGGTGAAGATGCAGAACTTGCCGCGGCCATTCTCTTTGGCATGATACATGGCCGTATCCGCATTGCGGATCAGGCTTTCGCGATCTTCACCATGCAGGGGAGCCAGTGAGATCCCGATAGAACAGCCGCTGTAAACCTCAATAAGCCCGATGCGAAAGGGCTGCCGCAGCCGCTCAAGGATACGCGACGACATCGCCTCCAGCGCCGCCTGACTGGTATGCTCAGCCAGCACCACAAATTCATCGCCGCCAAGACGCGCCAGCGTCTGATCTTTGCCCAGGCAGCTGAGGATAGCCAGCGATACCGCCTGCAGCAGCTGATCGCCGAACATATGACCGTAAGCGTCATTTACCTTTTTAAAATTGTCGAGATCGAGGTAGACCACGCCGGTCTGAGAACCGTTCGCCAGCTCCAGTGCCAGGCTAATTTGCTGGTGAATAGCGTTACGATTAGGCAAACCCGTGACCGTATCGGTATTTGCCAGCACCCGAAGCCGCTCCTGTGCCCGTCGCTCTTCGGTGATATCCGTACCAGAACAGATGAGGAAAATTTCATTTTTCCCGCTGCCGCTGTGAACGAACTTATTACGGAACAGAAACAGTCGCTGACCCTTTTTGGTTTTGACCCAGCGCTCAACTTCATACGAATTTCCGTCGCGGAAAAAACCGGTGATATTACGGCGTGAAGCCTGCGCCTCCTGCCGGGTCATAAATAGCTGAAAGACGTTACGACCGATAACTTCCTGCTCTTTCAGGCCGGTATACTCTTCACTCAAACGATTAAAGCGCTGAATGTTACCGCGCTGGTCGAGGATAACGATAACCGAGTTAGCTTCAGATACCACCTGTTCGGCGAAAGAGAGTCCCTGGGTGAGATCGCGGGCAACCGACGACGTATCACCCCATGCAGAGGCGGTGCCGGCCCAGGTAGACTGGTTCACTTTACGTCCGACAAAGTGCATTGGCACCGGGGTTCCGTGCAGCGGCAGAGTAAGATTAATGCTGGAGGTGATCACCGTCATCGCCCGTAACAGACTGGCCTGCGCCGGAGTAAGCGAAACGGCCAGATTGGTATTGGCATTTTCATCTTCGGCAAAATGCAGTGCGTCACTGTCAGAGGTTAACCGCCAATGGGGGCTGGTGGTGCCAAACAAGGCATACAGCAAGGTTTGCCCCTGTTCATCGGTCATTTAAACTTCCTCCGGCCATGTCTCTAAGACTCTATCTCATTATTTTAGCAACAGTATTCAACCTCCTGCGTAAGCACAAGATGCAAACCGAATATATTTTTGTTTTTATTAAAGAATGGCACGAAAAAGCCCCGAAAACGGGGCTTATAATCATCAGCAGGGACATCTGCCGGGGTTTCCAGCCTGGCTCGGAAAGCGGGCATTGAGACAGTGCCGGTGAAAAGTGCGCTCATCCATGGGCGGCGTTTCAGGATGATGGAGGCGCATATGCTTCAGATAAGTTTGATAATCGTGCACGCCAACCATTAAACGAAAGCTCTGCTGCAATCCGCGCCAGATTTGCTGCCAGCGGGAGAGCGGCGGGGTATCAGCGGCACTCACTATCAGTAAGCAGCGCTTTATCTGCCAGCCTGCGCCGGGAGGCGTCCAGCGATAGATGGACTCAGACATTGCGTACCTCCTTACGCAGTGAAACCTCTGCTTCGCGCACGGTCGGTGACGTGCTGCGGAGCGCACGACGAATAACAAAGAAGGCGGCAACCAGCATGGTGACTGCAACCAGCATAAAGAAGCCGCACAGCGCCGCGTTGATCTGATTGCTGAAGATAATGGTCTGCATATCCGCCACGCTTTTGGCCGGGGCGATCACGATGCCATTGTCGATGCCCTGCTGAAATTTGCGCGCCTGAGCCAGAAAGCCGATGGCGGGTTTTTCATGAAAAATCTTCTGCCAGCCCGCGGTCATCGAGGTGATAAATAACCATGCGGTAGGGAGAATAGTGACCCACGCGTAGCGCTGTTTTTTCATCTTAAACAGCACCACTGTCCCGAGGATCAGCGCCATTGAGGCGAGCATCTGGTTACCAATGCCGAACAGCGGCCACAGCGTATTGATCCCGCCCAGCGGATCGACCACCCCCTGATAGACAAAAAAGCCCCAGCCGGCAACGGCAACGGTGGTGCCGGCCATATTCCCCAGCCAGGAGCGGTTGCTGCCCATTGCCGGAACCACGGTACCCACTAAGTCCTGCACCATAAAACGGCAGGCGCGGGTGCCGGCATCCACGGCGGTCAGGATAAATAAGGCCTCAAACAGAATGGCAAAGTGATACCAGAACGCCATCATCGCGCGACTGTTGAATACCTCGGTGATGATGTGTGCCATACCCACGGCGAAGGTGGGTGCGCCACCGGCGCGTGAGAGCACCGTACTTTCACCGACGTCACGTGCAATGCCGCTCAGCATCTCCGGCGTGACAACAAAGCCCCAGCCATTAATCACCTGCGACGCGTTCTCGACGGTGGTTCCAATCAGCGCAGCCGGGGAGTTCATGGCGAAGTAGACGCCCGGGTCCAGTACCGAGGCGCAGATCAGCGCCATAATAGCCACGAACGACTCCATCAGCATGGCGCCGTAACCGATAAACCGGATATGGCTTTCGCGCTCTACCAGTTTAGGCGTGGTGCCGCTGGAGACCAGCGCATGAAACCCGGAGATAGCCCCGCAGGCAATAGTGATAAACAAAAACGGGAAGAGCGCACCGGAGAACACCGGGCCGGTGCCATCAATGAATTTTGTGACCGCCGGCATTTTCAGCTCCGGCATAGCAAACAGAATTCCTATTGCCAGCCCGACAATAACGCCAATCTTCAGGAAGGTGGAGAGGTAGTCGCGCGGTGCCAGCAGCAGCCAGACCGGCAGCGAAGAGGCGACGAAACCGTAGATCACCAGCACCCACGTCAGCTCTGTGCCTTTAAGGGTAAAGAAGGGGCCCCAGTAAGGATCGGCGGCCACATCGCCTCCATAGATAATCGCTGCTATCATCAGTACAAAACCGATAAGGGAAACCTCAGCAATTTTTCCCGGACGCAGAAAGCGCATATAGACGCCCATAAACAGCGCAATGGGAATGGTGGCTGCGATGGTGAAGAGTCCCCACGGGCTGTTAGCGAGTGCTTTAACCACCACCAGCGCCAGCGCAGAGAGAATAATGATCATCACGCCCAGCGCACCGAGCATCGTCACCACGCCAGCAAAAGAGCCCAGCTCCTGGCGCGCCATTTCACCCAGCGAGCGCCCGTCACGGCGGGTAGAGATAAACAGGATCAGGAAGTCCTGCACCGCGCCGGCGAGCATCACCCCCACCAGGATCCAGATAGTGCCCGGCAGAAAGCCCATCTGTGCCGCCAGGATCGGTCCGACCAGCGGTCCTGCACCGGCAATGGCGGCAAAGTGGTGACCAAACAGCACCCATTTGTTGGTCGGAACATAATCCAGACCATCGCTGAGTCGCTCTGCCGGCGTACGGCGGCGATCGTCAAGTTCGAAGATGCGGCGGGCGATAAACAGGCTATAGAAGCGGTAGGCGATGCTGTAGCAGGCGACCGATGCAATAACCAGCCAGACCGCATTGACATGTTCGCCGCGACTGAGCGCAAGCATGGCAAATGCGCCAGCACCGATTAACGCCACTGCTAACCAGACGATGCCGGTTTTGACGTTGTTCATGAGTTAACTCCTTGTAGAGGCCGGAAAAACAGGCAAGCGAAATACAACGAGTTAAAAGTAAGGTAAAAAAATGTTAACGAAAGGTAGTAAAAGCAGAAGTGTGAAGCGCGATACAAATTTTAAAGCAGAGCAGAAAAGAAGAGGCGGGATAACATCTGTTATCCCGCACTATGAGCGCCGTCAGGCTGCCGGGCGGGCAACCACGCTGCGGGTCTCCATGCGCACTTCGGCGATGGTGACATCAATGATATCGGTGACGCGATACACCACTTCACCTTTAATCTGCACCGTGCCGCTCTCCTGCGAGCAGACCAGCTCATCGCGTACCGCATGAATAAACGGCGCCGGAATAAAGGCCACCGCACCGTTTTCCTGCAGGCGTACGCGCATACCACCGCGCGATACATCAATGATCTCGGCGCTGAATTTGCGCTCGCTGCCGGCGAAAGGCGTCAGGAAACGCGCATAAAGCCAGTCACCCACATCGCGCTCAGCCATCCGGTTAAGGCGGCGACGCTCACCCATGATAACCGTAACGTCACTCTGCGGACGGGCAATGCTCTCACCGCGTACAATAGCTTTCAGCAGGCGATGGTTGATCATATCGCCAAACTTACGGATAGGTGAGGTCCACGTCGCATAGGCATCCAGACCCAGACCAAAGTGCGGGCCGGGTTCGGTGCCAATCTCAGCAAAGCTCTGGAAACGGCGAATGCGGCTGTCGAGATACTGTGTCGGCTGCGCGTCGAGTTCGCGACGCATCTGACGGAACCCTTCCAGTGTCGTAATGGCCTGCGGATCGACGGTAATGCCGTGACCAGCCAGCACGCCGGCTACCTGTTCAGCGTTGGCCAGATCGAAGCCGGTGTGCAGGTTATAGATGCCAAAACCCAGTTTTTTCTGCAGCACGTTCGCCGCGCAGATGTTGGCCAGAATCATCGCCTCTTCAACCATGCGGTTAGCGATACGACGATGTTCAGCGATAATATCCAGCACTTCGCCTTTCTCTCCCAGCAGGAAGCGGAAATCGGGGCGATCTTTAAATACCAGCGCATGGGTCTGACGCCATTCACTGCGCGCCAGGCAGAGACGATGCAGCAGACGGATCTGCTCAGCAATCGCCTCATTTTCCGGCTGCCAGCTGCCGCTGTTTTCCAGCCAGTCTGAGACGTTGTCGTAAACCAGTTTGGCTTTGGATTCAATCCAGGCTGCAAAGAAATGCACGTCGTCAGCGAGTGCGCCATCCGGCTGGACCGTCACCCGGCAGGCGAGCACCGGACGTTTCTCATGCGGGCGCAGCGAACAGATATTATCGGAGAGCTCGCGCGGCAGCATAGGAATGTTAAAGCCGGGAAGGTAGTTGGTAAACGCGCGCCGGGCGGCCAGCTTATCAAGCTCGCTGCCTTCCGCTACGTAAGCGGTCGGATCGGCAATAGCGATGGTCAGCAGCAGGCTGCCATCCGCCTGCGCTTCCGCATAGAGCGCATCGTCCATATCCTGCGTACTGGCGCTGTCGATGGTGACAAAGTTCAGCGCGGTGAGATCTTCACGCGTCAGCTGCTCATCCAGCATTTCGCCGCATTCACTCTCTGGCGCTTCGCGCTCCAGGTTATGGCGCGACAGCGTGACCCACCACGGCGCCAGGTGGTCGTCTGCGGTAACGATAAATTCAGTCAGCTCAGCATAAAAGCCGCGATCGCCTTTCAGCGGATGGCGACGCATTTCAGCCACAGCCCAGTCACCGTTCCGGAAATCGTGCGTCAGACCGCGCACGGCGCGACACTGAATGGCATCTTTCAGCAGCGGATGATCCGGCACGATGGCGAGACGATCGTCTTTTTTCTGCACCCGGCCGACGAAGCGCGTCAGAAACGGCTCAATCAGGGTATCCGGCTCTGCACTTTCACGATCTTTATCGGTGTGGATCACCGCGGTGATACGATCGCCGTGCATCACTTTCTTCATTTGCGGTGGCGGAATGAAGTAGCTTTTCTGAGCATCAACTTCAAGGAAGCCAAAGCCTTTTTCTGTGCCTTTCACAACGCCTTCGGCGCGCGGAGTCTGCGCGTGAAGCTTCTCTTTCAGCTGCGCGAGCAGCGGGTTATCCTGGAACATAATTTAGTCAGTTTCGTGGCCTAAGAGCGGTGGACAGTTTTACGCGAATCAGGGGCGCGCGGCAAGGTTAAAACGGGTTAAAAAGCCGCAGAGCGCGGCTTTTGTTTCAGAGAATAACGCGTAATCAGGCGATACGCTGCGTGGGCAGGGCGGCGCTAAGCGTGAGCTTCACCGGCACCGATTTAGAGGTCGGCGTTCCGCTGATATCGCCGTAGCTTGAGAGCGGTACCAGCGGGTTGGTTTCCGGATAGTAGGCTGCGAGATTCCCGCGCGGAATGTTGTAAGGCACCAGTTTAAAGCCGCTGACGCGACGGGTCAGGCCATCATTCCAGAGGGTTTCAATATCCACCTGCTGACCTTCGGTAAAGCCCAGCGCCGCCATATCCTCAGGATGAATAAACACCACTTCACGCTGACCATAGACGCCGCGATAACGATCGTCGAGACCGTAAATCGTGGTGTTGTACTGATCGTGTGAACGCAGCGTCTGTAGCGTAAACGGCACGGTCACGTCGCTGCCGAGCTGAGGAAACAGCGAGTCGGGCAGGGCGGACGCGCTGAATTCAGCACGCTGCGATGGCGTATTAAAGCGCAGCTCTGCCGCCGCGTTGCCGAGATAAAAACCGCCAGGCTGGTCGCACTTTGTATTGAAATCAGCAAAGCCCGGGATCGTTGCGGCGATATGATCGCGGATAATATTGTAGTCCGCCGCCATGCCGAGCCAGTCGATATGATCGCTGCCCAGCGTCGCGTGGGCGATACCTGCCACAATGGCGGTTTCTGAACGCTGCGTCTCCGCCAGCGGGATGCCCACGCCTTCTGAAGCGTGAACCATACTGAATGAGTCCTCAACGGTAATGAACTGATTACCACCAGCCTGACGATCGCGCTCGGTGCGGCCCAGCGTAGGCAGGATCAGCCCTTCATGACCCGGCACCAGATGACTGCGGTTGAGCTTGGTGCTGATATGCACCGTCAGACCACAGTGCTGCAGCGCGGCTTCCGTAACCGGAGAGTCGGGCGCTGCCGCCGCCAGATTGCCGCCGAGAGCAATCAGCACTTTCACTTCATCACGCAGCATGGCGCCCAGCGCTTCAACGGTATTGTGACCGGCATTACGCGGGGGTTCAAAACCAAAATGGGCGCCCATGGCATCAAGGAAAGGCTTAGAAGGCTTTTCATCGATGCCCATGGTGCGGTTGCCCTGCACGTTGCTGTGGCCACGTACCGGGCAGAGGCCGGCACCTTTTTTACCCAGCTGACCAAACAGCAGCTGCAGGTTGACGATTTCGCGTACGGTGTCGACGGAGTGCTTATGCTGCGTGATCCCCATCGCCCAGGTGATAATCACCCGTTCCGTGCTCTGATAAATGGCCGCCGCTTCGCGGATCTGCGCTTCGCTCAGGCCCGACTGCTGCACAATCTGCTGCCACGAGGTGTTATCTACCGCGTCCAGATAGGCCTCAACGCCCTGCGTGTTTGCGGCGATAAACGTCCGATCGAAAATGCCCGGCTCACCGGCAGCAAGGCGCGCGCGCTCCACTTCCAGCAGCGCTTTCACCATGCCGCGCAGGGCGGCCATATCGCCACCGAGGTTGGGCTGATAGTAGGCGGAACTGATGGTGCCAGCTTTGGATGTGACCACTTCCAGCGGCTTTTGCGGATCGGCAAAGCGCTCCAGACCACGTTCACGCAGGGTATTAAATGTCACAATTTTAGCGCCGTGATCGGCAGCATGACGCAGGCTGTGCAGCATGCGCGGATGGTTGGTCCCCGGGTTTTGCCCGAGCACAAAAATGGCGTTAGCGTGATCGAAATCGTCGAGACGAATGGTGCCTTTTCCGACACCGATGCTGCGTTTCAGGCCGCTGCCGCTGGCTTCATGGCACATGTTGGAACAGTCAGGGAAGTTATTGGTGCCCATCACACGACCAAACAGCTGATAGAGCCAGGAGGCTTCATTGCTGGCGCGCCCGGAAGTGTAGAGTTCCAGCTGATCGGGATGGTCCATCGCTTTCAGGTGCTGAGCAATCAGCGCAAACGCCGCATCCCAGCTGATGGGTTCATAGTGATCAGTGGTGCTGTTATAGCGCATCGGATGCGTCAGACGCCCCTGATACTCGAGAAAATAGTCGCTCTGCTGATAGAGCGTGCTGACGCTGTGCTGAGCAAAAAACTCAGGCTCGACCACGCGTCGCGTCGCTTCCCAGGTCACCGCTTTGGCGCCGTTCTCACAGAAGCTAAACGTACTTTTATTATCATCGCCCCAGGCACAGCCGGGGCAGTCGAAGCCGCGCGCTTTGTTCATGCGCATCAGATTACGCATATTTTTCAGGGCAGCTTTGCTGTCAAATACGAAACGGGTGGTCGCTTCCAGTGAACCCCAGCCGCCAGCAGCAGCGCGGTAAGGCTGAATTTTACGTTTAAATTTCATGGTAGTCGCAGGCTTATTGTTTATGAGTTGTTATCAGAATATGTCTTCTGTTGAAAAGAAGTGTGCGACTGAGAACAGAGGTTGTCTAATTGATTGACTTAATTGAGCGATAGGCGGCGTTTATCGCCATGGCGGCAAACTGTGATCTACTTCAAATTACCTCAGCTCTGAGAGACACGCGGCTGCGTAAGCAGCGTAATAGTGGCTAATAATTGCTCTTTCACCGTGTGAAGGAGCGCGTCATGAAACAACTCACCAGCCAGATCCACGCGTTTGGTAAAGCGCTGATGATGCCTATCTCGGTTATCGCCGCCGCTGGCATATTTCTCGGACTGGCCGCCGCGCTGCAGAACCCGGCGATCACCGGTGAAGCCTTTGCACAGATGCAGGTGCCACAGCTGATCATCGGCTTTATCCGCAAGGTTGCCGGTGCACTTTTTGCCAACCTGCCGCTGTTCTTTGCCGTTGCCAGCGCAATCGGGCTGGCGAAAGCGGAGAAACCCACGGCCGCTTTTGCCGCCGTCATTGGTTATCTGATGATGAACACAGGCATCAGCGCCACCCTGGCAGCCAAAGGGCTGACCGCCGCAACCACCACGCCGCAGGCGCTGCAGCAGGCGGGGATGGATCAAACCAGCGCGATGATGCTGTCGGCAGAATATATCCAGATGCTGGGCATTTTTACCTACAACATGAGCGTACTGGGCGGGGTGATTGCCGGGCTGCTTACGGTAGTACTGCACAACCGCTTTTATACTCAGCAGCTTCCGGTGGCGATCAGCTTTTTTGGCGGACGCCGCTTTGTGCCGATTATTACCGTGGTTGTGCTGCCGCTGGCGGGCGTGCTGCTGGCGCTCATCTGGCCAACTATCGGAGCCGGTATTGCCTGGGTCGGAGAGATGATTGGTAAAAGCGGGCAATATGGCGCCTTTCTGCTGGGAGCGTGCGAACGGCTGCTGATCCCGACCGGCCTGCACCATATTCTGAACGAGACGGTGCGCTTTACTCCGATTGGCGGGATGGCCACCGTCGAGGGACAGAGCGTCGTCGGCGCGCTCAATATCTTTAACAGTTCGCTGACGCATCCGGGGGCGATTCCGGATGACACCGTACGCACCGCCACGCAGTTTCTGGCGCAGGGCAAAATCCCGGTCATGATGTTTGGTCTGCCGGCCGCCGCCCTGGCGATCTACCATACGGCCCGTCCGGAGCATAAGCAGCGGGTAAAAGCGCTGGTGCTGGCGGGGGCGCTGACCTCATTTACCACCGGTATTACTGAGCCGCTGGAGTTCTGTTTTATCTTTGTCTCACCAGTACTTTATGTGCTGCATGCGCTGCTGACCGGCCTCTCGTTTATGCTGATGTCGATGCTGCACCTGATGATTGGCAACGTGCAGGGCGGCGCTATCGATCTGGTGGTATTCGGCATTCTCGGCGGCAGTAAGACCCATTGGTGGTGGACGCTGGTGCTGGGTGCCTGTTACGCGCCGCTTTATTACTATCTGTTTCGCCTGGTCATCACGCGTATGGGGGTAGAGACGCCGGGACGCGAGAGTGAAGATGAGCAGAAAGCGCTGCAGGTCACGGCAGACGATCGTACCAGAGTCATTATCAGCGGTCTGGGCGGCGAAGCGAATATAGAGGAAGTCGATTGCTGCTTTACCCGCCTGCGGGTACGCGTCAAGGCAATGAATGAGGTAGTTGATCAGACGCTGCTTTCCACCGGAGCTAACGGCGTTAACCGCGTGACGGAACATGATGTGCAGGTGATCTATGGCCCGCAGGTTGAAAAAATTGCGAATGAAGTCAAACAGGCGCTCGGGGTAAGCTGATTTGTAAGCCTGCTAATAGTGAGGATCGCAATCATTGTTAAAAGCGTCGGGCGGATATTTGCGATAGTAACGCTGCCCTTTCAAGAGCTAAGCCATTGCGAGTGCCGGAGATAAGCGCCGGGTAGGGCATTACCCTGAAGCTGCCTGCGGGCAGCTTTTTTGTGCGCAGCGCTTACCGGTTATGAAGCGCAGAGTGCATAAAAAACCCACCTGTCGGTGGGCTGGCTGAGAACAACGCTGGCTCTTTATCCTGTAAACGCACTTACAGGAATCAGTAACACGTACCGCCAGCATGGTGCGAGCCGGTACCGCCGTGAGGGTGGGTCCCTTTAGGACAGGCAACCGCTGCCGTTGAAAAAACAAATGCTGCAGTTAAAACCAGAAGCGTGGCGACTTTTTTCATTTTTATAGTCCTTTTGCTGTGTGCAATCTTTGCACACCTAATGTATCAGAATAATCCTATAAGTAAATGTTTATTTATCATTAATGCTTATGAGTTATCCCCCAGCCCGTATCGCTTACCGGCTCAGGCAGAGCCAGCTGACAGCTGGCCAGACCGCGCTTGCCCCTCTGTTTGCTCTGTCCCGGCATCGTCGGGTAACCAATATGTTATAATCAGGTCATACGTTAAATTGCCTTCGCGGGCAGTATCAGTTTGCCATCGGGTAAGGCTCACCAGCTGCTTTAACAGCAATCTGAAAACGTCTGGCACCACAGTTATCCGCCGTTAGCTCATTGGACAGAGCGCTGGCTACTTAGGGCAGAGAGCGGGGTTAAAATCCCCGACGGCGGTCCAGCCCTCATTTTGCAACATTAAAGGCACTGCATCGGCAGTGCCTTTTTCGTTTTCACCCCCGCCAGTCAAAGCGATTTCAAATCTATCCGTTAGACAGCGGGCATCTTTTACACGCGAATAGCCGTAATCGCGGCCTTCTCATTATGATCAACTAAAGCTGCATCGGGCATTTAGCGGCGGGAAGGATCAGGGAAGTTCCTCAGGTGGCAGTGAGAAGTTTAACCGGGCTTGTTCTGTTCACCCTGTCATCAATCCCTGCACAGAAAAGGAGCCGCAGCTGCCGATACCGGCAAGCCTGCTCAGTAATTGCCCGGTGCCGGCTCTTCCGAAACTGACGACCTGGGGTGACAGCATCCTGCTTAACTTCCTGCTGCTGGATTCACTGAATAAATGCAACGGCAAATTGAGATCCATCAGCAGGATTGACGAAAACAGAGCCTCGCAGCACGATGCATTCAGGGAATGTTAGCCCTGGTTAGGTGCAACTTTCCATGCGGGTAATTTGGGTGATATAAGAGACCAAATTACCCGCATGGAAGCCATGATGAAAAAATCGTTTTTTTTAGCTCTTGTCGTACTGCTGGCTGGTTGTCAGTCTAATCCGCAATCTCAGGCCAGACTAAAGGCGAAGCAATCTTCTAAATTTCCAACTGCGGTCGAGTTGAAGAATCAATGTGAGTCGCAAATTCCTCAGGCGAAAGCAGACAGAGATACACTTCTGTGGGTATGCCAGTTCACTTCTGCCATACAATATCGCCTCTTTGATACTGATCTATACCGAGGCAAGATCTGCACCCTGCAAGTTACACAGCCAGTAGGCCAGCAGCCTACGGATGTCATGGTGCTTGAAGGAAACCAAAAGCTCTGTGCTGCAGCAGTCGACGCTATAAAGGGAGCCATAGAGTCAGAAACATTTCCTATGCGTCCGAAAAGCATGAATGAAGTTATACCAGTTCGTGTCGCACCTCAGTAGAAAGAGTCGGGCTTCTCTGGAGAAAATCGGCTAACGAATTATCCAGCAAGGAGTAGCGGCCATTGGCAGGTTGTAATTCAGCCAAAGAGCAGCGATTCACACCGTTTTTTAACCGCCCCCAGGCGGTTTTTTGCTGGAATTAATAAGCCAGGCATCTGCCACATCACGGTGTATTAATCAATGGGAAGCAGGTCTCAGCTGCAGCGGTAAAGCCTGGAAACAGGATTGCGTATCAGTAGAACGGCTATTCAGGACCGGGGAAGGTGTATCGCAATAGCCTGGTGAAAGAAGAGGGTGAGTTGATCGAAGGTGAGCCGCTGAATGATGTCATCGTAATGAGAAGGTAACGTGCGAGATGCGGAACAGAGATGTTTCATTTTGACATTCATGCTGAGCTACCTGATGATCCGCACTCTGTATCTGAGCAATTTTTTATTTATTACGCAGGTTAGTACATAATAATTTTATCAGATGTTTTATAGTTCATAAGTCATTGATAGGTAATCAAAATAGACATAAAACAATTAATTTACCTGTGTAATCTTGAGCGGGAGCGCCATTTTGGTCGGGCGGCAGAAGCGAGTTTTGTCAGCCAGCCCACGCTCTCAATGCGGCTCAAAAACCTCGAGCGTGAGCTGGGGTTATCGCTGATTAACCGCAGTAATAACTTTGACGGCTTTACCCCGGAAGGTGAACGGGTGCTGACCTGGGCGCGGGAAATTGTTTCCGTCTATCAGGGACTGAAGCTGGAGGTTGAATCTCTCAAACATGGCGTAAACGGCACGCTGCGGCTGGGCGTGATGCCGCAGTGCAGCGTGGCGCTGCCGGCGCTGCTTAAAGCGGTCGAGACGCGCTATCCTCAGCTGGACTACCGCGTCGCGGCGATGAGCGCCGATCAGCTACTGGAAGCGCTAAACAGCCATACCGTCGACGGCGGGATCGGCTTTTTTGAGCTGACGTCCCTGCGCGAGCTGCACTTTCAGACGGCATTGCTGAACGACGGCGGGGTGGAAGCGATTTTTAACCCGCAGCACTTTCCGGCGCTGCTGAAGCAGCAGCGGCTCTCACTGCATACCCTGGCGGCGCAGCCGCTCTGTCTGGCTGAACCCACGCGCTATTTCCGGCGTTATCTTGATGGCCAGCTGCGCGAAACCGGCCTGCTGCCGCGTGTAATAGTTGAGAGCGCATCCATTATGCAGCTGCTGCAGAGCGCGCAGGTTGGCCTCGGCGTGATGGTTTCACCGTGCGGGCATCTGCTGCCAGAGCTGCTGCAGAATCTGGCACGCCGCCCGATCGATATGGCACCAATGGGACGACAGGCTGCGCTGGTAATCGCAGAGCCGGGACGTGCCTCACCGCTGGCGCAGCACTTTTTTGATGAGGCGCGCCGCCATCTTCATGACTGACGCGTCTCTGCCAGCGCCATAGTAAGCCGGTCTTCCCAGCTGGCCAGCGCCACTCTCTGCAACAGCGTAAACAGGGCGGTATGATCCCAGCCGCTGTTGATCAGCGGCTGCAGGTGGGCGGCACTAAACCGATCGGGCTGACGCGTCAGCTGCCCGCTCAGCGCAGCCACCGCGTCGCGATGATGCGCAGCGTCAGCCAGCAACGCTTCCCGCCACTCACCGGCGTAGCGTGTAAAACGCTGACGACAGCCGTGAATACGCGCGCTGACCGCCAGCGCCAGCGCCTCCGCCTCAGGGTTAACCGGCATCAGCTGCTGTTTCAGGCGCTGCAGGCCGCTCAGAACCGGCGCATCATACATCAGCAGCCAGCTCAGCGGCTCCAGATCGCTATCGTTCAGACAGTCAGCCTGCGCGCTCAGCTGCTGCGGGCTGGCGTAGCGTCGCTCCAGCGGCTTCAGCCCGGGCGAGCAGAGATTATCTTCAGCAAACAGCGTGGCGCAGGCGTCGGGCGGCACTGATGCGCCGGGGATCCAGCGTACCGGCTGTGCCAGCAGCGCCTGCACGCCAGCCACCATCCGCGCCTGGAATCCTGTGAAACCGATAATCTGGGTCAGCGTAATGATATCGGGCTCTGTCAGTCCCACCGCCTCCAGCGCGCCGAGGCTGTGAGCGTTAATCAGCGCCGGCTGCATCGCCAGCTGACGAGCATACTGCGTCATCTGCGTCAGGCGATTGTTGCTCTCGCGGGAAGAGTCGGGACCGGGGAGCGGGTTGAGGCGCGCTGAGTAGTGATTGCACAGGCGCTGAACGCCCGCTACCTGGGCGACCGTCAGGGCCGCACTCAGCCGGTCGTAGAGTGTCAGCGTATGCGTGTGCGATGCCGTCAGGCTGTCAGGAAACAGCAGCTGGCTTACATCGCGAGCCGCCAGCAGCGCCGGCTGAAAATGGCGAAACAGCGGCTGTAAAACCGTTGCTTCCTGCTGCAGGCCGAGCAGGAATCGATCGTTAACCAGGGCGGCCTCGGGGACCAGCGGGGCGGTGGTGGAGGTGTATGGGCGAGCCTGGCTTTCATACAGCCAGAGGTTATGGCCGGTAAAACGGCGTTGTTCCATAATCCATCCTTTCGCTAAATTCGGGCTGAGCGTACGACGGGAAATTCTGAAAAGCGTGTCGCCACTCGGGGGCAGGCTTATCGTCGCTGATGGTCAGGCGCAGGCAAAAGAATGAAGGGGAATAATTAATATCGAATGGGTATATAGTGCGGTCAGAGAGGGAGTGGGGCGAGTCAGGCTCGCCCCTGCAGAACTTATTTCAGTTCCAGCTCGTTCATTGCAGCGATGCTAAAGCCGCCATCAACGTGAACAACTTCACCGGTGATACCACCTGCCAGGTCGGAGCACAGGAAGGCCGCAGAGTTACCTACGTCTTCAATGGTCACCGTACGGCGAATCGGGGTAACCGCTTCACAGTGAGAGAGCATCTTACGGAAATCTTTGATGCCGGAGGCAGCCAGGGTACGGATTGGACCCGCAGATACGGCGTTGACGCGCACGCCTTCCGGACCCATTGCGTTAGCCATGTAGCGTACGTTAGCTTCCAGCGACGCTTTCGCCAGACCCATAACGTTGTAGTTTGGAATAGCACGCTCTGCGCCCAGATAAGAGAGGGTCAGCAGGGCTGCATTCGGGTTCAGCATCGCGCGGCACTCTTTGGCCATCGCCACGAAGCTGTAAGCGCTGATGTCGTGCGCGATTTTAAAACCTTCGCGGGTCACGGCATTGACGTAGTCACCATCCAGCTGATCGCCCGGGGCAAAGCCGATAGAGTGCACGAAACCGTCAAATTTTGGCCAGGTTTTTGCCAGCTCAGTGAACAGGGCAGTGATGCTCTCATCTTCTGCCACATCGCAAGGCAGAACAATGTCTGAACCCAATTCTTTAGCGAACTCTTCCACACGACCTTTCAGTTTGTCGTTCTGGTAGGTGAAAGCCAGTTCTGCGCCCTGCTTATGCATCGCCTGCGCAATACCGTAGGCGATGGAGAGTTTACTGGCAACGCCAGTAATCAGAATGCGCTTACCGGAAAGAAAACCCATAGCTGTAATCCTTATGGTCATTGTTGTTGGCGGTCGTGATGATTAAAAAGTATACGACCGACGTTAATCGACGTGCGGATTCTAGCACGTCTGTGTCAAATACGGTAAACCGCACCGCGTTTTCCGCGAGACGGGCGGCATTCAGAGCGCGCGCCGCCAGGCTTCAGCGGTCAGCGCTTCACCAAAGTGGCTGGCGATGAGCCTTTTGGTCAGCTCATGCAGCGGCGAGGCTAAAACATCTGCGGTGCCGCCGCGCTCAACCACTTCACCCTGATGCATCACCAGCACCTGATCGCTGATATGTTTCATCATGCCAAGATGCTGCGTGACGTAGATATAGGCGATGCCATGTTTCTCCTGCAGCTCCAGCATCAGGTTAACCAGCTGAGAGCGCATGGTCATATCCAGCGAGGCGAGCGCCTCATCGGCCACGATCACCTTGGGCTGCAGGATCAGCGCCCGCGCCAGCGCCAGGCGCTGCTTCTGGCCCGGCGCCAGCATATGCGGATAGTATCCTGCATGGTCGCGCAGCAGCCCGACCTGACGCAGCGTGCTGATAATACGCTGCTCGCGCGCCTCATCATCCAGCTCCGTATTCAGACGCAGCGGCAGGTCGAGGATCTGACTGACGCGCTGGCGCGGATTCAGCGAGGTCGACGGGTCCTGAAAAATCATCCGGATGCGCTGGCTGCGATAGCCGTAGTCGCCATAGCTCAGCGGATGATCGTCAATCAGCATTTCACCGGCACTGGGAGCCACCATGCCGCTCAGCATCTTGGCCAGCGTGGATTTGCCGGAGCCGTTCTCGCCAATGATTGCCAGCGTCTGCTTTTCACGCAGCGTAAAACTGACATTTTTTACCGCCTCGACGTGCTGGCGACGAAACAGCCCGGTGCGATAGCGATAGGTTTTGCTCAGGTTGCGTACTTCCAGCAGGGTTTCCATTACTGACGCTCCCGGTTAAGCGGAAAGTGACAGGCAAACAGATGCGATTTACTGCCGGTCAGGCGCGGCGTTTCAACGCATTTGCGCTGCGCGTAGGGGCAGCGCGGGCCGAGCCGGCAGCCAATCGGCAGATGCTCCAGCGACGGAATCGCGCCGGAGAGCGTGTTCAGACGGCTTTTGTGCGGTAGCGCGCTGCCAAAATCGGGCATCGCGCGGATCAGCGCCTGCGTGTAGGGGTGGTGCGGCGTGCTCATCAGCTCTTCGCTCTGCGCGGTCTCCACCGTCTGTCCGCAATACATCACGTTAATGCGGTCAGCCCATTTGCTCATGGTGCGCAGATCGTGGCTGATCAGCAGAATCGTGGTGTTGTTATTCTGGTTCAGGCGGCTCAGCAGGCGAAATATCTGCGCCTGGGTGGTAGGCTCCATGGCGTTAGTCGGCTCATCGGCAATCAGCAGGCGCGGCTGATTTGCCAGCGCAATCGCTATCATCACTTTCTGACACTCACCCTCGGTAAGTTCGTAGGGAAAGCTGCGCATAATATCTTTGTGATCGCGAATACCTACCCGGTGCAGTAATTCAATAGCGCGTGCTTTGCGCCAGAACCACAGGCGCTGATACCAGCGGCCCTTATGCGTCCAGCGTGGGATCGCCTGCATCAGCTGGCGGCCGACGCTCTCCGAGGGATCGAGACAGGATTGCGGCTCCTGAAAAATCATCGAGACATTGTGCCCCATGATTTTACGCCGTTCGCGCGGCGAAAGACGCTGCAGATCGATGTCGTCAAACACCATACGATCGGCGGTTACACGCCAGTTATCTTTCGTTACGCCGCAGATCGCTTTAGCCACCAGGCTTTTTCCGGAGCCTGATTCCCCCACCAGCCCGCGGATCTCTCCCTCGCTCAGCGTCAGGTTAATGCGGTCCACCGCCTTGACCGGCCCTTCGGGCGTCATAAACTCAATCGTCAGATTGCGGATATCCAGTAGCGGCATTATTCAGCTCCTGCCTCAACCGCGCGACGGATACCGTCGCCCAGCAGGTTAACAATCAGGACGCTTATCATCAGCGCCGCACCCGGCAGCATCACCGTCCAGGGCGCAACATAGATCAGCTCCAGCGCATCTCCCAGCATCGCTCCCCATTCCGGCGAAGGAAGCTGTGCGCCCAGGTCCAGGAAGCCCAGCGCGGCGATATCCAGGATTGCCATCGACAGTGAGCGGGTAAACTCACCAATCAGCAGCGGCAGGATATTGGGCAGCACCGCGTTCCAGAGAATGCTGAGATTGCGGGCGCCGTCCAGACGCAGCGCCACAACATACTCTTTCTCCAGCTCATCGTGCACGGCGGTGTAGATCTCCCGTACCAGCCGCGGGATCAGCGCCAGCAGCACCGCCAGCATGGCGTGCGCCAGCTGCGGCCCGAGAAAAGCAACCACGATAATCGCCAGCAGCAGTGACGGAATTGACAGCAGCGTATCCAGAACGTGGTTCATCACGGCGGAACGCACGCCGCGCGTCATGCCCGCCAGAATACCCAGCAGCAGCGCGGCCAGCGCGGCCAGCAGCGTCACCACCAGCGCGGAACCCACCGTCGGTGCCACGCCGCTCAGCAGGCGGCTCAGCACATCACGGCCCAGGTCGTCAGTGCCGAGGAAAAATGAGACGTCGCCGTAGCGTGACCAGGAGGGCGGCAGCAGCTGATAGCCCAGAAACTGCTGATCGATGCCATACGGCGCGATCAGCCGGCCAAACAGGCAGAGCAGCAGCAGCGTGCCAAAGCCATACAGGCCGATCATCGCGCCCGTATCGCGGTAGAAGTGATGCCAGCTGAGGCGCAGCGTGCTTGGCAGCCGCTTCTCGGCGTAAACGTTATCGATGGGCATACCACTCCTTGTGCTTTAGCGGGTTCAGGACGGCGCCAAGAATATCAGAGAGAACGCTGACGATAATCACCAGCCCGCCCGCCACCATTACGCCGGCGGAAATGGCCGCATAATCCTGCTGGCGGATGGCGTTAATCAGCCAGCGTCCCAGACCCGGCCAGTTGAAAACGACTTCGGTGATCATCGCCAGCGTCAGCATGGTCGAAAATTGCAGTCCCAGCCGCGGGATCACCGGTGGCAGGGCGTTATGCAGTACGTGACGGCGGATTACGGTGAAGCGCGACAGGCCGCGGGTAGCCGCCGCTTTAACATAATTTTTATCCATCACTTCACTGGTACTGATGCGCAGCAGCCGGATCACTTCGGTGGTGGGTGCCACGGCGAGCACGATCACCGGCAGCACCATATGTGACAGCGCGCTCAGCAGCATCTCATGACGCCAGCGCGACGGACTCAGCCAGGCGTCGATCAGCGCAAACCCGGTGACATTCTGCACCGGATAAAGCAGGTCGAATCGACCCGATACCGGCAGCCAGCCGAGCGTTAGTGAAAAAAACAGGGTAAACAGCAGCGCCAGCCAGAATACCGGCATGGAAAAGCCCAGCAGCGCCAGCGCGCTGATCGCTCTGTCCGGCCATTTTTTACGCATCACGCCGGCACAGATACCGAGCGGGATCCCGGCCAGCAGCGCGAGCACAAACGCAAGAACGCACAGCTCCAGCGTGGCAGGGAAAACTTCACGCAGCTGCAGATCAACCGGCAGCCCGTTAATGCTGGAGACGCCAAAATCAAACTGCAGCAAACCCTGGGTCCAGAACCACCACGCATCGAGAAGCGACGCGCCTTCGAGCGGCGCGTTTGGGGTGAAATAGCTCAGGCTGAAGCTCACCAGCGACAGCAGAAACAGGGTGATCACCAGCAGCAGCAAACGGCGCAGTAAATAGATAATCATCGGTTACTCTCCGCTCTGCTCATCACGATGTACGCCGGCGAAAGAGGCGTTGCCAAACGGACTCAGTACCAGCCCCTGAATATCGTGCCGGTACGCCTGCACGCGCAGTGAAGAGGCGAGCGGCAATACCGGCAGCTCCTGAGCAAGCAGCTGCTGTGCACGGTCATAGCTTTCAATCCGCGCGGAGAGCTGCTGAGAGAGCAGGGCGCGCTGCAGAGACTCATCGAACGCCGGGGAACACCAGTGAGCATAGTTGGTCTGGGAACGGATCGCCGCACAGCTGAGCAGCGGACGGAAGAAGCTATCAGGATCGTTGCTGTCGGTGGCCCAGCCGCTCAGGGTTAAATCGTGGTTCATCGCCATCAGCTGCGCTTCCTGAAAGCGGCCCTCAACCGGGGTGATAATAACGTTAACGCCGACCTGCGCCAGATCCGCCTGCAGCAGCTCGGCGGTTTTAAGCGGGCTGGGGTTCCAGGACATGGAGGTGGTTGGCACCACCAGACGCAGCGTCAGGTTTTCGATGCCGAGGGCTTTCAGCGCCGCGCGCGATTTGTCCGGATTATATTCCGTTACGCGGGCGTCGCTGTCATAGGCCCACGAGGCGCGCGGCAGGATAGACGCTGCAGTTTCCGCCGTGCCGTAATAAATGGACTCCATCAGGCGCTCATTATTGATTGCCAGCGCCAGCGCGTGCCGCACTTCAGGCCGGTCCAGCGGCGCTTTACGGGTGTTAAACGCCAGATAAGCGATATTCATGCCGGGGCGCAGCGTCATGCGCAAACGCGGATCGTCGCGCAGGATCGAGAGCTGGCTCGCCGCCGGATAAGCCAGTACGTCACACTCGCCGGTCAGCAGTTTTGACAGACGGCCGGTGCCGCCAACGCCCAGGTCAATCACCACCTGCTGCAGGCGCGGTACGCCCTTCCAGTACCAGGGATTACGCGCCAGGCGCAGATACTGCCCGGTACGATACTCGCTCAGCTGATAGGGACCGGTGCCCACCGGTTCGCGATCCAGCTTCTCCTGCTGCCCTTTGGCATCCAGCTGCGCGGCATACTCCTGTGACAGTACCGGCGCGTAGTGGGTAGCGATATGCCATAAAAAAGAGGCGTCAGGCGCGTTCAGGCGGATCTCCACGGTATAGCGATCCAGCTTTTTGACGCTCTGGACGGAGTCGGCAAACTGCAGGCTGTCAAAATAGGGATAGCTGCCGCCGTTAACATTATGCCACGGATGATGCCGGTCAAACATCCGCGCAAAACTGAATACCACATCATCGGCGTTCAGCGTGCGGCGGGGCGTAAAGCTGGCGGTATGCTGGAAAGAGACATTCCGCCGCAGATGAAACCGGTAGGTTGCGCCGTTATCGCGCACTTCCCAGCTCTGCGCCAGATCGGGTATTAAACGATAAGTGTAAGGGTCAACGTCCAGCAGTCTGTCGTAGAGCTGCGCGGCCAGGGTATCAACCACCAGGCCGCTGCTGACCATCTGCGGGTTAAAAGTGTTAACGCTGCCGTTTACACAATAGACAAAGCCGGTCTGACGGATCGATTCCGCAGGCGCAGCAGACGCGCTCAAAGCGCTGAAACTCAGCAGCAGCGAGAAGAGAATTTTTAGCATAGAACTCAACGATTCTGAGGCAATAGCCAGAGTGTATCGCAAACCGGTAAGAGTTCCCAAACTCCCCCGCACGCCAGCAGCAATAACAGCCATATCGTCCAGAAAGCAGGCGCAGTAACTGTGTGGGAATGAGAAAAATTCTCAATAAAGCTTTACAGATGATAATAGGAATGATTATTATTCACCTGCGCTTCACCGGTGGCTCTGCCGGAGAAGAGCACGACATTGCTCACATTGCTTCCAGTATTATGTTGCCCGCCCTGTGCGGGCTTTTTTTTTCTTCCTGACTGGCGCGGCAGCGGCGTTGGCTGCGTTCAGCAGAACCGGTCACATACTGATGTATGCTCCCGGTCGCGGCTTCACTTGCCGCCTTGCTGCCACACCAGTCAGTTTGAAAAAAGGCTGTCTGGTCTGCGGCAGCTGCACTGGCCGCGTTCAGCAGAACCGGTTACATACTGATGTATGCTCCCGGTCTCCGCTTCACTTGCCGCCTTGCTGCCACCTTACTACTCACTCTCATCCCGTACCTGAATATCATGCTTTTTCATCATTGCCCGCAGCTGATGATAGGTCACACCCAGCAGCCCGGCCGCGCGCCGCTGGTTAAACTTTGCCTGTTGCAGGCTCACTTCCAGCAGCGCGCGCTCCTGCTGATACTGCCACTGGCGCAAATCGAGCGGCAGCGCGGGCAGGGCTGCAGATTCGGCAGGGCGCTGCGGCTCTGCTGAATCTGTGGCACGTGAAGCAAACGGATTGATGATGATCGTGTCCAGCGGCTCTTCGGTGCTGCGGTGACGATACACGGAACGCTCCACGACATTCTTCAGTTCGCGCACGTTGCCGGGCCAGTGGTAAGCCAGCAGCTCCCGCTGCGCACGTTCGCTGAAGCCGGGAAACAGCGGCAGACGCAGCTCGCGACACATCTGAATAGCAAAATGCTCCGCCATAAGCAGAATATCGCTGCGTCGCTGGCGCAGCGGCGGCAGCTGCACCACATCAAAGGCGAGACGATCCAGCAGGTCCGCCCGGAATTTTCCGGCAGCAGCGAGCGCGGGCAGATCTTCATTGGTGGCGCAGACCAGGCGTACATTAACCTGCAGCGCGTGATTACCGCCAACGCGCTCCAGCTGGCCATATTCGATTACGCGCAGTAGCTTCTCCTGAACCAGCATCGGTGCGGTCGCCAGCTCATCAAGAAACAGCGTGCCGCCGTCGGCGCGCTCAAAGCGGCCAAGATGACGCTTCTGCGCGCCGGTAAAAGCGCCCGCCTCATGCCCGAAGAGTTCCGAGTCGAGCAGGCTCTCATTAAGCGCTGCACAATTAAGCGAGATAAAAGGGCCCTGCCAGCGTTCAGACAGATAGTGCAGCCGGCTGGCGATCAGCTCTTTACCGGTGCCGCGCTCACCAATGACCAGCACCGGTTTTTCCAGCGGTGCCAGCTGAGACACCTGCTCCAGCATTTCAAGAAAATTATTCGACTCGCCCAGCAGGTTATCGTTGCCATTAGCCATGATGAATTTCACCAACAGTTGTGTAATTTACTCATCCTGGCCTTTCGCAGCAGGAATGTAAACCCAGAGCACTCAATAAAATCAGTTACTTAAAAGTTGGCACGCATCTTGTAAGCACTACAGGCGTCCCGACCATATACATGACAATATTGAGGAACATCATTATGGGTATTTTTTCTCGTTTCGCTGACATCGTAAACGCTAACATTAACTCGCTGCTTGAGCGCGCAGAAGATCCGCAGAAACTGGTACGCCTGATGATTCAGGAAATGGAAGACACGCTGGTTGAGGTACGTTCAACTTCAGCGCGCGCGCTGGCTGAGAAAAAGCAGCTGCTGCGCCGTATTGAACAGGCTGAGGTCCAGCAGTCGGAGTGGCAGGAAAAAGCGGAGCTGGCTATCAGCAAAGAGAAAGAGGATCTGGCACGCTCTGCGCTGATTGAAAAACAGAAACTCACCGATCTGATTAGCCTGCTGCAGCAGGAATCAACGCAGGTGGATGAGACGCTGGAGCGAATGAAAGGCGAGATCGGCGAGCTGGAAAATAAGCTCGGTGAAACCCGCGCCCGCCAGCAGGCGCTGACGCTGCGCCATCAGGCGGCTTCCTCATCACGCGATGTTCGTCGTCAGCTCGACAGCGGCAAAATTGATGATGCGATGGCGCGCTTTGAGTCCTTTGAACGTCGTATCGACCATATGGAAGCTGAAGCGGAAAGCCAGCGCTTTGGTAAATCAAAAACGCTGGATCAGCAGTTTGCTGAGCTGAAAGCTGATGATGAAATCAGCCAGCAGCTTGCCGCACTGAAAGCCAGAATGAACCGCGGTGAGTGATCGCGTCCGGGCCCGTTTTCGGGCCCGGCTGAAACGGTGTAGATGATTAAGGAGAGTCAATGAGCGCACTTTTTCTTGCCATACCCCTGACGATTTTTGTGCTATTTGTCGCACCCATCTGGTTATGGCTGCATTACAGCAACCGGCGCAGCGCAGGTGAACTGTCGAATAATGATATGCAGCGGCTGCAGCAGCTGACGCAGGAGGCGCAACGTATGCGCGAACGCGTTCAGGCGCTGGAAGCGATTCTTGATGCGGAGCATCCAAACTGGAGGCAGCCATGACAGGCGATCGCAAACTCTGGCGCATTCCGCAGCAGGGCAAAGTACGCGGCGTGTGTGCCGGCGTAGCGGAATATCTCGACATACCGGTGCGTCTGCTGCGCGTCATCGTCGTGCTGTCACTGTTCTTTGGCCTGTTTATGATCACCGTGACCGCCTATTTTATTCTCGGCTATGTGCTGGATGAGAAACCGGCCACGCTGCCGGATCAGAAGCAGCCAACGGCCCGTGAACTGCTGGATGAGCTGGCGCTGACCCTGAGCCAGGATGAGCGCAGCGTTCGTGATGTAGAGCGTTACGTGACCTCTGAAACCTTCAGCGTGCGCAGCCGTTTTCGTCAGCTCTGATCCCCGGACCCTCGCGGGTCCGCATCTCAACTCATAAGGGGCTTTATGCACACTCAGCGAATGACTGCTCTGCGCCGTCGCGCAACACCTGCGTTGAAGTCGGCCGGAAAATTCATCATTATCAGTGCGGTAACATATGGTCCCGGCGGGCTCGCCGGCTGGGCTGTTAAATCGGTGGCGCGCCGTCCGCTGCGCCTGTTGCTGGCGGCCGCCCTGGAACCGCTGCTGAGCAGGGCGTTTCGCCGTCTGTCAGCGCGATTCATCAGGGAGAACGATGAAAAAACTGCAAAATGAACTTGTCGCGTTGATGAACCGCGGCGTGGATCGTCATCTGCGCCTGGCGGTCACCGGACTGAGCCGCAGCGGCAAGACCGCGTTTATTACCTCGCTGGTCAATCAGCTGCTGAACGTCCATCACGGCGCGCGCCTGCCGCTGTTTTCAGTGGTACGCGAAGAGCGTTTACTTGGCGTCAAGCGCGTGCCGCAGCGCGAGCTCGGTACGCCGCGCTTTACCTATGATGAAGGGCTGGCTCAGCTCTACGGCGCGCCACCCGCATGGCCCACCCCAACGCGCGGCGTCAGCGAAATGTGCCTCGCGCTGCGCTACCGGCCTGATAACTCACTGCTGCGTCACTTCAAAGATACCGCCACGCTCTATCTTGAGATCGTTGACTATCCCGGTGAATGGCTGCTCGATCTGCCCATGCTGGCGCAGGATTATGTCAGCTGGTCGCGGCAGATGCGCGGGCTGCTGCAGGGCGACAGAGAGAAATGGTCAGCCCGCTGGCGTGAGCTCTGCCATAACCTCGATCCGCTGGCACCCGCTAATGAAAACCAGCTGGCAGAGATTGCCGCCGCCTGGACAGATTATCTGCACCACTGCAAAAGCCAGGGGCTGCACTTTATTCAGCCGGGCCGCTTTGTGCTGCCGGGCGAGATGGCGGGCGCACCGGCGCTGCAGTTTTTCCCGTGGCCCGATGCGGATGAGCAGGCTGTGAGCAAACTGGCACAGGCGCCGGCCGGCAGTAATTTTGCCGTACTGCAGCAGCGGTATAACTACTACTGTTCGCACGTGGTGAAAGGCTTCTATAAAAATTATTTTCTGCGTTTTGACCGGCAAATTGTGCTGGTGGACTGTCTGCAGCCGCTGAACAGCGGGCCGCAGGCGTTTAATGATATGCGTCTGGCGCTGACTCAGCTCATGCAGAGTTTTCATTACGGTCAGCGGACCCTGTTCCGGCGCCTCTTCTCCCCGGTGATAGACAAGCTGCTGTTTGCCGCGACGAAAGCCGATCACATCACCGCCGATCAGCACGCCAATATGGTGTCGCTGCTGCAGCAGCTGGTACAGGATGCCTGGCAGAACGCCGCATTTGAAGGTATCAGCATGGATTGCCTCGGACTGGCCGCTATACAGGCTACCGAAAGCGGCCTGGTGGATCACCGGGGCGAAAAGCTGCCGGCACTGCGCGGTGAGCGGCTGACAGATGGTGAGCCGCTCACCGTTTATCCGGGTGAGGTGCCGCCCCGTTTGCCGGGGAACAGCTTCTGGCAGCAGCAGGGGTTTCAGTTTGAGCAATTCCGGCCGCAATCGCTGGATATAGATCGGCCTCTGCCGCATATCCGCATGGATGCCGCGCTGGAATTTTTACTGGGAGATAAATTGCGATGAGTGATGAGACGCCGTTAAAAGCGCGAATCGATTTTGCCCGTCCGCTCAGCAGCGATGCGCAGCCACCGCTGCGTGCTGCGCAGACGTTTGACGTAAAAACTGCCGATTTTGTCGCAGCGACCGGGGCAGATCCGCTGCCTGAAGGCGCCGGTGAAAAGATGGTGGAGGCGGCGCTGCGACCTAAACGCAGCCTGTGGCGTAAAATAGCCGCTGCGGGCGTGGCGGTGTTCACCGTGAGCGTGCTGGCTCAGGGCGTACAGTTTATGCACGATGCGTGGCAGGCGCGCGACTGGTTTGCCCTGGGCAGCGGGGCGGCAGGCGGGCTGATTGTGCTGGCTGGCGCCGGCGCACTGATTGCGGAGTGGCGGCGTCTGTGGCGGCTGCGCCAGCGCGCAGAATCGCGCGATGTGGCGCGTGACCTGCTGCAGAGTCACGGCATCGGCAAAGCACGCGCCTTTTGTGAAAATCTCGCGCAGCAGGCGCGGCTCGATCAGGCGCATCCGGCGCTGCAGCGCTGGTATGCCGCGCTGCATGAGACGCATAACGATCGCGAGATTGTCACGCTCTACGCACAGCTGGTGCAGCCGGTACTCGATCGCCAGGCGCGCAGTGAAATCAGCCGCCACGCCGCGGAATCGACCCTGATGATTGCCGTCAGCCCGCTGGCGCTGGTGGATATGGCGTTTATCGCCTGGCGTAATCTGCGGCTGGTGAATCGTATCGCCGCGATTTACGGCATCGAACTGGGTTATTTCAGCCGTATCCGTCTGTTTCGTCTGGTGCTGCTCAATATGGCCTTTGCCGGCGCGTCCGAACTGGTGCGCGAAGTGGGGATGGACTGGATGTCGCAGGATATCGCGGCGCGTCTTTCAGCCCGTGCCGCACAGGGTATCGGTGCCGGGTTGCTGACCGCGCGGCTGGGCATAAAAGCGATGGAGCTGTGCCGTCCGCTGCCGTGGCTGGAAGAGGATAAACCCCGCCTTGGCGACTTCCGCCGCGACCTGGTGAGCCAGCTTAAAACCTCGCTGGCAAAAGGCAGCTCCGCCTCAGAGCAGAGTGCTAAATAATCAACGTTCCTGTCACTTTCATTCTGCTCCCATGCTAAAAGGCAACGTAAACGTTGCCTTTTTCGTTTCTTCCCGGCATAAGCAGCTCTGTCTGACCCGGCGAAAAGGGGAATCTGTGCTGCACTGTCAACTTTTCATGACACAGCCCTTCTGAGGTGCTGCAAGTTAGCGTATTATCTCTGAAATCAAAACCTGACTAAGGCTTACTGCCATGCGTTTGGAAGTTTTTTGTCATGACCGAATCGGTCTGGCGCGTGAACTGCTCGACCTGCTGGTCGCCCGCAATATCGATTTACGCGGCATCGAAATTGCCCCGCAGGGCCGCATCTATCTCAGCTTTTCTGCGCTGGAGTTTGACGCTTTCAGCAATTTGATGGCAGAGATCCGGCGCACGCCCGGCGTCACCGACGTGCGTACCGTGGCATATCTGCCCTCTGAGCGCGAACATCGCGCGCTCAGCGCGCTGCTGGTGGCGATGCCGGAGCCGGTCTTCTCTATCGATCTTAAAGGCAAAATTGAGCTGGCCAATCCGGCTGCGCAGCATCTGTTTGCGCTGGATGAGCAGAAAATCCGCAATCACAGCGTGGCGTCACTGATTGGCGGCGTTAATTTTCAGCGCTGGCTGGAGAGCGAACGGGTAGAGGCGCAGACCCAGCATGTGGTGATTCAGGGGCGTGACTTTCTGCTGGAAGCGCGACCCATCTACCTTGCAGACAGCGATGAGCAGGGCGATAACCCGGTGGGCGCAATGATTACGCTGAAGTCCACGGCGCGTATGGGACGTCAGCTGCAGAATCTCAGCGTCACGGATGAGTCCGAGTTTGACCATATCGTGGCGGTGACGCCTAAAATGCGTCAGGTCATTGAGCAGGCGCGTAAACTGGCGATGCACGATGCGCCGCTGCTGATTGTGGGCGATACCGGCACCGGCAAAGATATGCTGGCGCGCGCCTGCCACCTGCGCAGCGCACGCGGTAAAAAACCGTTTCTCGCGCTCAACTGCGGTTCGATTCCGGACGACGTGGCGGAGAGCGAGCTGTTTGGCCACGCGGCCGGCGCCTATCCCAACGCGCTGGAGGGGAAAAAGGGCTTTTTTGAGCAGGCCAGCGGCGGCTCGGTGCTGCTGGACGAAATCGGTGAGATGTCGCCGCGTATGCAGACCAAGCTGCTGCGTTTTCTCAACGACGGGACCTTTCGCCGCGTAGGCGAAGATCATGAAGTGCATGTTGATGTCCGGGTGATCTGCGCCACGCAAAAGAACCTGATTGAGATGGTACAGCGTGGGGAGTTCCGCGAGGATCTCTTTTACCGGCTCAACGTGCTGACGCTGAATCTGCCGCCGCTGCGCGAGCGTCCGCTTGATATTCTGCCGCTGACAGAGATGTTTGTGGCGCGTTTTGCCGATGAGCAGGGGCTGCCGCGCCCGCGCCTGTCACCGCAGCTGCTGCCGTTCCTGACGCGCTACAGCTGGCCGGGCAATGTCCGGCAGCTGAAAAACACGCTCTATCGGGCCATGACGCAGCTGGAAGGTTATGAGCTGCGTCCGCAGGATATCGTGCTGCCGGAGCAGGCGCTGGATGTGTCGCTGGGTGAAGAGGCGCTGGAGGGATCGCTGGATGAGATCACCGGCCGCTTTGAGCGTTCGGTACTGACCCGGCTCTATCTCTCCTATCCCAGCACGCGTAAGCTGGCCAAACGTCTGGGCGTATCGCACACGGCGATTGCCAATAAACTGCGTGAATATGGATTAGGGCAGAAGCGCGGAGAGAGCGAGTAGCTGCGCTGGCCTGTTCTGAACAGTAAAAACCGTCCCGTAAGGACGGTTTTTTTATGAGCAACTTACTTCAGCGCGGCCAGCGCTGCATCGTAATCGGGCTCTTCGGTGATCTCATTGACCAGCTGGCTGTAAAGCACCTTGTCATTCTCATCAAGCACCACTACTGCACGGGCGGTCAGGCCTTTTAGCGGGCCGTCAGAGATAGCGACGCCATAATTCTCTTTGAACTCAGAGCCGCGCATAGCGGAAAGCGTGACCACATTGGCGACGTTCTCCGCGCCGCAGAAGCGTGACTGGGCAAACGGCAGGTCAGCTGAAATGCAGAGCACTACGGTGTTGCTGGTATCACCGGAGCGCTCGTTAAACTTGCGAACCGAGGCGGCGCAGACGCCGGTATCGATACTCGGGAAGATGTTCAGCACTTTGCGCTTTCCGGCATAGTCTGCCAGCGAAACATCAGCCAGATCTTTAGTGACCAGCGTAAAAGGCTGCGCCTGCTCGCCTGCCTGCGGGAAGTGGCCGGCAACCGGAACAGGATTACCCTGAAAGTGAACGTTCTGTGACATACAATCTCCTTTTTAAATGAAAAGTCAGCGCAGCGCGCGACTTTACGAAAACCGTTAAAGTTTATGCCATAATTTTTAGGGGTTTACGATTACCTTTCTTACAATAATCGCTCAGCTTCACATCAGGCGCACAATTTTAAGGTGTAAAAATGAGAACAGTGAAGAGTTATCCTGAAGCCTGGCCACTGCATTCGCCGTTCGTTATCTCGCGCGGCAGCCGGACGGAAGCGCAGGTTGTGGTGGTGGAAATTGAAGAGAATGGTATTAAAGGCACCGGAGAAGCGACCCCGTATGCCCGTTATGGTGAGAGCGAGACCTCAGTGCTGGCGCAGATTGCCGCTCAGCTGCCCGCGCTGCAGCAGGGCTTAACCCGAAGCGCGCTGCAGCAGGCGATGCCGGCGGGTGCGGCGCGCAATGCCATTGATTGTGCGCTCTGGGATCTGGAACGCCAGCAGCATGGGCAGACGCTGGCCGCGCTGTGCGATCGCCCTCTGGCCGGGCAGGTAGCCACGGCGCGCACCATCAGTATCGATACGCCGGAAGCGATGGCCAGCAGCGCGCTGGCGCTGTGGCAGCATGGTGCAAAGCTGCTCAAAGTGAAAATGGATAATCATCTGATCAGTGAGCGGCTGGTAGCGATCCGCAGCGCGGTGCCGGAAGCGACCCTGATTATCGACGCAAATGAATCCTGGGAAGCGGAAGGGCTGGCGGCACGCTGTCAGCTGCTGGCGGATCTCAATATTGCGATGCTGGAGCAGCCGCTGCCCGCCGGGCAGGATGCTGCGCTGGCAAATTTTGTCCATCCGCTGCCGATCTGCGCAGATGAGAGTTGCCATACGCGCGACAGCCTGGCGGAACTGGCGGGGCGCTACGAGATGATCAATATCAAGCTGGATAAAACCGGCGGCCTGACAGAGGCGCTGGCGCTGGCCGCTACCGCGCGTGAGCAGGGATTTACGCTGATGCTGGGCTGTATGCTCTGTACCTCGCGCGCTATCCGGGCCGCGCTGCCGCTGGTTTCACAGGCCGCCTTCACCGATCTGGATGGCCCGACCTGGCTGGCAGCAGATGTCGATCCCGCGCTCTCATTCAGCTATGGCACACTTAATGCGGCGCCTGCCAGCGCAGCAGATTAATCATCGCCTCAAGATAGCGTTCGGTCGCCTCATCAACGGAAATCGGCGGCATTTCCGCCGTAATGCAGAGTAGCCCCAGATCGGCGCACCAGCTGCCAAAAGAACCCGGCGTGGCGTATCCCACGCTGCTTACCACCGGCAATGCGGTCTGCTCACCCAGCCAGCGCGCCAGCGCGCTGTGATGGGGATCGTCGATACAGGCCAGCGGTTCATGCCATGAGACCACCCAGCGCGGCTGCAGCTGATGGATCAGCTGGCACAGCGCGCTGGTTTCGGGTTCGGAGGCGGGCTTCTCACCAGTAGAGAGCACCACATCGCGTGCGTCAGCGGCGCTGTTCCAGCGGTAGTGCGTATCGCCCCGCTGCCAGTTAGCGGCGGGAAAGTTACGGTTGAGATCGACGCCGCGCGCGTTGGCGCGCAGCCCGAGCTGACAGCCGTCCGGATTCACGGCCAGAATGACATGATGGCGGCGCAGGGAGGCTGGCAGCGTCCGCAACGCGGCGGAAAGCGTGGCGATTGCGGCGTTCTCATCGCCGTGAGTGCCGGCGATGATCAGTCCGCTCTCTTCATCAGCTGACTGCGCCGGAAACCAGAGCAGCGGGGCGCCGAGCGCCGAGCGACCATACTGCTGCCAGACCGCATCAAGCTGACCGCGCTGCGGTCGCGGGTGATGAAATGACATATCAGGCTCTCCTGTGAGCGGCTCTGCAAACGAGCGGGGCGCGCGCCTGTCCGGCACTACATTAACGGTAAACAGCAAACCGGGAAATAGCTACATACCAATCAGCAATTTGCGTTACAGTTGCCGGAGTTGCTGGCGACATTACGCACTTCAGGTCGCCCTTTTTTCTGTTAAGGAGTGATGATGAAGCCTCTGTTTTTCCCCACGGCGCTGGCGCTGATCGTCAGCAGCACGTTTTTTCCGGCTACTGCTGCTGAGATACCGGCGGGCGCGCTGCTCGCCAGCCAGCAGACAATTGTTCGCCACATCAAAGATGAACCCGCCTCGCTTGATCCCATGAAAGCCGTGGGATTGCCGGAAATTCAGGTCATGCGCGACCTGTTTGAAGGCCTCACCAGTCAGGATGCAAAAGGCCAGATTGTGCCCGGTGTCGCTGAGAGCTGGAGCAGTAATGACAATAAAATCTGGCTGTTTACGCTGCGCAAAGATGCGCGCTGGTCAGATGGCAGCCCGGTCACTGCGCAGGATTTTGTCTACAGCTGGCAGCGTCTGGTCGATCCGAAAAACAGTTCGCCTTTTGCCTGGTTTGCGGCGCTGAGCGGTATTGAAAATGCGGAAGCGATTACCAAAGGCAGCATGAGTCCGGAGAAACTGGGCGTAACGGCCACCGATGCCACCCATCTGAAAGTGACGCTGTCACGACCGGTGCCGTGGCTGCCAGCCATGATGGCCAACGCCGCGCTGTTTCCCGTGCCGCAAAAAGTTATCCAGGCTGAAGGTGACGCGTGGACCGCACCGGGCAAGCTGGTGGGAAATGGCGCCTATCAGTTACAAACGCGGGTCGTAAACGAAAAGATTGTTCTGGTGCGCAATAAACATTACTGGGACGACAAGCATTCAGTGCTGACGCAGGTGACCTTTCTGCCCATCAATGAAGAGTCCAGCGCCACTAAGCGCTACCGCGCCGGGGATATCGATATCACCGAATCATTTCCGAAAAATATGTTTGCGCTATTGAAAAAGAGTCTGCCGGGTGAGGTCTATACCCCTGACCAGCTCGGAACCTACTACTACGCCTTTAATACGCAGAAAGGACCGACGGCTGATGTGCGCGTGCGTAAAGCGCTTTCGTGGAGTATCGATCGCCGCATTATTGCGGAGAAGGTGCTGGGGACCGGCGAGAAGCCGGCGTGGCATTTCACTCCCGATGTGACGGCCGGTTTTACGTCACAGCAGAGCTATCTGCAGCAGCATAGCCAGCAGGAGCTGAATGCGCAGGCGAAAGCGCTGCTCGCGGCAGCGGGCTACGGTCCAGTTAAGCCGCTGCATCTGACGCTGCTCTATAACACCTCAGAAAGCCACCAGAAAATTGCTATCGCCGTCGCCTCGATGTGGAAAAAGACTCTGGGCGCAGAGGTTACGCTGCAAAACCAGGAGTGGAAAACCTATATCGACAGCCGCAACAGCGGAAATTTTGATGTGATCCGCGCCTCGTGGGTCGGTGATTATAACGAACCCTCTACCTTTCTCAGTCTGCTGACGGCCAGCCACAGCGGGAATATTGCGCGTTTCAATAGCGCGGAGTATGACGCGCTACTGGCAAAAGCGAGTACCGAAACCAGCGTGCAGGCGCGCAATGCAGATTACAACAAAGCGGAGCAGATCATTGCCGACCAGGCACCCATCGCACCGCTATATCAATATACAAACGGCCGCCTGATAAAACCGTGGGTAAAAGGCTATCCCATCACCAACCCGGAAGATGTGGCTTACAGCCGCGAGTTGTGGATTGAAAAGCACTGAGTACCTTGCGTCACGTTTGCATACACCGGCGCGATTGCAACTGAAAAGCGCGGCGCTAGACTGTAGCCTGTTGATTGAGAGCGTGGAGTGGGGACGTGAACGTTATTGAAGGGAAAGCATTACAGGTATCAGATGCCATTATTGCCTGTCAGTTTGATGGCAAAGGTGGCGTTATCGCGATTAAAGATGACGATATCATCCACTGCGAGCGCCACTGCTGGCTGCATCTGAATTACGCGCAGCGCCAGAGCGCGGAGTGGCTGCAGAATACGCCGCTGATCCCCGATGCCGTGCGCGATGCGCTGGCAGGCGACAGTATGCGGCCGCGCGTCACGCGGCTTGGCGACGGCTTTATGATTGTGCTGCGCAGCGTGAACCACAACGCCGACTCGCGTCCCGATCAGCTGGTGGCGATGCGCGTATTCATCAATGACAAACTGATCGTCTCTACGCGCCGCCGCAAAGTCAACGCGATAGATGAAGTGCTCAATGAGCTGCAGCATGGTAATGGCCCGGCAGACGGCGGCAGCTGGCTGGTGGATGTCTGCGACGCGCTGACCGATCACGCCAGCGAATTCATTGAAGATATGCATGACAAGATTATTGAGCTGGAAGATGCGCTGATGGATCAGCAGGTGCCGGCCAGAGGCGAGCTGGCGCTGCTGCGCAAGCAGCTGATCGTCATGCGCCGCTATATGGCACCGCAGCGTGATGTCTATGCGCGACTGGCCAGCGAGAAACTCCCGTGGATGAGTGACGACGACCGGCGACGCATGCAGGACGTGGCGGACCGTCTGGGCCGCGGCCTGGACGATCTCAACGCCGGCGTGGCGCGCACCGGCATCCTCGCTGACGAGGTCGCCTCGCTGCTGGCGGAGTCGATGAACCGCCGGACGTATACCATGTCACTGATGGCGATGATTTTTCTGCCTGCGACCTTTCTTACCGGACTGTTTGGCGTCAACCTCGGTGGCATTCCGGGCGGTAACTGGCAGCACGGTTTTCTGCTGTTTTGTCTGATCCTGCTGCTGATGGTCGGGGGCGTGGCGGTATGGCTGAAAAAACGCAAATGGCTGTAGCAAAAGCGGGAAAAGCTGATCGATATCAACTCACCCTGCGGAAAATCGCGGCACACTCTCTTTCGCAGGTGAATGCAACGTCAGGCGATGGGCGTTGTACTCCATATTGTCTTACTTCCTGTTTGCGAATTACTGCATAGCACAGTTAATTCCTCTGACACCGGCCCCAGGGCCGGTTTTTTTTATGCTGGCTTGTTCAGCAAAGCTTTCCTACGCTTAAAGTACGTTCCGCAACAGGAGAAAGCGATGCAAGCTATCCACGCCAGTGAACCGATCCCAACCGACCCGGTGCCGATTCCGGAGCCTGTTCCGCAGCCGCAGCCCATTCCGGAGCCGGAGCCGCCGCACGATCCCGATGTGCCACTCATCAGCGATCCGCCGCCGCATCAATAAAAAAAGGCGCGTTCCCGCCGGGATACGCGCCTTTGTAGTTCTCAGCAGAACTACTTTATCTCTAATACATCCAGCCGCAGCTTCGCGGTGGCTGCTGCATCCTCATCCGGCTGCCAGCCCGCGGGCTGCATCGGCAGCGTTTCGCGATCGAAGCCAATATCACCACCATCAACCACTTCATCGCCATGGCGGATGCCTTTGAAATCGAACAGGCTGATATCCGCCATATGCGAAGGCACAATGTTCTGCATGGCGCTGAACATGGTTTCAATGCGGCCCGGAAAACGTTTATCCCAGTCGCGCAGCATATCGGCCACCACCTGACGCTGCAGGTTGGGCTGCGAACCGCACAGGTTGCAGGGGATAATCGGGTACTGGCGCGCTTCAGCAAAGCGGATAATATCTTTTTCACGGCAGTAGGCGAGAGGGCGGATAACAATATGCTTGCCGTCATCACTCATCAGCTTGGGCGGCATGCCTTTCATTTTGCCGCCGTAGAACATATTAAGAAACAGCGTCTGCAGGATATCGTCGCGATGATGGCCGAGCGCAATTTTAGTACAGCCCAGTTCGCTGGCGGTGCGATAGAGAATACCGCGACGCAGACGCGAGCAGAGTGAGCAGGTGGTTTTGCCTTCCGGGATCTTCTCTTTAACAATAGAGTAAGTATCTTCGGTGACAATTTTATACTCCACGCCCAGCGTCTCAAGATAAGCGGGCAGAATATGCGCCGGGAAGCCGGGCTGCTTCTGATCGAGATTGACCGCCACCAGCGAAAAATTCACCGGCGCGCTCTGCTGCAGGCTGCGCAGGATCTCCAGCATGGTATAGCTGTCTTTACCGCCTGAGAGACAGACCATGATGCGGTCGCCTTCTTCAATCATGTTGAAGTCAGCAATCGCTTCGCCGACGTTGCGGCGCAGGCGCTTCTGCAGTTTATTGAAGTTGTATTGCTCTTTTTTTGTTACGTCTTGATTTTCTGACATTATTTTCACGCTTGAGAGTGCCGGCGAACAGAACAGGCGGCTGAAACCCGCATTGGCGGTCATAAACCTGTAGTTATGGATGCGTATGGTACGGATTGCGCGCGCGAATACCAGCCTCGCGTGAACGCTTTTAATCTGTTGCCGCATCCGTGGCTAATAATTTTGCTCTGTCTGCGCCTCTATACCATCTCCAGTGACTGCACCCCTTTAATATCCATGACCTTCTCATAAAGGCTGTGGCGCGGTGCCCGGCGGGAGAGTGTGACCTCTACGCTGAGTTCACACAGGCCGCTCTCTTCGTCACGGTTGACCACCGCGATATGCCCGTAGCGGATCCCTTCACGCTGCAGCACCAGTAACACCAGCGGGACGCTTTTGGCTTTCAGATGCACGATCAGCGTATGATGGCGGCCAATCAGCCAGTGGCTGAGGCGGCGAAAAACCTCCAGCACGACCAGCGCCAGCAGCGTGCCATAAATGCCAATTTCATACATGCCGCTACCGATAACCAGACCGATGGCGGCGGTAACCCAGAGGCCCGCTGCGGTAGTCAGGCCTTTTACGATCTGCTTCTGAATAATGATGGTACCGGCCCCGAGAAAGCCCATACCGCTGACGACCTGCGCCGCGATGCGGCTGGGATCAAGACCCACATGGTCGCTGCTGAGCATATCGGCAAAGCCATATTTCGAGACCAGCATAAACAGGGCGCTGCCGATCCCCACCAGAATATGGGTACGCAGACCCGCCTCTTTTGCCCGCATCTGACGCTCAAGTCCGATAAGCCCGCCGAGAACGCCGGCCAGCGCGATGCGTAACAGCATATCGGTTAACATAATTTCCCCTGAGCAATTGAAATAACGGATTATTTTAGAAGATAACCGGCAAAAATCTTCTCTTCAGGATAATTCTGCTTGCAATGAAAGGTCTGAAATTTTGTAAAAAGCTATGTCCGCACTCGATTCGCAGCAGAGGCTGTCATATGCTGTGAGCACTTTTCGTCCCCTGTCCCCGGAGTCCGACTAATGAAAGCTGCCTCTTTACTGCTGGCTGGTGCAGCACTGCTGCTCTCCGCCTGCAGCAGTACCCCTGATAACGAACCGCCGCAGCAGGCGACCGCGGCTCACGTCCAGCCGCACGTCGTGATGTCCGCGATGGCAGAAAGCAGCTGCAGCGGTGCCGGGGGCACGCTGGCATTTTCCCGCCAGCTGGATGGTTCACGTATCGGCATGTGTCAGCTGTCAAACGGCCGCCGCTGCGATGAACAGGCGCTGATAGGTGGCACGTGCGCCCGCTGATGCGGGCGCACCATTTCAGGGCTTAACCCGGTTCGGGCACGCTTCGCCTTGATCGAGCTGCTGCAGATTACCCAGCGTGGTTTCTGAGATGGCGGTCAGGGCTTCTGCGGTCAGAAACGCCTGATGTCCGGTAAACAGCACGTTGTGGCAGGCAGAGAGGCGGCGGAAAATGTCGTCCTGAATAACGTCGTTCGATTTGTCCTCAAAAAACAGATCGCGTTCATTTTCATAGACGTCCATTCCCAGCGACCCGATCTTCTGCTGTTTTAGCGCTTCAATAGCCGCCTGCGAATCGATCAGGCCGCCGCGGCTGGTATTGATGATCATCACGCCATCTTTCATTTCGCTGAACGCCTGCGCGTTAAGCATATGATGATTTTCCGGCGTCATCGGGCAGTGCAGCGTAATCACATCCGAGCGGGCAAACAGCGTTTTCAGATCGACATATTCTGCACCCAGCTCAAGCGCAGCGTCGCTCGGGTAGGGATCACAGGCCAGCAGCTTCATGCCAAATCCTTTCAGGATCCGCAGCGTAGCCACACCGATTTTCCCCGTACCGACCACGCCTGCGGTTTTATTGTGCATGTTGAAGCCGGTCAGGCCATCAAGCGAAAAGTTTGCGTCACGGGTGCGCTGATAAGCGCGATGAATGCGGCGATTCAGCGCCAACATCATACCCACCGTGTGTTCCGCCACCGCTTCCGGGGAGTAGGCGGGCACGCGTACGACCTCCATGCCCAGCTCAGCAGCCGCCTGCAGATCGACGTTATTGAATCCGGCACAGCGCAGGGCAATATACTTAATGCCCAATGCCGCCAGCTCTTCCAGTACCGCTCTGCCGCAGTCGTCATTTACGAAAATACAGACCGCGTCACAGCCGGCAGCATTTTTTGCCGTATCCTCGCTGAGCAGGAAATCAAAGAACACCAGCTCAAATCCAAAACGGGCGTTGACCTGTTCAAAATATTTCTGGTCATAGTGCTTGGTGCTGTAAACCGCAACTTTCATTGTTTCGCTCCTGAAAAATGCCATGTCGGTATCATTAAAGGATAACGGTTTCTGCGCGACTTTGCTTTTCTTCACGCAGCAGGCCAGGCTAACACCTTCATTTGCGAATGATTACGTGCCATCATTTCGGCAGGAAAATATAAACAACAGGATAGTTACCCGCCATGACGCGTGGCCTTCGCCGACTACTTGCCGCCTTGCTGGCGCTGATTCTGCTGCTGCTGGGCCTGCTGCTGACGCTGACGCAGTGGCTGCCACGGCTGGCCGGTATCTGGCTGCCGGATGAGACGCGCATCGAAATTGAGGGCAGGCCGGGCTGGCAGCAGGGCGCAGTGACGTTGCCGCAGCTGCGTTACCTGACGGGCAGCTGTACGCTGGCTAAGGTTGAGCAGGTGGCGCTGGGCCGCTCACAGCAGCGCTGGCAGCTTAGCGCACAGCGCGTCACGCTTAACAGCGCCTGCTGGCAGTCGCTGCCGCCGCAGCCAGCTTCTGCCGTACCGCGTACGCTGGCCGACTGGCAGCAGCGCCTGCCGGGGGCCGATGTACATATCGGCAGGCTGGCCGTCCTGCCGTGGCAGCACTATGCCGGTGAACTCGATCTCACGCTTGCACCGGAACAGCAGCAGCTGCGCTATCGCGGCGATAATCTCAGCCTGAACGCACGCCTGCAGGGCCAGACGCTGACGGTCGACTCTCTTAAGTTACAACATCCTTTTCTGACACAACCGCTGACGTTACATGGCAGCGTAGCGCTGCCCACATTTGCGGATGGCTTGCCAGTAACCGGCGCACTGCAGAGTGAGCTAAGCGTGGCTCAGTGGCCGCAGCCGCTGACGCTGGATCTGCAGTGGCAGCAGCAGCAGGGTAAGCTGATCGTTCAGGAGCAGGGCGATGAGACACCGCTGCTTGAGCTGCCGTGGCAGAGCGACCGCGATACGTTTCAGATCGCCGACGGGCGCTGGCGCTGGCCTCTGGCCAGTCAGATGCTGTCAGGCGGCGTGGGGCTGACCCTGACCGGATGGCAGCAGGGGATGGACAATCTGCGCGTGCAGGGGCGGCTGAATCTGCTGACGCAGGGGCGCGGCGGTAAAGGTAATGTGGTATTGAGCGTAGGGCCGGGACCGCTGCGCGTAACGGATAACGCGCTGCCGCTGCGCATTACCGGCGAGAGTAAATTTGCCGGGCTGCAGCTCTATGGCAGCCTGCCCGGCGAGCTGCGCGGTGCACTCAGCGCGCCGACGCTGACGTTCCAGCCAGGCGCACTGCTGCGCCTGCGCGGCCAGCTGCTGGATCTCCCTGAAGTGGATGAAGCGCGCTGGCCCCTGGCGGGTGTTTCACTTTCAGCGCAGGGCATTGATGGCCGGCTGCAGGCGATTCTGACGGCGCATAAGCGCGACTATGGTCACTTTACGCTGCATCTGGATGGCCGCGCTGCCGCGTTCTGGCCAGACAGCGGCAGCTGGCGCTGGCGCTACTGGGGCGACGGCAAACTGCAGCCGTTTAACGCAGAGTGGGATGTTACAGGCACCGGCAGCTGGCTGGATCAGCGTATTACGCTGGATACGCTCAATACCGGCCTGAATCAGCTGGCGTGGGGGCCGGTGCAGATTGACCGGCCGCGTATCCGGCTCACTGCGCCGCTGCGCTGGCAGCGGGATAGCACGCAGCCCGGTTTTGCAGGCAGTTTTCGTCTTGATGCGGGGCAAACGCACTTCAGCTACGGCGGCTGGCTGCCGCCTGCAGGGCTGACGTTTGATGTAAAAGGCCGCGATCCGGCACGGTTTTTATGGCGCGGTGAACTGCGCGCTGAAGATATCGGCCCGCTGCGCGTGCACGGGCGCTGGGATGGTGAGCGGCTACGCGGGGAGGCCTGGTGGCCGGCACAGTCGCTGCGCGTGTTCCAGCCGCTGCTCAGCAGCGACTTAAAAATGCGTATCCGCAGCGGTGAGCTGCGGGCGCAGGTCGCGTTTTCAGCCGGAGCCAGTCAGGCATTTCAGGCTGGCGGCTTCTTTGCGGTTCAGCAGGGTAGCCTGCAGCTGCCGGACAGTGACATCAACGGCATCGACTTTGCGCTGCCGTTTCGCTATCGCGCTCAGCAGTGGCAGCTGGGACGGCGCGGACCGGTTTCGCTGCGTATCCGCGAGGTTAACAATCAGTTTGCGCTGCAGAATATCACGGCCGATCTGCAGGGTTACTATCCCTGGCAGGAGAGACAGCCGCTTACCCTGAGTAACGTGACGCTCGATTTACTGGGCGGGCACGTCAGTATGCCGGCGCTGCGCATGCCGCAGCGCGAAGCGGCCAGGATTTCGCTGCGCCAGATCGATCTCAGCCGGCTGGTGACGGCACTCAAGCCCAAACAGTTTGCTATGTCGGGTAAGGTTAACGGTGAGCTGCCGCTCTGGCTCAGTAATCCGCAGTGGCTGATCAGAAATGGCTGGATTGCTAACAGCGGGCCGCTCACGTTTCGGCTGGATAAGGATACGGCAGACGCGATTGTAAAAGACAATGTCGCCGCCGGGGCAGCGCTGAGCTGGCTGCGTTATCTGGAGATTTCACGCTCCTGGGCCACACTCGATCTGGATAATACCGGTAATCTGGTGATGCAGTCGCAGGTCACCGGCGTCAGCCAGTTCAGCAACCGGCGCCAGACAATCAATCTCAACTATCGTCATCAGGAGAATCTGTTCCAGCTATGGCGCAGCCTGCGCTTTGGCGATAATTTACAATCCTGGGTGGAGCAGAACGCCACCCTGCCATCAAAGAGGGATCCCTGATGATGAGGTTAAGAAGTGCGCTGCTGGCAGGCAGCGTTGTGCTGGCAGGATGCGTACCGCGGATTGAAGTGGCCGCTCCTGATGCGCCGATTACGATAAATATGAACGTGAAAATTGAACATGAGATCCACATCAAGGTGGATAAAGATGTCGAGGCGCTGCTGCAGAATCAGAGCGGGCTGTTCTGATGGCCCGCAACCGAACAATACGCGCCGTTGCGCTGCTGCTGGTTTTGCTGGCCGGGTCTGCCCATGCGCTGACGCTTGATGAGGCGCGGCAGCAGGGGCGGGTCGGGGAAACGCTGAGCGGCTATGTTGCTGCACGGCAGCAGGATGAGGTCACGCTGGCGCTGGTGAGTCGTATCAATGAGGGCCGCCGGATGGCGTATCAGCGCATTGCCGGGGAAAACAAACTCACAACCAGCGACGTCGCGCGGATTGCCGGAGAGAAGCTGGTGAGCCGGGCCACCGCAGGGGAATATGTGCGCGGCATCAACGGCCAGTGGCTGCAGAAGTAACCGGTGGCGGGAGGCTCAGCGCTTTCCCGCCACCGGGTGTGGCTTGCGAAGGATCTGCTGCTGTCAGGCATTACGCTGCACTGCTGGTACGTAAGACTGCCAGCGCCGGCTGCCCTTCAAGCAGCGCGGCACGCATTTCGTTACGGTCGAAGCTGTGGCGTGTACCATAAATATTTCTTTTGTCATTGTGTATATCATTAAACAGTTTTGAATAGGCGTCATTAACCATCCTCCGGGTTATTGACTGTACTGAGTTAGCACGCTGGCGCCCACTTAAGCTCTGCGAATTACGACGTAAGGTTGCGGAGGTTGCGTTTTTACTTCCAATGTCTTCCTCTACCCGACTGACGCGCTGCTGCATAGTCGGTACGCCATATTTTATATTGTGCCCGATAGTGTTATTTTTTGATAGCGTGAAAAATCTGGCGTTAGCGCCTGAATTAACCGCATAGCGATTAGCCTGATCGCATAGCTTACGCAGATCGATTTCTTTATTTTCTTTTTCTGCCTGATCAATGATGTCACTTATAGCATTAAATATTAGCTCCTGTTTTGCTGCGTTATAAAGAAAGAGAGCATTGGAAGGACTATTGTCATATGCGTTTATTATTTCAGTCATTGATTTACAGCCTTCAGATTTGGTTCTGGCGGTATTTTCAAAGTGTGCTATTTTTTCGCTCTGTTGCTGCCGGAATGTATCTGTCAGTGACGAAATATAACTTTTTATCGATGACCAGAACTGCGCAAATTGATGCTTAATTTGGGTTAGCAATGAGGGCGCGCCTTTATGCCCGGCTGTAGTTTTTGCCTGAGTAGTGACAGGGTCAGGTTTTGCTTCTGCCAGAGAAGATGCTGACACACTCGGTCGGGCGATAGAGATATCCTGTACTCTCGCAACTGGCGCTGCTACAGCCGTCGCTATAACCGGTGCAGCGATAGGGCGTGTTACGGAAGAAGATGGCGTGCGGTTGCCCGTACTATGAAGTTTTTCAAAAGCTGATGTCAGCTGCGAAACCTTCTTTTTAGCTTCAATTACAGCGATTTCGCGTGTGTTTTTAACATTGGCATTCAACTGTGCGTCATAGTTACCCGTTCTTTTAATGGGCATCTCAAACATTTTAATCTTGTCGCTCACACCCGAAAAAGAGTTAACGGTTGCAGTTTGTCCGGGCAGCGTATCGCTTACATGGATATAGCATAACAGTAAGGCCATATTATTCTCCTGGTAAAAAAATTATTATTTGAGTAAAAGTTCAAATGTAGTTCCAGCCTGCACGGCTGGATTTGATTGCGGATTAATCGTGCCACGTTACTGGTGAGAAAACTTTCGTATTTCGATTTTTATTAAAGGTCGGGCGGTGCTGCGCTTTAATTAAAATGCGGGCGCGGGTTGTCAGTAACAGGGTTGAAATCGTAAAGCAGAATGAGAGAGTGATACTGCAGTGTAAATTAAAAAAGCGGGCAGCTGCCGGGAAGCAAAGATATATTGACGTTAAAATAAAAAACCGGGCGCTCAGGCCCGGTAAAATGAAGCAGAATATCTTTTTTTATTAATCAGGCAGAGACGCGCTGTTTAATCGCATCTTTCGCATCAGCGGTCGCTTTGGTCGCCACTTCCGGACCGTAGGCGATACCTTCCGCGAAGACAAACTCAACGTCAGTGATGCCGATAAAGCCAAGGAACAGCTTCACATACGGCGTCAGCAGATCGGTTGGGGTATCTTTGTGGATACCGCCACGGCTGCTCAGGATCACCGCACGTTTGCCTTTAACCAGACCTTCCGGACCCGCTTCGGTGTAGCGGAAAGTCACGCCCGCGCGGGCAATCAGGTCAAAGTAGTTTTTCAGCTGCGTCGGGATGTTGAAATTGTACATCGGTGCCGCAATAACAATGGTGTCATGCGCCTGCAGCTCAGCGATCAGCGCATCAGAGAGCGCCAGCGCCTCCTGCTGACGTGGAGAAAGTGGCGCATCTGAAGGACGCAGAGCACCCACCAGTTCACCATCCAGTACCGGTACCGGATCGGCAGCCAGGTCGCGTACGGTTACGCTGTCGCCGTTGGCGCGCGCTTCTTCAGCGTAAAAATCAGCCAGCTGACCTGACTGTGAATAACCGGCAAGGATACTGGACTTCAGAATTAATACGTGGCTCATAATAGGTTCCTGTGGTTATGCGGCGGGCTTCCCGCTCAATGCGTCATACTCTACGGCGTTCACCGGCAGCGTAAAAGCGTAATAATTCGAGGCCAATGTTCGAATTAATTGAATAAGCCAGCCGGAGCGGCTCAGCCAGCAGGCTGAGAATATGCTATTATGGCGTCCGGTAATTGATTGAATCTGCCGGGAAAGCGTTCCGGCGCCGCGCGTGTTTTCGCCGTGCTGCACTAACAGGTAATCCATCCCTATGTCATCATCCATTGAATCACCTTTAGCACCACTCTGGGCCCGGCTTGATGCGCTGACGCTGCGCGATCGCCAGCGCCTGCAGCGACGTCTGCAGGGTGCGGCAAAGGTGAAAAACAGCGCCGCACAGCAGACCATTGCCGCAGAGCTGGCGGAGGAATTCAGCGTTGCCGAACAGCGCATCGCCCGGCGCGTGGCCGGCACCCCGCGCATCACCTTTCCTGAGAATCTGCCGGTCAGCCAGAAGCAGCAGGCGATATCAGACGCGATTCGCGATCATCAGGTAGTGATTGTTGCCGGTGAAACCGGATCGGGTAAAACTACTCAGCTGCCAAAAATCTGCCTGGCGCTGGGACGCGGCGTGAAAGGCCTGATCGGGCACACGCAGCCGCGTCGTCTGGCAGCCCGCACCGTGGCGAGCCGCATCGCGGAAGAGCTGGAGACCGCGCCGGGAAGTACCATCGGCTATAAAGTCCGTTTTACCGATCAGGTCAGCGACAGCACGCAGGTCAAACTGATGACCGACGGTATCCTGCTGGCGGAGATCCAGCAGGACCGGCTGCTGCTGCAGTACGACACCATCATTATTGATGAGGCGCATGAGCGCAGCCTTAACATCGATTTTCTGCTGGGATACCTGCGTGAGCTGCTGCCGCGCCGCCCCGATCTCAAAGTGATCATCACCTCCGCCACTATCGATCCGCAGCGCTTCTCGCGTCACTTTAATAATGCGCCGGTTATCGAAGTGTCAGGCCGGACTTACCCGGTGGAGGTGCGCTACCGGCCTATCGCGGAAGAAGCGGATGAGAGCGATCGCGATCAGCTGCAGGCCATTTTTGACGCCGTGGATGAGCTGGGGCAGGAGAGCCGTGGCGATATATTGATCTTTATGAGCGGGGAGCGTGAGATCCGCGACACGGCCGATGCGCTGATGAAGCGTGATTTGCCGCATACCGAGATCCTGCCGCTCTACGCGCGTCTCTCCAACGCCGAGCAGAATCGCGTGTTTCAGTCCCACAGCGGGCGGCGCATTGTCCTGGCCACGAACGTGGCAGAGACCTCGCTCACCGTGCCGGGCATCAAATATGTCATCGATCCCGGTACCGCGCGAATCAGCCGCTACAGCTATCGCACCAAGGTGCAGCGCCTGCCGATTGAGCCGGTTTCACAGGCTTCGGCAAACCAGCGTAAAGGGCGCTGCGGCCGCGTTTCGGAAGGGATCTGTATCCGGCTCTACTCCGAGGCTGATTTCCTCAGCCGGCCCGCTTTTACCGATCCGGAGATCCTGCGGACCAATCTCGCGTCGGTGATCCTGCAGATGACCGCCCTGGGGCTGGGCGATATTGCGGCGTTCCCGTTTGTGGAAGCGCCTGACAAACGAAATATTCAGGATGGCGTGCGGCTGCTGGAAGAGCTGGGCGCCATTACTCTTAATGAAAATGAGCACTACCGGCTGACGCCGTCCGGTCGTACCCTGGCGCAGCTGCCGGTGGATCCGCGGCTGGCGCGGATGGTGCTGGAGGCGCAGCGCTTTGGCTGCGTGCGCGAGGTGATGATTATCGCGGCGGCGCTCTCGATTCAGGACCCGCGCGAGCGGCCGGTCGAGAAACAGCAGGCGTCCGATGAGAAACATCGCCGCTTTGCTGATAAAGAGTCTGACTTTCTCACCTTTGTTAATCTCTGGAACTATATCCAGGAGCAGCAGAAAGCGCTGTCGGGCAACCAGTTCCGCCGCCAGTGTAAAAGTGACTATCTCAACTATCTGCGCGTGCGCGAATGGCAGGATATCTACACCCAGCTACGTCAGGTCGTGCGTGAACAGGGGATGCCCGTCAACAGCGAGCCGGCACCTTATCGTGAGGTGCACTGTGCGCTGCTGACCGGCCTGCTGTCGCATATCGGACAGAAAGATGCGGAGAAGCAGGAGTTTACCGGCGCGCGCAACGCCCGCTTTGCCATATTCCCTGGCTCCGGTTTGTTTAAAAAACCGCCGAAATGGACCGTGGTGGCAGAACTGGTAGAAACCAGCCGCCTGTGGGGCCGGGTGGCGGCACGCATCGATCCGGAGTGGATTGAGCCGCTGGCTCAGCACCTTATCAAGCGAAGCTACAGCGAACCGCACTGGGAGAAAGCACAGGGCGCGGTGATGGCTACGGAAAAGGTAACGCTCTACGGGCTGCCCATCGTGCAGGCGCGTAAAGTGAATTACAGCCGCATCGATCCGCAGCTGAGCCGCGAGCTGTTTATTCGCCATGCGCTGGTTGAGGGCGACTGGCAGACGCGCCACGCCTTTTTCCGCACCAACCTGAAGCTGCGCAGTGAAGTTGAGGATCTGGAGCATAAATCACGCCGCCGCGACATTCTGGTGGATGATGAAACGCTGTTTGCGTTTTACGATCGCCGTCTGGGCAAAGAGGTGGTCTCTGCCCGTCACTTTGACAGCTGGTGGAAGCAGGCCAGTAAAGAGAATCCGGACCTGCTCAACTTCGACAAGCAGATGCTGATCAAAGAGGGAGCAGATAAGGTCAGCCAGCTCGACTACCCTAATGTCTGGCAGCAGGGCAACCTGAAGCTGCGGCTCACCTATCAGTTTGAGCCAGGCGCCGATGCGGATGGCGTGACCGTTCATATCCCGCTGCCGCTGCTGAACCAGGTGGATGAAGCGGGTTTTGAGTGGCAGATCCCTGGCGTGCGGCGTGAGCTTATCATCGCGCTGATTAAATCGCTGCCCAAACCGCTGCGCCGCAATTTTGTGCCGGCCCCCAATTACGCGGAAGCGTTTCTCGGTCGCGTTCAGCCGCTGGCACAGCCGCTGCTGGATGCGCTGGAGCGTGAGTTCCGGCGCATGTCAGGCGTGACGATTGAGCGCGATGCCTGGCACTGGGATCAGGTGCCCGATCACCTTAAAATGACGTTCCGCATTGTGGATGAGCACAACCGCAAGCTGCAGGAAGGTAAAGATCTGCATCAGCTGAAACAGGCGCTGAAAGGCAAAGTGCAGGAGACGCTGTCGAAGGTTGCCGATGATGGTCTGGAGCAGAGCGGCCTGCACATCTGGAGTTTTGGCGACCTGCCACAGAGTTATGAGCAGAAGCGCGGCAGCTATCAGGTCAAAGCCTGGCCGGCGCTGGTAGATGAAAAAGATAGCGTGGCGATCCGCCTGTTTGACAGTGAAGAGGAGCAGCAGAAGATGATGTGGCGCGGTCAGCGTCGCCTGCTGCTGCTGAACATTCCGTCACCGGTTAAATATCTGCATGAAAAGCTGCCGAATAAAGCCAAGCTCGGGCTCTACTTTAATCCGTATGGCAAAGTGCTGGAGCTGATAGACGACTGTATTGCCTGCGGCGTGGATAAGCTAATGGCGGAGGCGGGCGGCCCCGCGTGGCAGCAGCAGAATTTTGAGCAGCTGCGCGATAAAGTGCGGGCGGAGCTGAACGACACCGTGGTGACGATTGCGCAGCAGGTTGAGCAGATCCTCACCTGCGTGTTCAATATCAACAAATTTCTGAAAGGCCGCGTGGATATGACGCTGGCGCTGGCGCTGGCAGATATCAAACAGCAGATGAGCGGTCTGGTCTATCGCGGATTTGTCACCGGCAACGGCTACGATCGGCTGGGGGATACGCTGCGCTATCTGCAGGGAATCGAGCGCCGTCTGGAGAAGCTGCCCGCCGATCCGCACAGCGATCGCGCCCGCATGCTGAAGGTACAGGCGGTGGAACAGGCGTGGAACGTCTGGCGCAGCAAGCTGCCGCCGCAGCGCCGGGATGATGCCGATGTAGTGGCGATCCGCTGGATGATTGAAGAGCTGCGCATCAGCTACTTTGCTCAGCAGCTGGGTACTCCCTATCCGGTTTCAGATAAGCGGGTGCTGCAGGCGATGGAGCAGCTGAGCTGAATGCATAATGCGCGCAGGTGTGCGTGATCGCGCGCCTGCCTGCTTATTCAGCCAGCTCTTCGAGTTTATCTTTAAATGAGGTCACGGCAATGGCCCGGTTGTCAGCGCGATAGCGATCGACCGGCGCCGGTGCCGAACTCTGTACGGCGATGAGCTGCCAGCCATCATCTTTTTTCAGCAGCAGCGGGGAGCCGCTGTCGCCAGGCAGCGTATCGCACTGGTGCGAAAGCACGGCGCGCTGCGCCCAGCCGGTGACTATACAGTCGCTATGCGAATAGAGTGAATCGAGGTGATCGGCCGGATAACCCGCCTGGGTGACTTTGCGTCCGCTCTCTTTGAGCGCGGCGGTGAGATCGCTGCGTGAGCCATCAAACAGCGGGATCGGCACAATACCTGAAGGGGGGTTGTGCAGGATCACCAGACCATAATCGTAAGGCGCGGCGGCAGAGGGCACAATCCAGCCCTCGCCATCGGCCTGCAGGCGCCGCGCCAGCGACGGCTCAACCCGGGCATCTATATCGTGAATTTCGTAACGCCAGCCTTTTTCACCCGCCATAAAGCGCAGCGCAACCGGCTTATCGAACCGCCCTGGCGGTGTCAGCAGGCAGTGGCCGGCGGTCAGGGCCAGATGAGCAGAGATCAGCGTGGCGGTGCAGAGGTTGCCGCTTTCCGTCTCCAGCTGACCAATGGCATCCCAGGGCGCAGCGGCCACGTCGCTTATTGCCTGGCGATGGTCTTTACCAAAAAACAGCGTCTTGATCTCTTCGGGACTCAGCCCGTCTTCATCATCGGCGTGTGCTGTGAGGGTAAAGCCGAAAATACCAATAAATAACAGAATTGCCAGGCGCATAGTTCTCTCGACAGGGAGAATAAAAGGGAGTTTTTGTTATCACGCTTAGGCGATAACTATAGTCGGTGAGCGGTAAAAAAGGGAGAAATATTGGAGTAATCAGCGCGCTACAGCCATCAAATAAAAAAACTGGCCGCGACAATGCCGCAGAGAATCATCACAAAGAGAATAATTTCGAAGCGATAGCGACGCACCATTTTTCGCTACTCCAGTAAATAAACACCCGGCATAACCGGGTGTTTTAAACAACATCGTGGTGTTGGCGCGAACTTATTTCGCTGATTTTTTCATTTTGTGATGCTTTTTAGCTGCCTGCGCTTTCTGCGCAACTTTAGCGTGGTGCTTTTTAGCCGCCTGTGCTTTCTGTGCAGCAGGTTTAGCGGATTTCACGTGGTGCTTTTTGGCAGCCTGCGCTTTCTGTGCAGCGGGCTGAGTTGATTTTTTGTGATGCTTTTTAGCGGCCTGCGCTTTCTGTTCAGCAGGCTTGGTTGCTTTTTTATGATGCTTTTTCGCAGCCTGGGCTTTCTGCGCAGCAGCTTTATGTTTGTGATGCACCATTTTATGTTTAGCTGGCGCAGCGGTAGTGGAGCTGGTGGTGGCAGTTGCCGCCGGAGCAGCGGTTGTCTCAGCAGCAAAAGCAGCAGAAGAGAGACCCATAGCAGCGGCGATTACCAGTGCACATAATTTTTTCATCGCTTAATCCTCGGACTATTTTTCATATGTAGCCCACTGCGGGGCCGGTGAAAACACTATATGAAAAAGCGATTTCGCTTTCCGTGAGGGATTGGTATCGGCGTGTAACGGATTGTACAAGGCGGGAAAGTGGCGGCCGTTGCGGCCGCCTGCGGGATCAATCTGCGAGGTAGCGCTGCTCAAGGTGCTGACGGAAATAGTCCGGGTTCAGCGCTTCACCGGTGGCGTTGCGCAGCAGCTGTTCAGTCGGGAAGCGACTGCCGTGCTGCCAGATATTCTGCTGCAGCCAGTCAAATACCGGCTGCAGCTCGCCGTTAAGGATCAGCGTCTCCAGCTGCGGGATCGCGCGCTTAACCGCCTGATAAAGCTGTGCCGCATACATCGCACCCAGCGTATAGGTCGGAAAGTAACCGAACGCGCCGTCGGTCCAGTGGATATCCTGCATACAGCCATCGCGATAGTTGCCACGGGTATCAATGCCGAGCGACTGCTGCATTTTTTCATCCCACAGCGCCGGAATATCCTCTACCTCAATCTCACCTTCAATCAGCGCGCGCTCAATCTCATAGCGCAGAATAACGTGTGCCGGATAGCTCAGCTCATCGGCATCGACGCGGATAAAGCCAGGCTTAACGCGCTGCGCCAGACGAATAAAGTTAGGCGTCTCCAGCGCAGGCTGCTCACCCATCAGCGCGACGACCTGCGGCTGAATATGCTGCAAAAAGGCGCGGCTGCGGCCCAGCTGCATCTCCATAAACAGGCTCTGCGACTCATGAATCGCGGTAGAGCGCGCCAGGGCCACTGGCTGACCCCGCCACTGCTGTGGCAGATTCTGTTCGTAGCGCGCGTGCCCGGTCTCATGGATCACACCCATCATGGCGCTGAGAAACTCGCTTTCGTTGTAGCGCGTGGTGATGCGCACGTCGTCCGGCACACCGCCGCAAAAAGGGTGGGCGCTGACATCCAGACGACCATGATTGAAATCGAAGCCGAGCAGCTTCATTACGCTCAGCCCCAGCTGCTTCTGTGACTCAACGGCAAAGGGTCCCAGCGGCTGAAGCGGCGCCTGCGCCTGCTTTGCCACCGCCCGCTGCAGTAAATCAGGCAGCCAGCTTTTCAGCGCGCCAAAAGTGGCGTCAAGCCGGGCGCTGGTCATGCCTGGCTCATACAGATCCAGCAGCGCGTCATAGCGCGACGTGCTGGCCGCAGCGGCGCGCAGCTGCGCCTCTTCCCGGCTCAGCCGGACAACCTCTTTGAGGTTAGCGCTGAAGCCCTGCCAGTCATTCGCCGGGCGCTGCGATCGCCACGCATGCTCGCAGCGCGAGCCCGCCAGCGATTTTGCTTCGACCAGCGCGGCGGGAAGCAGCGTTGCCTGACGCCAGGCGCGCTGCATCTCCGCCACGTTTGCCTGCTCAACATCGTTCAGCGACTCCTGCTCAGCAGCAGAGAAAAGCCCTTCCAGCGCCGGCGCGGTCAGCAGCTCATGCATAAACACGCTGAGTTCGGCCAGCGCTTCGCCACGCGCCTGACTGCCGCCGGGCGGCATGGTAGTCTGCATATCAACCCCGGCAATCGCACCGAGGTGACCGAAACGGGAAAGGCGCTGAAACGTGCGGGTAAGTTCCTGATAAGCTGATGTCACAGCCAGATCTCCTTAAGCGGGTAAGCGGGGGGGTGTCTCACGCAAGGGTAAATCAACCGGCCAGCAAAAGCGAACGCTGGCGCCGCCGAGCGGCGAGCTCTCGATCACCACCTGACCCTGCAGCGCCTGGGCAATCGAATGGACGATAGCCAGCCCGAGGCCGCAGCCGCCGGTCGCGCGATCGCGGCTGGGATCGAGACGAACGAAAGGCTCAAAAACCCGCTGGCGCTCTTCGGCCGGAATGCCGGGACCATCATCCTCTACCTGCAAAATGCCGGTTGTGCCGTCAAACCAGAGGCTGACGCGCAGCCGCTCAGTAGCGTAGCGCAACGCATTATTGACGAGGTTATCCAGCACCCGCTCCATCAGCCGCATGTCGGCGCTGCCGGTATTCTGCAGCTGCGGAATATCCAGCGCGATCTGCGTGTGCGGCTGCATACTCTGTACATCAGCAATATAGAGCCGCAGCCACTGCGCCAGGTCGAACGACTGCAGATGCAGGTCGACCCGCGGACGGTCCAGCCGGGCATAGGTCAGCAGTTCTTCAATCAGGCTCTCCAGCTGGCCCACATCGCGATTCAGCGCGGCGGACTCCGCCTCTGTCAGGTTATCGCTCATTTCCAGCCGGTAGCGCAGGCGCACCAGCGGCGTGCGCAGCTCGTGGGCGATGCCATCAATCAGCTGTTTTTTGCTGGCCACCAGCGTATTGATGTTATCCGCCATCTGGTTAAACGCCACGCCGAGACTGTGAAGGCTGGAGGTGCTTTCAAAATGGGTGCGCACGTCCAGCTCACCGCGGCCAAAGCGCTCCGCGGCTTTCTCCAGCCGCTGCATCTCCTGCCAGTGCGGACGCAGCCAGATAAATACCGGCAGTGCCAGCGACATACCGATAAACGCCACCAGCGCAATATCCAGCAGCCGCATCTGATGCAGATAAAACAGATAGGGGATAGGCCCGACAGAGAGCACGTAGTGGCTGCGGGGAATATGCTGCAGAAAGGTGTATTGATCGTCGAGCGCGACAATTTCGCCGGCGCGCAGACGTTTCATATCCCTCTCATCAAGCTGGTATTTGCTCATGGGTTCGATATTGAGATCGAAGGAGAGGTCAAGATCGAGACTGCGGATAGTTTTGTTCCAGTCACGCGGCGGGATCTCGCGCAGCTCGCTGCGCATCAGAAACAGCGAGCTGGCCATCAGGTCATTCATCGACTGCCGGCCAGCCCGCTCGGCGGTAAACTTATACACCAGGCCCACCAGCAGGGTCATCACCAGAAAGCAGACAAACAGCAGCAGGTAAAACTGAATAAAGAGCTTTCTCATCAGCTGCGGGTATCCCAGGCCTGAGGCGCAAACAGGTAGCCTTTGTTGCGGATGGTTTTGATGCGAAACGGCTCAGTCGCGCTGTCATAGAGCTTTTTGCGCAGCCGCGAGATAGCCACATCAATACTGCGATCCATGCCGTCATAGCTCACGCCGCGCAGCGTCATCAGCAGCGCGTCGCGATCGAGGATCTCGCCGGCGTGGCTCGCCAGCTGCCACAGCAGATCGAAGTCGGCCGTTGAAAGCGTAATGTTCTCATCAAACAGCAGCACCTGACGGTTCAGCGCATCGATGGTCAGCGAACCAAACCGCAGCACTTTCTGCGACTGCTGCTGTGCCGGCGTGCTCTCCGGCTTGTTGACCACCGCCTGACGCAGATGCAGCCGCAGCCGCGCCAGCAGCACGGCAGGGGGCGTGGTCTTGAGAATGTAGTCATTGGCGCCCATTTCAAGCGCGAGAATATGGTTCATATCGCTGTCGAGCGAGGTCAGCAGGACAATGGGACCACTCCAGTGCGCCCGCAGGTCGCGGCAGAGCGTCATGCCATCTTTACCCGGCAGCATAATATCCAGCAGGACCAGATCCGGCTGGACGTTAAGAATCGTCGCCTCGGCGCGATCGCCGCGCGTTTCGACCACCACGTCAATATCATGGCGACCCAGATAGGCGGCGATCAGCTCGCCGACTTCCGGCTCATCTTCAACATAGACAATTTTGTTCATAGGTAAGCGCGCTGAAAAAGAATGGCAGCAGCATAGCTTTTCCTGGTCCTGAGCACTACGCTACCGCACGAAATATCCCTGTCTCACTGGTATGTATACCGTGAAATGTGCCATTATTAGCGGCGCGTTAAGGCGCAAGGTTCGGAACCGCATTGAAAAACAGGAGGAGTGCGAGGGTGTCTGATAAAGAGCTGGCTTCAGCCGGATACAGTGATCGCATCTGCTTCAATTACAGTGACTTTCTCTCCGCTTCCTGCAAAAAACGCTGGAGCTTTGTTGACGCCATTTACGGTGTCATGCCCATTTTTGGCATGGTAACCCGTAAGTCCGCTCACAGCTTACAGGCCAGCGACGATCATCTGAAAGAATTAGCGTTGCAAATCATTTCAACGCAGGTCAGCGATGAGATCAATATCGCCCGGCTGATTACGCTGGCGGAGCAGCAGCATATCAGCCGGTTTGATATTCAGCTGCCTTATCCGCTCTCTGCGGAACAGCTTGATGGGATCCACCTCGAATACAGCAAACCCCTGAATCTTACACAGCAGAACGATCTGCTGTGCGTCTCCATTCCGGCACTCGCGCATTGATTACTGCGTAAGCTGCCACAGCGCGGGCAGCGATGCCGCCATCAACAGCACAATCGCCATGCGTTCCAGCTGCAGCAGCGGCTTGTCACCGCGTCCGCCGCGGCGCGCGTAGAGAAACAGCAGCAGTCCCGGCGCGTAAAGCACCACGGAGAGCAGCAGATGCAGCGGGCCTGAGGCGTAGAGCAGCCAGAGGCCATACAGCGTGGCACCCAGCCCGATGCTCATCGCCAGCGGTTTCTGCTGGCCGCGCACCACCTTCATCAGATAGAGTCCCACCAGCAGGTAAGGCACCAGAATCATCTCTGAAGCGATTGTCAGCAGGGTATTGTAGTCAGCGCCGGTCAGCGCGATGGCGATCAGGCAAACCTGTACGCTGCCGTTGGTCAGCCACAGCGACGCCGCAGGCGAGTTATGACGGTTTTGTCGGGCGAGGCTGCGCGGAAATGCACCCTGCCGGGCAGCGATAAAGGGAACTTCAGCCGCCATGATGGTCCAGCTGAGATAGGCGCCGCAGACCGAGACAATCAGCCCTGCGGCTATCACCGCATCGCCCCAGTGACCCAGCAGATGCGTCATCAGCCCGGCCATTGACGGGTTGCGCAGCTGCGCCAGCTCAGCGCGCGGGATCACACCCAGCGAGAGCAGCGTGACCAGCAGATAAACCAGCAGCGCCGCCAGCACCGCCAGCAGCGTGGCGCGCCCCACATCCTGTTTATTGCGCGCGCGCGCCGATACCACCACGGCACCCTCAACGCCGATAAAGACCCACAGCGTGATAAGCATGGTCTGCTTGATTTGCTGCCACAGCGGCTGACCCAGCTCAGCGCCGCTGAAATCAAAGCTGAACCGGTCATAATTAAATGCCAGCAGCGCCAGCACCACAAACAGCAGCAGCGGGACCAGCTTGCCAAGCGTGGCCAGCATATTAATGCTCGCTGCGGTCTGCACGCCGCGCAGCACCAGCCAGTGTACCAGCCAGAGCAGCACCGAAGCGCCCAGCATCGCCTGCCAGGTGTTACCGTCGCCAAACACCACGTGCTGCGGCGTATCGGTAAAAAAGCTCAGCGCAGAGAACACAATCACCAGATAAGAGACGTTGGCGATCACGGCGCAGAGCCAGTAGCCCCACGCCGAGCAGAACCCCGTCAGCTCACCAAATCCGGCGCGGGCATAGGTAAAGATACCGCCGTCGAGCTCCGGTTTGAGCCGCGTCAGCAGCAGCATTGCGAGGGAGAGAAAAATGATACCCACCCCGGTGATGAGCCAGCCGATGAGCAGCGCCGCCGGACCCGCGACGGCCGCCATATTTTGCGGCAGGCTAAACACGCCCGCGCCAAGCATGGAGCTGAGCACCAGAGCCGTCAACGCGCTAAGACCTAATTTTTTATCCAAAATGCCTTTCCTGAACAGCAGAGTATGCTGGGTCGTGAACTTTCCGTAGAAGTGTAGTGCACCATCAGGCGCAGATTAAAACGGAATCCCCTGAAAACAGGCGGCAGATTTTACGAGGAGGAGAGGGGGATGGCAATGCAAGAGTATGCAGATTTGTGCAGGAACTATGCAAACAGCAGGGCAGTCTGGCTGCCCCGCTGCATCATTATTTAAACAGGTCGGCGGTAACGGTAAGGTTGCCACCGCTCTGGTTCTGCCACTGGCGCGTGATGTGGTAATACTTCGCGCCTTTGGCGATAGCCCGCTTGCCGACGGCCTCTGAAATCTCAGTCGGCGTGCCGAAATGATCGGAGAAGGTGATGGTATCAAACGGCTGCATCTGCGCGGCGGTAATCGCATTGACTTCCTGCACGCTGCGGCCGTCTGACTGCTTCACCGTATAGCGTTTGCCGGTTGAACTCTGCGTCTCAAAGAAGCGACCTACATTGGTGCTCGGCGTATCAGAAGAGGCTACACCCGGCAGCGCCACGCGCGACGCCGCTGCGCCGCCAGCGGCCAGCGCGGCTTTTCCGGCTTCAGAATCAGCAGGAATCGAGTTTGATGTATCCTGGACGATACGCGCTTTGGCATCAGCTTTATAGACATAGGCGGTGACGTACTGATTGCCGCCGTTATTGGCATCAACCTGGCGCACGATAAAGAATGAGGCGGCGCCTTTTTTCTGTGCGGCTCTGGAGATCGCATCATTTACCGCAGGCTGGCTGGAGAAGAAGCCACTGACTGAAACCGTGTCGAACGGTTCAAGGCGGTAGGCTTCCGCTTTCGGCAGCTCTTTAACGCCGTTGATCACGCGATACTGCGTATCGGTCGATGCTTTAGCGGCGTCCGCTTTGTATAAATCTGCGGTGACGCGCCAGTTGCCGCCGTTACCGTTGGTATCATTGATGCCCTGAACGTAAAACGAGTCAGCGCCTTTCTCATCTGCTGCTCTCGAGACTGCGCTGGTGGCATCACCGATTGCGTTGAAGCGGCCGTTGATATTAATACGTTCGAATGGTTTCAGGCCGGCCGCTTGTTCCGGCGTCAGCTCTTTGGCAGCAAACGCGTTAGCTGCCAGCAGCGATAACAGAGTAGACGCCAGAATGGTGTTCTTCAGCTTCATAAAAATGATCCTTCGCCTTACGCAAAATGAGTACGAAAACGTGCTGGACTCTTGATGTATAACAGATTAGCCGCTGATTATTGCATGTAATAATCAGCCTGTCTCAGCCAATTTAGCGTGAATGCCGTATGGATGCATGTCTCTTTTTGCGGCAATATTTTTTCTGAAATCGCGGACGCATCTGTCGGGCAGTTAAGCGCGTAGCCCGTTCAGGCTACGCGCTGCGGTATAGGATGTTGTTAAGCGGGGCAATGGATCAGGATGGGCGTCATCATGCAGGGGCGCCGCAGCGCCCGTGACGGTTAATCCTCTTCATCTTCCTCATCATCACGATCGACCGGCGATTTAAAATCATCCGGCTTGATGGCCAGTAAATCACAGCGCAGATGATCAATAACCTGTTCAGCGGTGTTGCCAAGAAAGGCCGCCGAGAGGCCGGTACGGCCAATCGTACCAAGCACGACAATACCGGCATCCAGCTGTGAAGCGATATCGGGGATCACCTCTTCCGGCAGGCCTTTAGCGACGTGAGTAAACTCTTCACCAATGGAAAATTTCTGTCGCAGCGCTTTCATCGCCACCAGATGCTGACCGCGGATAGCGTCGTTATAGACGCTGGGATCAAAATCGGGCAGCTCAATGGCGATATTAATCGGCGTAACCGGATAAGCGCCCACCAGATGGACCTCGGTGTGATTTACCATTTCCGCTAGACGCGCGGTTTCGCGGATCAGTTTCTGATTCAGCTCATCGTGATGCGGCTCTTCGCTGGCGAGGTTTACCGCCACTACCGCTTTACCGCCTTCCGGCCACGGCTGATCTTTTACCATCCACACCGGGCAGGGACATTTACGCAGCAGATGCCAGTCGGTGGGGGTAAAAATAACCGACTCCAGCCGGTCATGCTGGTGTGCCATTTTCAGCACCAGGTCATGATTGTGCGCCAGCACCTCCTGAATAATCGCTTCAAAAGGGCGGTTGTGCCAGACCACTTTGATTTCGATATCTACGCCGGCATCCAGATAGGCCTGCGCCTGCTCACGGATCCACTCGGTGCGCTGGCTAATCACCCCTTTGCGCATATTGGTGCGCTCATCAGGCGAAAGCAGGGTGGTCATTTCATAGGAGAAATCATAGATAGGCAGAAACGCTTTAATTTTTCCGCCGATGCGTTGATTCAGATAAACCGCGCGACGCAGCGCCGGCTGATCGTCCTGCTGAGGATCGATCGCGACCAGAACATGTTGGTAACGGGACATAGCGCACTCTCCTTAGACCCAGGCCATATGGAATAAAGATAGCCTAAGTTTCGGGCGTGCAGAAGCGGAAAAGGTGTAGCCGGATCAATAAAATAACAATTACTGACCCGGCATTGCCTCAGGCGGGTTGTTCCGCCTGACCCGCCAGCTCAGAGAGCAGGGCGTGATCTTCAATAGTGATATATTTGCCTTTAACAGCCAGCATGCCGCTTTTCTGAAAACGCCCCAGCAGGCGGCTGATGGTTTCAACCGTCAGTCCCAGATAATTGCCGATATCGCCGCGCGTCATGGTCAGCCGGAACTCGCGCTGCGAAAAACCGCGCTGGCCAAAGCGCCGCGAGAGATTCCAGATAAAGGCGGCCAGACGCTCTTCAGCATTTTTTCTGGAGAGCAGCATAATCATATCCTGATCGCCTTTAATCTCTCCGCTCATCAGACGCATCATCTGCTGACGCAGTGCGGGCATTTTGCCTGACAGATCGTCCAGCGTCTCAAAAGGGATTTCGCAGACCATGGCCGTCTCCAGCGCCTGTGCGAAGCCCGGGTGCTTAGCGTTAACGATGGCATCAAACCCGACCAGGTCGCCTGCCAGATGAAAGCCGGTGATCTGCTCGTCGCCCTGTTCGGTAATGGTATAACTCTTGATTGTGCCGGAGCGAATGGCATACAGCGACTTCAGTTCGTCACCCGCCTTGAATAATGTCTGGCCTTTCTGAATCGGCTTTTTACGTTCGATGATGTTGTCCAGCTGATCAAGCTCATGCTCATTCAGTGTGAAAGGAATACACAACTGGCTGATACTGCAATCCTGACAGTGGATCGCACATCCGCCAGACTGAATACGTCGAATGCTGCGTTTTTCCTGGATCATATCTGTACGCTCGATGATTATTGACTGCCGTCAATTTTACCATTTTTCTTCCTGCTGTGAATGCATGCAGGCTGGATCTGGCACAAAAACCTTACAAATAATGGGTATTCGCCCGATTGATCTCACCCGCGCGGCGTAACAGCATCCGGCCTCTGCGGTGCAGACCTTTTACCCCGTACGGCAACCTTTGCTATTCTTCAGTTTTATCAGTATGCCGTGCGCATATGCTTAATCGGGTATGGGGAAACATGATGAACCTTGATGATGAAGACCTGTTCCGCGATGCCATGGGGGATGTCACGCCCCTGAAAGATTGTGCTAATACGCAGTGGCTGCGTGCGCCCTCCACTAAAGCGCCACGGACTGTGCCGCCGGAGAGCGAAGAGAACTTTCTTACGCGCGGTTTTCTGGAGATTGTCCCGCTCACATCACCGCTGGAGTACCGGGCAGAAGGCATTCAGCAGGGCGTCGTGGATAAAGTGCGGCTGGGCAAATATCCGCTGGAGGCCAGCCTGAATCTGCTGCGTCAGCCGGTGGAGACCTGCCGCCAGTCGCTGTTCAGTTTTATGCAGGAAGCGCGCCGGCAGGGGCTGCGTAATTTGCTGATTATTCACGGCAAAGGACGTGATGACGAGTCGCATGCCAACATTGTGCGCAGCTATCTGGCGCGCTGGCTGCAGCAGTTTGATGCGGTGCAGAGCTTCTGTACCGCACAGCCGCAGCACGGCGGTGCGGGCGCGCTTTATGTGAGTTTGCGTAAAACTGAGCAGGCGCGGCTCGACAACCGCGAGCGGCATGCAAAGCGCAGCCGCTAATGGTGAAACTTGCGGATCGTGGCGATCAGCACTTCGGCGCTGAGGCTGAGCGGATAGCCGCTGCGGGTGATGATCCCTACCGGTTCGCCCGGACCGGGTGAGGCGAGCGGCAGTGCATGCAGGGCATGGTGTTCAAGATCCTCCTTGACCGCGCCAGAAGGAACAAACCAGACGTAGTCGTAGCGCAGCGCCAGCTGGCGGGCAAGGGAGGTAGAGGAGGTTTCAACGCAGTCCGGAGGCAAACTGCAGCTCTGCTCATCCAGCATATGCTGCGCGATGCGCCGCGGCGCGGTGCCTTCCGGCGAGATCACCACCGGCCACTGCATGGCGCGGGACAGTGTGACGTTGTCACTTAAAAGCGGATGTTCCGGCCTGACGACCAGCTTCAGCGACTCCAGAAACAGCAACTCATAACTTAACCCCGCCATCATTTCACTGCTGGCCATGCGGCCAATGCCGACATCAAATTCACCGGCGCGCAGCCCGGCCAGCAGCACGTTGTTGTGCAGCGTGGCTACCTGCACCGTGGTGTTTGGCTGCTGCTCATGAAAGCGGTTCAGAATCTGCGGTAACATGCCCATTGCCGCCGTGGTCAGCGCCCCCAGCCGGATAATAACCGGCCGTCCCGGTGCCGGCGCGTTAAAGCTTTGCGCAGCATGATTCAGCGCGTCCAGCACTTTTACTGCGTAAACCAGAAACTGTTCGCCCGCCGTGGTCAGCTGCGCGCCTGAACGCCCGCGATCCAGCAGGCGCGCGCCTGCCAGCTCTTCAAGCTCATTCAGGGTCTTGGAGAGCGCAGGCTGGCTCAGGCTGAGCGTCTCTGCTGCACGCCCCAGCGTTCCCTGTTGCGCAACGGCGACGAAAGCGTGCAGATGGCGCAGGCGAATGCGCTGGCTGAAAACCGTGTTTTTATCCATAGGGTCAACGTAATCCGTAAGGGCTGGCGAGAGCAACCAGCAAAAATGCGTTCTGTTAACTTAATTGCAAAATGAATTTAACAAAAGTCTTTTCATACACGGCCTCCCTTAACCCCTTGTTTTTGCAACCTGGTCCCGACTGGCTGAAAAGCAGTTTTTGCAAAAGTATGTTTTATCAGAGGCTTAAATCGTTCTGTTTTTGAGTGAAACGGGCGTCATGTGAAAAAATTGTGCAGTGCAGGGTTAACGATGGGCTATCATATCCGCCGTTTTTTTTACCAAAACTGATGACCTTTTTGCTGAACAGCAGGAGTTAAACCGTGACCAGCGCCGAAGCCGTAGATGTTCGCCAGTTAATCAACCGTCATGCGCTGAGCCGCTGGCAGAAACGGCTTATCGCGCTCTGCTTTGTGATTGTGGCACTGGACGGTATGGATATCGCGCTGATGGGGTTCATTGCGCCCGCGCTAAAAGCAGGCTGGGGCGTAACAAACCATCAGCTGGGCATGGTGATCAGCGCCGCGCTGATTGGTCTGGCGCTGGGGGCGATGGTGGCCGGGCCGCTGGCCGACCGCTATGGGCGCCGCATCATGATCCTGCTCAGCGTGCTCTTTTTTGGGCTCTGGACGCTGGCCACCGCGCTGGCGCAGAACATCGAGCAGATGATGCTGTTTCGCTTTCTGACCGGACTGGGGCTGGGCGCCGCCATGCCCAACGTGGGCACGCTGGTGGCGGAATATGCTCCTGAACGTCGCCGATCTTTTATTATCACCGTAGTCTTTTGCGGCTTCACCTTTGGCGCAGCGGCTGGCGGATTCGCAGCATCCTGGCTGCTACCGCGCTACAGCTGGCACGCGGTGTTACTCATGGGCGGCATTTTGCCGTTGCTGGTGCTGCCCTGGCTGATGTATGGCCTGCCGGAGTCGGTGCGTTTTCTGATTCACCAGCGCGCGCCGGCGGCGCGTATACATGCGATCCTTGAGCGTATGCTGCCAGGAGAGGTGGCGCCAGGCAGCCGCTATCACGCCAGTGAAACTCTGAACGTGCGGCGCGGCGCGATAGCTACCGTGGTATCAGAATCCTATCTGTTTGGCAGCCTGATGCTCTGGGGCGGCTATTTTATGGGACTGTTTCTGGTCTACCTTATTGGCAGCTGGCTGCCGTCGCTTATCAGCACGCTGGGGATGTCGCTCACCGAGGCCGCGATTGTCACGGCCATGTATCAGGCGGGCGGCACGCTGGGCTCGCTGTTTACCGGCTGGCTGATGGACCGCATGAACGCCAGTCTTGCGCTGGCGACCATCTACTTCTGCGGCGGCATTGCGATAGTTGCGCTTGGCTTCTCTCCGGCGCAGGTCGGATTGATGAGCGCAATCGCGTTCTGCAGCGGCTTCTGTTTTAACGGCGCCAATACCGGCATGAATGCGCTCTCCGCTCACTTCTATCCCACACACGCCCGCGCCACCGGCTCAAGCTGGATGCACGGCGTAGGCCGTATCGGTGCGATTCTCAGCGCGTTTGCCGGCGCAGAGTTGCTGACGCTGGGCTGGGCGTTTAGCCAGATTTTCCTGCTGCTGGCGATACCGGCCGTGCTGACAACCCTGATGCTGGTGCTCAAGTACCGCTTTGCCGATCCAAAACCGGGCGTGGAGTGACAGGGCGATCACACTTCAGGGAAAATTTTACCTGCGCTGCGTGCCTTGATTTAGAGTAACAGCACTGTTCCGGCTCAGGACCCCTGTTATGGAAAATTTTCTCAGCTCTGATGCGATCCGTACGCTATTTTCACAGGCCATGTCGGCCATGTATCAGCAGGAAGTGCCGCAGTATGGCGCGCTGACGCAGCTGGTCAGCGCGGTCAATGAACGCACGCTGGAAGCGAACTCCGCGCTGAAAGATCGGCTGGCAGCGGCGGATGAGCTGGCGCGGCTGAGCGTTGAACGCCATGGCGCTATCCGGGTCGGGACGGCCGCCGAGCTCTCTCTGCTGCGGGAGATGTTTGCCGTGATGGGCATGGAGCCGGTGGGCTATTACGACCTGTCGCAGGCGGGCGTACCGGTTCACTCCACGGCTTTCCGGCCCGTGAGCGAGGCCGCGCTGCGCCGCAATCCGTTTCGCGTTTTCACGTCGCTGCTGCGTCCTGAGCTGATTGACGATCCGGCGCTGCACGCCCGAGCGATGGCGATACTCGGCGCGCGTGACATCTTTACGCCCGGCTGCCGCAGGCTTATCCGGCGTCATCAGGAGCAGGGCGGCCTCAATGCCAGAGACGCAGCCGCGTTTGTCAGCGAGGCGCTGGAAACGTTTCGCTGGCACGCGCAGACCACGGTGGACAGCAAAACCTATCATGCGCTGAGCCAGCAGCACCGGCTGATCGCTGACGTTGTCTGCTTCCGCGGCTGCCATATCAACCATCTGACGCCGCGTACGCTGGATATCGATCGCGTGCAGGCGCTGATGCCGTCGCGCGGTATCGAGCCAAAAGTGCTGATTGAAGGCCCGCCGCGGCGCCAGGTTCCGATCCTGCTGCGGCAGACCAGCTTTAAAGCGCTGGAAGAGGCCGTGCATTTCAGTGACGGTATGCCGGGCACGCACACGGCGCGCTTCGGCGAGATAGAGCAGCGCGGTGCGGCGCTGACCCCGGCCGGCCGGGCTCTGTATGACCGGCTGCTGGCTGCCGCGGGCTCCGGCAGCGATAATGCGCAGCATCAGCAGCGCCTCAGTGAGGTATTTCGTGATTTCCCCGATGATGAAGAGACGCTGCGCGAGCAGCAGCTCGCCTGGTTCCGCTATCGTCTGACGGAGCGCGGCGAACAGCAGCCTCCGCGCGCCGGAGAGAGCGTGTCAGCCCTGCTGCAGGCTGGCCGGCTGCAGGCAGAACCTATCGTGTATGAAGATTTTCTGCCGGTCAGCGCGGCGGGCATATTTCAGTCTAATCTGGGTAATGCGGTAACAACGCGCGAGGCGGGTCACGCCAGTCAGGCAGCGTTTGAAGCGGCGCTGGGCGCGTCAGTACAGGATGAGATGGCGCTCTATGCGCAGATGCAGCAGCGCAGTCTGATTCGCTGCGGCATTCACGAGGGATAACAGAGAGCCGGTCAGCGAAATCAGCGATGATTTCAGCAGCCGGCGATTTTTTATCATTATAATGGCAGAAGCATATGCGAATACGCTTCTGCTCAGCGGCACCGTTCAGAACGGTTACGCTTTTTCCCCGATGTAAGCATGGTATTCGATCAAATCCGCCCGTTCAGGATGAAACTCATCTGACCTGCCGGATTCAGCCCCGTCACAATAGACTAAACAGCCTGCCGACAGTAAGCCAAAATATTTGATGATCTCATTCAGCGATCCGGGTCATGTTTCGGCATAATCTGCAAATGCTTTAAGAACATAGACATTTATCGGGTCGCTGCAAATAATGAGGCACGCTTTATCAGGGAACCCGATATGAAAAATGAACCGCGTCTGAGGATCAAGACAGCAGAAGGCGAGCTCAGCGGCCTGATGGATGATGACATCTATGTTTTCAAAGGGATACCTTATGCTGCGCCGCCGACGGGCGCGTTACGCTGGCGGCCGCCTCAGCCGGTTACCCCCTGGCAAACCGCACGCGACGCGACCGCGTGGGGAGCAGCGAGCTGGCAAAATCGCGAATACTGCATCGGCATCGGTGGTGGCGATCCGGGCACTTTCAGTGAAGATTGCTTATATCTCAATATCTGGACCCCCGATCCTGAGCCTGGCGCACCGCTGCCGGTGATGGTCTGGCTGCACGGTGGTGGTTTCACCCTCGGTGCCGGCAGCCTGGATCCCTATCAGGGTAAAGCGCTGGCCGCCCAGGGCGTGGTGGTGGTCACCCTTAACTACCGGCTGGGCCATCTTGGTTTTTTCTCACATCCCGCGCTGGATGCGCAGTATAAGGCGGGCGCAACCGTCAATAACTTTGCGCTGCTCGACCAGATAGCCGCACTGCAGTGGATCCAGCGCAATATTCCCGCCTTTGGCGGCAACCGTCGCAATATCACGCTATTTGGTGAATCGTCTGGCGCCCGCAGCGTACTCTCTCTCTGCTGTTCACCGCTGGCAGAAGGGCTGTTTCACAAAGGCATCGTCCAGAGCAGCTACAGTCTGCCCGATCTGACGCAGCCGCAGGCGCGGCAGAAGGGAATAGAGGTCGCCGCCCACTTCGGACTGCCGGAGAACGCAACGGCAGAACAGCTGCGCGCGCTGCCCGGCGATGCATTCTGGTCGCTGGCACAGCCGCTGGCGCCGGGACCGGTGGCGATCAGCGGGGATGCCGTGCTGCCAAAGCCGATGCTCGACACCTTTATCGCCGGCCGGCAGCATCGCGTGCCGCTGATGATTGGCAGCAACAGCGATGAAGCCAGCGTACTCAACTATTTTGGGGTCGACGCGCGCGGCGTGCTGCTGCAGATGCGCGAGAAGAACCGCTTCACTTATCGCCTGCTGAAATGGTTATACGACATTCATGATGATGCGCTGCTGGGACGCGCGGTGGCACGCGACATGGCGTTTACCGTCATGCCGCTGCTGATCGCGCAGTCGCAGTCCGGTACCGGCATGCCCGTCTGGCGCTACTGGTTTGACTATGTTTCTGAAAATGCGCGCGATCTCTACCCGCACGGCGCCTGGCACGGTAATGAAATCCCCTATGTGTTTAACGCGCTGGAGACGCTGCCGCCGCCCGATAACCGGCCTTATACTGCCGCGGACAAAACCCTGGCGGCAGAGGTAAGCGCATACTGGGTGGCGTTTGCCAGGGATGCCACTGAATTCAGCTATCGCCTGCGCGGTCGCAATGAAACGGAGTGGCCCGTCTGGCGCACCGGAGAGGATGTCACGCTCGCGTTTGGTGAACAGGGCCGTGCGGTTACCACTTTAAAAAAGCGCTTTATGCGTCGCCGTTTGCGCCTGTTCCGGCTGATGATGCGCAGCCACGTGCAGCTGTAATGCCGGTAGCAGACCGGCGCACGATTGCGTTGTTCCCCCCCGCTGCGCTGGCGCTTATTTAGCTTACAAAACGGTTACATTTTCCCTGCCTGCTGCCGATAACCGCAATATGCCCGATTTTATCGGGCGATAACGCGTATCAATCCAGGGGAACAGGTATGGGTATCTTTAAAAATTTTACGATTCGCGCGGTTTTACTGGTGCTGCTCGGGCTGTTTTGCCTGCTGTGGTGCGGCGTCGGTCTGTTCAGCGTTTATGCGCTGAATGCGCTGGGGAAAGGCAATGAGGTCGATCGCCAGCTGGTGAATCAGATGACGGTGCTGAGCAAAGGCAACGATCAATATTTTCGGGTAGTAACGCGTCTGTCGCGCGTGATGGAGAGCCGTACCGCCGGCGCGGCAATCAGCACAGAAGCCTTTGCCCCCGTTGAGCAGGCGCTCAGCAGCATGAAAGCGCAGCTGGATCAGTTTAAAGCGATGGCACCCGGTCCGATGGATCCGGCAACAGCGCAGAGCGTAATCAACAGCTGGCAGAAACTGCTGGATGAGGGCATTGCGCCGCAGGTCGCGCTGGCGCGCCAGGGCACGCCTGAAGCGTACAAAGCGCAGGCGACCGGCGTGACGCCGGCGCTGAGCCGCGCGTTTGGCGCCACTGCCGAAACCTTTAATCAGTCCGCGGGCAGCAAACTGGATGCAACACGGGTCACGGTAGACCGGCTGACAGGCATGACCAAAGTCATCATCGTGATGGCGGTGGCGGCAGGTCTGCTGATCCTGCTGTTTACGGACAGGTATCTGGTGAGCATGCTGGTCAGGCCGCTGGCGCGGATCCGCGAGCACTTTACGCTGATCGCGCAGGGCGATCTCAGCCAGCCAATTGAGGATGCAGGCCGCAACTGCGTGGGCAAACTGATACCGCTGCTGCGCGCCATGCAGGAGAGCCTGCGCGATGCCGTCAGCGCTATCCGCAGCGGGACAGATAATATCTACCGCGGCGCGTCGGAAATCTCCGCCGGCAACAACGACCTCTCTTCACGCACCGAAGAGCAGGCGGCCGCGCTGGAACAGACCGCGGCCAGCATGGAGCAACTCACCGCGACGGTGAAACTCAACGCCGATAACGCCCGTCAGGCCAGCGCGCTGGCTGATACCGCGACCGGCACCGCGCAGCAGGGTGGTCAGCTGGTAGGCGAAGTGGTTGCCACGATGCAGGGCATTTCCGGCAGCTCGAAGAAAATTGCTGAAATTACCAGCGTCATCAACAGCATCGCTTTCCAGACCAATATCCTGGCGCTCAATGCGGCAGTTGAAGCGGCGCGTGCCGGTGAGCAGGGGCGCGGCTTTGCCGTAGTGGCCAGCGAGGTGCGCAATCTGGCACAGCGCAGCGCCGGAGCCGCAAAAGAGATTGCCAGCCTGATTGCCGACTCGGTGGAGCGGGTGGACAAAGGCTCCGTGCTGGTAAGCAGCGCCGGCACCACGATGGATCAGATCCTGACGTCCGTGCAGGATGTCAGCGAAATTATGAAGCAGATCGCCGCGGCCTCCGAAGAGCAGAGTAAAGGGATCTCGCAGGTTGGCACCGCAGTCACGGAGATGGACAGCGTGACGCAGCAGAACGCCTCGCTGGTTGAGCAGGTCTCTGCGGCGGCGAGCGCGCTGGAGCGGCAGACGGAAGCGCTGCAGCTCTCCGTCGCGCGTTTCCGCCTCTCTGCCGCCGCGCCGGTTCATCATGCGCCGCCGGTTTCCGCTGCTCCGCTGCGTCGTCCGGCGCTGGCTGGCGCTACGCCGGCGGCGAAACCCGCAGCCAGTGAGGAGTGGGTCGCTTTTTAGGCACGGCTGAGCCACGACACCAGCTCAGCGAGCAGCGGCGGGGCGCGCTTATCCTGACGCTGCAGTAAACTGTACGCCGCCCCGGTTGCCACGCTGCCGGGGAACGGCGTCACCAGGCGCTGCGCCAGCAGATCGTTTTCAATCAGCGTGATATCCGCCACCGTAATACCAAACCCCTGTATTGCCGCACTGATAGCGAGATCCATCGTGGCAAAATGCTGATTACGCTGCATCACCAGCTCAATCCGCTGCTGCTGCAGCCAGTGCTGCCAGTCACGCCGGTCTGGCGTCGGATGCAGAAACGTCAGCGCGCTCATCTCTTCAATTCGCTGCGGGATCGCCATCCCGGCGGCCAGCACCGGCGTCAGACGCTCATCAAACAGCCGCAGCGCATCGGGTGGCGGCAGACCATAAACAATCGCCGCATCGAACTCCTCCAGCTGAGAGAGATGCTCCTGGGTCGTGGTCAGCGCGACATGCGTTGCCGGGTAGCGCTGTTCAAACGCAATCAGGCGCGGGAGCAGCCAGCGCATAATGCAGCTGGGCGCTTTCAGCCGCAGCGTCTGCGACGGCTGGCGCGCCCGTTCCGTTACCGCCAGCAGCTGCTGATAGCTCTGCTGCAGCTCCGGCAGCAGCGCCGCGCCGCGTTCAGTCAGCCGCAGGCCACGCGCATGGCGCTGAAACAGCGCAAAGCCCAGCCAGTTTTCCAGCGTGGCAATTTTGCGGCTTACCGCACTCTGCGTCAGGTACAGCTCGCGCGCCGCATGCGTCAGATTGAGACAGCGCGCCGTCACCAGAAACGCGTTAATCGCTGTCAGGGGAGGAGCAGAACAGGCCATAACATCCTCAGCTATGCAATTTTCTCATGGCTATTATGACGACAATTCGCTTGTCGTCTCAAGGCGCTATGCGTTGAATAACGATCTGATCTTTCAATCTTACTCTGTCAGTCAGCGAGGCCGCAGCAATGAGCATCACCACGCCAGTTTCTCTCTGTTCAAAACAGCCCGATGTGGGCACCACGATCTTTAGCGTGATCGGTCAGCTCTCGGCCCGCCATCAGGCGATTAACCTGTCGCAGGGCGCCCCCAATTTTCCCTGCGATCCGCTGCTGGTGGAGCTGGTGGCGCAGGCGATGCACGACGGCCAGAATCAGTACGCGCCGATGACAGGCCTGCCGGCGCTGAAAAACGCGCTGGCGGAAAAAGTGCGCACGCTTTATGGCCAGCATTATGATGCTGACAGCGAAGTGCTGATCACCGGCAGCGCCAGCCAGGGGCTCTATATGGCGATTTCAGCCCTGGTGCACGCAGGCGATGAAGTGATTTTTTTTGAGCCAGCCTTCGACAGCTATGCGCCGGTGGTGCGCCTGCAGGGCGCCACGCCGGTAGGGATCAAGCTGCAGCAGCCCGATTTTGCCATTAACTGGGATGAGGTACGCGCCCGTCTCTCACCGCGTACCCGCATGATCATTATTAATACGCCGCATAATCCGACCGGACAGGTGCTGACGCCGGCAGACCTGAGCGCGCTGGCGCAGCTGACGCGCAACACCGATATTATTGTGCTGTCAGATGAGGTGTATGAGCATATTCTGTTTGATGGCCGTCAGCATTGCGGTATGGCGACCCATCCGGAACTGGCGCAGCGCAGCGTTATCGTCTCGTCATTTGGCAAAACCTTTCACGTCACCGGCTGGCGGGTTGGCTACGCGCTGGCACCGGCTGCTATCATGGCAGAAATCGTCAAGATCCATCAGTTCATGATGTACGCGGCAGACACGCCGATGCAGGCGGGGTTTGCCTGCTATCTCGCGCAGCCGGAGCACTATCTGCAGCTCGCTGCGCTCTATCAGGCAAAGCGCGACCGGCTGGCCACGCTGCTGCAGGCGTCACCGTTCAGGCTGCTGCCCGCCAGCGGATCCTTTTTTATGCTGGCGAGCTTTCGCGATTTCAGTGACGAGAGCGACAGCGAAATGGTAAAACGTCTTATCGTTGATTACGGCGTGGCGACCATTCCGCTCTCAGCGTTTTATTCAGATGGCACCGATAACCGATTAATCCGTCTTTCGTTTGCTAAAGATGACGCCACACTTGAGGCGGGCGCAGCTGCGCTCTGCCGGGTTACAGGGTAAAAGAGGACATATAATGAAAAAACTAAACGCGCTGTTTATTGCACTGGGCATGATCGCATCGGCACAGACGCTGGCGCAGACCAGCCTGCGCTATGGCGTGGAGTCACAATACCCGCCGTTTGAGAGCCGCAACGCGCACGGCGAGCTGGAAGGCTTTGATATTGAGCTGGGTAACGCCATCTGTAAAACCGGCAACTTCAATTGCAGCTGGGTGGAGAGCAGCTTTGATGCGCTGATCCCGGCGCTGCAGGCGAAAAAGTTTGATGCGATTAACTCCGCGATGAACATCACCGAGGCGCGGGCAAAAAGCATCGATTTCACCAAACCGATTTACCGTATTCCCAGCATGCTGATTGTGAAAGCGGGCGAGAAGCTGCAGCCTTCAGCAGATGCGCTGAAAGGCAAATCGGTCGGCGTGCTGCAGGGCTCTATTCAGGAGACCTATGCGAAGAAACACTGGGAGCCTCAGGGCGTGACGGTAACGTCCTATCAGGATCAGAACCAGGTCTATAACGATATGGTCGCCGGTCGTCTGGACGGCACGCTGGTGATGTCGGCGGCCGGGCAGTCCGGCTTCCTGGATAAGCCGCAGGGGAAAGGTTTTGCCTTTGCCGGCGGACCGGTTGAGGATGACGCTATCCTGGGCACCGGCATCGGTTATGGACTGCGCAAAGGCGACAGCCAGCTGAAAACGGCGCTGGATGAAGCTATCAGCAAGGTTCAGGCGGACGGCACCGTGACCCGGCTGGCAGCCAAATATTTTCCGGGCATTGACGTGACCGCCAGCAAACAGCCCTGATAAAGAGCGGGCAGGCGCAACGCCTGCCCTCTGTCAGGCTGGCCTGGCAGCCAGCGCGCACAGCGCCTCCGCCACCTGATACGACTTCACAAATGAGGGGATCGGCAGAAACTCAAAGCGCGAATGAAAATTGTGCGCGCCGGTAAAAAAGTTAGGCGTCAGCAGACCTTTCGCTGACAGCGCAGAGCCATCGGTGCCACCGCGCATCGGGATCACTTTCGGCGTCACGCCAGCCTGCGCCAGCGCGGCAAACAGCAGATCGATGGCGCGGCGATCTTCACCAATCGCATTGCTGATATTGCTGTAAACGTCGCCGATCGTCAGCGCCACCTTGCCGGTGGGATAGCGGGCGGCAATCTGTTCGGCAACCGTTGCCAGCTGCTGTTTCTTCGCGGCAAAACCCTGCAGATCGAAATCACGAATGGAGGCTTTCAGCACCGCCTGGCTGGCGTTCGCCTGCATCTCATTAAACCAGATATAGCCTTCGCGGCCCTCGGTCTGTTCCGGCGTCGCCTGGCGATCAAAACAGCTGATAAAATCATGCGCCATCAGCAGCGGATTGACCAGCACCCCTTTCCCTGACATCGGATGCGCCGGCACGCCGCTAAACACCAGCTCAGCGCTGGCGCCGTTGAAGCATTCATAGACCACCTCTCCCAGCTCACAGCAGTCGATGGTCCAGGCGAAATCGACGTTAAAACGCCGCTCAAGATCCAGCGCTTTGGCACCGCGCAGCCCAATCTCTTCGTCCGGCACAAACGCGACCACGACATCGCCGTGCGCGCCCTGCAGATTCGCCATGAGCGTCATCACCACGCTTACCGCCGCTTTGTTATCGGCACCCAGCACGCTGGTGCCGTCGCTGAAAATAATCTCCTGACCGCGGTAAGGCAGGATCTCCGGATGTTCCGCCACGCGCAGCCAGATTTGCTGCTCAGCATTAAGACAGAGGTCGTCGCCGGTAAAGGTCAGCTTTTGCGGATGGATATCGGGCGAGAGGCCAACGTCCACGGTATCGATATGGGTAATAAAACCGATACGGGGTGCGCCAGGCGTGTTGCCGGGCTTAACGGCGGTTACGGTGGCGTGCTGGTCAATCTCGACCTGCTGCAGCCCCAGGTCTCGCAGCTCCTGTGCCAGCAGCGCAGCCATCTCATGCTGAGAGGGCGTACTGGGCAGGGTGGTGGACTTTGCATCACTCTGGCTGGAGACCGCCAGATAACGATAAAACCGCCGGGTCAGTTCCCGGGCAAGCTGGTCTGTCATCACAATTCCTTATCAGTAAGGGTCCGCAGGTGATACGCCTGGCGGTGAAAACATGTTATCAATGAAATAAATAGCGATGCAGACCAACATAAGTCAATAAAAAGCGAGAAACAGTATGAAAATGATGATGAGCAAACTGGCGCTAAGCCTGCTGGGCGTGGCTGTGGCGGGCAGTGTGTCAGCGAAGACGCTGGTTTACTGTTCTGAAGGCTCCCCGGAAAACTTTAACCCGCAGCTTTATACCTCCGGCACCAGCGTGGATGCCAGCGCCGTACCGCTGTTTGACCGGCTGGTGGACTTCCGTCCCGGCACGACCGATTTACAGCCTGCGCTGGCAGAAAGCTGGGAGATCAGCCCCGATGGCAGGGTTTACACCTTCCATCTGCGCAAAGGCGTAAAATTCCACAGCAATAAACTTTTCACGCCGGGACGCGACTTCAATGCGGACGACGTGATTTTTTCTTTTATGCGGCAGATGGATGCAAAAAATCCCTATCACACCGTATCCGGCGGCAACTACGCGAACTTTGAGAGCCTGGAGCTGGCAAAACTCATCACTGCCATTGACCGCGTAGATGATCACACCGTGCGTATCACGCTGGCGCACCCGGAAGCGCCTTTTCTCGCCGATCTGGCGTGGTATTTCGCCTCCATTCATTCCGCCGAGTATGCGGACAAAATGCTGAAGGCGGGCACGCCGGAAAAGGTTGATATGCAGCCGATTGGCACCGGCCCGTTTGAGCTGGTGCAGTATCAGAAAGATTCACGCATTCTGTATAAGGCGTTCCCGGCTTACTGGCAGGGCAAAGCAAAACTGGATCGGCTGATATTTTCAATCACGCCGGACGCCTCGGTGCGACTGGCGAAGCTGGAGAAAAATGAGTGCCAGGTTATGCCGTTCCCGAATCCGGCCGATCTCGATAAGATGCGCAACAATCCCGATCTGACGCTGGAGCAGAAGTCGGGCCTGAACACCGGTTTTCTCTCGTTTAACACCACCAAAGCGCCGCTGGATAATGTGAAGGTGCGCCAGGCGCTCGCAATGGCCATCAATAAACAGGCGATTATCGACGCAATCTTCAAAGGCACCGGCACAGTAGCGAAAAACATTCTGCCGCCGGGCGTCTGGAGCGCGGATCAGCAGCTGAAAGATTACGCCTACGATCCGCAACAGGCCAAAGCGCTGCTGCAGGAGGCGGGCATCAAACCCGGTACCGAAATCGCACTCTGGGCGATGCCGGTGCAGCGCCCCTATAATCCCAACGCGCGCCGGATGGCTGAGATGATTCAGGCGGACTGGGCGCAGGTGGGTATCAAAGCCAGCATCGTCAGCTATGAGTGGGGCGAATACCTTAAGCGGGTCAAGAGCGGCGAGCATCAGGCGGCGCTGATGGGCTGGACCACCGCCACCGGCGATCCGGATAACTTCTTTGGTCCGCTCTACAGCTGCACATCAGCGAATGGCGGCTCCAACTCGTCAAAGTGGTGCTATCAGCCGTTTGAGAAAATCATTACCGCCGCGCGCGCCGAGCAGGATCATGATCGGCGCGTTGCGCTCTATCAGGAAGCGCAGCAGATGATGCATGACCAGATGCCGGCGGTCATGATCGCACACTCCACTATTTTTGAACCGGTGCGCAAGTCGGTCAGCGGCTATCAGGTTGATCCGTTTGGCAAGCACAACTTCTATCCGGTCGATATTAAGCAGTAAGCGCTGGATCTTCTGCGCTCAGCTGCTGCTGCAGGAACGCGAGGAACAGCGTCAGGGCGGCGCTGCGGGGCCGCCCTGACTGCGCCTGCAGCTGGAGTGTACGCTGACTGAGCTGTTCGATATTAATGCTCCGCAGGGCGAGCTGATGCCGTCCGGTCTGGCCGCGTACGGTAAAGGCGCTGCAGATTGTCACCGCCTGCGGCGTCTGCAGCAGAAAGTTAAACAGCGCCGAGAAGTTGTCGCAGGTTAACACCGGCTCAATCAGCTGGCCGCTCATGTGGCTCGCCAGTTCAAACAGCTGGCGTACGGTCGTATTTTGCTGCGGCAGCGCCAGCGGATAGTGGCTGAGCTGCGCCAGCGTAATAGCGGACGCTGCGGCCAGCGGGTGCTGCTGCTGCATCAGGAGCAACACCGGCGCAGGCCAGGAGCCGATAACCTCCACTCCCTGTTCAGCACGCAGGCTGAACTGCAGCGCAATATCGCACGCGCCCTGACGCAGCTGCTCTGCCACACCCTGTGCGTCTGCCACCTGTACCTCAAACAGCGTGGCCGGGTGGTCAGCGCGAAACGCGGCGATCAGAGCCGGTAGCAGGCTGAACGCCAGACCATCGGTACAGGCCACGCGGATCAGCGTGCGCCGCATCGCACGTAATCCGTTGATTTCCGCCAGGGCATACTCCATATCGAGCTGCGTTTTTCGCACGTGATGCGCAAAGATTTCCCCCGCCTCCGTCAGCACCATCCCGCGCGCGTGGCGCTGAAACAGCGGCGTGCCAACCTGCGTCTCCAGCCGCTGTATCTGACGACTGATAGCGGAAACGGCCACGTAGAGCTGCGCGCTGGCCGCGCTGAGCGATCCTTCCCGGGCAACCACCAGAAAATAGCGAAGTTCAGTGCTTAACATCGACGTGCCTCATGATAGTGCATGCCTCAGAAACGGGCAGGGAAGCTTTGCTGTAAAAGCAAAGCATACTCGATAAATTGATAATTGTGGCAAAGCAGTGATTTCGTAACTATGTCAGCACAATAACGCAAACAGAGATGCAAACATGACACGAGATCGGGCGATATCAGCCGCGCTGCGCTACTTCGACAGCGGTGAGTTTCAGCAGCTGCTGGCGAGACGCGTGGCGCTGCGCACGGAGAGTCAGCGACCAGATCGTGCGCCGCAGCTGGCGCATTACCTGCGCGAGGAGATCGGCCCGCAGCTGAGCGCGCTCGGTTTTGAGCTGCACTTTATCGCCAACCCGCTGGCGGATAAGCCGCCGTTCCTGGTTGCCATCCGTATGGAAGCGGCGACGCTGCCCACGCTGCTGAGCTATGGTCACGGCGATGTGGTCTTTGGTGACGATGAAAACTGGCGCGCCGATCTGGATCCCTGGCAGCTGACGGCAGAGGGCGATCGCTGGTATGCGCGCGGCAGCGCGGATAATAAAGGCCAGCACTGCATAAATCTGGCGGCGCTGGAGCAGGTCTGGCACGCGCGGGGCGGCCGGCTCGGCTTTAACTGCAAACTGCTGTTTGAAATGGGTGAGGAGATTAGCTCGCCGGGCCTGGCGGAACTCTGCCGGGAACATGCTGCGCTGCTGAAGGCCGATCTCTTTATCGCGTCAGACGGACCGCGCGTCAGCGCACCCCGTCCGACCCTGTTTCTCGGCTCACGCGGCGCGGTAAATTTTCGTCTCACTATCAACGCGCGCGACAACGCCTGTCACTCCGGCAACTGGGGCGGCCTGTTGAGTAACCCCGGTACCCGGCTCGCCCATGCGATCGCAGCACTGATAAGCGCCCGCGGTGAGCTGCAGGTCGCCGCGCTGAAACCTGACTCTCTGACGCCCGCGGTGCGTGCGATCCTGAGCAGCATCCGCGTGGGCGGCATGCCGGGCGATCCTGCGCTTGCCTGCAACTGGGGGGAGCCGGGGCTGACGCCTGCCGAACGCCTTTATGGCTGGAACACGCTGGAAGTGCTGACCTTTATCACCGGCAATCCGGCACGCCCGATGAATGCTATCCCCGCCAGCGCCACGGCGGTATGCCAGCTGCGCTTCGTGGTGGGAACCGACTGGCAGCGGCTGGGCGAGCACGTTACGGCTCACCTTGCCGCCGCAGGCTTTACTGACGTTGAGGTTGAGGTGCTGCACGGATCGCCGGCAACGCGTTTTGATCCGACCGATCCGCTGGTGGAGTGGGTCATGCATACCATGACGGCGCTGTGTGAGCAGCCTCCGGCGCTTCTGCCGAATCTGGGCGGATCGCTGCCGAACGATGTGTTTGCGGACATTCTGGGATTACCGACGCTCTGGGTGCCGCACTCCTATCCGGCCTGCGGGCAGCATGGCGTCAATGAGCATCTGCTGACGCCGGTGGCGCGCGAAGGGCTGCAGATCATGACCGCGCTGCTGTGGGATCTGGGCGAGCGGGGTGACGCGCTTATTGCACAGCATCGTGCCAGAGCAGGAGGTGCACAATGAGCAGCCTGAACCCGGCCGCCACGCTCGCGGGGAGTAAACCTGCGCTGCATAAAACGCTGTTTGCCACCTGCATCGGCAACGCCCTGGAGTGGTTTGATATTGCGGTATATGGATTTTTTGCCAGCTATATTGCCCACGCCTTTTTCCCGGTCAGCGATCCGGCGGTCTCGCTGCTGCTGACCTTTGGCAGTTTTGGCGTCTCATTTCTGATCCGCCCGCTGGGGGCAATCGTGCTGGGTAACTACGCCGATCGCCACGGACGCAAGCGGGCGCTGCTGCTCTCAATCAATCTGATGATGCTGGGCGGGGCGATCATCACTTTTATGCCGGGCTATGCGCACATCGGGCTGCTGGCGCCGCTGCTGATTCTGGTAGCGCGGCTGATTCAGGGATTTTCAGCTGGCGGCGAGTTTGGCAGCTCGACGGCCTTTCTGGTGGAGCACTATCCCGAGCGCAAAGCCTTTATTGCCAGCTGGCAGTTCGCGACCCAGGGAGCCAGTACGCTGATGGCCTCTGCGTTTGGGCTGGGGCTGACGCAGCTGCTGAGCGAAAGTGAAATGCAGGCGTGGGGCTGGCGCATTCCGTTTGCCTTTGGGCTGCTGATTGGTCCGCTGGGTCTCTATATCCGCCGCCATGTGCATGAGCCCGCAAGCTTTGCCGACCGCCCGCCGGAGCCCGCGCCGCTGAAGCGTCTGTTCGGGCGCCAGAAGCAGCTGATGCTGCTGGCGATTGGCCTGATGGTAATCTCGACGGCGGTTAACTACATGCTGAACTATGTGCCGACCTGGGCGACCAAAAATCTCCACCTTTCAGGCAGCGCGGCCTTTACCGCTACGCTGCTGGGCGGGGTGATCCTGACGCTGGTGACGCCGCTGATGGGCCTGTGGGCGGAGCGCGTTGGCCGCGCACCGCTGATGTGGGGATCGCTGATACTGTTAATGGTTACCATCTGGCCGGCGTTCCGGCTGTTAGCGAACCATACCACGCCGGTGACGCTGATTTTGCTGGTCTGCTGGATGGCGCTGCTGAAGTCGGTCTACTTCTCCGTGGTGCCTTCAGTGATGGCCGATCTCTTTCCGATGGGCACGCGCGCCAGCGGCATGGCGATCAGCTATAACGTCGCCGTTACCCTCTTTGGCGGCTTTGCGCCCCTGATTTGCACGCTGCTGATTAGCTGGACGGGAAGTAGCCTGGCACCGGGCTATTATCTGATGGCGATGTCGCTGCTGAGCGGCGCGGCGTTGCTCTTTAGCCAGAAGCATATCCGTTAAGGCGCAGACGTCGGCTGCTGCCGCCGCAGCGGTGCCGCTTTACGACCCCGGCACCGCTGCACCGCTGGCGATAAACCAGGCCAGAAACGTTACGCCGGCAACAATAATGGCAATGGGAAACAGCAAACCAATCTTCATAGCAATCCTTATTAAGCGAGCCGGAGCAGCGCGCGATGCGTTTTCATCATGCTGAACAGTTCAAACTGCGTTGCATCCGCGATCTGCCGCAGGCGATCGCCTTTATGGTAGTCAATGTGCTGAATCTGCCCGAGCTGACGCCAGACCATAATAGCGGAGGCGAGCAGCGCACAGTTCTCTTCGCTCTGCAGGCACTCAACCGTGGCGTAGCGGGTTTCATCCAGGGTATTGATAAAAACGCTCAGCGCAGCGGCTGGCACAATCGCCCGGATATCCTCAAGCATGACGTGGCTGACGGCGCGCGACAGAATCAGCGTTACTCGTTTACTGTTCATAACGGTCCCTGCGGAGAGAGTCAGTGGGATTATAAAGGGCAAAACGGACAGGATGCGAGGCGTAATACAAAAAGCGGGATCCGGCAGCGTGCGTCCCTGCAGCTGCCGGTCAGTCAGTCAGCCATTAGAGCGTAACTGCGGATAGCGGCGGAAAATCGCCACGCACCAGAACAGCGAGAAAAGCCCTATCAGCGCCCCGACGTTACCCACGTCTGAGAGCTGCAGATGCTGGCTGACCTGGCTGCCGAGCAGTGCGCCGGCTCCGATACCGATATTATAAATACCGGAGAAGAGCGACATCGCCACATCGGTGGCATCCGGGGCCAGTGACAGCACGCGAACCTGCATCGCCAGTCCGATCATCATCATCGCCATGCCCCAGATAATACAGAGGGTAATAATGGCGGTCGGGCGCACCGCTGCAAAAATCAGCAGTCCCATACAGAGCGTGATCAGCGCAATAGCAGCGATTAACATCGCAGACGGGAAGCGGTTACCCAGCGTACTGAACAGAATACTGCCGAGAATGCCCGCAGAGCCGAACAGCAGCAGCAGCAGGGTGGTAAAATTGGCATCCGCGTTCGCTACCACCTGCATAAAGGGCTCAATATAGCTATAAGCGGTGTAGTGCGCCGTGACCACCAGCGTCACCAGCAGATACATCGTCACCAGCGCCGGACGGCGGAACAGCATCGGCACGCTGCTGAGTGAGCCGGTATGCTCGCTGGGCAGCCGCGGTAACACACGCACCAGCAGGATCATCAGCACCAGCGCCGAGAGGCCAATCATGCCAAACGTGGTGCGCCAGCCGAGATACTGCCCGATTACGCGCCCGATAGGCACCCCCAGAACCATTGCCAGTGCGGTTCCGGTGGCAAGCATACTCAGCGCCTGCGTTTTCTTACCCGCCGGTGCCACGCGAATAGCCAGCGAGGCAGTAATCGACCAGAACACGGCGTGTGACAGCGCAATCCCGACACGGGACACCACCAGAGAGCGGAAGTCCCAGGCAAACGCTGAGAGCACGTGGCTGCCGGTAAAGAGAATAAACAGCACCGCCAGCAGCAGACGCCGCTCAACGTTGCGCGTCAGCAGCATCAGCGGCAGCGACAGCAGCGCCACCACCCAGGCATAAATGGTGAGCATGATCCCCACATCTGCCGTTTTCATCGTAAAGCTTGCTGCAATATCAGAAAGCAGGCCGACCGGGACAAATTCAGTGGTATTAAAGACAAACGCCGCAATGGCCAGCAGGACAACGCGTAGCCAGGCTGTTTTACGGGAAACGGTAGATGTTTGCATGAAGTTCAAATTAGTCAGACAGCAGGTTAACGGGAGCAGAGACGCCTCAAAGGTGATCCGCGTCACAAATTATCTCTATTGTGGCTGATGAACCGGCAGATGGAAACCTGCTAAGGCTTTTTTATTCCTCTGTTTATTACCGGCATCAGCCGCTGACGGGGAAAAGCGCGGAATTCAGGGCTGACAGAGTGGCGACGTAACCCTTATTTATAACAGTGTGACTTCAGACCAGAATTATCAGAGTCACACCATATGTTTCAGGGCCACGCTATTATAGGGGGTCAGGTTTTTTTTTACACCCACCGGGCAGCAGTGCTCACAGCCCATGGCGCCAGGATAGAATTTACGCGCCTGCTGGATCGCCGCGTTCGGCGCATAAAAAGTGCCAAGAAAGCGCCGCGCAGGGTCGGCAGGGAGGAACGGGCAGCCTTTTGCGTGCACCACATGATTATTGTTATACCCGGCATGTTTATCAACATAGTAAAAAAGCGCCATTAACCACCTCATTGCTGTAAAAAAAAACGTCTGACTATTATTGGAATAGAAAAGATTATAACGATGAATTGCAGTTTTGTTTCAGGTGGACCTGGAGAAAGGTGGCAGAAGCGGAGCCGGGGCGCTCCGCCTGGCCATAAGCGCGGGTCAGAGGCGGCGGCGCAGCAGCAGAAAACCGGTGAGCAGTGCCAGCAGCAGCAGCAGCGTAATAAATAACGTGACGCCCGGCCAGCCGTAACTATGCCAGAACAGGCCGCCCGCCGTACCGGCCAGGCTGGATCCGGCATAGTAGCTAAACAGATAGAGTGAAGAGGCCTGGCCTCGGGCGCGCCGGGCGCGGGTTCCCACCCAACCGCTGGCAACGGCGTGAGCGGCAAAAAAACCGGCGGTAAAGAGCAGCATGCCGGGAACGATCAGCCACAGGGTGGGCGCCAGCGTCAGCAGCAGTCCGGCCAGCATAATAGCGATAGCGCTCAGCATCACCGGCGTGCGCCCAAAGCGGCCGGTCAGGGCTCCTGCTTTTGGCGAACTCCATGAGCCGGTGAGATAGACCAGCGACAGTAATCCTACTACCGCCTGGCTGAGAGTCCACGGCGCACTCATCAGCCGGTAACCAATATAGTTAAACAGGGTGACAAACGCGCCCATCAGCAGAAAGGCTTCGGCAAACAGCAGCGGCAGCCCGCCGTCGCGCCAGTGCAGGCGGAAGTTGATCAGCAGATGGCGCGGGCGCAGCGAGGCGGGGCGGAAGTGACGCGAGGCGGGCAGGATTTTCCAGAACATCAGCGCCGCCGCCAGCGAGCAGCAGCCGGTGACGCCAATAGCGATTCGCCAGGAAAAGAGATCGGTGATCACCCCGGTGAGCAGACGGCCGCTCATGCCGCCAATGGAGTTACCGCTGATATAGAGTCCCATCGAAAAAGCCACCACCCGGGGATGCATCTCTTCGCTCAGATAGGTCATGCCAACGGCGGCCACGCCGCTGAGCGACAGGCCGATCAGCGCCCGCATCAGCAGAATGGCGTGCCAGCTCTGCATCATCGCCGACAGCAGCGTACACAGCGCCCCCAGCATCAGCGCCGTTACCATCACCGGCTTACGGCCAATAGCGTCTGAAAGCGGACCGGTAAACAGCAGCCCCAGCGCCATCAATCCGGTAGAGAGCGAGAGCGAGATGCTGCTTTGCGCCGGCGTAATGCCAAACTGCTGCGACAGCACCGGCAGAATAGGCTGGACGCAGTAGAGCAGAGCAAAAGTGGCAAGGCCGGCAGAAAACAGCGCCAGCGTCACCGGCAGGAACTGCGGTGAGTCGCGCCCGATGCGGGACGGGGTGGCGTCAGCAGTGACGTCGATAGGGTTACGCCATATCAGCGAGGTAAGGCGGCTCACAGGATATCCTTATTGAGAGAGAGTGATTTACTGTAGAAAGGCGTTAATGAGATGTACAATATATTAATCCTCTCAACTGATATGTTAAAAATATGGCTATCGAGCTGCGTCACCTGCGCTATTTCATTGCTGTCGCTGAGGAGCTGCATTTTGGCCGCGCGGCGCGGCGCCTCAATATTTCTCAGCCGCCGCTCAGCCAGCAGATCCAGCAGCTGGAGCAGAGCATTCAGGCCCGACTGCTGATGCGCACCAATCGCAGCGTACAGCTGACGCCGGCCGGTGCCGCTTTTCTGCAGGATGCGCGCGCTATTCTGCTGCAGGTAAACCAGAGCGCTGACCGGGCGGCACGCATTCATCAGGGGCAGCAGGGCGAACTGCGCATCGGTTTCACCTCATCAGCCCCGTTTACCGGACTGGTTTCCGATGCGCTGTTTCGTTTTCGCCAGCGCTGGCCGGAAGTGCATATTCATATGCAGGAGCACAACACCCGCCAGCAGCTGACGCCGCTGCTTGATGGCCAGCTCGATCTGGGTGTGATGCGCAATACGCCGCTGCCGGCAGATCTGCATTACCAGCTGCTGCTGCGGGAGCCGTTATATGCGGTGATGCACCGCGATCATCCGCTGGCGCAGCACCGCAGCCTCTCCGTTCGCGCCCTGACCGGGGAGCCGTTTATCTTCTTTGACGCGCAGAGCGGTACGGCGCTCTACGGTGACATTCTGGCCCTGCTGCATCGCTATCACGTCAGCCCGGTTATCACGCAGGAGGCGGGTGAGGCGATGACGATTCTGGGACTGGTAGCGACCGGGCTGGGGATCTCGGTATTGCCCGCTGCGTTTGCCCGGGCGCGGCTCGCCGATCTGATCTGGATCCCGCTGGAGGAGAGCGATGCGCGCTCGGAAGTGTGGCTGGTCTGGTCAGCGCTGCGGGAACCCACCGCCCAGATGCGCAACATGCAGGCGCTGATGCTGGAAAACGCTGAAATCTGACGCAATCAGGGCAGACGGAGCCGAACAATCTGTGCGACCAGTCACATTTCCAGCCAAATAGTTAACGCTCTCCGGCAAAGTGCCTCACCATAGCGAATGTTTATTTAGAAGCGCGAAAATATCCGGGAGCAGGGTGTGAATCGGGAGAGTCAGCCTGGTCATATTGACCACATCAAACAGACTAACGCAGGCGTAGTCTACCGTCTGATTGACCAGCATGGGCCGATATCACGTATTGAACTCTCCAGACGGGCGCAGCTGGCACCCGCCAGCATTACTAAAATTGTACGCGAAATGCTGGATGCGCATCTGGTGCAGGAAACGGAGTTTCAGGAGCCGGGCAGCCGCGGTCGTCCGGCGATTGGTCTCGTGCTTGATACCCTGGCGTGGCACTATCTGGCGATACGTATTCAGCCCGGCGCAATCACGCTGACGCTGCGCGATTTAAGCAGCCGCGCACTGGAAGAGGATCGCCTGCCGCTGCCCGTGACGTCTGACGTGCCGCTGCTGCAGACGCTGCAGACGCTGGTGGATGCGTTCTTTATCCGGCATCAGCAGCGGCTGGAGCGTCTGACAGCTATCGCTATCACCACCCCGGGTCTTATCAACGCCGCCTCCGGCGTGGTTCATCGTATGCCGGGCTATGATGTAGAGGATATGCCGCTGGGCGAAACGCTGGCGCAGCGTTCCGGCCTGCCGGTGTTTGTGCAGCATGACATCTCAGCGTGGACGCTGGCAGAGGCGCAGTCTGGCGCATCGCGCGGCGCGCAGGATGTTATTCAGATTGTTATTGATGAGACCGTAGGCGCAGGGGTCATCAGTGGCGGTCAGCTGCTGCATAAAAGCGGCCGTGCGCTGGTGGAGATAGGGCATACCCAGATCGATCCCTGGGGCCAGCAGTGCTATTGCGGTAATCACGGCTGCCTGGAGACCGTGGCCAGCACTTCCAGTCTGCTGCAGCTGGCGCAGCAGCGGCTGGCGCTACAGCCTGACAGCCCGCTGCATCAGCAGCCGCTGACGCTGGAAAACCTCTGCCGCGCTGCGCAGCAGGGTGACCGGCTGGCGCACGATGCGATTGCCGGCGTGGGGCATCACGTCGGGCGTATGCTGGCGATGATGGTGAATATTTTCAACCCGCAAAAAATTCTTATCGGTTCGCCACTCAATCAGGCGGCAGACGTACTTTTCCCCGCCATAAACAGCACTATCCGGCAGCAGGCGCTGCCCGCTTACAGCCGCGATCTGGAGCTGGTGCCTGCGTTAATGAGCGATCCCGGTACGCTGGGGGCGGCAGCGCTGATCAAAGATGCCCTCTATAACGGTCATCTGCTGATTAAACTGCTGCAGGGATAACTACAGCCCACCTTAAGTTTGCGCTAACGCAAGCATCCGGCGGCGTCAATTACCTACACTGCCTTCTTCGCAGGCTATCCATGCTGCTTACTGGAAGGAGTGGAACAGGTGAAAACGCTATTTGTCACAGGTACCGATACCGGAGCAGGAAAAACAGTGGTTGCATGCGCGCTGCTGCAATTGCTGGCACAGGCAAACATCTGCGCCGCAGGTTTTAAACCTGTGGCAAAAGAGGCGCGCGCCACGCCGGAAGGATTACGCAACCGCGATGCAGAACTGCTGCAGCAGGCGTCAGGGCTGACGCTCAGCTATCCGGCGGTTAATCCGGTTATTCTGACCGATGATGCGTCCGGAACGGGGGCACGGCAGCATATCGATTACGCGCTGCTGGATCGTCATCTGGCCGATCTGCAGACGCAGGCGGGATATGTGATCGTGGAGGGCACAGGCGGCTGGCGCAGCCTGATAAACGATCGGCAGCCGCTCGCCGGCTGGGTACAGCAGCAGCAGCTGCCGGTCGTGCTGGTCGTGGGGATAAAAACGGGGTGTATTAATCATGCGCTGCTGACAGCGGAGGCGATTGCGCACGATGGCCTGACGCTGGCAGGCTGGGTCGCAAACCGCATCAATCCGGGTTTGGCTCACTATGCGGAGATTGTCAGCGTGCTGCGCGACCGGCTTGCCGCGCCGCTGCTGGGAGAGCTGCCTTATCTGCCGCGCGCTGAGCAGCGCGATCTCACGCGCTATATCGATCCGGAGGCGTTAACCGGGCCGGCGTTTTCCTTTACCAGGGCACAACCCGCAGCCGTCAGCGTGTCAGAACACGATTAACGAGCCACGCGTGCGCCGCTTCCGGCGCACGCAGCGTTCAGGGGTTCAGACGGCGGCGGGTCCGGCCAGAACTGAGATAATCCGCTATGTAATCCTGCGAAATTTCGCCGCTGTAGCGACCATCTTCATCGACAATCGGCATCCAGACGGTATTTTGCTCATACAGCTTTGACAGCACCACGCGCAGGTTCTCTTCAGCTTTACCGGTGACGCGAAAGTGGTGCAGCAGCTCTCCGCACTGGCCGGCAGCGCCGCGCGCTTCGCGCCGCTTCACAAATCCGAGCGGCCTGCCATCCTCATCGACAACCGTAACGGAACGCATATCGTTGTCATCCATGGTGGCAAAGGCCTCTGTAAGCGGCGTGCTGCGGCGTACGGTAATGGTGGGCTGCTGGTCAGTGACGTCGCCCGCCTGTACCAGCAGCAGGCGCTTAAGGGTGCGATCCTGACCAACGAAGGATCCGACAAAGTCATTAGCAGGTTTTGCCAGCAGCTCATCCGGGCTGGCGCACTGCACAATTTTTCCCTGACCAAACACCGCAATGCGATCGCCGAGCTTCAGCGCTTCATCAATATCGTGGCTGACCAGCATGACCGTTTTTTTCAGCTGTCGCTGCATCTCCAGAAACTCGTTCTGGATTACTTCGCGGTTTATCGGATCGACGGCGCCAAACGGCTCATCCATCAGCAATACCGGTGGATCGGCGGCCAGGGCGCGGATAACGCCAATACGCTGCTGCTGACCACCGGACATTTCACGCGGATAGCGATGCAAAAATTTAGTCGGGTCCAGCGCCACCATGCTCATCAGCTCCGTAGCCCGTTCGCGGCAGCGCTTTTTATCCCAGCCCAGCATACGCGGCACCACCGTAATATTCTCCTCAATCGTCATGTTCGGAAACAGGCCAATCTGCTGGATCACATAGCCGATATTGCGGCGCAGCGTTACCGTATCCTGGCCGCTGGTATCCTCTCCGTTGATATAAATCCGGCCGCCGCTGGCCGGTATCAGCCGGTTAATCATCTTCAGCGTGGTGGTTTTGCCGCAGCCGGAAGGGCCGAGCAGCACGCACATTTCGCCTGCCGGTACCTCCAGGCTGACGTTATCAACCGCATTGAAGGCCGCGCCGCTCTTCTGGGTAAAGGTTTTCGTCAGGTTTTCCAGTTTAATCATTAGCGAATTCCCCTCGGGGTCAGTGCCAGCTGCAGCCGGTGCAGCAGCCAGTCAAGAAAGATAGCCAGCAGACATATCATCAGCGCGCCGGCAATAAGCATGCGTACATCGCTACCGCCGATGCCATCCAGCAGCTGCAGTCCGAGACCGCCTGCACCGATAACGGCGGCGATCGCCATAACGCCGACGTTCATCACCACCGCCGTGCGGATGCCGCCGAAAATCACCGGCAGCGCCATCGGGATCTCTACCCAGCGCAGCCGCTGCCAGAACGTCATACCAATGCCGCGTCCCGCTTCGCGCAGTCCGGAGGGCAGGTTTTCCAGCGCCGTATGGGTGTTACGCACAATAGGCAGCAGCGAATAGAGAAACACTGCCGTGATGGCGGGCAGGGCGCCGATGCCCTGGCCGATCTGCGAAAACAACGGGATCATCAGCCCGAACAGCGCAATAGTCGGAATGGTCAGTACAATAGTGGCGATGCCCAGCACCGGTGTCGCCAGCCACTTAAAGCGTACAATTAAAATGCCCAGCGGTACGCCAGCCAGGATGGCAAAACCAACCGCCACCAGCACCAGCCAGGTGTGCTGCCAGGTCAGGCCGAGCAGCATCTGCCAGTTATCAGTGATGTAATAGAGGGTATCCATGGTGTCTCCTTACAGCATGTTACGGGTCTGGAGGAAATCGCGTGCAACCTGAGCGGGTGACTGATGATCGATATCCACCCGCTTGTTCATTTCTGAAATAGCGTCATCAGTAATCAATGCTGACAGCTGATTCAGCGCTTTCTCCAGGCCAGGATGTGCAGCGAGCACCTCTTTACGCACCACTGGCGTGACGTTGTAACTGGGAAAGAAATGCTTATCATCTTTTAATACCAGCAGGTCAAAGCCTTTGACGCGACCATCGGTGGTATAGATCAGGCCGGCGTCCACAAACTCGTCACGGACCGCGTTATAGACCAGGCCGGGATACATCTGACGGATTTGCGGGCGATCGAGCGGCAGTTGATAAACTTTTTGCAGCGGCTTCAGGCCATCGGAGCGACCAGCAAACTCCAGGTCGAGTCCCAGCCGCCAGTTATGCTCCGGATCGCTGGCGCGCACCTGCTCCATTTTGCTGACCAGCTGCGACAGGGTGGTGATACCCTCCTGCTCTGCGCGACGTCGCTGCATGGCGAAAGCGTAAGTGTTGTTCATCGGTGCCGGTTCAAGCCAGACCAGGCCCAGTTTCGCATCCAGCTTTTTTACTGTTTCCCACGCCTGTTCAGAAGACATGGGCTTACTGATGTGGTTAAAAATAATGAGCGAGGTGCCGGTATATTCCCATGTCATATCGATCTGTTTGTTGATCATGGCATTACGGCTGATGGTGGTCGCAATATTGGTCTTAGGGACGATCGTAAACCCGTTTTTCTGCAGCCACAAAACGGACAGGGCAGACAAAATATGCTGTTCAGTAAAGCTTTTGGTTGAGAGCGTAATAGGCGCAGCCGCCAGCGCTGACTGATTAAGCAGTAGCGCAGCGCTCAGGGCCAGCACAGCGCCGCGCAGCCGGTTGAAAAACAGCCTGGTGGGGGTCATCAAAACGTGCTCCATGAGTTAAGTTGCAGCGTGTGGCGAAAGAATGCGGCCCAGCGCGGCCAGCAGCATATCCAGGATCAGGGCAATCAGCGCGGTAGCGGCCGCACCCAGAATCAGCGTCGGGAAATCGTTCAGATAGATCCCGGGGAAAATCAGCTCGCCGTAGCTGCTGGCGCCTATCAAAAAGGCCAGCGGCGCGGTGCCGACGTTAATCGCGGTGGCGATGCGCACGCCAGCTAATATCACCGGCAGCGCGTCCGGCAGCTCAACCTGGCGCAGCCGCTGCAGGCGGGTCATGCCAATGCCTTTAGCCGCCTCGGTCAGCGCCGGTGGAACCGCGCACAGGCCGGCATAGGTATTGCGCACAATGGGCAGCAGCGAGGCAAGAAACAGCGCAATCAGCGCCGGTCGCTCACCGATGCCCACCACGACCATAGCCAGCGCCAGCACGGCCAGAGGCGGGAGGGTATTGCCGACGTTGAAGATCTGCATAACATATTCAGCCTGACGTCGCGCAAAAGGACGGCTCAGCACAATCCCGGCAGGGATCCCCACCAGCAGGGCGCAGAGCATGGACCAGAAAACCAGCCAGAGATGCTGCTGGCCAAGATAGATCAGATCGGTCTGGCGGGCGCGCAGCGTATCCGGACCAATGCCCCAGATCAGAAGCGAAACGAGTAGCGTAAGAGTGAGAAGAGCCAATCCGGTGCGCCGGATCAGCGATGCGTGAGGCATAACCGTTTTCTCCCTGAATAAACAGAACTATCAGCTATGATTGCTCTGCTGAGCGGCAGGATAAGAGGCCGCGTTCGATAGCAAAATTTTATGGTTAAGGTGCGGGTTGCCTGCGTTAATTCGGCATAAATTTACAGATAATTAACCTGACGGCTAAAAGTCTATAGCAATCTCTGATCGGCAACGCCAGCATTTAACGCAAAAAACAGCTGACAGTGAGGGGTCAAAACCGCCTGCAGCCCGCACCGGGTACGGGATGGTATGACAATAAAAAAAATTCATCGAAAAAGGTTACCCTGTCACATAAGCACGGGCTGTGTGGCGGGATAAGAGAGAGTAAAACGGGATAAGGAGCGTTATGTCAGAGCACGCTGAAGTTTTGCGCAGCCATCGTCCATGGATTTTGTTTGCCTGTATGCTGGCTATGTTTATGGCCGCGATTGAGGTGACGATTGTGGCGACGGCGATGCCTACGATCATTGCCGATCTGGGCGGCTTCGCGCAGTTTGGCTGGGTATTTTCTATTTATCTTCTGACGCAGGCGGTGAGCGTGCCGCTTTATGGCCGTTTAGCCGATATATGGGGACGTAAGCGGCTCTTTTTTGTCGGGGTATCGCTGTTTTTGTTTGGCTCAGTGCTGTGCGGCTTTGCTCATACCATGACATGGCTCATTCTGTTTCGCGCCTTTCAGGGGCTGGGAGCGGGTGCCATTATGCCGCTGACCACTACCATTGTGGCGGATATCTACTCCCCGCGTGAACGCGCCACCGTTCAGGGCTGGCTCTCCAGCGTCTGGGGCGTGGCGGCAATTATCGGACCGCTTAGCGGTGCGTGGCTGGTGCAGCACTTTAGCTGGGCGGTGATCTTTTGGGTCAACGTGCCGATAGGGCTGATCTCTATGCTGCTGCTGGCGCGTTTCCTGCCCGCCCGCCCGGTCTCCGCCGCAGGTGCGCTGAATATTACCGGCAGCTGCTGGCTGATGATCAGCGTCACTGCGCTGCTGGTGGCGCTGCTGCAGGCGGAAGCGCTCGGCTACTGGCTGCTGCCGTTTCTGCTGCTGGCAGGCGTGGCAGGCTGGCGTCTCAAACGGCACGAACAGCAGACGGCGGCACCGCTTTTCCCGCTTGCGCTGTGGCGCAGCCGTCTGATTGTGGCAGGCAACGCCGGTAATCTGATTATCGGCGCCACCATGATGGGCATCAGCGCGTTTCTGCCCACCTGGATCCAGGGGATCACCGGCGGTACGCCGCTGCAGGCGGGCAGCGCGCTGGCGATGATGTCAATTGGCTGGCCGATTGCCAGTACGCTCAGCGGTCGCCTGATGCTCGTGACCTCTTATCGCTTCACCGCTCAGCTTGGCGCACTGTTACTGATCGCCGGCAGCGCGCTGCTGCTGCTGCTCCACGCGGAAAGCTCCGTGCTGCAGGCGGGCTTTACGGCCTTTGTTATCGGCACCGGCATGGGCATGACCAGCACCACGTTTCTGGTTTCCGTGCAGAACCATGCGCAGTATGAGATCCGCGGTATCTGTACCGCCTCTATTATGTTCAGCCGGATGCTGGGTTCAGCGCTGGGAACCGCACTGATGGGGGCGGTTTTAAACATCAATCTGGCGCAGCGGCTGCCGCAGGCGGAGGATCCGATGCAAAAAATCATGTCGCCGGAAAGCCGGGAGGCGCTGCCGGTTGCAGAACTGCAGCTCTGGACGACCCAGATTGCCGCATCGCTGCACTGGGTATTTATCGTGGCCTTGCTGATCGCGCTGCTGACGGTGTGGATCGCCTGGCTGATGCCGCGTCAGCGACCGGAGATGGAATAGAAGAGAAGAAGCGGGGCAGCGGCGGCTGCCCCGGTTGCAGGTTACTGCGCTGACATATCCTGAGAGCTGCCGGCGCTGTCGGGTGCGCTACCCTCTGCATCCCGCATATTCTTTTTATAAACAATTTTTTGCGTATCATTTTCACAGTGGCCGACCACCTGACCGCCCGCCTGGTCGGCCTGATCGTTTGGCACGATATCCAGCGTAAAATCTGACTCCGCCACGCCATTACTGACAATTTTTTTACTGATATCGGCGCGAACGCTGTCGCAGGAGGCCTGAGCCATCAGCGGCAGCGTCATCACACCCAGCAGCAGTACCAGAGAACCCTTTTTCATCGCAAACTCCTTGTTGACTGTCTCTCTGAACACTATAGCAGCAGCGCCGCGTTACGGCGCGACCGGACGACCGGTGCGGCGATCGAGGCAGCGCAGGGTATTCTCTTCCCAGTAAGCGTTGACGTTATAGCTCTTGTCGCAGGCGTCGCGGGTATCAAACGCGCGGTCCGCTTTGTCGAACTCTTTCTCTGTCCGGGTATTAATCTTGCTGCGCAGATTACGCGTATCGTTCCACTGCTCTTTACTCTGGCGGGCGGCTTCATTGCTGGCCGCGCTATTGCCATCTTCCACGATCAGGCGATCGGTACGGGCAGCGGCAAAGGGAGCGCTCAGCAGCACGCTGGCCGTCAGCAGCGCCGTAAACAGAACGGAAGCATAGTTTTTCATGATGTTGTCCTTTAGTCAGACCCGGTCAGCCGTGCGAGGCTGTTGCCGTAACAGCGGCTAGTATATCATCCTGCTTTTGCTGCTCACCAGCGGTGTGCAGCGCGTTGAGGGAACAGAGAGCAGAGTTATGCTGATCAAGACCGCACTATTATTTTTCATTACGGCTGTCGCAGAGATTGCGGGCTGTTTCTTGCCCTGGCTCTGGCTGCGTAAAGGGATGAGCGCCTGGCTGCTGTTGCCGGCTGCGGCGAGTCTGGCGCTATTTGTCTGGCTGCTCACGCTGCATCCGGCGGCGAGCGGGCGGGTTTACGCGGCGTATGGCGGTGTCTATGTGTTTACGGCGCTGATCTGGCTGCGCGTGGTGGATGGGGTACGGCTGAGCGCATGGGACTGGGCGGGCGCGCTGATAGCGCTGTGCGGGATGCTGATTATTGTCACCGGCTGGGGAAAAGCGTAACAGCGTCACCCGGTGCTATCAGGTGACGTTGTCACACACGGTTACGCGTCTTTATGCACTTTCAGCCCGGCGGTGGTCTGGCTGACCGGCATAATCTCCAGCGTGTTGATATTGACGTGCGCTGGCAGCGTGGTTACCCAGTAAACGGCCTCGGTGACATCCTCTGCCGTCAGCGCCGTTGTACCTTCATACACCGCGCCGGCGCGATCGTCATCGCCTTTAAAGCGCACGTTGGAAAATTCCGTTCCGCCTACCAGACCCGGCTCGATATCGGTCACGCGCAGCGCGGTGCCGTGGAGATCGGTACGCAGATTCAGGCTGAACTGGCGCACAAACGCTTTGGTTGCGCCATAGACGTTGCCGCCCGCATAGGGCCAGCTGCCGGCAATGGAACCGATATTGACGATATGCCCGACGTTGCGCTCTACCATGGCAGGCAGCAGCGCCCGGGTCATGAAAACCAGGCCTTTGGTATTGGTGTCGATCATATTCTCCCAGTCATCGACGCTGGCTTTATGGGCTGGCTCAGTGCCCAGCGCCAGGCCGGCGTTGTTGACCAGTACATCAATGTTGCGCCACTCTGCCGGCAGCGCAGCGATGACCTCCTCGATAACGGCACGATTACGCACATCGAGCTGAACGGTATAGAGGTTTTCACCCAGCTCATCCTTCAGCGCCTGCAGCCGTTCGGCGCGCCGCCCGCTGGCGATCACTTTATGGCCTGTGGCAATGAAGCGACGGGTAATACTTTCACCAAACCCCGCAGTAGCACCGGTAACAAAAATAATCATCTCACTGTTCCTTAACTGTTTTCAGGTAGTCCGCGTTTAACCATATCACCATCATTCTTCGCCTGCTGAAAAAAAGCGGCCGGCAAACTCTCTGTCGCCGGAATGCGTTAACAGGGTGCAGGCGTGCATCGCGCTGACGCATCACGGAGCAGAGCCAGCGGTCGCCAGCGCATCTTAACGCCGGCGCAGGTGCGCGTAATCGTTTGCGCATCCGGTTGCCTCTCTTTTAGCCTAACCTTATGATTTAGCAGGTAAATAACCCTGAACTGGCACGGCTTTTGCACACTCATTTTATCTTACTGAGAGGATGAGTTATGAATGCTGACAACGAGACGCTGCTGCGCGCCAGTTTTTTTGATTTTACCCGCACGGTAGATCAGCCAGAGGCGCTGAGTGACGCCGCACGCTATCTCGCTGATGGTCTGCTCACGCTGCGTGCAGGAAAAATTGTCAGCCTGGAAAGCTGGAGCAGCGCGGCGCCACGGGTGGATAGCCGGCGGGTCACGGACCTGCGCGGCAAGCTGATTGTGCCGGGGTTTATCGATACCCATATTCACTATCCGCAGACGGAAATGATGGGCGCGTTTGGCGAACAGCTGCTGACCTGGCTGAATAACTATACCTTTCCGGTTGAGCAGCAGTATCACTGTGCAACCCATGCGGCAAAGATGTCCGATTTTTTCCTGCAGCAGCTGCTGGCTAACGGTACCACTACCGCACTGGTGTTTGGCACGGTGCATCCGCAGTCGGTTGACGCGCTCTTCAGCGCGGCGGAGCGGCTCAGCATGCGGCTCATTGCCGGTAAAGTGATGATGGACCGCAACGCGCCGGACTACCTGACTGAAACCCCCGAAACGAGCTATCAGCAGACGCGGGCGCTGATTGAGCGCTGGCACCGGCGCGGCCGTCTTGGCTATGCGCTGACCCCACGCTTTGCGCCGACCTCTTCGCCACAGCTGCTGGAACGGGTAGGTCAGCTGCGGAGAGAGTTTCCCGATACCTGGCTGCATACGCACCTGAGTGAAAATCCGCAGGAGGTGGCGTGGGTCAGAGAGCTTTTTCCCGAGCGCAACGGCTATCTCGATGTCTATCACCACTATCAGCTCACTGGCGCACGCAGCGTATTTGCCCACTGCCTGCATCTGCAGGACCATGAGTGGCAGTGCCTGCACGACACCGGTTCAGCCATCGCATTTTGCCCTACTTCAAATCTGTTTCTTGGCAGCGGGCTGTTTGATCTCAAACGCTGCTGGCAGGAGAACGTGCGCATGGGGATCGGCACCGACGTTGGCGCTGGTACCACCTTCAACCTGCTGCAGACGCTGGGCGAGGCGTATAAAGTCGGGCAGCTGCAGCACTATAAGCTGACCGCCTGCGAAGCGCTTTATCGCGCCACGCTGGGCGGGGCGCAGGCGCTGGATCTCGACGATAAAATTGGCAACTTTGCGCCCGGCAAAGAGGCGGATTTTGTGGTGCTGGATCCGGCCGTATCGCCGCTGCAGCAGCTGCGTCATGGCAACAGTAAAGATATCTTCGAGCAGCTGTTTGTTCTGATGACGCTGGGTGACGATCGCAACATTGCGCAGACCTGGGTAAATGGCCAGCCGGTGTGGCAAAAAGAGAGGGCGGGCAGCACGCCGGGTTGTTGCCCGCACACCGGCGTGCCAGGATAAAGGCTCTCTGCCGCAGGCTATTGCGGCGTTGCTGATTATCAGGAGCGATAATGAACCGATCCGCCAATCCCTTTTTTAGCGCCAGCACGCTGCCGTATCAGGCGCCGCCGTTCGATCAGATAAGCGAAGACGATTTTCTGCCGGCGCTGGAAGCGGGCATCGAAGAGAAGCGCCGCGAAGTCGCCGCGATTATCGCAAACCCTGCGCCACCGGACTTTGCTAATACGTTTGAAGCGCTGGAGCGCAGCGGCCTCTTACTGAGCCGGGTGTGGCAGGTCTTTTCAGCCATGACGGCAGCGAATACGTCGCCACGCCTGCAGGAGGTGGAAGAGATCATTACGCCCGCCCTGGCGGCGCTGCACGATGAGATCTACCTCAATAGCGCGCTCTTCGCCCGGCTGGAGGCAGTCTGGCAGCAGCGCAGTACCGCCTGCCCGGACGCAGAGGCGGTGCGGCTGACGGAGGTTACCCGGCAGGCGTTTCAGCTGGCCGGAGCCAGCCTGAGTGATGATGAAAAACAGCGGCTGCGCGACATCAATCAGGAGCTGGCAGGCCTCAGCACCCGCTTTGGTAACCGTCTGCTGGCGGCGACGCAGTCAGCCGCTTACACCGTCAGCAGCCCGGAGGCGCTGGCGGGACTCGACGATGCAGCGCTGGAGCAGGCGCGTGCCGCTGCGGCCGCACGTGGTCTGGATAATCAGTGGCTGATCCCGCTGCAAAACACCACGCAGCAGCCAGCGCTGAGCCGGTTAACCATCCGCGCCACGCGGGAAGCGCTGTTTGAGCAGGCGCTGAAGCGCTGTGAGCGTAACGATGTTAACGATACGCGGCCGCTGGTTTCGCGTATGGCGCAGCTGCGGGCGGAGCAGGCCGCGCTGCTGGGCTATAGCAGCTATGCGGCGTGGAACCTGCAGGATCAGATGGCGAAAACGCCGGATGCCGCGCTGGACTTTATGCGCAATATTGTGCCGGCAGCCTGCGAGCGCGCCGGGCGCGAGGCCGCAGAAATAGAACAGCTGATGGCTGAGCAGCAGCAGAGATTTGACCTGCGCGCCTGGGACTGGAATTTTTACGCAGAGCAGGTGCGCCAGGCGAAATATGACTTTGATGAAGACGCTATTCGCCCCTGGTTCGCGCTGGATAGCGTGCTGGAGCGCGGCGCGTTCTGGGCCGCCACGCAGCTTTACGGTATTCGGTTCAGCCAGCGCCACGATCTGCCGGTCTATCATCCGGATGTGTGCGTCTATGAGATTTTCGACGCCGATGAGACGCCGCTGGCGCTGTTTTATACCGACTTTTTCGCTCGTGATAATAAAAGCGGCGGGGCATGGATGGGCAACTTTGTTGACCAGTCTGCGCTGCTGGATCAGAAACCGGTGATCTACAACGTCTGCAACTATACCAAACCGCAGCCTGGCCAGCCGGCGCTGCTGAGCTGGGATGATGTTATCACGCTGTTCCACGAATTTGGTCATGCGCTGCACGGCCTGTTTGCCAGCCAGCGCTACGCCAGCCTCTCCGGTACGGCCACGCCGCGCGATTTTGTGGAGTTTCCGTCGCAGATTAACGAACACTGGGCCAGTCATGAGGCGGTGTTCGCCAGCTATGCGCGCCACTGGGAAACCGGGGAGCCGATGCCCGCTGCGCTGCGCGAAAAAATGGTACAGGCCGCTACCTTTAATAAAGGTTATGACATGACCGAACTGCTGGCCGCGGCGCTGCTGGATCTGCAATGGCACTCCCTCTCCGCGCACGATAAGCCACAGGATGTGGAACATTTTGAACGGCAGGCGCTGCAGGCAGAAAACATTGCGCTGTCAGCAGTGCCGCCGCGCTATCGCTCCAGCTATTTTCGTCACATCTGGGGAGGAGGATATGCGGCAGGCTATTACGCCTATATCTGGACGCAGATGCTGGCTGACGATGGTTATCAGGCGTTCACTGAACAGGGTGGCCTGACGCGGGAAAACGGGCAGCGCTTCCGGGATCTGGTCTTGTCACGCGGAAACAGCAGCGATCTGCAGCACGTCTGGCTGAGCTGGCGCGGTAAAGCGCCAGCGCCAGAGCCGATGCTGCGCCATCGCGGATTAAGCGCAGAGTAGGGCAGAAGCGGTGGCGCGCTATCCCATCGGGCCACCGCAGATTGTGTCGCACATGCCAGCCAGCACCCGCTCGCCGCTTTCGGTTTTTAGCTCTTCATACCAGGCTGCCGTCAGCGCGGGCTCTTTACCGTGCGTCACGTCGCAGCGCTTGCGTGCCTTCAGCACCAGGTCGCGGGTGCGGTCCAGCCGGCGCGCCTGATAGCGCAGCAGCGCATCTTCCACCCCCAGCGAATGTGTCGCCAGCGTTTGTGCCAGCACCACGGCATCTTCCATTGCCGCGCAGCCGCCCTGACCAATATCGGGGGTGGTGCTATGGGCTGCATCGCCCAGCAGCGCCACGCGTCCGCGCACAAAGCGGGTAAGGGGTTCGGTATCGTGTATTTCGACCCGGTTAGTGGTGAGCGGATCGAGCTGCGCTATCAGCCGCTGCACCGGTTCGGCCCAGCCGGCGAAATAGCCGCTGAGATCGGCGCGCAGCGTGGTGCGATCCTGAGCGAGGCCGGCAGGTAGCGGCACATCAAAGAAGAAGTAGAAGCGGTTGCCGGCAACCGGCATCAGCGACACGCGCTTGCCGTCGCCGACAAAAGTGGTCCACTGATCGGCGGGTGCAATCGCTTCATCCACGCTAATCAGCCCGTTCCAGTTTACATAGCCTGCATAGCGACGCGCCACGCGCTCGCCCAGAACCGCCTCGCGCAGTACAGAGTGCGTGCCGTCCGCAGCGATCAGCAGGTCGCCTGTGGCTTCGCTGCCGTCGGCAAAGAAAGCGGTAACGCCCTGCGAGGTTTGTTCAGCATGCGTGACGCGCCTGCCAAAGCGAACGCGCGTCCGGCCATAAGTATCAAGCAGCATCGCCTGCAGCCCGGCGCGTGATACCGGCGCAGGATATTCACCGGTGCGCTGCACCAGCGGATCCAGGCTGAAGCGGGTCAGGGGGGCACCGCTTCGCGCATCGTGATAAGCCATCCAGGCCATATTGCCGCTCAGCGCGCGCAGCGGCTGTTTCAGACCGAGGGCATTCAGGCATTTCACGCCGTTAGGCCAGACGGAAATGGCTGCGCCAACCGGTTTCATCTCCGCAACGGCCTCATAGACTTCCGTCTCAAAGCCCGCCCGTTCCAGGGCGATAGCAGCACTCATTCCGCCGATACCGGCGCCAATAACAATCACTTTCATCATGCTCTCCTGTGCTCAGTCAGGGAAATACTGCAACTTCTGTACCAGATGCGCGCCAACAGACAGCGTGTTGATAACTATGGTTTTTTATAAAAGAGACATAATGATGAAACGATTGTTGCAGTGCGCTCGCACTTTTATAGTGCAACTCTATGCGCATGAATCTTTTGTTTCATGCGGCATTCTGACCAGATTTTGCGCATACTTAAAGCTTCAGAGCGGAGGATTAATCATGAAGTGGATAATTGCGTTAATGATGGCGTGCAGCGTAAACGCGATGGCGCAGAGCAGCTGGCAGCCGTCGCCCAAATCGCCGTCTGCTATGTTTACCCCGATCGCGTCAAAATGCGATCTGTCGGCCTGTCAGCAAAACTGCTACGTACAGCAGTCACAGTGCAAAAATGATAGCGGCGGCGGATGTGGCTCGCTGGCGCAAATCTGTGTACAGAACTGCACCAGCCAGTGTCGCTGAGTATCAGCGGGTCTCGCGCCAGATGTCGCGCATCGCCAGCTCCAGTTTTTTAAACTGGTGATAGCGCGCGTCGTGGAAGCTGACCCACTCCGGCCGCGGCTGCCGCTCTTCCGGCTGCAGACGCACCGCATGCTGCACCGCATCCGTCAGATCCCGCCACACGCCCACGCCAACGCCTGCACAGAGCGCGGCGCCCAGCGCGCCGGTTTCCGTACACTCTGCCACCCGCACCGGAATATTCAAAACATCGGCAAACATCTGCGGCCAGATGACGCTGCGCGCGGCGCCGCCTGAGAGCGTGGCACGGGTAAATGGGAGGCCGGCAGCGTGCAGCCGGTCAATATGCGCCCGGTGAGCAAAGGTCACGCCCTCAAACAGGGCAAACAGCATATCTGCACGGGTATGCCAGCCGCCCAGCCCGTAAAAGCCGGCGCGGGCCGGTTCCGGTTTGCGGCCGGAGTAGAGGTAAGGGTGATAAAACGGCAGATGCGGATCCTGACGGATCTGCGCCACGCACTCGCTGCTCTGCACCGCGCCTTTTCCTCCGCGCCGGTCGTCAAATTCCCGCAGAAACCAGTTGAGGTTGGCCGCCGAGGTTGCGCTGGCCTCAATCGCCATAAAGCGATCCCGCTCTATCATTGAACTCATGGAAACCGGGCGAAGATAGTCAGGTTTATCCACCACAACCTGATTGATACTCCACGTACCCGCTACGATTGAGGCGTCACCGCAGCTGACGACCCCCGATCCCGCTGCGCTGGCCACCACATCAAACAGACCCGCCACCACCGGTATACCCGCCGGCAAACCGGTGCGTGCCGCCGCCAGCGCGGTAACATAACCGCTGACAGCGCTCGATTCACGCAGCGGCGGCAGCCAGGCTGCTGCCTCCTCAATGTCATAGAGTGCCAGCAGTTCACTGCTGTAATCGCGAACGCGATAGTCAATCAGCCCGGCACCCGCCGCATCTGAATAGTCGCTGCTGAGCGCGTCGCTGAGAAAATGGACGATAACATCTTTAGCGCTCAGTACCGCACCGATCTGCTGCCATATCTGAGGCTGGTGCTGTTTAACCCAGCTCAGCAGCACCGGCGTGGAGGCTGCCCACGGCGTCTGGCGGGAGAGGGTATAAATGGCGTGCTGTTTTTCAGCCTGCTCCAGCGCAGCGACAATATCGTCCGCCCGCCGATCGATCGACTGAATGCCAAGCTGCGGCTGCAGCGCCCGGTCCAGCGTATAGAGGCCATTGCCGTGTCCGGCGGCGCCCACTGCAATGATATCCTGTGCGTCCGTGCCCGCCTGCAGCAGGCAGTGACGGATCGCCTGTTCAGTACCGTGCCGGATGGCGGCTATCGAACGCTCGGCGTAGCCCTCCTGCGGCTGCAGCGTTTCGCCGCTATGCTCAGCCACGGCCAGTATCGTCCCGCTGAGATCAAACAGCACCGCCTTGATCATCGTATTACCGGCATCAATACCCAGGATTTTCATATCCGGCTCCGTAAAACCGCAGAGGAGAGCGCGCACAGAACGTGCGCCAGGTCAGGCGTCAGCCTGCTGATAAAGGGCCAGCGCATCCTCGCCGCTGGCACCCTGATGAATAATGGCCATCAGGGCGGCGACGACCCGGGCAGGAGAGGCGTGCTGATAAACATTGCGCCCATACACCATGCCGCTGGCACCCTGCGCCATCAGCAGCGCGCTTTTGTGCAGTACCGCACCGATCTCGCCTTTACCCCCACCGCGCACCAGCGTCGGACAGCGCGCCGCCTCTACCACGCGGTGAAAATCAGCCGGGTTATCGGTTGGATCCGCTTTGATAATATCGGCGCCCAGTTCGCGCGCCAGCCGCACCAGCGGAACAATCTGCTCTGCATCGCCCAGTGAACCGTAGGCGGCCCCCTGACCGGCGGGTGCCATCACCAGCGGCTCAATCATCAGCGGCATGCCGTAGCGGTCGCACGCATGGCGCAGCCGGCCAATATTTTCGATGCACATGCGAAAAATCGCGGGTTCATCGGGGATAAGATAAAGATTCACCACCACGGCGGCCGCATCCAGCTGCAGCGCCGCCAGAACCGGCTCATCGGGATTATGCAGCACTGCCCACATCTCGCGATGGCGCACGGCGTTATAGGCGTTGCCGACGTCGGTGCGCAGCACCAGAGCGGGTTTCACTCCTTCCGCGCACTGCAGCAGATCTGCCTGTCCGTAATTGAGCTGAATCGCATCGGGCTGCGCGGCAATCAGGTTCTGCATCACCGCGCCAATATTCTCAAGCCCCTGCAGAAAATCGGGTTCATTGGCAATACCGTGATCGACCGCTACGTCCAGACAGCGGCCGTGACGGAATAACCGCTTCATGCGTGCCTTATTGCTCGCTGACATGCTGTGCCTCCTGCTGCATCACCGTAGGGTAGAGGCCATGCAGACCGTGAAAACGCGCCAGCGACGCGCAGCAGCGCTGCAGCTGCTGTACCCGCTGACGCTCGCTCCAGCCCAGCGTCTGCGCCATCAGCAGCGAGATCTCCTGAATGAGCGGCGGGGTCAGCTCGCCGCCGATCGCCAGCGACGTGCGGCGCACCAGCAGATCTTCCAGCTGGCACACCTGCTCATGCTCTGTCAGATAGCGCAGTTCCGTGGCGCTGTAATCGGCGTGATGATGCAGCGGACGGTCGTCATCGCGCAGCAGCGACAGCAGCGGTAAGGCGCGGCTGCCGTAACGTTTTACCAGCTGCGTGACGCGCGGCAGCGGCAGCGCATGCTGCTGCGCCAGCTGGGCGATCCAGGCGGGCTGGGCCGCCGGAGCAGGGAAGTCGCGCCCGCCGCCAATCGCTAAATCAGTGGTGGAAACATGGCGCTTTTCGCCCAGCAGCCGCAGAACGCGATCGGCCGCCTCTTCACCGAAGCGGCGAAAAGTGGTCCACTTACCACCTACCAGACAGAGCGTGCTCCAGGCGCGGGTGGGATCGGGCGGCAGCATCACCAGCGAGTGGTTACGTGATATCTGACCGCTCAGCTTTGCATCACTGGCAGGCAGCGGACGTACGCCGCAAAAGGTGTAGACCACGGCGGACTCCGGCACCACCACCTCAGGAAAGACAAAGCGCAGCGACTCAAGAATATACGCTTTCTCGGCTGCCTCGCAGACCACGTTATCGGGATCGTCAACGCGGATATCCGTTGAGCCGGCCAGGACTTTACCTCCCCACGGATAGAGGATGCAGACGCGCCCCTCCTGATTCTCGAAGTAGACCATTTCACCATCAAGCATGCGCAGCAGCTCCGGATGATCGAGGATCAGATGTGACCCTTTGGTGCCGCCAATCAGTTTCTGCCGGGCGCTTTTGGGCGCGATCTGCTGGTTAAGCTGATCAATCCATGCGCCGCCGGCATTGACCAGCACGTGTGGCTGCAGGCGAAACTGCTCTCCGCTCAGAGTATCTTTCAGCGTGACGCTCTCACCGTCGCTGCTGATTAACTGCATATAATTCAGCGCCAGCGCGTCGCTGCAGGCGCGCTCTGCATCCTCCACCAGCTCAAGCCCCAGCCGTTCCGGGGCGCTGATCCACGCATCATAGTAGCTGGCGCTATATTTCACCCACGGCGCAAAGCCCGGCCAGCGATCGCGGGTTGCCGCCTCGCTTCGTACCTGATGTTTAGGCATGGAGCCATACTGGCGCGTATAGAGGTCATACAGGCTGAGGCCGGTTTTGATCAGCAGCGCACCGCGCCGGGCAGGTTTGTCACTGAGGCGCAGAAACCGTCGCGTGGCGTTGACCATGCCGCCGCCGAAGGTTTCCACCGGCACCGTCGTCCGCAGCGGGAAAACATAGTGCGACGCGTTTTTCAGCAGCCGGTCGCGCTCGATCACAGACTCTTTAACCAGACCAAACTCACCGGTTTCAAGATAGCGCAGGCCGCCATGGATCATGCGCGACAGGGCACCACTTGCCGCCTGACACCAGTCATCGCGCTCCACCAGAATAGCCGGGATGCCCTGAAGGGCCAGTTCGCGAAAGGTACTGATGCCGTTTATGCCGCCTCCGGCAATCAGGACCGGTGTAATCTGACGCTGGCGCAGCCTGTCGAGACGCTCATTACGGGTTAACACAGTAGCCATAGCACGCTCCCTGACGGTGAAGGCTTATCCGTCAAAGGTATAGGAGTGCGCAGCCAAAACGGCAAACCCGCTTACTCAGGATGTGACTCTGTTCACTTACACCACGAATGGGCATGTGGGGTGGGCCGGGGGCGGATATACTATGCGCACCGCTTTTGGTTCTGAGGAATAAGGATTATTCATGCGACGCCGCGTTATGGCTACATTTTTGCTGTTTATCGCCACTTCCGCTGCTGCCCGGGCACCGGATAACATTATTGAGCCGCTGATGGCGCGCTTTGCGATCCCCGGCATGGCGGTTGCCGTGCTGAACAAGGGCCAGACGACCTTTTATAGTTACGGTGTCACTTCAACCGATCGCGGAGAGCCGGTCACCTCCCGCACGCTGTTTGAGATCGGCTCGCTGAGCAAAACCTTTACCGCCACGCTCGCCAGCTACGCCGTACAGCAGCATAAAATGCAGCTTCGCGACAGCGCCAGCCAGTGGCTGCCTGCTCTGCAGGGCAGCGCGCTCGATCGCGTTACGCTGCTGAACCTGGCGACGCATACCAGCGGCATGCCGCTGTTTGTGCCGGAGGAGGTCACGGATAGCGCGCAGCTGATGCAGTGGTATAAGGCGTGGCAGCCTGAGGCAGAGCCGGGAACAGAGCGCGTCTATTCAAACCTCGGTATTGGTATGCTCGGCATGATAGCGGCGAAGAGCCTGAATATGTCATTTATGCGCGCAATGGAGTCGATGCTGCTGCCGGCGATGGGAATGCATCGTACTTTTCTTCAGGTGCCGCCGCGCGCCATGCCGGATTACGCGCAGGGCTACGATAAACAGAACCGGCCGGTACGCGTGACGCCCGGGCCGCTGGATGCAGAAGCGTATGGGCTGAAATCAACGTCAGAAGATCTGATTCGCTGGATCGGCATTCAGATGGGAGAGGTTAACGTGGTACCTGCCTGGCGGCAGGCGGTGGCTGCCACCCATCAGGGCTATTTTCGCACGGCGGCATTTACGCAGGCGATGATGTGGGAGTACTACCCGCTGCCTGTTACTCAGCAGCAGCTGGTGGCGGGGAACAGCAGCAAAATCATACTTAACGGTATGCGGGCCACGCCGGTTTCTCCTTCTGCGCCGGTGCCGCTACGCGCCTGGTATAACAAAACCGGCTCAACCAATGGCTTTTCAGCCTATGCGGTGTTTATCCCTTCCCAAAGGGTGGGGCTGATTATGCTGGCCAATAAATGGATACCCAATGACGATCGCGTTATTGCTGCAGATGAGATTATCCGTGCGCTGGCAAAGTGAGGAGAGACGATGAATATACGGGCATTGCGGGCTGAGGATTATGTGGCCTGGCTGCGGTTATGGCAGGGCTACCAGCAGTTTTATCAGACAGAGATTGATGAGGCGACGACCGGCGAAACGTTCCGGCGCATGCTCTCCCGTGCGGAACCGATGTATTGTCTGGTGCTGGAGCAGGGTGGCAGCATGGTGGGGCTGGTGCATTTTCTGACGCATCGCTCCACCTGGACGCGCGGTGACTACTGTTATCTGCAGGACCTGTTTGTCGCAGAAGCGGCGCGCGGTAACGGTGCGGGTGAGGCGCTGATACTGGCCGTCTATGAGCAGGCCAGAGCGCGCGGCTGTTCACGGGTCTACTGGAACACGCAGGAGGGAAACGTCGCCGCACGGGCGCTGTACGACCGGCTGGCAACGAAAACGGAATTTATTCAGTATCGCTATCTGGTAGCACCTTAGTAGTTACAACAAACATTATTATTTTTGTATTAACATAGTTAGCCACCTCTGCGAAAAAAGCCTGACAGAAAAAATAAGCCGCGGGCAGGGCAGCCCGCAGGAACTAAGCTTTTTGTTACCTCACACTTTCAAATGAAACCTCCTGCCAACTGTGACCGCGTCCGGCTTTCCGCCACAACCGGCTTGCCATACGCCAGCTGCGTGTTATGAATGAAAATTTATTAACTTTCATTTGAAACCAGAGCGAGAGGTGATTTCTGTGACCACTTTATTCTCTTCAGAGCAGCAGCCCGACGATTTCAGAAAAAGCATTCGTCAGATGAAGCAGCAGCTGCGCCAGCAGATCGGAGATGTGGAGGCGCTGTATAAGCAGGTGCGGGAGAGCGTGGTGACGGAGCTTGCCGCGGCCAGAAATGAAGAGGCGCAGTCTGGTTCCGCCTGGCCCCAGCTGAGCTGGCAGGCGATAGCCGCAGGTGAAATCAGTGAGGCGCAGAAAGCACATATCCGGCGGCGCGGCTGTGTTGTGGTAAAAGGTAATTTCAGCCGCGAATGCGCGCTGGGATGGGATGCATCGATGATGCGTTATCTGGACGATAACGATTTTATGACCGGCTACCGGGGACCGGGAGATGATTTCTTTGGCAATCTTGCGGCGGCGCGGCCGGAAATCTATCCGATTTACTGGAGTCAGGCGCAAATGGCCGCGCGGCAGAGTGAGTCGATGGCTGCCACCCAGCGATTCCTCAATCACCTGTGGCGGTTTGATTCTCAGGGTAAACGCTGGTTTGACCCTGATGTCAGCATTATCTATCCCGACCGCATCCGCCGGCGGCTGCCCGGCACAACCTCTAAAGGGCTCGGTGCGCATACCGATTCCGGTGCGCTGGAGCGCTGGCTGCTGCCGGCTTATCAGCAGGTATTCAGACATATCTTTAATAACCGCTTTGCACAGTATGACCCGTGGGATGCGGCATACCGCACAGAGGTAAATGACTACCAGTCCGGTACTACCACAAAATGTTCGGTATTCCGTACGTTTCAGGGCTGGACGGCGCTCTCTGATATGCAGCCTGGTCAGGGTTTGCTGCACGTTGTGCCGGTGCCGCAGGCAATGGCGTTACTGCTGCTGCGTCCTCTGCTCAGCGATGTACCGGAAGAGGAGCTATGCGGGGTTGAGCCGGGTAAAGTCCTGCCGGTATCGGAGCGCTGGCATCCTGAACTGATTGCCGGACTCTGCTCCATTCCGGCGCTGGAAGCGGGCGATTCCGTATGGTGGCATTGCGATGTGATACATTCTGTCGCGCCGGTAGAAGATCAGCAGGGCTGGGGTAATGTGATGTATATTCCGGCCGCGCCGATGTGCGACAAAAATCGCGCTTACGCGCATCAGGTGGCGCAGGCGCTGACAGAGGGTGTTTCACCCGGTGATTTCCCGCGTGAAGATTATGAGGTTAACTGGCAGGATCGCTTTACGCCCCAGCATCTGAACGCCCGCGGCCGTCAGGCGCTGGGCCTTACTGACTAACTGCAGGACACTATGAACGCACGTCATCAGTCAATTATCGAGCTGCTCAGCGCGCGCGGCAGCGTCAGCGTCAGCGAGCTGGCGCTGACCACCGGCGTCTCTGAAGTCACGATGCGCCAGGATCTTAACCAGCTGGAAAAAGAGGGGCTGTTGCGTCGGGTGCATGGCTCCGCCGTTGCTGCGGGCGGTGACGACGTCAGCGCCCGGATGCAAACCCGCCTTGCCGTAAAAAAACGGCTGGCCGATTATGCCGCCTCTCTGGTGAATGCAGGGGAAACGGTATTTATTGAGGGGGGCAGCACCAATGCGCTGCTGGCACAGGCGCTGAGCGAGCGGCATGACGTTACGCTGGTCACGGTAAGCCACTATATTGCCGGCCTGCTGCGTGAAAAGGGCGGCGACGTCATTATTCTCGGCGGTCTGTTTCAGAAAAGCAGTGAGTCGGTGGTCGGTCCGCTGACCCGGCTCTGTATTCAGCAGCTCAGCTTTCATAAAGTCTTTATCGGCATTGATGGCTGGGATCGCGCCACCGGCTTTACCGGGCGCAACATGCTGCGCTGCGATGTGGTTCATGCGCTGCTGGAAAAGCCTGCGCACACTATTGCGCTGACCGACTCCTCTAAATTTGGTCAGATCCACCCTTATGCGCTGGCGCCGCATCAGCCGTTCAGGCAGCTGATTACCGACAGCGAGCTTGATCCGGCCGCTCAGGCGCTGCTGACGGCGCAGGGAACGGAGGTCACGCAGATTTAACCTGGCGGTGCAGAGCGCTATTTTACTGACCGGTCAGCGTTATATCAGCAGCGCCTGCGCCGTGACCTCATCAGTGATCAGCCCGGAGAGCTGACCGCTGCTCAGCACGGCACGAATAGCCGCCACTTTACTCAGGCCACCCGTCAGCGCCACAATCTCACTGCGGTTCTGGCTGAGCGGCACGGAAAGTGTCCGCGCCGTCAGTGAGTTGTGGATCAGCGTGCCGTCGGCGGCAAAAAAGTGGCCCAGCAATTCTCCCACCGCGCCGGCTGCAGAGAGGGCGTTGATCTCCGCCTCTTCGAGCATGCCGGCTTCAACCAGCTGAGCCGCCGGCTCTACCGTCCCGATACCGACCAGCTTGACCTCACTGCGCGCGGCCATATCAAAAATCTCGCTGACGCCGCGCTGCGCCAGCAGAACATCGCGATCTTCTTCAGTGTTCGCAAAGAACGGCACCGGCATCATGTAAGACTGCGCGCCGGTTTTGGCGGCGATGCGGTGCATAACATCATGCGGGTTGAGCGCATAGTTGCGCGTCAGGCAGCCCAGCAGCGACACAAAACGCGCCTGTGGTGCCTCAAGGCGCGCCAGCTGATGGATCGCCGCGGAGAGGGTACGGCCATGCCCCAGCCCGAGCGTAATCGCGGGCGCGCCGAGCAGCAGCTGGCGCAGATAGTCCGCGCCAGCCATCCCCAGCGCCCGCACCGGCAGCCCGGTCTCACCCAGATCGGGCGCAACCTGACAAAACCGCAGGCCAAAGTGCTGACGCAGCTTATCCTCCAGCGCCACGCAGTCGAGAATATCGCCATCAATGGTGATTTTTACTGCGCCTTCCGCCACCATGCGCGCAATCAGGCGGTGCGTTTTTACCGAAGGCAGCCCCAGTCGTTTAGCGACTTCAGCCTGAGTCAGGCCGCCTACGTAGTGCAGCCAGGCCGCACGCAGCGCCAGAGAGTCATCACGATCGGCAGAAGCAGGTGCGGATTTCATGTCTTTGTCCATTCAGAGTAGAAGACGACGCGGGCTCCGGCCCGCGTGTTTAGCTGTGCGCTCCGGCGGGCCGTTGCGTCGCCAGATGCAGGTCCGCCACGCCGGTTTCAATATGGCTGGCCCAGAAAGCGACGCTCTCTGCGATCTCCGCCACGGCGCGACTGTCGGTGGGCTCGCGCTCTTTGAAACTCAGCTCCAGGCAGATTTCATTATCCTGCGCGCCACCACGCGCCAGCGCCTCCAGCAGCGGCTGCGGCTGAATACGGCCGCCGTCATTGTACTGCATTGTAAACGGACGATGCCCGCCTTTATCCATCATGCTCTGCTTGATATGAATGATCGGTGAGCAGCGCGGCACCGCTTCAGCCCAGGCGTAAGGATCGTAATCCTGCGGATCGGCCGAGGTCACATCACCGTGATCAATATCCGCCATCATCCACATCGGCAGGGCAAAATCGCGCTGGCTCAGGCGCTGCTGCAGTGCCAGCGCGGCGGGAATGGTTTCGCCAAACTCGCGCGCCACACTCATCGGCTCCCAGAAAAGATATTTCAGCCCCGCCGCGCGCGCATGTTCAGCGACCTCCTGCCAGCAGTCAGTGGCGATATCGATAAGCGTTTCGCGGCGCTCTGCGTCCCGGAAGTCGCGCTGCGTAAAAATGGCAAATTGCGAGCCGATAGCCACACCGCCCAGTTCAGCGGTGATGTCCGCAAAGGTTTTGAACCAGTCAATATAGTAGCGGCGCACCGCAGCATCGGGATGACCAAAGTGGTTCAGTCGCCCGTAGGGGCCGGTCATACCGGAGGTGACGCGCACGCCGGTGGCGTTCAGCGCCTGCTGCATACGACGCGTCATTGCGGTTATCGTCGCGGCAGGCCAGCCCGGATTGATAAATTCATGGGTCAGCTGCAGGTCGCGAATGCGGATCTGTTCCGCCACCGTGATAATTAAGTCGTGCGGATCGGCAAAGCGGTTAACCAGCGGATTCGTATTAAGCGAAAGAGTCAGGGCCATATCAGTTCTCCTGTCCGGCACGGGCGCGCAGCGGGATCACGCGCGCGGAAGCCGCTTCAAACCAGGTGATGAACGCATCGCGCTGCGCCGGGGTAAGGTGCAGCTGATGTTTAGTGCGCCGCCACAGAATATCCTCCGCCTGCTGCGCCCACTCGTGGTCAGCCAGATAGCGTGCTTCTGCTTCATACAGCAGTCCGCCAAAATGGCGTCCCAGATCGCTCAGCGCCGTTGCATCTGCCAGCAGCTGTGCGATGCGCGTTCCATAAAGACGGGCGTAGTGTTTACGCAGCGGCTGCGGCAGCCACGGCCAGCGCGATTTGCACTGATCCAGAAAGGTTTCAAAGTCGGCGTCAGCCATATCGCCTCCCGGCAGCGTGGCCGCACGCGTCCAGTCAGCGCCCATCTGCGGAAAGAAGGGGGCTAGCTTCTGCAGGGCGTGCTCTGCCAGCTTGCGGAACGTAGTGATTTTCCCGCCAAACACGTGCAGCAGCGGCGCATCCTGCTGGTTATCGAGGTCAAACACGTAGTCGCGCGTCACCGCGGAGGGGTTGCCTTTGCCGTCGTCAAACAGCGGACGCACGCCGGAGAAGCGGGTAATAACGTCAGCCGGGCGCAGCTTAACTTTAAAGTAGCGGTTAACGACGTCTAACAGATACTGTTGTTCTGTATCGTCGGCGGTCACCGCTTCCGCTTTGCCTTCCCACGGAATATCCGTCGTGCCAATCAGCGCTTTATCGCCTTCATAAGGATTGATAAAAATCACGCGCTTATCGGTGTTCTGCACCAGATACGCCTGCTGACCCTCCCAGAATTTAGGCACGATAAGGTGTGAGCCTTTCACCAGACGTACCCGGCGCTGGCTGTGGCTCTGCGTCACGTCGCTCACAATGTCCAGCACCCAGGGTCCCGCCGCGTTGACGATTGCCCGCGCAAACAGCGTGCGGCGCTCGCCGCTGCTGACATCTTCAAGGGTTATCTGCCATTTGCCGGCCAGGCGCTGTGCGGCAACGCAGCGCGTGCGCGGCAGAATGGTTGCGCCACGCTCAGCGGCATCCAGCGCGTTCAGCACCACCAGCCGCGCGTCATCGACCCAGCAGTCGGAGTACTCAAACCCTTTTTTATAGCTGTCGAGCAGCGGGGCGCCTTCGGGATCGCGCGTCAGATCGAGTGAGCGCGTACCGGGCAGTTTCTTACGGCCGCCCAGATGGTCATAGAAGAAGAGGCCGAGCCGTACCAGCCAGGCGGGACGATCGGAGGGGCTGTGCGGCAGCACAAAGCGCATCGGCCAGATAATATGTGGGGCAGCATTCAGCAGCACTTCCCGCTCAATCAGCGCTTCGCGCACCAGCCGGAACTCATAATACTCCAGGTAGCGCAGGCCGCCGTGCACCAGCTTCCCGGAGCGGGAGGAGGTGCCCTGCGCCAGATCGTCTTTTTCACACATCGCCACCGACAGGCCGCGACCGGCGGCATCACGGGCGATACCGGCGCCGTTAATGCCGCCGCCAATAACAAACAGATCCAGCATAGTGTCACTCATGATTGACTCCGTTACAGGTATTCAGCGCCTGCCAGCAGGCCGGCAGATCGCTGCGGATCTGCTGATAATGAGGAAACAGCGCGTCATAGCGCTGCATCAGATCGGGCTGCGGCGTTTCCGGCGTGTCAAGCAGCGGGCGGACCCAGGTTTCGGCACACGCGGCCATAGAAGAGAACGCGCCTACTGCAACCGCGGCCATCATTGCCGCGCCGGCCGCGCCCGCTTCTTCACGCTGGCTGATACGCACCGGGGCACCGATAGCCGCCGCGAGGATCTGCCGCAGCGGCGCTGAACGCACCGCACCGCCGGTCAGACGGATCTCGCCGGGCCGATCCTGACCCATCGCCTGGTAGCAGTCGCGCGCCGCCATACCAATTCCCTCTACCACGCCGCGCACCAGGTCTCCAAAAGTGTGCTGATAGTGCAGGCCGGTAAAACCGGCACGCGCGCTGGCATTCACGAAGGGACCGCGTTCGCCCGCCAGTGAAATATAGGGATGAAACAGCAGCGTGCCGGGTGTGGTGTGCGTCAGCCAGCTATCAATCTGCGCCACCAGCCGGGCGTGATCGGTTTCGCAGCCAAAGCTCTGCAGCAGGTCTCCGGCGACATTCAGCAGCCAGTCCAGATTCAGCGTCGAGGCCATATTGGTCTGAACCTGCGTGACATAACCGGGCCACGGCAGCGGGATCACGTAGCCGGTCTGCGCCGGATTGAGCCAGACATCATCAACAGTAACGCTGCGCAGATGGACGCCGGTTGAACCCACAATCGAACAGGCGGTATTGGCCTCGCCGGTGTGGACGCCCGCGCCCAGCGCCGTCATCGCCATATCCACATAGCCCAGCACTACCGGGGTCCCGGCCCGCAGGCCCGTCAGCGCTGCCGCCTCGCGGGTCAGGGGATGCGTGGTCTCTGTGCCCTCGACAATCTCCGGCAGCAGATGACGCCGGTGCGTCAGCCCCAGCGCGTCAATCACGGTGTCGTCATAGCCGGCGTGACGAAAGTTGCCAAAGGTAAAACTCGCCTCAGACGGGTCGGTGGCGCGTACGCCGGTCAGGTTAAGGTAGAGCCAGTCTTTGCAGTGCAGCGCGACGTCAGCCTTTGCCAGCAGTTCAGGAAAGTGCCTGTCCATGTGTGCCAGCTGCGCCCCCTGCTGGCAGGTATTGAGTCCGGTGCCGGTGGCGCTGAAGCGCGCCTGCGCCAGCGGATGCTGATTCAGCGTGGCCACCGTGGGGGCCGCCCGGGCATCGAGCCAGATCCAGGCGTCACCCACTGGCCGATCTTCCGCATCCACCAGCCAGCTGCCGTCCCCCTGAGCCGTCACGGCTAAAGCCACTACGCGGGCGGCCAGGTTGTCGATATGGTCGCCGAGCTGACGCAGGGCGCTGGCCGCATCCTGCCAGGTTTGCGACATCGACTGCTGCGCTGCGCCACCTGCTGCGCGATAATAGCGGTTACGTACCGACGCGCAGGCCAGCTGTTTGCCGGTCAAATCAAAGGCTACCGCCTTGACCACCGAGGTACCTGAATCCAGGCCCACAATGATATCGCCACTCTCCACCGACACCTCCACCTGGTATGTGCTGCGGGCTGCCTGCGATCCCGCCGTATGCCGTGTTAACGGCGTGTGATTATTATGCTGCTGCTAGTGATACTTCTTTTCTCACTTAGATAACATATCTTTCGTATTAAATTTCAATACAGGTAAAATATTTCATCCCACTTAGCGAGCAGGATCACGAAATCACCGCCCGACTGAGTCACCTCCAGACAACTTATCCTCGCCAGCATCCCTGACATAAGGGAATTTAAACCTTTATCAGCGGTTGCGGTTCAAACAGCGATCCAGATCGCTCTCCTGAAAAAATCGCCGCCGGGCTGTTGACATTTTAGTCACATCAGCACAATTCTCATCACATTAGTTATCACATATATAACACAGCCGGCGTTAATTCCGGGCTGTTAACCCGATGAGGTGTCGTTATGTCTGATGTTTCAGTGCTCGCACACCAGCTTGACCGGCAGCGCAGGCGTCGCCTGCTGCTGACCGCCGTGCTGAGCTGTGCCGTCATAGCCGGCATTGCCCTGGATACCCACGTTGTCAGAACCGACGCCGCCGGGCAGACGCAGCAGGGCTTTTCACCAGACAGCTGGGCGGAACAGCACTTTCCTGAGGTGAAGCAGAGCGTGGAGCGTCGCGCCGTTGCGGCGCAAACGCTGGCCGCAGCGCTGCAGGCGAACCAGCAGGCCGCCGCCGCGCAGTATGGTATCGGCTCGCCGCTGCCGGTGATCCCGGTCAGGCTGGAGGGCGTGGTGCAGCCGGGAGAGAAGGGGATTTTTCCGCTGCAGGTCGCCGGCGTGCCGGAGAGCCTGAAAGTACGCCTGCAGACCGGGCCGGCCCTGAGCGGTACCGATCTGCGCGACGCCAGCGGCACTATTCAGTTCGGCGATTTTACCAACCAGATTGAGTATCAGAACGCCGGGGCAGCGCTGAACCGCGCCATGAAAAACAGCGTTCTGGAGAAGCTTGACCGCAACGCGCTGCCGGGCAAGACCGTGGAGGTCATCGGGGTGTTTCGCCTCCTTAATGCCAGTAACTGGCTGATCACACCGGTCAGCGTGGAGGTTAAATGAAACCCTTTCCTGTTAATCCGGCGCTGTTAAAAGGTGAAGTGGTGCTGCAGGCGCGTAACGTCAGCAAGGTGTATGGCTCAACGCATGCGCTAAAAGGCGTGAACTTTGAGATACGCCGCGGCGAAGTCACCACGCTGTTTGGTGAAAACGGCGCCGGCAAGTCGACCTTAATGAAGATTTTATCCGGCGTGATTACGCCAACATCCGGGGAAATTTTGCTCAATGGCGAAAGTAAGCTATTTCACTCCGCCACCGAGGCGCGCGGCTGCGGTATCTCCATTATTCATCAGGAGCTGAATCTCGCGCCCAATATGAATGTCCGTGACAACATCTTCATGGGCCGCGAAATCATGGGGGCTACCGGCGTTGACTACGACGAAGAGGCACGGCTGACCCGGCACCTGATGGCGGCGCTCGAAGAGGATATCGATCCGCTGACGCCGGTAGAGAACCTGCGCCTCGGCCAGCAGCAGATTGTGGAGATTGCCCGGGCGCTGTCGGTGAATTCGCAGATCCTGATCATGGATGAACCAACCTCGGCCCTGAGCGCCGCCGAAGTCAGCGTGCTGTTTCAGGTGATCCGCGATCTCACCAGCCAGGGCGTCGCCATCGTTTATATCTCTCATCACCTGGAGGAGGCGCTGGAGATCACCGACCGCGCCGTTGTGTTGCGCGACGGCGTGATGACCGCCTGGGCAGAGCGCAGCGATATCGATCTTGAGTGGATCGTACGCAACATGGTGGGGGAGCATTTCGATCTCGGCTCGCCGCCGCAGGGTTACGCCTTTGGCCCGCCCGCGCTGACGGTTGAGAACCTGACGGTGAAGAGTAAAACCGGCATCCGGCTGGTAGACAACCTGTCGCTGACCATAAAGGCGGGCGAGATAGTCTGTATTTATGGCCTGATGGGAGCAGGGCGCACGGAGCTGCTGGAGTGCATTGCCGGACGTATCGCGCAGAGCAGCGGCGATATCCGGCTGCAGGAGACGGAGATTAGCCGCTTATCTCTGGCGCAGCGTATCGCTATCGGGCTGGCGCTGGTGCCGGAAGATCGGCAGCGCGACGGACTGGTACAGACCATGAGCGTAGGGGAGAACCTGTCGCTGGCCAGCATCGGTGAATTTGTCCGGGGACTGATGCTCTCCGCCCGCCGTGAGAAGCAGCTGGTAAGCGATACCATTCGCAACGTCACGGTGAAAACCGCAGGCGGTGACGCGGCAATCGGCTCGCTCTCGGGCGGTAATCAGCAGAAAGTTGTGATTGGCAAGATGCTGGCGACGCGGCCCAACGTGCTGCTGCTCGATGAGCCAAGCCGCGGCATCGATATCGGTGCCAAAGCAGAAGTGTTTCGCCTGCTGGCAGAGAGTGCGAAGCAGGGGCTGGCGGTGGTTTATACCACCTCCGAGGTTGGTGAATGCCTTAGCATCGCTCACCGCATCGTGGTGATGAGCAAAGGGCGTATCTCCGCCATTTTCGACGCCAGCGTGAGTAAAGAGCGCATCATGGCGGCGTCGGGTGAAGCACTGGTGGCATAACATGAAAAACGGAGTGAAAAGTATGACCGATCAAACGCAAACGCTGGCCACCTCGCCCGCGGCGAATGCCGCCCGCAGTACAAAACAGCTTAACCTGGCCCGCCTGCTGCTGGAGGGACGCGCCTTTATTGCGCTGCTGGTAATTATCGCGACGTTTTCGTTTCTGTCGCCTAACTATTTTAGCGGAGCTAACTTCCTGACGATGGCGTCACACGTGGCGATATTCGGCCTGCCCGCTATCGGTATGCTGCTGGTGATCCTGAATGGCGGCATCGATCTCTCCGTCGGCTCTACGCTGGGACTGGCTGGCGTAATGGCGGGCTTTATGATGCAGGGCATCAGCCTTGAGGCGCTCGGCGTGGTGCTCTATCTGCCGGTGTGGGCCGTGGCGATCCTGACGCTGGTCGTGGGCGCGCTGGTCGGGCTGGTGAACGGCGTACTGATTGCCATCTGCCGCGTACCCGCCTTCGTGGCCACGCTTGGCACTATGTATGTGGCGCGCGGCATTGCGCTCCTGATGACTAACGGTCTGACCTATAACAAGCTTTCCGGCAGTGAATCCCTGGGCAACACCGGCTTTGACTGGCTTGGGTTTAACCGGCTGTTCAACATTCCGGTTGGCGTGCTGGTACTCGGCGCGGTGGCGCTGGCGTGCGGTTTTCTGCTGAGCCGTACCGCGTTTGGCCGCTGGCTCTATGCGTCAGGCGGCAATGAGCGTGCCGCCGATCTCTCCGGCGTGCCGGTGAAACGCGTGAAGATTAGCGTATATGTGCTGTCAGGTATCTGTGCCGCGATGGCGGGGCTGGTGCTCTCTTCGCAGCTGACCTCTGCCGGCCCGACGGCGGGTACCACCTACGAGCTGACGGCGATTGCGGCCGTGGTCATTGGCGGGGCGGCGCTGACCGGCGGGCGCGGTAACGTGCGCGGCACGCTGCTGGGAGCATTCGTGATTGGCTTTCTCTCTGATGGTCTGGTGATTATCGGCGTTTCTGCCTACTGGCAGACGGTGTTTACCGGGGCCGTGATTGTACTGGCCGTGTTACTGAATACGCTGCAGTACGGGCGACGCAGCCGCTGAATTGCGCGCGCCGCTGCGGTGCGCGTTTATCCGTAAAAAAAACCTGTACCCTGATAATAACGGAGTCACTATGTTTACCAAACGTCTTATGCTTGCCGCTACCGTCGCCATCAGCACCTTTGCTGCACCAGGCTGGGCTGATAAAGGTCTGATGACCATTATCGTCAACGATCCCTCTAACCCTTACTGGCTGACGGAGGGCCAGGTCGCGCAGAAAGCGGCTGAAAAACTTGGCTACAGCGCCAAAGTCAGCGCCCATAAAGGCGATACCAACGCGGAAAGCCAGCTGATCGATACCGCCATCACCAATAAGTCTAAAGCGATCATCCTCGATCCCGCCAACGCTGACGGCTCCATCGGCTCGGTGAAAAAAGCGATTGCCGCCAATATTCCGGTGTTTGTCATTAACGCAGAGCTGAATCAGAGCGGGCTGGCGAAAGCGCAGCTGGTTTCAAACAACGCGCAGGGCGCCGCTGCTGGTGCCATGGAGTGGGTGAAGCAGGTGGGCGACAGCGGTAACTATGTTGAGCTGGTAGGACCGCCCTCGGATAACAATGCGGCAACCCGCGCCAACGGCTTTGATACCGTGCTGTCGCAATATCCCGATCTGAAAAAGGCGGGTCAGGAAGTGGCGAACTGGGATCGCACGCAGGGCTTTAACAAGATGCAGTCGCTGCTGCAGGCGAATCCGGATATCAAAGGCGTGATCAGCGGTAACGATGAGATGGCGCTGGGCGCTATTGCGGCTCTGAAACAGGCCGGCAAACTGGGGCAGATCAAGGTCGGGGGCTTTGACGGCACGCCGGACGCGGTCGATGCGGTGAAAGCCGGCACGCTGGCCTATACCGTTATGCAGCCGGTCGCGCTGTTTGCACAGAAAGCGATTGAGCAGGCAGATACTTTCCTGAAAACCGGAAAAACCGGCGCACCGGCTGAAAAACAGCTGTTTGACTGCGTGCTGATCACCAAAGAGAACGCCGGCAACTTCATTTCACCGTTTGTGCTTAAACAGTAACCGCAGCATCCCCGGCTGGCCGCAGCTGGCCGGGGTGCAGGCGATCGGTTATTTGCATTAATGGGTATAACGCGCTGTAATTACAACTAATCCTGCATTTTACTCCTCTCCGGAACTTATATGGCGCATAACCCACACGACACGCTGCCTGGTGTTTTCACGGCGGATACGCTGCCCGGCGACAGTCGCCAGGCACGCCAGCAGGCGCGCCGCCAGCTGATCGCGGAAGCGGTCATGGCCGAGGGCGCCGTACGAATCGAAGATCTGACCGCGCGGTTTGGTATCAGTCTGATGACCGCACACCGTGATATTGATGAAATGGTCGAGCGCGGCCTGCTGCATAAGTCGCGCGGGGTGGTATCGGCTACCTCAACCAGCCTGGTGGAATCGAGCGATATCTATCGCGCCACGCGCCAGCTGGAGGAGAAGCAGGCGATTGCCGAAGTTGCAGCCAGCTATCTGGAGCCAGGGCAGGCGCTGTTTCTGGATGATTCCACCACGGTGTTTCAGCTGGTGCGGCAGCTTTACGCGAAAGCGCCGCTGACGGTGATCACCAACTCGCTGACCCTGATGAACGAGCTGCGTAACGGGCGGGATATTACCCTGATGGGGCTGGGCGGGCAGTATCACCCCTGGTGTAACGCGTTTATGGGGCGCATGACGCGCGAAGAGATCGCCTCGCTGCGCGCGGATATCTTTTTTGTCAGCATGTCCGCCATTGTGGATGACGCGGTGTTTCATCAGTCAGCAGAGACGGTAGAGACCAAGCGCGCCATGTTTGAGTCGGCACAGAAGCGTATTCTGCTGATGGATCACACCAAGTTTGGCCGGCGCGCGCTGCATCGCTTTGCCGATTTGCGCGAGTTTGACGTGGTGATTGTGAATCAGGGCACGCCGCTGCCGCTGCTGCGTCGCATGCAGGATAACGGGGTCAACGTGGTGGTTGCACCGATCAAGCGCGCCGCTGGCAGCCCGGAGTAAACCGGGCTATTTAACATAATAGCAGACCTACCTCATCGGCCAGCACCTCCAGCCAGACGCAATCAGCAGGACAGCACCCGGCGGGGAGGTATCCTCAGCTGCCTGGCACGGCTGTTCGGTCAGCTTTTTTGCACGGAGAACCAGCTATAACAGCTATCGGCCAGCTTTTTCCCCGCGCGGATAGCGTAGCGTTCGACATAGCGAAACAGCAGCGCAGCCAGCGCGATACTGCCGCTTACCGACAGCGCAAAGACCAGCAGCTTTGTGCCTGCGCTGGCGTCAGCCGGCAGCTGGTTGAGCAGCACGCGGCGCAGCGGATAGTGCACCAGGTAGAGGGAGTAAGAGATGTTGCCGAGGAAATTCAGCACCGGCTGCGGCGCTGACTGTCGTTCGTCACTAAGCAGAATGACGCAAGCCATGATAATGGCGGCCAGCCAGTAGCCGCCGTGCAGGCCAAATGGCTGCGGGCCTGTCAGCAACGCGATACCTGCCGCGGCGGCGAGCGCTAACCAGACAATGCGTCGCCCGCGGGTGCGCAGCGCCGGCATGTTGCCGCTGACAACCAGTTCGGCCAGCAGCATGCCGGTAATAAACTCAAATACGATGGTATTGCTGCTGAGTTTGATCCACGCCTGCCACCAGGCGTTTACCACCAGGTCCGGAGACGCCTGAGAGGAGAGGGTGACGCTGCCGTTATAGGCCAGCTGAAAGCCGACGGAGGCAACGATAAACATCAGGCTGCAGACCAGGCTGCGCTGACGATAGCTGATACACATCGCCAGCGTGAACAGCGTATAGAACAGCACTTCATAAGTCAGCGTCCACGGTGGTCCCAGCGCGCTGTAACCAAACACCGGTCCGGCACTGCTGTAATCCTGCAGACAAAAGTAGAGCACGCAGCCCATCTGCTGGAATCCGCGTTCGTTATACACCAGCGTCCAGGCCGCCAGCCAGACCAGAAAAAACACCGGCCAGATGCGAAAGAAACGCTTAATCAGAAAAGGCAGCGGACGTTCAGCGGAGTGTGCCGTAATAAAGGTCATGATAAAGCCGCTGATGATAAAGAAGATATCGACGCCCAGCGCGCCCGGAATATGCGCCGCCATACCATCCGGTAACAGTAACGCGTTATGCGCAACAACAACCAGCAGCGCGGCCAGCCCGCGCAGATACTGAACAGAAAGGATCTTCATTTAACACATCCTGTGGCCGATCGGGTTGTCCGAGGTACTTTGTCAGAAAGTACCACGATAAAAGATGACGCATGAATACATGCTAATTGAATCCCGCCGGGCGGTCGCCGGATTTATGCGTGAGCCGGGGTCGGGCGCAGGTTCTTTTACCAGGGGGCGGGCGCATGTTCACCAGGAGCGCATTAATGCGCCCCCTACAAAATTCGCCGGAGCGCCCGGATAACACGTCATCATTCAACGCACGCCCATAAAACCCACAGGGGCGCCATTAATGGCGCCCAGGCCCGCGCGGTTGTCGGATCCGGATCGCATACGGTTTTGTAGGGGCGCTATTAATGGCGCCCAGGTACATGCGGCCGATTCTGTATAAATGTCTATTCTGCGATAGATTACCGGCCACCACCAAAGTGCACATAATGTATATTATGTTAAATGATGGATTTCATCCGCAACGACGCAATGACCTCAGACCTCTGTCAGACCGTTTTCCCTGCTACCCGCCTCACCTCTTCCGTTGAGATCATTAGCCTTCTGCTTTTTCTGCTGCAGTCGCCGCTGCTTATCCTGGCGAATACGCTCCACATACTTTTTCATGTCCGCTGCTTTAACCGGTAACGCTTTCTGCCAGAATGCTGCCGGCACATTATAGCTTTCCGGTTCAGCTGCAAATATTGCCATCAGCTGTTCAACGATACGGTACAGTGCCATCTCATACCGCATCAAAATTCTTCAGGATAACTTTTACGCCGCTCTACGCCACTTCAGCTGACGTGTCGATCAGCGCCTGCAGGCGCTGGCGATAAGCGGTGTCGAACTGTGCCGGCACGCGACGAATATAATCAAATGCGTGTTCAGCCGCCTCACCGCTCAGGCTGGCGAGATGCGCGAGCGCCTCGTCGCAGCTGGGGATTAAGCCTTCCTGGTGCTGATAGCGCGGCGGCAGCGCGGTCCAGATTACCGCATCAAGGCAGCGATCCTGCGCCCAGTCGCTAAGCACACCCGGCGTATGCTGCGGCTGCAGCAGTATGCCGACGCCATCTTCACGCTCATCAGGGATCGCCTCGCGCAGACGCAGTGCCGCCACCGCTTCCGGCAGCGAAACGCTCGCCAGTACTGCCCAGTAAACGTTAACTGGTGCCGCGTTCATACAGAGCGCCGTAGCCAGTTCACCGCCATCGCCAATACGACAGAACTCCACCGGCAGCGCCGGACCATCCGCATGCCACTCGCCGGCCACCGGCAGTTCACCAGGTTTCCAGATCAGTGACCCCCATGCTAAACAGGCTATTTTCACCGCTGTCCCCCTATTAATGATGTTATTTAACGCGTGAGCACCCGTTATTAAAGGTAGCGCAGTTCGCGATTCCCGCTACGCTTCCTGCAAATTGCCTGCAGCTCTCACACTTTTCTCGCCGTTTCTCTCACTTTCAGGCGGCCTGTGCCACACTTGCAATACCGTCTATTGGTAAGGAAAACTGATGCGTTATTCTCTTATTGCCCTGGTCTGCACCGCGCTGTGGAGCGCCGGAGCGGGTGCGCAGCCTCTGCCGCAGCGCCCGCCTGATACGCTGGTCCCTGAACAGTATCTCTCCGCAGTTAACACCGATGACAGCATAACCTGGCGACTCTGGGCACCCTCTGCAAAAGCGGTGGATGTGGTCACCGGTGCCACGCCTGACCGCTATGTCGCGCATCCCATGACTAAGGATGAGCGTGGTATCTGGCGCTTTACCAGTGAACCGCTCGCCCCGAGCCTGTATGAATATTTCTTTAACGTAGATGGCTTTCGCAGCATCGATACCGGCAATTCCCTGCCCAAACCACAGCGACAGGTCAATACCAGCCTGATTCTGGTGCCCGGCAGCCTGCTGGATACGCGTCAGGTCCCGCATGGCGAAATCCATACCCTGACCTGGCACTCAGAGGTGCTGAAGCGCGAGCGACAGCTGGCGGTCTGGGTGCCACCGGGCGCGGCGGACGCCGCGGATCCCCTGCCCGTGCTCTATTTCTATCACGGCTTTGGCGACACCGCGCTGTCGGCGGTAACCCAGGGACGCATCCCGCAAATCATGGATAACCTGCTGGCGGAAGGTAAAATTGTCCCGATGCTGGTGGTGATCCCGGATACGGAGACGGATATCAGCGATGCCATCCCCGAGACCTTTGCGCCCGCCTCCCGGCGTGAAACCTTCTATCCGCGTAACGCGCAGGCAGCCGATCGTGAGTTAACGCAGGAGATTATGCCGCGTATCGCTCAGCGCTACCGCGTGCGCAGCGAGGCTGGCGGCCAGGCGCTGGCGGGCCTCTCTCAGGGCGGTTATCAGGCGCTGGTCAGCGGTATGCGGCATCTGGATCGGTTTGCCTGGCTCGGCATCTTCAGCGGCGTCACCACGGAAACCGTGCCTGACTTTCGTGTTACCGCACAGCTGAAAAAGCCCGCCGCAATCAATCGTCAGCTGCGCCTGTTTGCGCTGGCGGCAGGTGACGAAGATATTATCACCGGCCGGGATATGACCGGACTGCAGGCGCTGCTGGAGCAGCAGAAAATCCGGCATGAGTGGCACAGCTATGCCGGCCTCGGGCATGAGATGGATGTCTGGCGTCCGGCTTATATAGCGTTTGTCCAGCAGCTGTTTAAACCTTCAGACGCCTCAGACGCCCGGTAGCGCCCGCCACAGCGTCAGCTGGTTCTCTGCCGGCTGACGCTGATAACTGACCCGATCCACGCTGGCGTAAATCAGCGGCCAGCCCCGGCCGCCCTCAGCCAGCAGAGCGATGTCATCAAAACCGCGCTGCGCGCGCTCCATAAGTGCCTCAGGCACCGGTTGCCCGCTATCGGACAACGTGACGGTGACGCCCTGCTCATCACAGGAAAAATGCACCCGGTAGTGCTGCTGCGCATCATCCTGATAACCGTGGCGGATAATATTGCTCGCCGCCTCGCACAGCGCCAGATCGAGCGGGTAGATCCAGCTCTCCGGCAGCTGCAGCGGCTGCAGAAAACGACGCAGCGCGTTGCCGAGACGGGTCAGGCTGTTGAGCGTAGCGGGCAGCGTCAGCATCTCTGCGGCCATTGCGTGGTGCATAAGCCCCTCCTTATTGCAGCGTACGCAGCGCCTCTTCGCGATCGGCGCACAGCGTAAAGACCCGGTCCATCCGGGTCAGCGTGAACATACTTTTGATGTTGCTGTTCAGGGCACACAGCATCAGCTGGCCACCATTGAGCGATTTCAGAATAGAAATCAGCGCGCCCAGACAGCTGCTGTCGATAAAATCCACACGTGAAAAGTCGAGGATCAGCGCGCGCGTGCCCTGCCGGATCTCCTCCAGCACCTGCTGCTTAAAGGGCAGCGCAACGGCGGCGTCCAGTCGTCGTACCACCGGGGTCAGAATGCGGGTGTTATCGACGGTGTCAGATTCAAACTTCATGTGCAGACTCCTGTTCGTCCGGGTTCAGATGTTCAATAACCAGCAGTGAGATATCGTCGCCTGCCGGTGCGGTACTGTCAGCGGGCAGGTCACGCCAGCGGTTAAGCTGCTGGTGCAGCGTCTGCAGCAGACTCTCTGCCGGCTGGCAAGCCTGGCCGGCGAGCAGCGCCTGCAGCCGCGCCATGCCAAACATCTCCTGCTGTGGATTTTCACACTCTGTAATGCCATCGCTGTAGAGGCAGAGCCGCTCGCCGGGGGCCAGCGTAAAACTCACCTCCTCCCAGCTCAGATCGTTAAGCAGCCCGACCGGCGCACCGCCCTCGCCGACGATGCGGATTGTGCCATCGCGCGCCACAATCAGCGGTGGCGGATGCCCGGCCTGACAGAGTCGTCCGGCACCGCTCTGACGATCAATCGCGCCATACACCATAGTGAAATAGCTGGTTACGTCGCTGCTTTGCGCCACAAAGCGCTCATTCAGTATCGCCACCACGTCGGCGGGCGGCGTAATCGTCTCGCCGCTATAGAGAAACCGCTCTACCGTACGGCCATGCAGAAACTGGCGCGCCACCGCTACCGACATCATTGCCGCCGACACGCCATGCCCGGAGACATCGACGCTGTAAAAACCGAGCGCCTGCCCGTCCAGCGGAAAAAAATGAAAAATATCGCCCGAAACCCAGGCCGAAGGTATAAACAGCCAGTCGGCAAACCAGCCGGCGTGATGAATGGCGTGCGGCGGTAATATGCTGCGCTGCAGCGCGGCGGCAGCCTGCAGGTCGGTCTCAATCTGCTGCAGCGCCTGCTGCAGGCTCTGATTGCGGCTCTCCAGCGTCGACTCCAGCTGCAGAATGCGCTCTCCGGCATGCAGGCGCGCCTGCAGCTCGACCCGGTTTACCGGTTTACGCAGAAAATCATCGGCACCGGCGGCGAAGCCGGCGCGTAGATCGTCGGTGCTTTCGCGTACCGTCAGCAGGATCACATAAATATAACGCTGCCGGAACTGCTGGCGCACCTGACGGCACAGCGTCAGCCCGTCCATGACCGGCATCTCCCAGTCGCTGATCAGCAGATTAACCGGATGCTGCCGCAGCAGCGCCAGCGCCTGCTCACCCTCTTCAGCTTCCAGCACGTGATAGCCCCACTGCCGTAGCAGACCGGCCAGCAGCTTACGCCAGGTAAGCGCATCATCAACAATCAGTACCGACTGGGCGGAAACGGGCTGCATATATACCTTCCTAAAACGGCAGGAACCAGATCAGAGATACCGTGCCTTCACGAAACTTTGCATTCGCGCTGCTTCTGCCGGGAAAGCGGGTACCGCTATAGTTGCTGTACTGCAACGAGAACGAGCCAGGCGTATAGCCGGCATAGCCAAAGCTGTAGCTGTAATCTCCGTTCCACGGCTGCTGCTGGCTGGCGTGCGGATACCAGAACGCGGTGGCGCGGACGAAGAAGTGCTGTTTAAAGGTGTAACCGCAGCCGCCCAGCATGACCTGCTTGTTGGCGCGCAAATCGTTATCCGCCAGCGAATAGTAGCGCGGCACCCAGCTGTAGCCGAGCTGGCAGGTCAGCGCATCCCCGTCGTTAATCAGCAGGTGACGCTCAAGGGGTTTGGGCAGCGAAAATTTATAGGCAAACGTAAATGCCCCCTGCTCAAAGTAGGTAAAGCGCTTAGTGCCGGAGGGAAACAGATGGTTATCGCCATAGTTGCTGTAGACCAGGCTGAAAGTATTAGCATGCCAGTCGTCATAGCCAAAGCTGTAGCGGAAATCGGTGGTGTAGCGGTCAAAATCGGTGATCGGTGCGCGCAGGGTGACGTTAGCAAACCAGTAGCTGTAAGGTGAATACTGCAGGCTCAGGTTCAGCAGCTGATTGATCTTCTTTTTTTGCTGCGCAGATTCAGAGCCGTTCGGGATGGTCAGCCACTGCTCTTTCAGCCCGCTGGAAAAACTCAGCGCGCCGGAGAAGGTATCTTTGTTACCGGAAAAGAGTCGTCCCCAGCGGCTGGTAAACACGCCCGCCTGAATCGGCTCACTGCTCTCTGCTCCAGCCCCTTTATCCGAGCCGGTCTCTGCCGCTGAGGCGTTAAACGTGCCTGCCACCAGCATGAACACACCGCACGTTATCCCTGCCCGCTGCCCGAATTCCATCTGATGTCTCCGATCAATTAGGAATAAAACGCCCGCCAATCTCTTTTTTAGCCATCCACCACAGCAGGCCGAGTGCGCCCAGATGGATAGCGGTGTTGCGCAGCCACGCCTGCTGCCACAGATCAAAAGTGACAAACTGGCTGACGCCCAGCACCACAAACACGTGCAGGATAAAAGTGTAAAGCGAATGCTGACCAAGCGGGATCAGAAACCAGCCCGCCACTTTATTGATGGGCCACCAGCAGCGGGTAAGGATCAGATAGACCAGCAGAATCAGGCAGAAGTCGTTGATGACCCGACACGGTCCCAGCGCGTTCTTGGCGGCGAGATGGTGATAAAACCAGTTAAAATCGGCGGGCGGGATGATGTGCAGCAGCAGCGCCGGCGGCATAAACGGATTGGTATGGTTCTGCGCAACAAACATCATCACCAGCGCATAAATCACCATCAGCGTGATCACCACATAGCCTGCCGGGATGCGCGCCAGCGAGGTCAGCTCATCTTTAAACCAGCCGCAGCACATGCCCAGCACGTAGATCAGCTGCCATGCCAGTAAGGGAAAGGCGAATTCAAACTCGGAAACCGTCAGCCGCAGCGGCCAGCGCTGGTAAGCGAGATAGCCAAGCAGCGAAGCAGCGATAAGCCAGCCCGCGCGTCGCGTCTGCAGCAGCCAGAGGAACAGCGGGCTGACCAGCAGCAGGCAGATATAGAGACCCAGGATCTGCGTCTGATGAGGGCCTATCTGCAGGTAAAGCACAATATTAAACCAGGTCTCTTTGATCTGCGGCGTAGCGGGAAACAGCGCCCAGACCGTACCGGAATAGCGATCGACAAAGTGCGTAACCTCAAAGGTGTTAATCAGCGGCAGCGCGGAGAGCAGCAAAATCAGCAGCACAATGACGATATTCACCAGATAGATCTTCCCGGCCCGCCGCCATAGCGTCCAGCCAATCGTCAGCAGCACCTCTTTTTGCAGCCGCTGCCGGTTGAGCATACCGAGCATAAAGCCGGAAAGGATGACAAACCCTTCAGCCCCCGTAGTCAGGCCAAACCGCTCCCAGGTAAAGATATTGATCGCAGAGAGCAGTTCAGTATGAGCCACGACCATCATCACCAGCGCAATCCCGCGCAACATATCAATACGCAGATCGCGCCGGCCAGGCACGGCATAACGCCATGTCTGCGGCACGGTGACAGAGGTTGCAGCCGCGGCGACAGTTTCGCTCATAACGCATTAGCCCTGCTGATAAAGGATCAGTTAAAACATTAATATAATATATATTTCAGATGTAAGGAAAAGTGTAGCTGCATTGCGCAATAAATAGACTGATGATAAATATAGCGTAAATTAAGCTGTTAAAACCGCTATTTGCCAGCTATATGTTTTCTTGTGCTGTCAGGTGCCCTGAGCGTAAGCATCAGAAAGCCAGACGCTAATAATAAATAATAGTGATCTGTTTTAATATTATTCATTCATTTAGCTTGCCTTAACGCGTTCACCAGGTCAGATGCCCTTTTTTGCAGGATGTGAGACAGGATGCCATGGACCACTACTTTTCCCGTTTTGAACAGCGTCGTCCCCCTCCGGCGCTGCAGACACCGCGCTGGGTTATTATCTGCTGGCAGGTGCTGGCCGTTGCCGGACTGATTCTGGGCGCAAACTACATTCGCTGGCGCTGGATGTCCTCGCTGAACCCTGATGCGCTCTGGTATGCGGTGCCGCTGGCGCTGGCAGAGACCTGCGCCTGGTTTGGCACACTGCTGTTCACTATCAACATCTGGCAGGAGAAAGATCCGCCCTGTCCGCCTGCGCCGGAGGAGATTAACCAGTGTCTGCTGCCGGCAGATCAGGCCGCGCCGCGACCTATCCGGGTTGACCTGTTTATTGCGACCTACTCAGAAGATCCGGAGCTGGTCAGGCTGTCGATTCAGGATGCCTGTAAGGTGCACTATCCCGCCGCTATCGATTACAAGGTGCACGTGCTGGACGATGGTCGTCGCCCGGAGATGCGCGCGGTGTGTGAGCAGGAAGGTGTCAATTACATTACCCGCGACAACAACACCGGGTTCAAGGCGGGCAATATCCGCAACGGCATGGAGCACACTGACGGCGATTTTCTGGTGATCTGCGATGCGGATACCCGTGTTTTCCCGACGCTGCTGGTGCATACGCTGGGCTATTTCCGCGATCCGGACGTCGCCTGGGTGCAGACGCCGCAGTGGTTTTATGACCTGCCTGAAGGTGAGCGTCTGCCGGCATGGCTGCGGCGCCGGACCGGCTGGCCCGGCTGGCTGCTTGGCAGCCTGAGTGAAAAGCTGTTTGGCCCGCTTACCGTGGGCAGCGATCCCTTCTTTAACGATCCGCGTATGTTCTACGACGTGATCCTGCGCCGCCGCAATGCGGCCAACGCGGCGTTCTGCTGCGGTGCCGCCTCTGTCCACCGGCGCGAAGCCGTTATGCAGGCCGCCCTGCGCAGCTACGCGTTTAACGTGGAGGAAGAGATTGCGCGCTTTACGCAGGATATCCGCGATGAGGAGACGCGTCAGGCGCTGTCACAGGCGATGCGACCGCACATTATTGCCGACACGGAGCTAACGCCCTATAAATTCCACGTCTCTGAAGATATCTATACCTCAATCGTACTGCACGGTGACGCCGGTCGCCGCTGGCGTTCGGTGATGCATCCGGGCATTGAATCCAAAATGCTCTCGCCGCAGGATCTGCTGACGTGGATGATCCAGCGCTTTAAGTACGCTGCGGGTTCGCTGGATATTCTGTTTCATGACAAAATTTTCAGCCGCCGCCGCTTTAAGCTGAGCGCGGCACAAACGCTGATGTACGGCACAACGTTCTGGTCCTACCTGGCCTGCATCTGGAACACGGTGTTTCTTATCTCGCCGCTGATCTATCTGTTTACCGGTATTCCGCCGGTGGCCGCTTACTCAACGCCTTTTTACCTGCATTTTCTGCCGTTCTTTATCGTCTCTGAGCTCGCCTTTATGTTCGGCACCTGGGGGATCTCCGCGTGGGACGGTCGCGCCTCTTATCTGGCGTTCTTCTCTGTCAACCTGCGGGCGCTCGGTACGGTGCTGCGCGGGGAAAAAATCAAGTTTCACGTCACGCCAAAGGAGCGGCAGAGCGGGCGTTTTCTCTACCTGGTGAAGCCGCAGCTGGCGATTGTGGCGCTGACGCTGCTCGGGCTTATCTGGGGCGGTATACAGGTAGCGCGCGGCAACGTCGATGACCCTTCGGGTTACGTCATCAACATTTTCTGGGGAGCCGTCAACATTGCGGCGATGCTGCCTATGATTATGGCTGCGCTCTGGACGCCGCCGGCACAGGAGACGGCAGACCATGAGCCTTAAAGCGGGACTCTATAGCGCACGCAGCTATCTCACCATTCTGATCGGCTTTCTGATCGGCTTTGCCATTGTGCTGTGGGTTGAACATCAGATGCCCACCCGCACGGAAACCACCGATGGAATTATCCTCAGCGAAAGTTTTCCCGCGCTGCCGGAGACGCGCGAGCTGACGTTTGAGGAGGCGGTGTGGGCACGCGTGGCGTGGCAATACTTTGTCAATAACACGCAGCCCAACGGGCTGGCTAACGCGGAAGCGGATAACCCCTGGCTGAGCCTGTGGAGCAGCGGCAGCTATCTGCTGGCAACCATTGCTGCCCGCCAGCTGGAGGTGATTGACGCCGCTGAGTTTGACGACCGCATCGGCTCCGCGCTTGAGGCGCTGGGCAGGCTGCCGCTGCAGCCGGATAAACTTCCCGCCGCTTTTTATCAGGCTGAAACCCTGACCCCGCTCGACCAGGATCCGGCGCGCCCCGGCTCCGCTATCGATATGGGCCGTCTGCTGATGCCGCTGCAGATCCTGCTGTGGCGCTATCCGCAGCACGCTGCCGCCGTACAGCAGCTGCTGGCGGGCTGGCAGCTGAATGCGCTGCTGCAGAGCAGCGGTCCGCAGGGTGCCAGCCTGCCGGTCAATCGCTGGGTGATCCGCAGCGACGACCCGCGCGGCAGCTACGGCTATCGTCTCTATGCGGGCAGCGTGCTGCGGCTGATCAACAGCACCGCGGGACTGGCAGTCAGCCAGCCGCCGGACGGGCTGAAGATGATTGAGATTGAGGGGCACGCGGTGCCTGATGAAGGGATCCGCACGCCGTGGGGCAAACAGCCGTCGCTCATCAGCTCACCCTATCTGCTGACCGGGCTGGAGCAGGGATTTGACGCGCGCAGCGGTGAGATCAGCTGGCGCATTATGCAGATCCTGCAGCAGCGCACCGGCAAACCTGACTCACGGGGGGATATCAGCGCCGACTATGCCGAACAGGCACCCGATTTCAATGCGGCGCTGCCGGGCCGACAGCCGCAGCGCGGCGCACCACAGCATACCGTCGCCCCGCTGCCCAACCAGGCGCTGCTCTCGGTCCGTACCGCCTTTGCCTGGTATGCCCTGTTCCGCAATCGCTGGAGCGACGCGCTGCGCCAGCAGATGCTGCCGCTGCTGGTGCCCGGCAAAGGCTGGCAGGCGGGATTTAACCCTGACGGCAGCGTGAACGCTGCCCTGAATGCCGATACCAACGCGATGGTGCTGGAGAGCCTCTCCTATATCGCCCACGGACAGCTGCTCTGCCTGGGCTGCCTGTCTCAGCCCCCCGCAACCGCACGCAACAAGGAGCAAGAACGATGAAAGTGCTATCGCTACAACACGCTGGCCTGGCGGGGCTGACGCTGCTGCTGACCCTGTGGATGCTGCCGCTGCAGGCGGCCGTCAGCCTGCCCGCCTCCGACTATAAAAGCCGCCACGGCGAGCTGACCGCGCGGGAGATGCAGGTGGCGCGCAACGCCTGGTCCTATTTTGTCGCCAACTATCAGCCCACTACCGGTCTGGTGAACGCGGTGAATAAATACCCCTCCACCACCATGTGGGACAGCGGCTCTTACCTCGCCGCGCTGACGGCAGCACGCGAGCTGGGGATCATTGATAAAGCGGAGTTTGATCGCCGCTTTCTGCAGTTTATCGCCACGCTGAACAAGCTGGTGCTGTTTCAGAACCAGGTGCCAAACAAAGCCTATAACACCATTACCGGGCAGAAAGTCGATTACCTGAACAAACCGGGCGAGATAGGCTTCTCCGCTATCGATATTGGCCGCATGCTGCTCTGGCTGAAGATTATCAAAGAGCGCTATCCGGAGCATGGCAACAGCATTGATAACGTCGTGCTCGGCTGGGACTTTACCCACGTGGTCGATGAGTGCGGCACGCTCTATGGCGCCTATCTCGATAAGCAGAAGCAGCCTCAGTACGTACAGGAGGGCCGGCTTGGTTATGAGGAGTATGCGGCGGCGGGCTATCAGCTGTGGGGATTTACCACCTGTCAGGCGAGCCGGCCTGAGCCTTATGCGCTGGCGGATATCTACTGCGTGCTGGTGCCCTACGACTCGCGCGATCCGCGGCTGACCAATCAGCATAACTACGTGGTTACCGAATCCTATCTGCTGCACGGGCTGGAGATGGGCTGGGACAACAGCGACGATCGTGAAGCGCGCCCCAACAACCACTCTCATCCGTGGATGAAGAACTTCGCCGATCGGGTCTATCAGGCGCAGGAGAACCGCTACATGATCACCGGTACCCTGACGGCGCGCTCCGAACACCAGCTCGATAAATCCCCCTACTTTGTCTATGACACCGTCTTCAGCGACGGCTTCAACTGGAACACCATCACCGATAAAGGCCAGTATGTGCCCAATGTGGCGGCTGTTTCGCTGAAGGCCGCACTCGGCATGTGGGTGCTGTGGAACTCCCCTTATACCGATCGCCTGTTTGACGCGATTGAAAACGCCGATGAGAAAGACAAAGGCTACTACGAAGGGCTCTATGAGAATGGCGACGGCCCGATCAAAGAGTTCACCGCCAACAACAACGGCATTATGCTGGAAGCGCTGCTGTTCAAAAAACAGGGCAAGCTGCTGCGCTTTAACACTAACGATGCGCGCAGCCGCAGCTATGCGCCCTCCCTGTGGGAAAAGCGCCTGGTAGATCTGTTTGAAGAGAACAACACGCGTCGCAACCGGCCTTTCCTGGAGGTGACGCCCGGCATAAAAACCTGGTGCGATCAGAGCGGGACCGCCGTGCGCAGCGCACCGAAGTGCAGCGCCTGCAAATGCGCCCGCTGCGACAGCAGTGCGCCCGTTAAACTTCCGCCGGTAGCGACCTCATGCCTAAAACCCTAGTGCGTATCACCGGTCTGGTCGTGGCTCTGCTGCTGGCGCTCGGGGCCTGGCTGCTGCTGCGTCACGAGGGAGACGGCTGGCGCTGGCTGGTGAACGGCGGCTGGCACACCACCGCCCGCACCGGCGCGCTGACGCCTGAAGAGCAGCGCTGGGCCGCGGTGGCCTGGCGCTACTTTGAGAATAACAGCGAGGCGAACAGCGGTCTGGTTAGCGGCAGCGACCGGCGGCCGGTGGTCAGCCTGTGGCAGATGGGCGATACCCTGATTGCGCTCACGGCGGCGCGCGAACTGCAGCTTATCGACGATCGCCGTTTTGACCACCAGCTCAGTCAGCTGCTCGGCAGCCTTAATCGCCTCCCCCTCACCCGGAGCGGCGTGCCCAATCTGCTCTATAACAGCCGGACGCTGTCGATGGTGGGCTACAGCAATACGCCACAGGTGATCGGCTGGTCCTCACGCGACATGGCGCGTCTGATGATGGCGCTGCAGGTGGTCGCAACGTTTCACCCGCAGTACGGGGAATATCTGCAGCGCATTATCCTGCGCTGGAACTTCTGCCCGGTGGTGGATAAGCAGGGCCAGCTCAGTGCGGGCATGTGGCAGCAGCAGCAGATGCGCATCCAGCCAGAGGGGCGGCTGGGCGACAGCGAATACAGCGCCGCTGGTTTCGGGCTGTGGGGCTTTGCTAACCAGCAGTCGCTGCAGCCTCCGGCGCAGCACGTCATTATCGACGGGCTGGCGCTGGATATCGACAGCCGCGATCCCCGCACCACCTGGACGCCCGCCGCCCTTACCACGCTGCCCTGGGTGCTGAGCGGAATGGAGTATGGCTGGCAGCTGCCGGGCGCCGACCGCGCGCAGATCCGGCAGCAGCGCCAGCGCGCCAGCCTGGTCTATCAGGTGCAGGAGCGTCGCTGGCAGCGTCAGGGCATTTTAACCGCCCGCAGCGATTTCGCCCTGAACGTCGCGCCGTGGCACGTCAACGACACCATTTTCGCTAACGGCTACGCCTGGAACACGCTGACCGATGACAATAAATGGGTGCCGACGCTGGCGCAGGTCTCCACCCGCGCGGTATTTGGCCTCTGGGCGCTCTGGGACACGCCGTTTACCGATGCGCTGATGCGCACCACCCGGCTGCAGTACGATCCGGCGCGCGGCTGGTATGAAGGCCGCACCGAGGCGACCGGGGAGTACAACCGCGCTATCACGCTCTCTACCAACGCCACGGTACTGGAAGCGCTGCTTTTCAAAACCCACATGAAGCCGCTGATCGACAGCGGAAATAGCGAGAACCGCCAGTTTTTCCGTCAGCAGCTGGCCGATCCGTTCCGTGTGCCGCAGCGCTGTCTGCCGGTCACCGCCCCGCTGGCCGAAGAATAAGGAGAAACTGATGCCGGAAAGCCTGTTACCCAAAGCGCTCGATTCCCTGCGCGCCGCGGTGCTGATGTATGACGCACAGGAGCGGCTGGTGGCGTATAACCAGCAGGTAGTCTGTTTCTACCCCGGAATGGAGCAGCGGATCCGCGTCGGCATGACGCTGACCGAGCTGGCGCAGGATTTTATCGCTTCCGCCTACATGACAGAGGATGACCGCAGCCGTCAGGCGATGATCGATAACCTGATAAGCCGCTGCCGGCTCGACAATCACAGTGAGATGCGGCGCATCGCTAACCGGCAGGTGTTTGTCCAGCATAACCGCACGCCTGAAGGCGGCATCGTCAGTCTGCATATTGACGTCTCGGGCTATACGCTGATTGACGCATCGCGGCGGCAGCTGCACGCTGACTTTGTGCTGGCGGCGGAATCGACCCAGATTGGCATCTGGGACTGGCAGCAGCAGCACGATCTGCTGCAGGTCAACGATGCGCTGCTCAATATGCTGGGCTATCCGCGTGAAACCTGGCACTACAGCGCCACTTTTCTCGATACGCTGCTGCACCCGGACGATCGCGAGCCGCTGCAGCAGCTGTTTGCCTCCGCCAGCAACAAACAGCTGCCGGTATTTGAACGGGAAATTCGCCTGCTGCACCGCAGCGGCAACTATCGCTGGATGCTGCTCTCCGGTCAGGTGGCCAGCGTCACGGTCAGCGGCGAGACGGAACGCGTCATTGGCACGCTGCAGGATATTACCAAGCGCAAAGAGGCAGAGCAGCTCTCGCTGCAGGCGATTGCCGCTGCGCACGCGGCCAATGAAGCCAAAAGCGCGTTTCTGGCGAACATGAGCCATGAGATCCGCACGCCGATGAACGGCATTCTGGGTATGACCCAGCTCTGTCTCGACACCCGGCTGACTGCGGAGCAGCGCGAGTACATGACGCTGGTCTATCACTCAGCCCACACCCTGCTGCGCATCATTAACGATATTCTCGACTACTCCAAAATAGAGGCGGGAAAAATTGAGCTGGATGAAGAGCGGTTTGAGATCCGCCCGTTCCTGCACGCCGTGGCGCGGCCGCTGATGCCGGCCGCCAGCGAAAAAGCGCTGGAGCTGCTGATTAACGTCACCCCGGATGTTCCCGCCACCTTTCTCGCTGACACCGTACGCCTGCGCCAGATCCTGACCAATCTCATCAGCAACGCGCTGAAGTTTACCCATCAGGGCGAGGTTGAACTGGCCGTGACGCGCGATGCCACGCACAACCGGCTGCGCTTTCAGGTGCGCGACACCGGCATCGGTATTCCACCGGAGAAGCAGCAGCTTATATTTGAATCGTTCAGCCAGGCAGACACCTCGACCACCCGCAAATATGGCGGCACCGGGCTCGGGCTGACCATCTCTGCCCGGCTGGTGGAGCGGCTGGGCGGTTCGCTGACCGTACAGAGTGAACCGGGGCGCGGCAGCACGTTTACCTTCTCTCTGCCGTTGCCGGCAGAGACAGAGAGCGATCCGGTGCGGCATTCGCCGCGCCTGGCACCGTTACCGGTACTGGTGGTGGATGACAACGCCACTAACCGCCATCTGCTGAGCGACATGCTGCGCAATATGGGTCTGCAGCCCAGCCTCGCCGCCAGCGCCGCCGATGCGCTGGCGCTGCTGCAGGCGCAGCCGGACTTTCCGCTGATCCTGCTGGATGCGCAGATGCCCGATCGGGATGGCCTTGACCTGGCGCGGGAGATCCGGGCAAACCCGCAGCTGGCAACCAGTCAGATTATTATGCTCAGTTCAATGAGCCGGGCGATGGATGCAGAACAGCTGCGGCAGCTCGGCGTGAATAAGTTTCTGGCTAAACCGATCGATCAGCGTGAGCTCTATGACGCGCTGGCGGGTGCCTCCGGGCAGCGCCAGCCCGCCAGCAGTGCGGAAAGTGCGCCGGCCAGCCCCGTGGCCGACCCCGCCACGCAGGCGCTGCGCATTCTGCTTGCCGAGGACAATCTGGTGAATCAAAAGCTTGCCGCCCATTTCCTCACCCGGCTCGGTCATGAGTTCGCCATCGCCGGTAACGGGCTGGAGGCGCTGACGCTGCTGGAGCAGGATGGCTGGGACCTGGTGCTGATGGATCTGCAGATGCCGGAGCTGGATGGTGAAAAAGCGACGCGTCTGATCCGCGAACGTGAAGCCGCCGCATCGCCGCCCCGCCACCAGCGCATCATTGCCATGACGGCGCACGCGATGAAAGGCGACCAGGAGTACTGCCTGCAGAATGGCTTTGATGGCTACGTCGCCAAGCCGGTTAGCCAGGAGATGCTGCATCAGGAGATCAGCCGGGTCATGGCGCTGCCTGACCCGGCGGCAGGCGACACGCCTGCGCCAGCCGGCAACGCCGCCGCGCTGGCGCAGCAGCTTGGGCTGGACGCGACGCTGCTGCACGAACTGCTGCTGCTGTTTGCCGATTCGCTGACGGAGATCGAAACGCAGCTGCTGACCGCGCTGAGTGAAGGCGACTGGACGAGCGCGTCACGCCACTGCCACAAGCTGCGGGGCGAAGCCGCCATATTTGGATTCACAGACTTAACCCATACGCTGCAGACCGCTGAAACGCAGATCCGCCAGGGTGACGCCATCGATGCCGCCCGGCTGCGCGAAAGCCTGATACACGAGTGTACGCGGGTGCGTCAGCAGCTGCGCGCCCTGCTGGAGGAGAAGTGATGCGTGGTTTACTGTCCCTGTTACTGATAGTCAGCCTGCCCGCAGCCGCAGCCAGCGAGGTGCCGGTCAGCTGGTCGCTGGCCGGACAATGGCGCGTGCATGACGCGAATACGCCCGGCTTTGAGGGCTGGCGCGAAGCGGACAGAAAATGGCCGACGCTGCGCGTCCCTGCCAACTGGTATAGCGCCGGTCGCGATCATCAGGGCGCGCTCTGGTACCGCCATGAGTTCTCGCTGCCGCCGCTGCAGGCGGACCAGCGGGCGACGCTGGAGTTTGACGGGGTCGATTACATGGCTGACGTCTGGCTCAACGGCCGGCGGCTGGCGCAGCATGAGGGATATTTCCAGCGCTTTGCTGTCGATCTCACTGACAGCCTGCGCCGCTACAACCGGCTGGCCGTGCGGGTCGACAGCCCGCGCGAGGCGACGCCGGGCACTTGGCCGCTGCACAAGAACCTGATGAAAGGGATCCTGAACCAGCACGATACGCGTCCCGGCGGAGCCTGGAGCGATCGCGGTCAGGAGGCGAACTCCGGCGGCATCTGGGCGCCGGTACGGCTGCGCATCAGCCGGGGGGCAACGATCGATCGGCTGATCCTGCGTCCCGACTGGTCTCAGGGGCTGGCGCAGCCGCAGCTCTCTGCCGGGCTGCACTACCGCGCCCCGGTCGCGGCTGACGTCACGCTGACCCTGCGCGCCACACCGGATAACTTTCCCGGCCAGGCGTTTGAGCTGCAGCAGCGCGTACGGCTGGAGGCGACCGGCGATACGCCCGCGCATCTGCAGGTCACGCTGCCGATGCCGGCGGCGCGGCTGTGGTGGCCGGTGGGCTACGGCAAACCCCATCTTTATCAGGTCAGCGCCACGCTCCGTGACGATCGCGGCGTGATGGATCGGCGCAGCAGCCGCACCGGTCTGCGCAAGGTGGAGGCGCTGGAAAATAATCAGGGCTGGCGCATCAACGATCGGCGGATCTTTGTTCGCGGCACCAACTACATCGGTTCCCCGTGGCTCAGCACCATGAACAAAGCGCGCTATCTGCGCGATTTTACGCTGGTGGAGAAGATGAACGCTAACGCTATCCGCGTGCATGGTCACGTGGCGGGCCGGGCGCTTTATGAGGCGGCTGACGAGCGCGGCCTGCTGATCTGGCAGGATGTGCCGCTGCAGTGGGGCTATAACGACTCTGCCGCCTTTGCGGATAACGCGGTGGCGCAGACCCGCGCCATGACCGCGCAGTTTGGCAACTCGCCGGCTATCGTGGTCTGGGGCGGCCAGAACGAGCCGCCGTTTAACTCGCCGTGGATGGAGAAGCGCTTTCCCGACTGGCATAAAGATCTTAACCGCACCCTGACCCGGCGCGTGGCAGAGGCGCTGGCGGAAGATCGCAGCCGCATTGTGCATCCTTACTCTGCTGTGGAAGAGCACTACTGGGCAGGCTGGTATTTTGGCACGCTGAATAATCTGCTTGAGCCGGCGAAAACGGCCACCGTCACGGAGTTCGGTGCGCAGGCGCTGCCCGATCTGGCCACCCTGAAGAGCATCATTCCGCGCCGCGAATGGTGGCCAGCCTCAACCGAACCCGGCGATCCGCTCTGGACGCGCTGGAAATATCACAATTTCCAGCCGATCCAGACGTTTAAAAACGCGGGCATCAGCCGGGGCAAGAACATCCATGACTTTATCAAAAACACCCAGCGCTATCAGGCGCAGCTGGTCGCCGTGGCTGCCGAGAGCTACCGGCGGCAGCGCTTCCAGCCGGTGACCGCGCTGTTTCAGTTTATGTTTGTGGAAACCTGGCCCTCAATCAACTGGGGCGTGGTGGATTACCTGCGTCAGCCGAAAGCGGGCTATTACGCCCTGCAGCGCGCCTACCAGCCGCTGCTGCCCTCTATCGATCCGCATACCCTGAACTGGCAGGCCGCCAGACCCGGCGCGCTGTCACTCTGGGTAATTAACGATCTGCCGCAGGCGTTTCCGGCGCTTACGCTGCGCTGGCGCGCCACTCAGCAGGGTCATCTGCTCGCGCGCGGTGAACGGCAGGTCGCGGCGGCGGCTGATACCGGCAGTAACGTGCTTGATGTGCCGCTCACCCCCGTCAGCGCTACTCCGCTGCGGGTGCAGACCTGGCTTATCGACGCACAGGGTAAAACGCTGGCAGAAAACCAGCTGGAGCTGGAGGTGGCACCCGCCGACGCCAGATAACTGCCCGCCCGGCACGGCAGCGGGCGTGGCGGTTTACTCATCGTTGGTAAAGCGACCGACGCGGGTGGCGCCGGCGAGCGCGTGACCTTTAAGCTGAGCGATCAGCGCATCATGCGTCAGCCCGGCCGGCAGCCTGTCCGGCGGCAGATCGGTGGCGATAATCACAAAGTTGTAGTGATGCATGCCGCTGCCCGCAGGCGGACAGGGTCCATAGTAGTGCGCCGTGCCTGGGCTGTTGGTGCCGCCGGTATAACCGGTTCCCCTGCTCAGCTCGCCGCGCGCAAACTGCTGCCGATCCGCCGGAATGTTATAGGCGACCATATGCACCACGCCCAGCCCTTTCGCACCCACCGGATCGGTCATCAGCAGCGCAAAGCTGCGTGTGCCCGGCGGCGCATCGCGCCAGCTGAAGGCGGGTGAGAGGTTCTCGCCGCTGCACGCCGGATTGCCCGGTTTATTGCCGGCAAACGCCTTCTGCAGCATACCGCCATCCTGAAAATCGGGCGACTGCAGGGTAAATACCGGCGCGGCCAGCGCGCTGACCGGCAGCGCCAGCGCCAGTAACGCCATTTTTACGCTGTTCATAACAAGCTCCCGTAATAAATCGCTGAGCATCAAGTATATAACCTGTTCAGCCGCGCGCGGGCGACTACACTGCTAATCGCGCCCTCTTACCCGCAAGGAGTCCGGGATGTCTGTCCCACCGCTGTCGCACTTTCTACCCGCCACGCGCCTGTGGTTTACACAGACGTTCGATCAGGCGACGCCGGTTCAGCAGGCGGCCTGGGAGGCGATCGCCGGCGGCAGCCATACGCTGGTTGTGGCGCCGACCGGCTCCGGCAAAACGCTGGCGGCGTTTCTGCACGCCATCGATGCGCTGTTTCGCGAGCGCAGTCCGGATGCCGCCGTTGCGCACGAAGAAACCACGCGCGTGCTTTATATCTCGCCGGTTAAAGCGCTGGCCGCCGACGTGGCACGCAACCTGCAGCTGCCGCTGGCGGGCGTCAGCGCATGTCGTCAGCAGCAGGGCGAGCCGGCCATCACGCTCCGTTGCGGGATCCGCAGCGGCGATACCCCGGCGCGCGAGCGGGCAGCGCTGCGCCGCCATCCGCCCGATATCTTAATCACCACGCCGGAGTCGCTCTATCTGCTGCTGACCTCGCAGGCGCGCGATACGCTGCGCGGCGTCACCAGCATCATCGTTGATGAAATTCATGCGCTGGCGGGCAACAAACGCGGCGCCCATCTGGCCCTGTCGCTGGAGCGGCTCGATGCGCAGCTGGCCCGGCCGGCGCAGCGTATCGGGTTATCCGCAACGGTAAACCCGCCGGAGACCGTGGCGCGCTTTCTGGCCGGTCGCCGCCCGGTCACTCTCGTCAACCCGCCGCTGCCGCGCCCGCTGCAGCTCCGCGTCACGGTCCCGGTGCCGGATCTCACGGCTCCCCCGCCGCTGCCGGGGAGCGAAAGCGAAGCCGGCGCGCTCTGGCCGCATCTGGAAGCGGGAATACTGGCCGCGGTGCTGCGCCATCACACCACGCTGGTGTTTACCAATTCGCGCGCGCTGGCAGAGAAGCTGACGGCGCGCCTTAACGCCCGCTGGCAGCAGCAGCAGCGCGATGACGCTGCAGAGATTGCACGTGCGCACCACGGCTCCGTTGCCCGGGAGCAGCGCCTGCTGATCGAGAGCGCGCTGAAGAGCGGTGCGCTGCGCTGCGTGGTGGCCACCTCCAGCCTGGAACTGGGGATCGATATGGGCAGCGTCGGACAGGTGATTCAGGTCGGTACGCCGCCGTCGGTCGCCAGCGCCCTGCAGCGCACCGGACGCGCCGGACACCGGCCGGGCAGCACGCCGCAGGGGGAATTCTGGCCCCGATCGCGCAGCGATCTGCTGCAGACGGCGGTGATCGTCACGGCGATGCTGGCGGGCGAAACGGAGCCGCTGACCGTGCCGGAAAACCCGCTGGATATTCTTGCCCAGCAGACCATCGCTGCCGCCGCCATAGCGCCGCTGGAGGCTGGCCGCTGGTTTAAGCAAGTCACGCGCAGCGCGCCTTTTCTTACGCTGTCGCGGCACGATTACGATGCGGTGCTGGCGATGCTGACGGGACGCGACGACACTGACGCTTTCTCCCTGCTGCGCCCGCGGCTGATCCACGATCCGCAGACGGATCGCATCACGGCCCGGCCCGGCGCAAAGCTGCTGGCGATTATGCACGCCGGCGCCATTCCCGATCGCGGCAGCGTCAGCGTGATGCTGCCGGAGGGTGAGGCGCAGGCCGGTACCCGCCGCGTGGGCGAGCTGGATGAGGAGATGGTTTACGGCTCGCGCGTCAATGACATCGTGACGCTGGGAGCCACAACCTGGCGTATTCAGCAGATTATGCGCGACCGGGTGATTGTCACACCGGCACCGGGACGCACCGCACGGCTGCCGTTCTGGCAGGCGGATGCGCCCGGACGCGCCGCATCGCTCGGCGCGGCGCGCGGCCGCTATCTGCGTCAGGCCGCAAACGGCACGGCAGAAGACCCGGCGCTGGACGCGCACGCCCGGCGTAATCTGCAGACGCTGCTGCGTGAGCAACAGGTGGCGACCGGACAGCTGCCGGACGATCGCACGCTGCTGATTGAGCGCTGTGCGGACGACAGCGGCGACTGGCGCATTATTCTGCACTCGCCGTGGGGCAGACGCGTGCACGCGCCCTGGGCGCTGGCGCTGGCCGATCGGCTCGCGGAACAGCACGGCATAACGGCTGACGTGGTCGCCAGCGACGACGGCATTGTGACGCGTCTGCCGCCGCATGCCACATTTTCACTTTCCGACTGGCTGCAGTTTACGCCGGATGAGTTACAGCAGCGGGTCAGCCGCGCCGTCAGCGGATCGCCGCTGTTTGCCGCCCGCTTTCGCGAATGCGCCGCCCGCGCCCTGCTGCTGCCGGGTCAGCGTGCCGGGCAGCGCACCCCGCTCTGGCAGCAGCGGCTGCGCGCCGCAGAGCTGTTTGACGCCGTGCGGCCGTTCCCGGATTTTCCGCTGCTGCGGGAAACCGCGCGTGAATGCCTGCAGGATGTCTATGATCTGCCCGCGCTGCAGCAGCTGATGGCGCAGATCCGCGCCGGAGAGGTGCAGCTGCGCGAGGTAACAACTGACGCGCCCTCGCCCTTCGCTGCCGCGCTGCTGACCGGCCATCTGGCTGACGCCGATCGCCGGGCGGTGCCGCAGGCTGAGCAGCTGGCCGCACTGCTGGCGCTGGATACGTCACTGCTCAGCGAGCTGATCGGGGCGCTGCCGCCAGAGCAGCTGCTGGACGCAAACGTCATTGCGCAGACGGAAGCGCTGCTGCAGCGCCTGACGCCAGCACGCCAGGCTACCGGCGAGGAAACGGTGGTGGATCTGCTGCGCGAACTGGGGCCGCTCAGCGCCGGAGAGATAGCCCGGCGCTACCGGGGCGCGCCGCCGCTGGCAAACGTGCTGGAAACCCTGCAGCAGGCGGGCCGGATCCTGCCGGTTACGTCTGGTACGCAGGCCTGTTTTGCGGTCGCAGAAGATGCCGCCCGCCTGCAGGCGCTCTCCGGTGGCGGCAGCGCAGTGCCGGAGAGCGCGGTTCACCCGCTGCAGGGGCTGGTCAGGCGCTATCTGCAGACGCACACGCTGGTGAGAGCCAGCCAGGTCGCCCGGCATTTTGGCCTCGACGCCGGCACGGCAGAGAGGCTGCTGGCGGAGACGCCGGGTGTCGTCAGAAGCGAACCCGCCTCCGGCGGGGTGCAGTGGATCGCCGCGCCGGTATTCCGGCGTCTGCGGCTGGCATCGCTGCAGGCGGCGCGTGAGGCGACCCAACCCGCTGCGCCGGCGGCATGGGTGCAGGCGCTGACGGAGCGCCACGCGCTTACCGCCCGGCTCAGCGGTACAGAGGGTCTGCGCCGGGTGATCGCGCAGCTGGCCGGCGTGGCCCTGCCTGCCGGGCTGTGGGAGAGCCAGATTTTTCCGGCGCGTATCGCTGATTACCAGCCCGCGCTGCTGGATGAACTGCTGGCGAGCGGCGAGGTGCTCTGGCGCGGCAGCCGCGCAGCCGGCACGCGACAGGAGCGGGTGGAACTCTGCCCGGCTGACGCCGCTGCCGCAATCATGACGCCACCGGCGGAGACGCAAGTCGTGACGCTGTCACCTCTGCAGCAGCGGATCGTGGCGCACCTGCAGCAGCACGGCAGCGCAACCTTCCGGCAGCTGCAGCTCGCCACCGAGAGCGACGCCGGTGATGGTGCGTCACCGGAAACCGACGCGGCGCTGTGGGATCTGGTGTGGCGTGGCTGGATCACGTCGCAGAGCTGGCAGCCGCTGCGGATGCCGCCGCTGCGCAGCAAACCGCGTCCGGCACGCCGTCGCCGCATGGCCGGACGCCATTTTGGCGCGGCACCCGGCGGCGCCGGGCGTCCGGCCCTGGCCGCCACCGTGACGCTGCCCGGCAGCTGGACGCTGCTGAATATCAGACCGGCGTCCGATACGGTGCGGGCGCTGGCGCTGACCCGCGCCCTGCTGGACCGCAGCGGCGTGGCAACGCACGGCGCCGCCCGCAGCAGCGCGATCCCCGGTGGTTTTCCGGCGCTGCAGCCGGTGCTGCGCGCGATGGAGGATGCCGGACACCTGCTGCGCGGGCGTTTTGTCAGCGGCATGGGGGCCGCGCAGTTCGCTGAGCCGGCGCTGATTGAGCGTATCCGTCAGCTGCAGCGCGCGCCGTCCGCTGCGACGCTGGCGCTGGCTACGCTGGATCCGGCTAATCCGTTTGGCACCCAGCTGCCGTGGCCGCTGACCCTCTCCGGGACGAAACCGCTGCGGCGCAGCGGCAGCTGGGTGGTGCTGTTTCAGGGAGAGCCGCTGCTCTGGCTGCCGCCCGGCGGTAAACAGCTGCATACGTTTATGGCAGATATATCGCCGGAGATCCTGCAGCAGGCGCTTGGCGCGCTAGCCGCGGCCCTCCGGCGCGAGCCGCGCCTGCGCTTTACGCTGGAGCAGATTGATGGTTCTCCGGCCAGCCAGTCGCCGCTGACGGCGCTGCTGAAACCGGCAGGCTTTGCGCGCGTACCGGGCGGCTACAGCTGGGATGGCTGAGCGCGCAGGCGCAGAGCGTGCTGCTGCAGGGCGGCGCGCTGGCCGGCGGTCGCCTCCGGCCACGCCAGCTGCGGAAACAGATAGAGCCGGACGCTGAACAGATGAAACAGCGGCGTAAACAGGCGTTCATCATCCAGCGCCAGCGCTTCCAGCTGCAGCAGCAGCAGATCCAGCGTCTGCTGCAGTTCAGCGTGCGGGGCGCTCTGCAGCGACTTCAGCCGCTGCTTCAGAAAGCGTCCCAGCTCATAGAAAAACGCCCCGCTGTCGAGCAGGTAATTACCCAGCAGCACCCGGTGCCGCGCATAGTAGTCGAAGCTGTTGACGCCCAGCCACACCTCATTAAGCAGCATACCGGCGCTGCTCATATCTGACTGCGGATCGAGACGCAGACGCGGCAGCACCATGTTGACCTTATCCAGCATCAGGCTGATAAAGCGCTGCCGGGCCGGCAGGGATGAGCCGTTGCGCTCAATCTCCTTAATAAAGCGCAGCAGCTCGCGCAGTCCGCGCCGCACCGCGCGCCGCGCACTCCACGACGGCCGCTTGTTGCGCATAATGGCCGTGGCGATCGCGGCAAACAGGACACCGGTCACCGAGGCGATGGCGTTATTCACCAGCAGCACCAGATCCGGCTTCAGATGGTGACCAAAACCGATCAGTCCCGGGATCTGAATCGCCACGCTCAGGCCAATCAGGTTGGTTGCCGGGCGGGCGATTGTCAGCGCCAGCATAATAAGCCCCGGCGCCATGCAGATTATCAGCGCCTCAAACGAGGTCGCCTGCGGCAGCAGCAGCGCGACATACACCAGGCTGATACCAATGGCGATCAGCACGCCGCGCACGAACAGCTTCATCGAGGTGAGCGGCGTATCGAGGCTGGCGAAAAAAGAGCTCAGGATCGCCGCCATAACCGGGGCAGAGGCGCCGTCGCGCCACCCGCTTCCCATCCACAGCAGGCAGCTGCCAAAGGTGGCGCAGAAAGCGGTCAGCGCCGAAAGACGGATAAGCCCGCGATCAAAGAAGCGGTGGGTGCGTCTGCCGCGCGCCAGTGCGGTGTCACCCGACAAATCGCTTACCATGCCACTGACGCTCTGATACGCCCCGGCGATGCGCACAAAGTCGATCATGCGCTCCAGCAGCCCGCTCAGCAGCAGGCAGTGTTCCACCGGCAGCTCGCCGGCGCGCCACGCCGCGTTGATCTGCGCCTGCCGGTGGGTCAGCTCCAGCTGAATGCCGATCACATCGCCCGGCGCCTCTCCGTCGCTGAGCCACTGCAGGAACTGCTGAAATCCCTGCGCCACATAGTCAGGCAGCAGGATATTGCGTGCGGCCAGGCGCTGCAGGCGCAGCTCGATGGCGGTCAGCGTCGGGATAAGATAGGAGAGATGCTGATACTGCGCGCTGACTAAGCGGATCAGCCGCCGGGCAGCGTCACCCTCATAGACGCAGTGGGTGATCAGAATTTCCACCTGCTGCGGTGCGGTAGCCATCTGCGTCAGGATCGCTTCCCGCTCGGGCGAGACGGCGCTAACCGGCCCGGAGAGCAGATCGTGACAGAGCCGGCGGCCGGTGAGATACCACTGCGTCACGCTCTGCTCCAGCAGGCTGCGCATGGAGACCGGAAACAGCAGGCCGTGTATCAGGCTGCTGCAGACAATGCCTAAGGTGATCTCTTCAATACGCGACAGCACCGTACTGGTAATGCCCCACGGCGTGTAAACTTCCGGAAACCCCATAATCGCCGCGCTGTAGCCCGCCAGCATAAACACATAGCTTTTGGGCGTCCGATCATGCAGTGAGAGCCAGAGACAGCCGCTGACCCAGAGTGAAATCACCAGGCTGAACAGCAGCGGATGCGCCACCGTCAGCGGAAAAATCAGAAAGATAAACAGGCCGCCCAGCAGCGTGCCGAGCAGACGAAACAGCGATTTAGAGATGGTCGAGGCGGAGTAGAGCTGCGAAGCGACAAACACCGTCGTCAGCGCCCAGGCGGGGCGATCCAGGTTAATCTCCAGCGCCAGCCAGAGCGCCAGAAACGCAGCGAGCGTGGTTTTTACGGCAAAGAACAGAGCGGGTCGGGTAAGCCACGGCATGTCACAGGGACCAGAAGGCACTAAGTGCGGCGTATCCTGCCAGATTGCTGCCTGCGCTCACGCAGATAACTACGACAAATTGTTTCGTCATCAAAATTTATGCTGGATGATACGCCCCGCGTGTGCGGTTATCCGTTAACGCCGCTTATCGAAGCTGCCGGTGCCGCAGCGACCAGCGTAGTGGCTGCACGGCACCGGAGGGAATCGTCCGGTTAACAGATAAAATGTGTCGGCGATCACATTTCTCAGCTGTGCGGCGGCTCCATAAAATTATTTTGTGCAGACCGCCGCCTGCACAGCCGTCAGTAGTCCACGATCGTCACCCAGTTGGCATCGCTGCCCACCGGCGCTTCACCGGTGCGCGTCAGCGCCCCGCTTTGCGGATCGATGCGGTAACTGCCAATCACCGCGCTCTTCTCGCCGCTGACCACCAGCCCGCGTCCGTCCGGGGTAATGGCAAACCCGCGCGGCTGCTTCTCCACCGGCCAGCTGCCCGCTAACGTCAGCGCCCCGCTCTCTGCATCTACCCGGTAGCCGCTCAGCGTACTGCTGGTGCGCTCGCTGACGTAGAGAAAGCGCCCGTCCGGCGTGAGATGAATATCGGCGGCCCAGATACGCGGCGTGGGATCGCTGTATCCCGGCGGCCGTTCGCGCCCCTCTGCCAGATGATAAGAGGCGGCAACCGCGCTGGGGAATTCAGCAACTTTTACCAGCGCCCCGTTCGCCTCACGCCGGAACTGCGTGATCACCCCGCCCATTTCGCCAATGTTATACAGAAAGCGCCCGTCTGCGGACATTACCGAGTGGCGCGGGCCGTTGTTTTTAGCCGTAGCGACATACCCGCTGCCGAGCGCGGCCAGCGTGCCGCTGTCGCTCAGCGTCAGCTGCAGCACGCGGTCGGTGCCGAGGTTGCCGACATACACCGTTTTGCCGGCTGGATCCGCAATGGCAGAGTGAGCGGCAGGCCCGGTGGCGTACCGGCTCACCGGCGGTGCGCTGAGTGTCGCTTCCGGCGTCAGCCGGTATACATCAACGACGTTACCATCATACGAGGCCGCCAGCAGAAAACGCCCCTGCGGCTCAGCGACGATCCAGGGATAACTGGCGGCGGCGGGCACCTGCTGCTTCTGCGTCAGGTCGCCGCTGCGGCGATCAATCACCCAGCTTGCCAGCTGCAGCGGCTTGCTGCGGATCGCCGCATAAAGATGGGTTTTATCGGTGCTGAGCGCCAGCGGCATCACCTTGCCGTCCGCCGGAGTATGGCCCAGCAGGTGCAGAGCGCCGTGCTGATCCAGACTGTAGCGCGCAATCGTGCCGTCGCCGGCTTCTGAAACATAGACGTAAGTCTGCGCCAGCAGCGGCGTACTGCCTGCCAGCGTCGCCAGCAGCAGCGCGGCGCGTAACGGTTTTATCATAACAATCTCCGGGTCAGGAAATGGCACATGCGAAGCAGCACGGTCCGGGGGGATCTGGCAATCGGTCGCTCTTATATAACACCCTTCCGCGAATGAGTGACAAACTATTGCGGCAGACCGGTCGCGCAATATCCGCTAACGGCAGTGCGCTTATCCTCAGCTACACTTGCCTCACCCGTTTGTCATAAGAGAGGTAACTATGTCGCAACACGCTGTATCAAACCAGGCCTGGCTGCTGGCTTCCCGTCCCGAGGGCGAACCGGTAAAAGAGAACTTCCGGCTGGTGGAACAACCGGTGCCGGAGATCAAAGAGGGTGAGATGCTGCTGCGCACGGTGTGGCTGTCGCTGGATCCCTATATGCGTGGCCGCATGGATGACGGTAAATCCTATGCGCCGCCGGCGGAACTCGACCAGCCGATGGTTGGCGGCACGGTGTGTCAGGTTGAGTCATCAAAGCACAGCGATTTTAAAGCGGGCGACTGGGTGCTGGCCCAGAGCGGCTGGCAGACCTATGCGGTTTCTGATGGCGAAGGCGTGGCAAAGCTCGGCGAGCTGGCTCACCCCTCCTGGGCGCTCGGCATTCTCGGCATGCCCGGTTTCACCGCCTATATGGGGCTGATGGACATTGGTCAGCCTAAAAAGGGCGAAACGCTGGTAGTGGCGGCGGCGACCGGTCCGGTCGGCGCGACCGTGGGCCAGCTGGGCAAGCTTAACGGCTGCCGCGTGGTGGGCGTCGCCGGGGGTGAAGATAAGTGCCGCTATGCGATTGAAAAGCTCGGCTTCTCCGCCTGTATCAATCACCACAGTGATGACTTTGCCGACCAGCTGGCTGCGGCCTGCCCGGACGGTATCGATATCTATTACGAGAACGTCGGCGGTAAAGTGTTTGACGCGGTATTCCCGCTGCTGAACACCGCTGCCCGCGTTCCGGTCTGCGGCCTCGTCTCGGGCTACAGCAGCCGCGACCTGCCGCCGGGACCTGACCGCACGCCGCTGATCATGGCGGGGATCCTGAAACGCCGTATCCGCATGCAGGGCTTTATTATCTTCCAGGACTACGGCGACCGCTATCCTGAGTTTCTGAAAGCGATGACGCCGCTGGTTGAGCAGGAGAAGGTGCACTATCGCGAGCATGTGATTGAGGGGCTGGAGAATGCACCGCAGGCGTTCTTCGATATGCTTAATGGCAAAAACTTCGGTAAAACCGTGGTGAAAGTCAGCTGATACCTCCCGCCCGGGTGCCGCCACGGCACCCGGTTTTACCTCACGGCAATAACGGTAAAACGCACCGCTACCCGGCCTGCTACGCTCTCTCCCCCACAACAGGAGGCAGCATGAGTTCCATTATCGATCTTTTCGCTCAGCATAAGAGTGAGCGCAGCTATACCGATCAGCCCGTAGAGGATGCGGTACTTGAGCGAATTATTTCAGCGGCGTACTACGCGCCTACCTCGGTCAACTCCCAGCAGGTATCCGTCGTCGTCACCCGCGACGCCGCGCAGCGCCAGCAGATTGCCGCCATTGCCGGCGGGCAGCCGTGGATCGCGAAAGCGCCCGTGTTTCTGACCTTTGTCCTGGATATGCATAAGTCGCGCCTGGCGATAGAAGCCAGCGGCCGTGAGCAGATTGCGCAGCAGAGTATTGAAAGCGTGGTCTCCGGCGCCACCGATGTGGGCATTGCGCTGGGATCGGTCATGGCCGCCGCGCGGGCTGAGGGGCTGGGTATTGTGCCGATTGGCGGCATCCGCCGCGATCCGGAAGCGATGATCGCGCTGCTGGATCTGCCCGACTATACCTTCCCGGTTGCCGGGGTGGTCATCGGCCACGTCGACCAGCCTGCGCACCAGAAGCCGCGTCTGCCGCTGCCGACTTTCCGCCACGAAGAGCGTTATCAGCAGGCGGATCTGCCGCAGCATATCGCTGATTACAACGCGCAGCTGGTGCAGCACTGGCAAACTACCGGCCGCAGCGATGGCGAGAGCTGGAGCGACAGCGTCAGCGGCTACTACCAGCACATTTACTTCCCGCACGTGCTGGCGGCGCTCCATAAACAGGGGTTTGGCACCGATAAATAATCCGATCCGCCCGCAGGCCGGGCGGATAATCCGGGGCTTAACGCCCCTTTTTTTTGCGGCCGGGCTGGGTAAAGCGTTTGCGATTCGCGCCCTGGCTCCCCGCTTTATCGCCCTGCTTTGCAGCCGCAGCGGGCGCTTTTTTCGCCGGCGACGCCGTTTTTTTCTTCGCCTGCGCCTGCCGGGTTTTAGTATCTTCTGATGACGAATCCTCAATCAGCTTAAACAGATCGATCAGTTCATCATCGGTCAGATCGCGCCACTCGCCGAGCGGAATCCCCTTCAGGCTGACGTTCATGATGCGCGTACGCTCAAGCTTCGTCACCTCATAGCCAAAGTGTTTGGTCATGCGGCGGATCTGGCGATTGAGCCCCTGCACCAGAATAATGCGGAACACAAACGTCGACTCTTTTTTAACTTTGCACTTTTTTGTTACCGTGCCCAGCATCGGCACGCCACCCGCCATGCCCGCGATAAATTCATCAGTGATCGGTTTATCAACCGTCACCACATACTCTTTTTCGTGGTTATTACCGGCGCGCAGAATTTTGTTAACCAGATCGCCGTGGTTGGTGAGGAAAATTAACCCCTGCGAATCTTTATCCAGCCGGCCGATAGGAAACACGCGCTTGCTGTGGTTCACAAAGTCGCCGATATTGTCGCGCTCACCCTCTTCCATGGTGGTAACAATGCCGGTGGGTTTGTTAAGCGCAATCAGCACCAGATCGTCGGCGTCACGCGGCTCAATCAGCTGGCCATTCACCCTGACCTCATCTCCGGCGTACACCTGAGCACCGACGGCGGCGCGTTTACCGTTAATAAATACGTTGCCCTGTTCGATATAGCGATCGGCATCGCGGCGCGAGCAGATTCCGCTCTCGCTGATGTATTTGTTCAGGCGGGTAGATAAGTCAGGCAGCATGGTTCCTCCGAAAAAAAACGGACTATACCTCAACTGCCGCCGTTGCGTAAGGCTGTCGCACCTTCCGCGTACGCGCATAAATCCCTGCACACTGCAGGGTTGTTTAGCGTCAGACGCCAGGCGACAATCCCCGGCCACTGTTTCTGGCTTCTCACGGATTTTCTATGACACAACCGCAACCGGCGAGCCGACTGGCCTCGCTGCGCCTGTTTCTGGCCCGCTTCTGGCCACATCCCCTGCCCGTGGCGCGCAGACAGCGCCTGCTGGCCAGCCTCGGAGCCGGGCTGGGCCTTATGCTGACGAGTCTCATCAGCCACTGGATGCTGGGTGCGGTAAACCTGTGGTTTGTCGCGCCAATGGGAGCGTCTGCGGTGCTGCTGTTTGGCCTGCCCAATAGCCCGCTGGCGCAGCCGTGGTCGATTATTGGCGGTAACCTCGTTGCCGGCGTTATTGGCGTGACCACGGCACTGCTGATCCCGCAGCCGGCACTGGCGTGCGGAGTAGCCGCCTGTCTCGCTATTGCGGTGATGTTTCAGCTGCGCTGTCTGCACCCGCCCAGCGGCGCGGTGGCGCTGACGGCGATTCTCGGCGGCGGCAGCGTGGCGCAGCTCGGCTACCACTTTGTGCTGACGCCGGTGATGCTTAACTCTGTCTGCCTCGCGCTGCTGGCGATCGTATTTAATAACCTAGCCGGACGCCGCTATCCTCATCCGCTGGCGGCCGCCGAGGCGAAACCGCAGCCGGTGGCGATGCCGGTTCCGCTCACGCGCGACGACCTGCATCAGGCGCTGGAGAGCGGGCCCCTGCTGGATATTGATGAGGACGATCTGCAGCTGCTGCTGCAGCGCGCCGAAGAGATTGCAATCCGGCGCGTTCAGATACGCTAAAGCGCGCTTTAGCGCGCCTGTACCAGGCTCAGCACCGTGCGGATATTCTGCGCCGAGGTCGCGATGATATCGATGGCCCCGGTGCGCAGCGCCCCGAGTATCGCCATCGCCTTGGTATTCTCTGCGGCTATCGCGATCACGCACGGGATCCGGCGCAGCTCATCAATGCTCAGCCCGATCACGCGCTCATTCATGACCGTCTCCACCGCTTCACCGCGGGCGTTGAAAAAGTCATAGCCGGCAATATCACCGGTCACACCCTGATTAACGCTGGCGTCGATAATTTCACGCGGGGTAAACCAGCCCAGCTTCACCATGTAGCTGTTCTCATTCATATCCCCGATCCCCACCAGCGCCACATCCGCTTTACGCGCGCGATCCAGCGTCTCTTTTACCGTACCGTTCTGCATAAAGCTGTCGCGCAGCGCGCGGTTCTCCACGTAGGCGGGGGCATAGAGCGTTTCGCTACTGCCGCCAAACTTCTTTGCCAGCCGGCGGCTGATGTGATCGGCGTTGATGGCGTCGCCCGGGCGGTGCGTGCCGCCAATACCGCTGATAAACAGGCAGTTGCGGTCGGGCACCTGACCCGGATGATCGGCCACCGCCGCCACGTTACGCCCCTGACCGACAGCGACGATAGCGTTATCTTTCAGCGTCTGCGCCAGATGGGCAGACACCAGCGCGGCTACCTGACGGCGCTGCTCGTCGCTGTCGGCGGAATCCAGCGCAATCAGCGCCCGCTGCAGGCGCGGAAAAGAGCGCTGCAGCTGCTGCTCCAGCCGGGTACTGAAAACCGGATGGTAGCGCACGCTGATTTCCACAATGCCCTCTTCGCGCGCACGTTTAAGCAGTCGCCCGACCTTGATGCGCGAGATACCAAATTTACGCGCGATCTCCTCCTGCGTGATGGCATCCTGATAGTAGGCGACGGCAATCTCGGTCAGCAGCTCAGCATCCTGACCCGGCGTGGTATTCTCCATCTCTTCTCTGTCCTGTGTAACGCGGTCGTAAGCAGCCGTAAGTTATAGCACTCATCGCGGCCGCCCCGCTATGCTCTGCCACCGGCGAGCGCGCTGGCCTCTTCAATAATCTGCGCCAGCGCCTGCGGGTCGTGAGCAAAGCGGCCAAGAAACAGGCCATCCACATCACTGCCCAGTCGCTGGATCAGACCCGGTCCGGCGCTGCCGCCATATATCACCTTCAGCGTAATACCGGCGGGCAGCGGCAGCGTCCGCAGCCCGGCGCAGACGGTACGAATATAGCTGTCGGGGGCCGGCTGCGGCGCGCCAATGGCCCACTGGGGTTCATAGGCAAACAGAATCTCGCCCCGCAGGCGATGCGCCGCCGCCTGCGCCAGCGCATCGTTAAGCTCTGCGGCACAGAGCGCAATCGCCTCCGCGGGCGTGCCCTGCTCCGACTCGCCAATACAGAGCACCGGCGTCAGCCCGTGCTGTAGCGATATCGCCACTTTGGCGGCAATCTGCGCCGCATCCTCGCGGAAGTGTCGCCGCCGCTCCGCATGACCGATTTCAGCCAGCGAACAGCCCAGCTCCTGCAGCATGCTGGCGCTGACTTCACCGGTCCAGGCGCCATTTTCCGCCTGGCAAACATCCTGTCCGCCAATGCGTACCGGCGTGCCCGCGAAGATCTCCGCTACGGCAGGGATCGCCGGATAGGCGGGCAGGATAAACAGGCCGACGCTGCCGCTTCTGATCGCCGGGTGATCGGCCAGGCTGGCGACCTCGCGGCACCACGCCAGCGTTTGCTGATAGCCAAAGTACATTTTGAGACTGACACCAAGTAAGCGTTGTGGCTGAGACATCATGCAGCTCCCGGTTATAGCGCGCCCTGACCCTGATGGTCATTTGTTCATATGAACAGTAAACGAATTAATGAACCTGTTTCAATGCGCGTTAAGAGGATCTGTGACCTGGCGCAAGGCCCTGTCGCGCCTTAAAACCTGCCACCTGACTCATCTATCGCGATCGCGCTCACAAAACCATCATATTACAAATGAACATGCATTGAACAAATGTTTAACCCTGTGGCACGCTGTGATCCACGCCTGGATGCAGGCCCTTTTTCTTTACCGGAGAACCGCTATGAAAACGATTGCAATCGGTGCTGATGATGCGGCTGTCGATCTGAAAAATATCATTAAGACGCTGCTGGAAACGCAGGGTTATACCGTGACAGATTTTACCAACGATGCTGATAACGCCCGCCCTATGTACCCGGATGTTGCCTGGGCGCTGGCGACCGCGATTCAGCGGCAGGAGTTTGCGCGCGGCATCCTGCTCTGCGGCACCGGTATTGGCGTAGCCATCGTGGCCAATAAAGTGCCCGGCGTGCGGGCAGCACAGTGTCACGACACTTTCTCTGCCGAGCGGGCGCGTAAAAGCAATAATGCCCAGATCATGACGCTGGGCGCGCGCGTGGTGGGTCCGGAGCTGGCAAAAAATATTGTGAATGCGTGGCTGGCGGCGGAGTTTGAGGGGGGCGGTTCTGCGGCAAAAGTAGAAAAGATAGATTTTTACGAGCACGCGGCGCAGCGCTAATCGCCCCTTCTGCCCGGCGCGCGGGGTGTTCCGGACAGGGTGAGTGGCGCTCGCTTCAGATTGCGTAACTAATCAGGCAAGCGCAGCGCATGCTGCTACGCTTAAAGGCTGAGATTACCCTTACAAAATCTGGAGATATTATGAGCAGTGATAATCGCAAACCGACCACCACGGATGCGGGCATTCCGGTAGCCAGCGATGAACACTCCCTGTCGGTCGGGCCTGATGGTCCGCTGGTGCTGCACGATCACTATCTGATTGAACAGATGGCCAACTTTAACCGCGAGCGTATTCCGGAGCGTCAACCCCATGCAAAAGGCAGCGGCGCATTTGGCCATTTTGAAGTGACAGAAGATGTCAGCCGCTATACCAAAGCCGCCGTTTTCCAGCCCGGGACCCGCACTGATGTGGTGATGCGCTTCTCCACCGTAGCCGGTGAACGCGGCAGCCCGGATACCTGGCGCGATCCGCGCGGCTTCTCTATCAAGTTTTACACCACCGAAGGCAACTACGACATGGTGGGCAATAACACGCCGGTGTTTTTTATCCGCGACCCGATGAAGTTTCAGCACTTTATCCGCTCGCAGAAGCGCCGGGCGGATAACAACCTGCGCGATAACGATATGCAGTGGGATTTCTGGACCCTCTCACCCGAATCTGCGCATCAGGTGACCTGGCTGATGGGCGACCGCGGCATTCCGAAAAGCTGGCGCCACATGAACGGCTACTCCAGCCATACCTATATGTGGGTTAACGCCGCTGGTGAGAAGTTCTGGGTGAAATATCATTTTAAAACCGATCAGGGCATTGAGTTCCTGACGCAGGAGAATGCCGACACGCTGGCCGGTCAGGATGGCGACTACCATACGCGCGACCTGTTTAATTCTATCAAAGAAGGCAATTTTCCGAGCTGGACGCTCTATATGCAGATCATGCCGTTTGCAGAAGCGGACAGCTACCGCTACAACCCGTTTGATCTGACCAAAGTCTGGCCGCACGACGACTATCCGCTGATCAAAGTCGGTAAACTGACGCTGGATCGCAACCCCACCGATAACCATGCCCAGATTGAACAGGCGGCGTTTGAGCCGAATAACCTGGTTCCCGGTATCGGCCTGAGCCCGGACAAAATGCTGATGGGCCGTATTTTCGCCTATGCAGATGCGCACCGTGCACGTCTTGGCGTTAACTATAAGCAGATCCCGGTGAACGCGCCGCAGGCGCCGGTCAACAGCTACAGCAAAGATGGTGCGATGCGCATTAATCCGGTCTCCGATCCGGTCTATGCGCCTAACTCCAAAGGTGGTCCGGTGGCCGATGGCGAGCGCTACCCTACCGATTCCACCTGGCAGTCGCAGGGCGATATGGTGCGTTCACCTTATACGCTGCGCAAAGATGACGATGATTTCGGCCAGGCGAATCAGCTGGTGAATAAAGTGATGGATGATGCCGCACGCGATCGTCTGGTAAACAACGTTGCCGGTCACCTGCTTAACGGCGTGGAGGAGCCGGTGCTGTCGCGCGCTTTCACCTACTGGCGTAATATCGACAAAACTATTGGCGATCGTATTGCGCAGAAAGTGCAGAGTGAACGTGCGAAAGCGTAATCTCTGATTCAGCGTCCCGCCGGGCGGCGGGACGCTGGTTAACCCTGGTGTGATACGTCCTTCTTTACTTCAGACGAAACGCTACCACGCTGTCGCCCGCTTTGGTGCCGAGCGATCCGTGCCCCCCCGCCGCGATTACTACATACTGCTTGCCATCTTTACCCATATAGGTTGACGGCGTGGCCTGTGCGCCTGCGCTGAGTTCGGTCTGCCACAACAGCTCGCCGGTGGTGCTGTCATAGGCGCGGAAGAAGTTATCTGCCGTCGCACCGTGGAACACCAGATCGCCAGCGGTCAGCAGCGGCCCACCGTGTGCCACCATCCCCATCGGGAATCCCAGCGGGAAGCGGCCTGGCAGGAAAGTGGTTTTCAGGTTCTTCGTGGTGCCGATACGACGCAGCCACTCCGTTTTCCCGGTTTTCAGATCAACCCCCACCAGGCGGCCCCACGGCGGTGCAATGCAGGGAATACCCAGACCCGACGCGAGCTGCTGAATGTGGATCGCATAGTCGCCGTGAAAGTTTTCATTCCAGTAAGGCTGACCATCTTTGGTGAACAGGCGCTCGGTCGCCGTCTGCGGCGTGCGCTTGATCAGATTATATTTATACGCCAGGCGTACCGGCGCAGCGATCAGCATCTGGCGCTCCGGATCGACCGCGACGGATCCCCAGTTAAAGACGCCAATATTGCCCGGGAACACCAGCGTGCCCGCCTCGGTAGCTGGCGTCCACGGATTGCCATCATAACGCAGACGATGAAAATCGATCCGGCAGGCGATCTGGTCAAACGGCGTAATGCCCCACATCGATTTTTCCGTCAGCGCCTGCGGAATAAAGTTCAGGCTGGAGACCGGCTGCGTGGCGGCAAATTTTTCGCCGGGAACGCCGCCTTCAGTCGAGACTTTCACTTCGTTCACCGGATAAACCGGCTGGCCGGTCAGACGATTCAGCACAAACAGGTTGCCGGTTTTGGTCGGCAGGATCACTACCGGCTGCTTCTGGCCCTGATAATCGATATCCAGCAGTGAAGGCTGTGACGGGTTGTCGCGATCCCACAAATCGTGGTGCGAGCTCTGATAGCGCCACTTAAACGCACCGGTCTGCAGATCCAGCGCCACCAGCGTGTCGCGGAACTTCTCGGTGTTACTGTCAGCGTCGCGTTCAATCCCCACTTCATCCGGTGATGCATTACCAAAGGGAACGTAGACCAGGCCATTTTTGACATCGGCGCTCAGCGTTGCCCAGGCAACCGGCGTATCCTGCGGATAGCGCTTATCTGCGGCAATCGGCGCGGTCACATCCGGCGTGGCCGGATCGAAATTCCACACCAGGCGGCCACTCTGCGCATCATAGGCACGAATGACGCCGGAAGGATTGCCTTTCTCAAAGCCGTTATCCATGACCGATCCACCCACGATCACCAGATTACCGGCCACCAGCGGAGCAGACGTCTGCATCAGCGCGTGCGGGCGGATCTCACCCATGTTTGCGCGCAGATCCACCACGCCATCGCGGCCAAAATCAGGGCAGCGCTTGCCGCTGTCGGCATCCAGCGCAATCAGGCGCGCATCGGTGGTGGCGTTGAAGATACGCTTACGGCAAAGCGCAGGCGCACTGCTGCTGGTTTGTGCAACCGGTGCGGCGTAGTAGCTGACGCCGCGGCATGTCTGATGCTGCTGAAGATAAGAGCGGTTTTTCTCCGGCGTATATTTCCATTTCACCGCCCCGCTTTCCGGATTGAGCGCGTGGACTTCATTATGCGGCGTGCAGAGATAGAGCATATCGTTGGCTTTCAGCGGCGTCGCCTCAAACGTATACTCGGTGGCATCGCTCTCCTGACGCATATCACCGGTATGATACTCCCAGGCGACTTCAAGGTTACTGACGTTCGCTTTGCTGATCTGTTTCAGCGCTGAGAAGCGTTGCCCCGCTGGCGTACCGCCATAGGCGGCCCACTCATTTTCTGCGCCAGGCTCGTTTACCGGCTCGCGTGCATTGGTGATGGTACCGGCCTGCGGCAGCGGATCGTAAAAACAGAGACCGATGACGACCAGCACCATAATCGCCACGGTGCCGCCGAGCAGCGGATGAAAACGGCGTTCGCCGCGGGTAAGCGGCCTGACAACCCACGGCATCGCCAGCCACAGGCCGATCACGCCAAACAGGTCGCCGCGCGGGATCCACTGCCACTTATCAAATCCCGCTTCCCAGACGATCCACGCCAGCGTGATCCACATCAGTACCGCATAGAGCGTCAGCGCACTGCGCTGTTTGCGGAACAGTAAAACAGCCGTCAGCAGTAATCCTGCCCCCATCATCGCGTAGAACGCGCTGCCTCCATTGAGTAACAGCTGACCACCCATATAGAGCAGCGCTATCGCCAGTATCGCCATTACGATACTGGTGAGTTTTGTTATCATGCCAATCCCTCAGTTTTGTTCATTAATTTATGCCGTTACGACATCGCAGCAATTCCAACAAAATATTAACTTATGTAAGCACTGTGTAAAAACCCGTGAGTTTATGTGTTGTCAGATCCGCTAATGAATCAAGCGTTGCTTAAGGCTTGCCGTCAGCGGCAGGCTCACCATGTGACTGAAATCACGTTTAATTTTGATAGATTTAATTAATCATTGCCGCAGCGATTGCGCACCTTTTGCTAACTCACTGGCATAACAGATGGCGTGAGCGCGTGCACGATAACAGGCCCGGCATCATAAAAATGATTACCGTCAGGCTCGCTGAATGGCTTAAATGAGGGGCAATAGGGCCTGCAGCACGCTTTGATGAAATTGATTAACGGGTCCGCGCAGCCGGTATACGAATTATCCTGGCGTAAATTGCCTGCTGCCATTTAATTTGCCGCTACGCCTGACAATTCTTCCGATTGGTTTTACGTTGAGCCGGGGTTTAATCATTAAATAACGCAGCGTAATTTCAGTTTGGGAATTTCCTCAGCCTCTGTTTTTTCAGGAAGAGTGATATAAATCACCTGACTGCTCTATAGCAGATCCGCAGATAAAAAGAAGGTTATTATGATCAGCGCAGATTCCCTTTATCGTAAAATACGGTTTCCATTTAAATTTACACACGCAGCGTTAAAATTCCCGGTTGCCCAGGCACATGCGCGGCAATATCAGGTGATGTCACCTGAACAGACGATCGATTTGCTGCTCAGTAACGACAGGTTATCCGTATGCCGGTATGGGGATGGAGAACTGGAGATGACACTGTTTAAAAATATTGGCTTTCAGTCATTTGATGAGCGTCTTTCTATCAGACTGAAAGAGATCATGCGGCGCGGTACGCGTGACGATAACCCCTGCCTGCTCTGCATGCCGGATGCTTTTCGCTCCACCCGCAATATGCGTTTTGGCTCAGCCCTGTTCTGGTTTTTTCATAAAGCCTTTTTCTTTCGCCGCTATGAGCCTTTATTAAAAAAAACGTATCAGTATGGAAATACTTCGGTGACGCGTCCTTATCATGATTATATTGATAAACAGCAGGCGACCCGCGTATTTGCTAAATTCAAACAGCTTTTTTACGACAAAAAAATATTGATCGTTGAAGGCAGCGGCACCCGGCTGGGTATCGGCAACGATTTAATGGACGGCGCACGCGAAATAAAGCGTATTACCACGCTAAACCGTAATGCATTTTCAGTCTATAACCAGCTCTATACCAGTGTGCTGGCGCATGCCCGCGAGTATGACTTAGTGCTGATTTCGCTGGGTCCGACGGCGACCGTGCTGGCTTACGATCTCAGTCAGCAGGGGATCCGCTGTATTGATACCGGGCATATCGATATTGAATATGAGTGGATGCGCAGTGCGGCGCGTACCAAAACGGAAATTGCGGGCAAGAATGTCAATGAAGCGGGCGTGTTGCTGAGCGACGATCAGCACGACACGGATGAGCACTATCGTGGTCAGATTTTACTGCATGTCGGATTACCTCAGGAGCCGATGGTGAATGGCGTGATCCTGCAGCAGCCCGTGGTGTAATTCTGCACCCTCAATGCACGCTTAAGCATCCAGTCTGGTGCAGCGCAGCAACCTTTACGTTTCCCGAAGCATAAAGTGCTTGCTGTTCTGCCCGGTTTCATCCCTCTTCGCGCTGATATGACCCGGCTCAGAGATTCTGGCATTACCTTTGCTTACTCATTCCTGTGTTCTTCACAGGAGTTATGCCATGAAAGCCTCTGCTGTCCGCTACCGTATCTTTTCATTATTGTTCCTTATTGCGCTGATTAATTACGTTGACCGCGGTGCACTCTCCTTCGCTGCGCAGGCCATTTCGCAGCAGTTCCATTTCAGTAAGGTCGAGCTGGGCACCGTGCTGGGGTACTTTGGTTTTGGCTATCTGTTTGGCTCGCTCTGCGGCGGTTTTCTCGCCGACCGGTTTGGCACGCGCAAAGTGTGGCTGATGGCCGGCGTGCTCTGGTCGCTGCTGGAGATCGCCACGGCCTGGGCAGGTGAAATTGGCGTGGCGCTGTTTGGCGGCTCCGCCATCATGGGGTTCGCCGCGCTGCGCGTACTGTTTGGCTTTGCCGAGGGTCCTGCCTACGCGCTGATGAACAAGACAATTGCGCACTGGGCGCCGGATAATGAACGCGGCATGGCGCTGGGTATCGGCCTGCTGAGTACGCAGGTAGGCTCGCTGCTGACCGCCCCCATCGCGGTTGGCCTGCTGCTGCTGACCAACGACTGGCGCATGATGTTTATCCTGCTTGGCGTCTTTTCGCTGCTGGCGATGCTGCTGTTTGCCCGCTACTTCGCCGATACGCCGCAGCGGCATCCGGCGGCGAACGACGCTGAGCGTGCGCTTATTGTACAGGGGCAGCGTGCTGAAGCGCATGATGAGCGCCCGTTACCCTGGTGGCGCTTTTTCACCAGCCGCACGCTGGTGTGTAATGCGCTGGGCTATTTCAGTTTTCTCTATATCACCTTTACGCTGGTCACCTGGCTGCCAAAATATCTGCAGGATAATTTTCATTATGACCTGCACTCGCTCTGGTATATCGCCATGATCCCGTGGAGCGGAGCCTGTCTGACGGTGCTGCTCGGCGGACGCCTCGCCGATCGTTTGCTGGCGCGAACCGGAAATCTGCGGCTGGCCCGCAATGGCTTTGCGGCGATTACGCTCTGCGCCACCGCCTGCTGCTTTATGGCCATCCCGTTTGCCGGTTCGGCGGCCGCGATCATCGCCCTGATGACGCTGGGAAACGCACTCAATGCGCTGGTCAATAATGTTTACTGGTCGGTGGTTATAGACGTTACGCCAAAGGCGTCGGTGGGTGCATTCAGCGGGATGACGCTGGCAATTGCTAACCTGGCCGCCATTATTTCACCCATGCTGTGCGGCTGGCTGGCGGAGTATTACGGCTATAACGCCATGTTTACCGTGACTGCCGTTATCGCCTTTGTCAGTATGCTGGCCATGACATTGCTGCAGCCAGAGAAACGCCTGCAGCCAGCCCCCGCCGTTTCGTCAGCACCGGCCGCCAACGTCATTTTGTAGGGGCGCCATTTATGGCGCCCTGGCCCGGGATATACATCCGCCTTCACGGGCCGCATTAATGCGGCCCCTACGGAATATACATCCGCCTCCACGGGCCGCATTAATGCGGCCCCTACGGAATATACATCCGCCTCCACGGGCCGCATTAATGCGGCCCCTACGGAAAGTCCGCGTAGGGGCGCCATTTATGGCGCCCTGGTCGCGTATAAAATCTGGTGTTAAATGGATACGTCAGGGCCGCATAAATGCGGCCCCTACGGGAGATATCTACGCCATTTCGTAGGGGTGCCATTTATGGCGCCCTGGTTGCGTATAAAATCCGGTGTTAAATGGATACGCCAGGGCCGCATTAATGCGGCCCCTACGGGAGATATCTACGCCATTTCGTAGGGGCGCCATTTATGGCGCCCTGGTCGCGTATAAAATCCGGGGTTAAAGGGATACTCCAGGGCCGCATTAATGCGGCCCCTACGGGAGATGCAGGGTCATTCTGTAGGGGCGCCATTTATGGCGCCCTGGCCCGGGATATACATCCGCCTTCACGGGCCGCATTAATGCGGCCCCTACGGAATATACATCCGCCTCCACGGGCCGCATTAATGCGGCCCCTACGGAATATACATCCGCCTCCACGGGCCGCATTAATGCGGCCCCTACGGAAAGTCCGCGTAGGGGCGCCATTTATGGCGCCCTGGTCGCGTATAAAATCTGGTGTTAAATGGATACGTCAGGGCCGCATAAATGCGGCCCCTACGGGAGATATCTACGCCATTTCGTAGGGGTGCCATTTATGGCGCCCTGGTTGCGTATAAAATCCGGTGTTAAATGGATACGCCAGGGCCGCATTAATGCGGCCCCTACGGGAGATATCTACGCCATTTCGTAGGGGCGCCATTTATGGCGCCCTGGTCGCGTATAAAATCCGGGGTTAAAGGGATACTCCAGGGCCGCATTAATGCGGCCCCTACGGGAGATGCAGGGTCATTCTGTAGGGGCGCCATTTATGGCGCCCTGGCCCGGGATATACATCCGCCTTCACGGGCCGCATTAATGCGGCCCCTACGGAAGATATCTACGCCATTCCGTAGGGGCGCCATTTATGGCGCCCTGGCGTCCACCTTCACGGACCGCCTGAGCGGCCACGAAAAAAGGCGGAGGGGTGAGCTCCGCCTTGTTTCAAGTTCCGGTCAGTGCGCCTGACCGGTCAGTTGCAAAAGGGCAACGATGATTTGCAGGATGATCCGGACGATGTCCAGGAGTAATCGTACAAGTTCCATCACTTTCCTTCTCCTCTGACAGGAGCGCGCGCCGTTCAGCGGCCGGGGCCCTGACCCTACCCGCCGGCCGCCTGAGCACATCTGTGAGGAGCGCTGAGCGGCACTCATTGCTAAAGCCACAGGCCAGCACCACCTGGAACCTGCCGGGATTTGACTATCCGCGCCCCTGAGAGTCATCAGAAAGCAACGATACTCCGCCCGCACTCAACACTGTATAACCATACAGTAATTTCCTGAAACTTGAAATATTTCCCGTCACATTTTATGATTCGCTGTGTGAGGAGTGCTGAGCACCCCGTTCGCCGCGCGGTTACCCGCCGCTTAAGCGAACCAAAAAAAAGGATTTGGCTGACCAGCCAAATCCTTTTCTATTTTTACCGGTAAAAATTACTGCGCCGCGCTGATGCGCCAGATCGCATCCCCCGCATCGTCCGCTATCAGTACCCCACCCTGATTATCCGTTGCCAGTCCCACTGGCAGACCACGCACGTTCTTCTCATCGTCCGTCAGGAATCCGGTGACTACCGGCTGTGGCTTACCGACCGGCATGCCGTTTTCAAATTTAACCCATACTACTTTGTAGCCATTAAGCGGCGTCCGGTTCCAGCTGCCGTGCTCGCTGATAAACGCGCCGCCGCGATACTGCGGCATATTGTCCGCGCCGTAGAACAGCAGTCCGAGCGGTGCAACGTGCGAGCTCAGGGCGTAGTCCGGCTTGATCGCTTTCGCCACCATGTCAGGCCGCTGCGGCCGGACCCGGTCATCCACGTGCTGGCCAAAATAGCTCCAGGGCCAGCCGTAGAAGCCGTTATCCTGCACGGAGGTCATATAGTCAGGAACCAGATCGGACCCGATTTCATCGCGCTCATTCGCGATCGCCCACAGCTTGCCGCTCTGCGGCTCCCACTGCAGTCCGGTAGGATTGCGGATGCCGCTGGCGTAAATGCGGCTCGCCCCGCTGGCGGCATCCACCTCCCAGATCGCTGCGCGCTGATACTCCGCACCCAGTCCATTTTCGGTGATGTTGCTGTTAGACCCGACGCCAACATAGAGTTTACTGCCATCCTGGCTGGCGAGCAGCGCCTTGGTCCAGTGATGGTTAAGCTCGCCACCCGGCAGCGCCGTGACCTCTTCCGGCGCGGTGCGGATCTCCGTCTGCCCGGTCTGATAAGGGAACTTCACCAGGCTGTCGGCATTGGCAACGTAGAGCGTGTTGCCAATCAGCTGCATACCAAAGGGCGCATTCAGGTTTTCGATAAAGAGATGCTGCTCCCATTTACCGTTAACGTTACGCAGCAGTGAGATACGGTTGCCGCCCGGCGCACCTTTGCCTGAGGATTTCTGCACAATGCCCATAATAAGCTGCTTCGGCGCCGTGACCGGATTTTTTACCCCGTTGGCCTCGGCCACCAGCACATCTCCGTTTGGCAGTACGTAGAGCTGGCGCGGGTGCATCAGCTTCGCCGGGATCCGCTCTATCTTCAGTCCGTCCGCCACCTTTGGCGTTTCGCCGGTTTTCCACGGCGTCCCTTCCGGTACCTGCATAGGCGGCATGAAAAAGTTCTGCGCTTTAGGCAGCTCGGGATTGGGTCCGGTCTGTTTTTGCGGATCGAGAGAAGATCCGCTGTCGCAGGCGCTCAGTAGCGCAGCAAGACTGACAGCACTCAGAATGCGCAGTTTCATGGACGACCTCCCGGGATACGGCGCGCGCGCAGCGCCAGCTGTACGTTGGCGATCAGCAGCAGCGCCACCACGATGGTCGACAGCGTGACGCCCATGGGCACCACCGCATACGCATCACGGCTATGGATAAAGGCGTTAACTATGGCCACCAGCACCGCCAGCAGCGAGAGCCAGAAATGTGTTTTCTCACCGGCAGTGACGCCGCGAAACTGATGAATCAGGCTGATAATTCGCGGCAGAATAGCCAGCAGCAGACCAAATACAATCAGCCAGCTGGCGGCTTTGGTCCACATCACCACAAAGGTCTGCAGATAGAGGATGTCAAACAGCCAGGCGGCAAAAAAAAAGCCCAGCGGCAGTGGCTCCAGCAAGGCATACAGCGTAACGCCGAACGCCGACTTTCCCGAGGTATGAAACATGGCACGCTCCCTTTAGAGTTTTCAGACGGCGGCGAGCCGACAGGCTTCGCGACGCCGCCAGAGAAATATTAGTAAAGATAAAGGGTAATGCGCAGAAAACCGGCAAAAAAGCTAACAGTGTGGCCGGTAGTGTGCCAGTTCGCGCGCATCGTGGCTGCAAAACAGCGCAACACCGCTTTGGGGCTGCAGCGAGAGTTCGCGCAGCCGCTGCTGATTAATACGCCACGCTTCGCGATCGCTGCACATTAGCCGCTGATAGGCGCGCAGGCCCGGCGTACAGTGCCGCTGGGTGTGATGCATCTCTCCGCGATAAAACCAGGCGTCTCCCCCATGCAGCAGCCAGCCACCGCCGTGGCGGATCGCCACGCCTGCGTGTCCGGCGGTGTGTCCCGGCAGCGGCACCAGCAGGATCTCATCGCTGAGATCGTCAATCGCTCTCACCGCATCAAACCCGAACCAGCGTTCACCCTCGCTGGCGTAGCCGCGCCAGCCATCGTGCGCGGTCCACTGCTGTGGCCGGAAGCGCTGACGCGCCAGCCAGCTCTGCTCACGTCCGCTGCGTACCGTATCAAGCTCACGCTGCAGAAGATGGATCCGCGCCGCCGGAAAATCACTGATGCCGCCTGCGTGATCAAAATCGAGATGGGTCAGAATAATATGACGCACATCTTCCGCCTGAAAACCCAGCAGCTGAATTTGCGCCAGCGCGCTCATCTGCTCACTGTAACGAATATTATTCAGCAGACGAAAAAAACCAGAGAGCCGGCGTTCCGGATAGCGCATATCATTAATTCCCAGTCCGGTATCCACCAGAATCAGGCCGTGGCGATCGCTTTCAATTAACAGACAATGACACACCAGTTCAGCAAAGGGACCCCGGCTGAAGCCATCAAACAGCGCCCCGCCCAGCGGGCACATGCAACCACAGTTCAGATGATGAATACGCATACTCTCCCTCACTGCGGCGCCCGAAAATATCCCGCCGCGATAATCAGAAATTAGTCTGTTATTCAGGTATGCATCAGTTGCGGCATTATTGCAAAAATTTAATTGCTGCCTTAAATAAAGCCAGCCGCAAAAAAATAAAATAACCGCAGCGCCGGGATAATTGTCCGGATAATTATTACCTTCCTGTTTTAAAGATTATTAATCAGCGCAAATTGAACCAGCTATTATTAAAAAAGGCGCCCGCAGGCGCCCTCTGTTATCCGCTGAACTGTTCAGCCCACCATAAACGCAGCAGCAGTCCCCAGCGGCTGCTCCAGCCGCTGGTGGTACTGACAACCCGGCCCTGATAGAGCACGATAAACGTCGGCGTGGCGGCGATTTGCCAGCGCTGGCCCAGCTCGCCGCGCGCGTCGTTAACGGCTAACCCCTGCAGGCCTTTTTTTGCCAGCCACCGGGTCACCTGCGTATCAGAACCTGAGCGCAGCGCCACGCTGACTACCGGCACGCCCTGCTGGCTGAGCTTCGCCACAACCGGCGTGGTCAGTTTGCAGACGCCGCACCAGCTGGCCCAGACGTAAACCAGCACCGGTTTCGATGCGCTCAGCCCGGCCAGGCTCTGCTCACCCTGCAGCGTAGTAAGCGGCTGCTGGGCCAGATCGGCAGGCAGCTGCGGCGCGCGCAGCCAGTCGACCGCCAGCATAATCAGCACGCCTGCCAGCAGCAGCCAGAGCGCTTCACGCAGCCAGCGCTTCAGCCGGCTCACGGTGCCGCCTTCAGCGCATCTTTCACGGCCGCCTCCAGCTGGGCATAAGGCACCGCACCGCTGATCAGCTGATTACCCACCAGCGTGGCCGGGGTTCCCTGCACGCCCAGCTGCTGCGCCAGCGTCAGGTTGTGATTAATGGTATCCAGGCTCGCTTTGCTCGGTGTCGACAGGCTGATACCGGTTTTTTTCAGCGCGGCGCTGATGCTGGCCTCGTCGTGATTGCCTTTTTTCGCCATCAGCTTTTCATGCAGCTTCAGAAAGTTTTTTGGCTGCTGCTCCCAGACCGTCAGCGCCAGCCGCGCTGAACTCAGCGAGCTTTCGGCACGATAAGGCAGCGGCTTAATGACCACCGCAACCTGCGGATGCGCTTTCAGCAGCGTGGTGATATCACCCTCAAATTTTTTGCAAAATACGCAGTTGTAATCGGTGAAGTAGACCAGCGTCAGCGCCGGTTTTTCAGCGCCGATGCGGGGCGAACCGGCATCACTGAACAGCATGTCGCGATTCTTTTCAACCATTTGCGCCACTACGTTCTGCTGCTGTCGCACGGCTTCCTTATCAAAGGCATCGGCGGCCTCAGCCAGTATGGCGGGATTCTGTACCAGCGTTTCGCGGATCAGCGCTTTGATCCGCGCCTCCTGCTCCGGCGTAAAAGGAGCGGCAGCCAGTACCGGTGCGCTCAGCAGCAGCATTGCAAACAGAGATTTTTTCATTATTTTTTCGCCTTACTCAGTGTGGAAAGCACCGCGTCGCGACTCAGCAGCGGTGACAAAATCTGACCCTGCGGCAGCGCCGGGCCATAAATCTGATTAAACGGAATCGCCGCCCGATCGCGCTGGCGCAGAAAGTCGCCAATGGCGGGGTCGGGCTGTGTCCAGTCGCCGCGCAGCAGCACGATATCGTCAGCGCTCAGCGCGGCACGAACGTCAGGCTGATTCAGCACCCGGGACTTATTGACCTTGCAGGTAATGCACCAGTCAGCGGTGATATCGACAAACACACGCCGGTTCTGCTGCAGCGCCGCGGCGATAGCCTGCTCTGACAGCGGCTGCCAGCGCAGTTCACCGGCATCCTCTGCCGGACGCATCAGCAGGAACAGCGCGCCCGCTACCGTCAGCGCGATGGCGACGGCGCCCGCCTGCTGCAGCGCGCGGCGGCGCAGCAGCCAGATTAGCAGCAGCAACAGCAGCGCGGCGGCCAGCAGGCCTGCTGCACCACTGCCCCAGTGCGGGATCAGCAGCGTAACCAGCCAGAGCGTCGCCAGCAGCATCAGAGTGCCCAGCAGCGTACGCAGATGCACCATCCAGCGTCCCGGACGCGGCAGCCAGCGTGCGACGCCCGGCAGCGCGGCCACCAGCAGCCACGGTACGCTCATGCCGATACCCAGCGCCGCAAACAGCAGCCAGAGCTGGGGCAGTGGCGCGGTCAGCGCATAGGCTACCGCCGTGCCGAGAAATGGCGCGCTGCAGGGCGTTGCCAGCAGAGTGGCAAACGCACCCTGCGCAAAATGCCCCGCTAATCCGTTCCCCTGGTGCGTGGCCAGCCGGGTGTTGAAGGCGGAGGGCAGACGGAAATGCAGCAGATCAAACAGGCTGGCGCTGAACAGAAACATGACGCCGGTCATCAGCAGCAGGAATCCGCTGCTCTGGAACTGTATGCCCCAGCCCAGCGCCTGACCGCTCAGGCGCAGCGCGCTCATCAGGAGTGCCAGCAGCAAAAAGGAGAAGAGGATCCCGGCGCTGGAGGCCAGAAACTGCAGGCGCGTCTGGCGGCGCGTCTGACCCTGCTGCTGCACCAGACCGCTGAGCTTGATCGCCATGACCGGCAGCACGCAGGGCATCAGATTCAGCACCAGGCCGCCGAGCAGCGCCAGCAGCAGCACCGACCAGAGCGTCGCGCGCGTCCCGCCGCTCAGCAGGGGCTCTGCCTCAATAGTCACCTGGCTCTGCTGCGCCAGCCCCTTATCGCCGATCACCAGCGACAGCTGGCGGCCGCGCAGGTCGGGTGCCGCATCGCCCCATTCATCGGTCACGGCCACGCGCGCGCTGAGCGTGTTGCCCTGCACGCTGATCACCGGTGCTGCCAGCATGCTGCCCGCCGGATAGTCAAAGAAGAGTTCCGGCGTGCTCCAGCCCGCCTGACGTACCGCGCGGATCTGCAGCTCACCGTTAACAAAACTGGCATTGAGCTGGTCAGTCAGGCCGGAGTCAGGCGGAACCTCTCCCATCGCGCGGGCAAAGTCGCGGTCAAACGCCGCCGCGGGCGGCCGGGTCAGATCGAGACTGAACGGAAAATCCGTCAGGATACAGACGTCGCTGCACGTAGAGAGCGTCAGCGTGCCGGTAAGCGTATCGCTGCCCGGCGGGCGCTGCAGCACGATCGGCAGCGTGACAGTGCCTTTATAGCCCTGCGTGGTCAGCCCGCTGACGTCAAAGCGCGCCGGTACAGGCCAGAACCACTGAGCGCTAATGCCGGGCGTCTGCCAGGCGATGACGGGTGCCACGCCGCCTTCTCCCGGCGTGCGCCAGTAGGTTTTCCAGCCGGGTTCCAGATGAATATCCAGCCGCAGCCGGGTGTCGCCCGCCTGCGGCGCGGCGCGCAGGCGCACCTCAGCGTGGCTGTTTTGCGCGTTGCGCAGCCAGCCGGTATCCGCAGCCTGCGCACTCAGCACGCAGCCTGCCAGCAGGAGCAGCAGGCTCCTGATTAAAACAGTCATGATAAATTCTCCGGTAAATAACAGGGGGTACGCGAAACAGCGTGCGGTGTTATTCCCGGAAGACGCAGAGCGTAAGATGTCGCCGTCGCAGCGGCGGACGGTGCGACTGATGACGCCAGAAGAAAGAGAGGCGTTGCGGAACGGCAAGCGCGGCGACCAGCGCCATGACAAGCATCAGCAGCGGCAGCGCCGCATCAAAGACCGGCGTGCTGGCGCTGAGGGATTTTGCGCTCAGCGCACAGGGCTTGTCACTGCTGGCGGAGGCATCCTGTGCGCCGGACTCACTCAACACGGCAGAGACGGTAACAGGCTGAACGGGCATACTGAAGCTGCGCTGTACCAGACAAAATGCCAGCACCAGACAGACGAGTGCCAGGATCCACGTTGCGCGTTGGGGCGATATCATCATGCCGCAGCCTCAGAGAAAAGTGCGGGCATTTTATGTAACGCCGCCGCAAACGCCAAGTTTTGCCGTGTAAACTTTTGTCGGGACAGGCAGCGGCGCCGGTGTGTACCGGTTTAGTGCCGGTTGATCAGCAGCCGCCAGCGCCGCCGCTGACGCACCAGCCGCCGGAAAAGCTGCTGCATGCGCGGCAGCGTCAGGGCAGAGACCGCCTCAGGCGTCAGGATCGCGCCGCCCGCTTCGCGCCGCAGCAGATCCTGCGCCACCTGCCGGTTAGCGTACGGCTGGCAGCGTTCCCGCAGCGTCTGCTGCCATGCGTGCAGCATTTCGGCATCACACTCGCTCAGCGCCGTCTTCATATCCAGCAGAAAGCGCCGGCAGTGGGCCAGCAGGCGTACCCAGTCGATATCGGGCGACTGCAGCGCAAACAGCAGTCCATCCACATCGGCGCAGCGCTCATAGCGGGCCGTGACCACGTAGCCTATCTGTTGATCCACACGCAGCCGCTGAAAAAAGCGCGGTGCCAGAAACAGCCCCAGCGCCTGCAGCGCCGCCAGGCTGATATCATCCGGCGTCGTCAGGGGGATAAACAGCAGCAGCGCCTGGTCGCGCCCCTGGCAGGCGACGGGCGTAATGCCGCGCCGCAGCGGTGGCGGCGCAGAGGGCGCTGTCTGTTGCCTGAGGCTCGCCAGACTCTGGGCGGCGCAGTGATTGAGGTGCCGATCGTGCCCGCACCACGCCGCCTGCCAGCCGCGGACTGCCGCCGGATACAGCAGCTGAAACGGCAGCGTCTGCAGCAGCTGGCGGATAACAATGGTCGCGGGTTCAGGCGGGTCGCCGGCCTCATCCGCTGCGCTCAGCTGCGCCGTGATAGCCGGCAGCAGCTGCCAGGCCACGGCGGCGTCGGCCGGAATATCCAGCAGCAGCTGCCAGATCCCCTGCTGCTGCTGCCAGACGCCACGCCCACCCAGATGACGCAGCTCTGCCAGCAATGGCCGCAAACGCCGCTGACAGGCCACTCCTGCGTGGTCAGCCAGCGGCTGGTAGCACGCCGGGCGCAGCAGCAGCGTCTCCGCCGGCTCAACCGGCAGCGCCTGCGGTAACGCGGCTGCGCTGCCGCAAAAACCTGCCGCGGCAGCCTGCAGGGCGCGCGGCGGAAACTGCCAGCGCACCGCCGCCGGTAAGTCACCGCAAAGCACGCTGCTGCTGCAGCGCAGCGTAAATCCCTGCGTGATGCAGGTCAGAGCATCGCTCAGCGGCTGCCGGGTCAGCAGGCGCAGCCGGCCAGCCTGCGTCAGCTGGCGGATCGCCAGGACAAGGTCAGGAGGCAGATCGGCCGCAGGCGCTTCTGCTGCCGCCCGCAGCCGCAGCTGACGCAGCGGCGTCTCAGCGCGGAAGTCGCGCTGCGCCAGCTGCAGATAGTGCTGATGCTGGCGCTGCGTATTGTGCTGCACGGCCTGCAGATGCTGCCAGACGCGCTGCTCTATATGTCGGGCCTGCGCAGGTGAGATCTTCGCTGCACTGAAGCGCAGCGCGAGCAGCGCGTGCCGGGTATCCTGCCACAGCCAGCTGACCTGCAGCGTGTCACACGCGCCCTCACTGCGCAGCTGATGCAGCAGGCCGCCTTCAGCCTCATCGAGCCAGTAGCTGCGCAGCAGAGTGACACTGTCACTAAGTGTGCGATCGAAGGGGGTTAAAAGCGTCAGCCAGAATGCGTTCTCACCCGGCAGCTCAAGCTGCGCGAGCGCATGGCTGCCGGGCTGCCGGGGCACCACCGGCAGCGCCGGTACCTCGCCGCCCGGCAGGCGATCAAAAGCTGCGGCCAGCGTTGCCAGCTCATCCAGCGACTGCGGCCCGGAGAGCCAGAGCTCCAGACTATTTGCCGTAAAGCGGGTCTGATGGAAGTGGCGCAGCGTACGCTGCAGCTCCGTGACGTTGTCACCAAAAGCCGCCCTGCTGCCGGCGCGAAAGCGCCTGAAGCGCCCGCCCAGCGCGTGCAGCAGCGCCGCCTCGCTCAGCGTCTCGCTGTGGCTCTGCAGCAGCTGATACTCGGCATCGATAACGGCGCACTCCTGGCGGATGGCGTCAGGCGCGAGGTTCGGGGCGATCAGCATATCCGCCAGCCGCGTAACGCCGCCTTCCAGCGCGGCGGCCGGCAGCTGAAAAAACCACGCGCTGCGGCTGAGCTGGGTGGTGGCGTTGACCTCGCCGCCCTGTTGCTGCACCCACGGCATCAGGCGCTGGCTGCCACTGAAGCGCGCGCTGTCGCAGAACAGCAGATGTTCGAGCAGATGCGCCAGTCCGGGCCAGCGATCGGGCTCATGCAGGCTGCCGGCCCCGACCTGCACCAGCGCCGCGGCCTCGCGGGCGTCAGGCTGGTGATACAGGTGGCAGCGCAGGCCGCTGGCCAGCGTCAGGGTACGCTGCATCATCAGAGACGCTGTTTGACAATCAACGCGGAGTTGGCCCGGTTACGGAACTGCAGCTGGGCAATTTTAATATCGCTGCAGTTTGCCTCACGCCGCGCCTCGAGGATCTGCCCGTGATGCGGCGATTTGCTGCAGACCGGGTCGGTATTGTCGGCGTTACCGGTCAGCATATACGCCTGACAGCGGCAGCCGCCGAAATCTTTCTCTTTCTCATCGCAGGAGCGGCACGGCTCCGGCATCCAGTCAAAGCCGCGGTAGCGGTTAAAACCAAACGAGTCATACCAGATCGACTGCAGGCTCTGCGTCAGTACGGAGGGAAATTCAACTGGCAGCTGGCGCGCGCTGTGACAGGGTAACGCGGTGCCTTCCGGGGTTACGCTGAGGAAAATTGAGCCCCACCCGCCCATGCACGGCTTGGGACGCTCTTCATAATAGTCCGGCGTCACAAACAGCAGATTGGTCAGGTTGCCGCTCTCGCTCATGCGCGCCCGGTAGCGTGCGACCGTCTCTTCCGCGCGGGCGATCTGCTCGCGCGTCGGCAGCAGCCCCTCGCGGTTCAGGTGCGCCCAGCCGTAAAACTGGCAGGTTGCCAGCTCAACGTCATCGGCATCCAGCTCGATACAGAGGTCGATGATTTTATCGATCTGATCGATGTTGTGGCGATGCAGCACAAAGTTCAGCACCATCGGGTAGCCATGCTTTTTCACTGCCCGCGCCATCTCAAGCTTCTGCTGAAACGCTTTTTGCGAGCCAGCCAGCGCGGCGTTCAGCGTTTCATCGCTGGCCTGAAAGCTGATCTGAATATGGTCCAGACCGGCGTCCGCAAAGGCGTCGAGCTTTTTCTCTGTCAGGCCAATGCCGGAGGTGATCAGGTTGGTGTAAAAGCCAAGGTCGCGCGCGGCGCGGATCAGCTCGGGCAGATCTTTGCGTACCAGCGGCTCGCCGCCGGAGAAGCCGAGCTGTACGCTACCCATGGCACGCGCCTGGCGGAACACCTCAATCCACTGTTCAGTGGTCAGCTCTTTCTCCTGCTGCGCAAAATCGAGCGGATTAGAGCAGTAAGGACACTGCAGCGGGCAGCGATAGGTCAGCTCCGCCAGCAGCCAGAGCGGCGCATTGACGGCAGGTTTATTCGGGTTCACGACACTGGATCCATTTCTGTTCAACGGCTGACTGCAGGAAATCTTTCACGTCGTCGCCGACGCCGCCAGCCTCGGGAAAACGGGCGTCAAGCGTGCTGACGATCGCGGCCACATCCTGCTTACCGGTCACCAGCTCCAGGATGGCCGCTGCCGTTTCATTCAGTTTCGCCATGCCTTCCGGATAGAGCACGACGTGGCTCTGCTGCGCGGCTTCCCACTGCAGACGATAACCGCGCCGGAAAGCGGGGATCAGGGTATCTTTCATGCGCTTACACCAATCTTGTTGTGTGCCAGGCCGCCCGATCGGTGACCGTATGATAAGGCGGACGCTGCAGCACATAGGCCATAGTCATGGCGTCAAGCATCGTCCAGAGAATATCGAGTTTAAACTGCAGGATCTCCAGCATGCGGTTCTGCTGTTCCGCCGTGGTAAAGCGCTCCAGCGCCAGCGCCAGCCCGTGCTCAACGTCGCGGTTAGCCTGGCTCAGGCGGCTGCGGAAGTAGAAATACCCCTCCTCTTTGATCCACGGATAGTGCTGCGGCCAGCTGTCGAGGCGCGACTGATGGATCTGCGGCGCAAACAGCTCGGTCAGGGAACTGCACGCCGCTTCCTGCCAGTCAGCGCGCCGGGCAAAATTGAGATAGGCGTCAACGGCAAACCGTACGCCAGGCAGCACGTGCTGCTCCGACAGCAGCGCCTCACGCGTCAGGCCTACCGCCTCACCCAGCTGCAGCCAGGCTTCAATGCCGCCATCGCCATCGTGACTGCCGTCGTGATCGAGAATGCGCTGTACCCACTTACGCCGCGTGGCCGGATCGGGGCAGTTGGCCATGATCGCGGCATCTTTCAGCGGAATAGTGGTCTGGTAATAGAAACGGTTTGCGACCCAGCCCTGGATCTGCTCGCGCGTTGCCTCACCGTTATGCATCGCTTTATGGTAAGGGTGATGAATATGGTAGTAAGCGCCTTTGGCGCGCAGCGCCTGTTCAAACGCCTCGGGGGTCAGAGCGTCGGTGATCACGATGCGGACTCCTGCAGATGGATCGCCATCCCGTCCTGGCTCACTTCAATGCCCTGCTGCGTCAGAAACTGGCGCTGCGGCGAGTGTTCGTCGAGGATCGGATTGGTGTTGTTAATATGAATAAGAATTTTGCGCTTTGCCGGCAGCGCGGCCAGTAGCGCCATCAGGCCCTGCTCTTCAGCCAGTGCCAGATGGCCCATCGCCCGTCCGGTGTTTTTGCCGACGCCGGTGGTCAGCAGTTCATCATCCTGCCAGACGGTGCCGTCAATCAGCAGGCAGTCCGCTTTCTGCAGCCACGGCATGATCACCCCATCCGGTTCGCCCAGACCCGGCGCATAGAGCAGCGTCTGTCCGCTGGCGCGGTTTTCTATAAACAGCGCCACGTTGTGCCCCGGCAGCGGCCGGTCGCGGTACGGAGAGTAAGGGGGGGCGTTGCTGAGAATCGGGATCGCAGTAAACTGCAGATCGGGACAGACCGCCACGCTGAACGGCTCAAGCGGCGTCAGCGCATGATGCTTCAGGCCGCCGTTCCAGTGCTGCAGCATGGTAAAGACAGGAAAACCGCTGGTAAGGTCGGCATGCACTTCAGGGGTGCACCATACCTGATGCGGGCAGCCTTCGCGCAGGCTGAGCAGCCCGGTGGTGTGGTCAATCTGACTGTCGGTCAGAATAATACTGCCGATCGCGGTGCCGCGCAGCACCCCTTTTTTCACCAGCTCAGGCGTCTGCGCAATCTGCTGACTGATATCAGGCGAGGCGTTGCATAACACCCAATTTTCTCCGTCATCACTGACGATAATTGAGGACTGGGTGCGCGCCTGCGCCTGAATGGTGCCGTTACGCAGACCGCTGCAGTTGGCGCAGTTACAGTTCCACTGCGGAAAGCCACCGCCTGCCGCTGAACCGAGAACTTTAATAAACATGTGAAAGACCGAAGCAGAAAAAGAGAATGCCCGCACGAGCGGCGGGCAGAGAGTCTTAGCGGTTGGAGATGTACAGTGTCACTTCCAGGCCCAGACGCAGGTCAACAAACTCAGGTTTTTTCCACATAGTGTTCTTCCTCATCAATGAAAACGCAGAGCAGGCTCTGCCATAAATGCCGCTGGCGACTGCAGGCAGTACACCAGGCGCGGCGATGTTGCGCCAATGTCGCGCGGAGATCAACCCTGATTCATCAGGGAAACGCGGTTCAGGCCTGCCAGATCTGACGCAGCACGCGCTGCCAGTTGCCCCACGCGAGCTGTTCAGTCAATGCCTGATCATAGCCGAGACTTTGCAATAGCGCATAGAGCCGCGGTAAACCGGTAACATCTTTTAACGTCGCCGGTACGCTGATGCCGTCAAAATCCGATCCCAGCGCCACGTGATCGCGGCCCATAATAGCGATCAGATGCGCGGCGTGTTTAACAATTTCCGTCAGCGCGGTGCTGTCATCGCGTTTTCCGTCACTGCGCAGGAAGGCGTTGCCGAAATTTATCCCCACCACGCCGCCGCTGTCGCGAATGGCGCGCAGCTGATCGTCAGTCAGATTGCGCGGCTGTGCGCAGAGCGCGTGCGCGTTGGAGTGCGTGGCGACCAGCGGCAGCGTGCTGAGCCGCGCCGTCTGCCAGAAGGCTTTTTCATTCATATGCGAGAGATCGATAACCATACGCTGCTGACAGGCCAGCGTAATCAGCTGCTCCCCCTCCTCCGTCAGCCCGTCACCGCTGTCGGGCGATCCGGGAAACGCGCCGGTGACGCCGTGACCAAAGCGGTTAGGCAGATTCCAGAATGGCCCGATGCTGCGTACGCCAGCCTGATAAAACGCCTGCAGATCTGCGCCGGCACCGTCGAAACCGTCGGCGCCTTCGATATGCGCCACCAGCGCCAGTACGCCATCGCGCCGGCAGGCGGCAATCTCCTCCGCGTTCAGGCAGAGCCGGGCGCGTCCGCCTGATTCCGCCGCCAGCGTTTTCAGAATCGCGAGCTGCTGCCAGAGAATGGTGAGCGGCGGCAGCTGCTCCCCGGCGCGCTCAGGCGCCACCTCGCTGAGATAGCCAGCCGGGGGCACAAACAGCGCAAACAGCCCGCCGCCAAAGCCGCCCTGCTGCATGCGCGGAAAGTCGAGATGCCCGGTTTCTGTACCGGAGAAAAATGCGCGCGCCGGATCGTCGCGATGATGCAGCCAGAGCCGCAGTAACAGGTCGTTGTGACCGTCGAACGTAATAAATGACATAGCCTGCCTGAGCCGGAAACCGTGCCGCTATGCTACGCGCCCGCACCGCTTTCGCCAACCTGTCCGTTTTGCACGCTTGGTTGTCCGCTACGCGCAGGCGGGCAGCGATCCACCTGCGCCACACTACAGGCTCTGCTAAAGGAGACGACGATGCTGACTCACCCTGCTGATAAATATTACCCGACCCCTGTGCTGCCGCTGGCCGATCGCCAGTGGCCGTCGCGCCAGCTCACTCATGCGCCGCGCTGGCTCTCAACGGATCTGCGCGACGGCAACCAGGCGCTGGCGGTGCCGATGGACAGCGCCCGCAAGCTGGCGTTCTGGCAGCTGCTGCTGCGCTGCGGCTTCAGCGAAATTGAGGTGGCCTTTCCTGCCGCATCGCAGACCGACTATGCGTTTGTGCGGGAACTGATCGAGAAAGATCACATTCCGCCCCATGTCACCATTCAGGTGCTCACCCAGGCGCGCAGCGATCTGATCGATCGCACGTTCGACGCGCTGACGGGCGTCCGGCAGGCGATTGTTCATCTCTACAACGCCACCGCCCCGCTGTTTCGCGAGCGTGTGTTCTGCCAGAGCAAAGCGGAGATTGTCGCCCTGGCGTGCAGCGCCGCCCGCCAGATCCGCGACCGCTGTGCCGCGCAGCCTGATACGGCGTGGACGTTTCAGTATTCACCGGAAACGTTCTGCTTTACCGAGCCGGACTTTGCGCTGGAGATTTGTGAAGCGGTAGCGGCGATCTGGCAGCCTGGCCCGCAGCGACCGATGATTATCAACCTGCCCGCCACGGTGGAAGTGAACACGCCTAACGTCTACGCCGATCAGATTGAATACTTCTGCCGCCACTTCAGTCAGCGTGCGGCGGTGACCATCAGCGTACATCCGCACAACGATCGCGGTACCGGCACCGCCTGCGCCGAGCTGGCGCTACTGGCGGGGGCCGATCGCGTCGAGGGCTGCCTGTTTGGCAACGGCGAGCGCACCGGCAACGTTGATCTGGTGACGCTGGCGCTGAACCTCTACACCCAGGGCGTGGCACCGGGGCTTGATTTCAGCGATATGCAGCAGGTGATTGAGACGGTGACGGCGTGTAATCAGCTGCCGCTGCATCCGCGCCACCCTTATGCCGGTGAGCTGGTCTTTACCGCCTTTTCCGGCTCCCATCAGGACGCCATCCGCAAAGGCTTTGCCGAACGTGCAGCGCGGCAGGAAACCCGCTGGCAGATCCCCTACCTGCCGCTCGATCCGCGCGACATTGGCTGCAGCTATGAAGCGGTGATCCGGGTTAACAGCCAGTCGGGCAAAGGCGGCAGTGCCTGGCTGCTGGAACAGAACCACGGACTGCAGCTGCCGCGCGCGCTGCAGCAGGATTTCAGCCAGCGGGTGCAGCAGCAGACTGACACGAACGGCGGCGAGATGACGCATCATGCCCTCTGGCAGCTGTTCTGCCACCACTACGGCCTGACGCAGCCGGCGCGCCAGCTTGACACGGCGGAGAGCCAGAGTGACGAACGGGCAACGTGTATCCGCCTGCAGTTTACGACGGCATCGGGCGGGCGCATGCTGAATGGCAGCGGTAACGGCCTGCTTTCCGCCGCCGTCAGCGCGCTGCAGCAGCACTACGGGCGCGCAATCGCCATTGAGGATTACCATGAACATACGCTGGGTAAACGCAGCGACAGTCGCTCGGTTGCCTATATCTGCTGTACTGACGCAAACGGCAAACGCGCCTGGGGGGTGGGAATCGACAGTGACGTAACGCGCGCCTCGCTGCAGGCGCTGCTCAATGCGGCGAACGCCTTTCTGCCGGCGGAAAGTAGCCCGCCGGTGAAACGCCCAGCACGCGGCGAAACATCGCGCTGAACGCACCCGGACTCTCGTAGCCGAGATCCAGCGCCACCCGCAACACGCTCTCTCCCTGCGCCAGCCGCATCAGCGCCTGGCTCAGCCGGGCGCGCCGCAGCCAGTCGCCAAAGCGCAGTCCGGTTTCGCGGCTGAAATGGCGCGACAGCGTGCGCTCTGCCACGCAGAGTTCCGCCGCGGCCTGCGTCAGCGTCCACGGCTCTCCTGCGCTCTGCTGGATCCGGGTACAGAGCGCCAGCAGGCGCGGGCTTTGCGGCATCGGCAGGTCAAACGGCAGCACATTCATCACCCTGATCTCATCGAGGATCAGCTCATAAATGCGTTCGCTGCGGCTGCCGGGAGAGTAGCCCTCCGGCAGCGACAGCGCGCTCACGATCAGTTCACGCAGCAGCGCGGAGATCTGCACCACCTGACAGCTGGCCGGCAGATCAGCGCGCGCCAGCGGATCGATAAACAGCGTGCGGGCAGCGACCTGGCCGCCCGTCTGCAGCGCATGCCGCGTGCCGGCTGGCAGCCAGACCCCGCGGCTGGGCGGCACCATCCAGCTGCCGTGCGCCGTCTCCACCCGTATCACGCCGCTCAGAGTATGGATCAGCTGCGCACAGGTGTGATAGTGCCACGGCTCGCGGGCACCGTGCGCGTAATCGTGCGCAAAGGGTATCAGCGGGCGCCGGGAAAAATCGAAGCTTATCTGTTTACTCATCTCCGCGCTTCAGCCAGGCGTAGACGGAGGCCAGATCCTGTTCGCCGTAGCCCGCCTCCACTGCCTGCTGCCAGAGCTGCGCAATGTTCTCCAGCGCCGGCAGCCGGGTCTCTCCCGCCGCCTCCAGCGCCAGTTTCGCATCCTTCAGTGCCCAGGTAAGCTGCATCTGCGGGGTGTAGTCGTCGCTGGCAATCGCGCCGAGTTTGACCTTCGCGTAGGGGGCCGCCAGCGGACCGCCCTCCAGCACCTGCCACAGATCGTCAGTGCTGAAACCAAACTGCTCTGCCAGCCGCGTGCTCTCGGCCAGGCTCTGCATCAGGCCAATCAGCCAGCTGTTCACCACCAGCTTCATGCGCGAGCTGGCGCCCGCCTCGCCCAGCCACTGCGTGCCTTTGCCGATCGCGGCAAACACCTGTTCTGCATCCTCAGCCCGCGTGCGGTCACCGCTGGCCAGCACCAGAATCTGGGCGTTTTCCGCCGGCGCTTTGGTGCCGGAGACCGGCGCATCAATAACGTTGATATCGGGACGCGCCGCGGCGATCTGTGCGATCAGTGCGTCGGTTGCCGCGACGCCAATGGTGCCCATCTGTACCAGAGTGGCATTCTGCTTCAGCACCGGCGCAATGCGCGCCGCCACGTCGCGGGTGGTATCTCCATCGGCCAGCATCGTGATCACCACATCCGCCTGCGCAGCAGCAGCTTCCGCGCTGCCGCTCAGCTGCAGGCCTGCCGCCTCCAGATCTTCTCCTTTAGACCGGGTACGATTCCAGCCCTGCACGCGAAACCCTTTTTTCAGTAAGCTGGCGGCGAACGCATGGCCCATCGCTCCCAGACCCAGTACGGCTACAACCGGTTGCTGACGCATTTTCTCTCCTGATGATGTAAGCACTTCTCTTTACAGTGACAGAAAGCGTAGTACGCAGCCAGAGGTGCGTGGCGCGACGATAACGTTTTCATCATACCGGCCACGATCCGCGCGGTTTTTTACGCTTTTCAATCAAATGACATAACCGGTAACATACCGCTCACTGAGCTTTTCTGATTTCTCTCTTTTTCTGACGGTTCTGATTATGAATATTGCTTTACTGCGTCAGGCGCTGCTGCTGCCGGCGCTCCTGCCGCTGCCCCTGTTCGCCGCAGATAACGCGGAGCGTACGCTGGTGGTCAGCGCGGCACCCGCGGCCAGCGGCCTCTCTGAACTCGATACGCCCGCTGCGGTAAGCGTCGTGAGCGGCGAGGATATGCGCCGCGCCGCGCCGCGCGTCAATCTGTCAGAGAACCTCGCCAGCGTGCCTGGCCTGCAGATCCTCAACCGGCAGAACTACGCCCAGGATCTGCAGCTCTCGGTGCGCGGCTTTGGCTCGCGCTCAACGTTTGGCGTACGCGGCGTTCGTCTTTACGTCGATGGTATCCCCGCTACCATGCCGGACGGCCAGGGGCAGACATCGAATATCGATATCGGCTCGGTGGCGCACGTGGACGTGCTGCGCGGCCCCTTTTCAGCGCTCTATGGCAACGCATCAGGCGGCGTGATTAACGTTGAAACCGCCAGCGGCGAACAGCCCCCTGTGCTGGAAGCGGGCAGCTGGTACGGCAGCTTTGGCAGCTGGCGCAACAGCATAAAGGCCAGCGGTGCGACGGGAGCCGGCACGCAGCCGGGCGACGTCAGCTACACCCTTTCCGCTTCACGGTTTACCACCCACGGTTATCGCGACCACAGCGCCGCACAGAAAAACCTCGGTAACGCAAAGCTCGGCGTGCGCATTGATGAGGTGAGTACCCTGACGCTGCTGTTTAACAGCGTGCATCTGGAGGCGCAGGATCCGGGCGGCCTGACCGACGCACAGTGGCGCGATAATCCGCGTCAGGTTGCCAGTAATGTCTCTCTCTATGACGCCCGCAAAAGCGTGGATCAGACCCAGGCGGGCGTGCGCTATCAGCGCGAGATGAGCGAGCATGACGACCTGAGCCTGATGCTCTGGGCCGGCGAGCGTGAAACCACGCAGTATCAGTCCATTCCGGTTGTGGCGCAGAACAGACCCGGTCATCCCGGCGGCGTGATTGCGCTGACGCGCCACTATCAGGGTATCGATACGCGCTGGACCCATCGCGACGCGCTGTTCAGCGTGCCGGTGACGCTGACCGGCGGTCTCGACTATGAGACCATGACGGAAAAGCGCAAAGGCTACCGCAACTTTACCCCGGACGGCACGCTGGGCGTGCAGGGCGAGCGCCGCCGCGATGAGCGCAACCGGATCTGGAACCTCGATCCCTATTTACAGAGCGCCTGGCAGCTGACGGACGCGTGGTCGCTGGATGCGGGCGTGCGCTTCAGCACGGTGAACTTTACCTCGGACGATCGCTACGTTACCGAAAGCGATCCCGACGACAGCGGCAGCCGTCGCTATCACCGCTGGCTGCCGGCCGCCGCGCTGAATTACGCTATCGATTCGGGCTGGAACGCTTACCTCTCCGCCGGACGCGGCTTCGAGACCCCCACGCTGAATGAGCTCTCCTATCGCACCCGCGCTACCAGCGGCCTGAACCTGGATCTGCAGCCCGCCACCAGCGAGACGCTGGAACTCGGCACGAAAAAACGCCTCGGCAACGGCCTGCTCAGCGCCGCGCTGTTTCAGACCGATACCCGCAATGAGATTGTTTCAGCCGGCAGCTATGAAGGACGCTCAACCTTTAAAAACGCCGGTGAGACGCGCCGCCGCGGTCTGGAGCTGGCGTTCGACCAGCAGATTGGCTATGACTGGCAGCTGAAAGCGGCGTGGACGCTGCTGGACGCCCGTTACCGCAGTAACGCCTGCGGTGACGAGAGCTGTCGCGGCCATCGTATTCCGGGCATTGCGCGTAACATGGCCTATGCGGGCATAGCGTATGCGCCGGAACAGGGCTTTTACGCCGGGGCTGACGTGCGCTATCTGAGCGATATTGCGGCCAATGATGAGAACAGCGTGCGGGCGCCCGCCTACACGCTGGCTGGTCTGAACAGCGGCTACAAGTGGCACATCAGCGACTGGACGCTGGATCTGTTTGGCCGCGTGGATAACCTGCTGGATCGCCACTATATCGGCTCGGTGATTGTGAATGAGAGCAACGGACGCTACTACGAACCGGCGCCGGGTCGTAATTACAGCGCCGGTCTTAATGTAAGCTACACCTTTAACTGACCGCCCGGTGCCTGACCAAATCAGGCACCGGCAGACCTTACTCCGCCAGCAGCGCCAGTACCTCTGCGGTGCTGCCGGTCTCACCCAGACGCGGAAAAATGCGCGTGACGCTGTTTTCATGCGTGTGCGCATCGAGGCAGGTCATGGCGTCGGTGGCCAGCGTCACGTTATAGCCGAGCGCATACGCCTCGCGCGCGGTCGACTCTACGCCAATGCTGGTGGCAATGCCGCACACCACCACCTGCGTGACGCCGCGCTGCTGCAGCTGCGCGTGCAGGTCGGTCTGATGAAATGCACCCCAGGTTTTTTTCGTGATGCAGATGTCATCCGCTTGCGGCTGCATCTCCGGCACCAGATCTGCCCAGTCGGCAGGTAAACCAGCGTCATGGCGCGGCATCTCATTGCGCCCCGGCGCGCCGCCCGCGACGTTAACCCGTACGACCGGCAGACTGCGCGCGTGAAACGCGCCAGCCAGCTCACCGGCGCGCGCAATCACGTCGTCAGCGCTCAGCGGTGCCACCGGCAGACGGACAATGCCGTGCTGCAGGTCAATGATAATCAGGGCGGTGTGTGCATCAAGCGTGGTTAGTGCCATGGGGACTCCTCGTCAGTTCGTTAGCAGAGAGATAGTGTATCAGACTGTGGAAACGCAGCGGCGTGGCGAGCGGATTCGCGTAACTGTGCGGTTTATCGGCGGCAAACTGATACGCCTCACCCGCCCGCAGCCGCTGCGCGCCCTGCTCCAGGCCCAGCAGCAGCTCGCCCTCCAGCACCACCACCTGTTCAATGACCCCGGCCTCGTGGGCAGAGGAGCTGCTCTGCGCGCCGCCGGCGAGCGTCACCTCAAGCAGATCAACCCCTACCCGGCTATCAAACGGCAGCAGCGGGCGAACCTGCATCTGTGCGCTGGCCTCGCTGAATACCGTGGTGCTGGCGGAGTGTGGCGCGCTGCCGTGGATAAAGCGGGAGAATGGCACGTTGAAGCCGGTCACGATCTTCCACAGCGTAGCTACCGTGGGGCTCGATTCGCCGCGCTCAATCTGTCCCAGCATCGCTTTACTGACGCCGGTACGGGCGGCCGCCAGCGTCAGGCTCCAGCCCCGCTCCTGACGCAGCTGCTTCAGCGTCTGGCCTAACTCGTGTTGCAGATTATCCATATCGTCTCCTGAAAGCGTACCCTCCAGTGTATCACTTGTCGCGGCAGGGCACGCGTGCCACAATGTGCGTTATAACGCACAACAGGACGTTTTCTATGCATCTGGCTGACACCCGCTCTCTCCCGTTTATTCCGCTGCTGGTCGCCGGTTTTGTCGCCGTGCTGGTCGGCTACAGCAGCAGCGCTGCCATTATCTGGCAGGCGGCGCAGGCGGCGGGAGCCACACCGGCGCAGACCGCCGGCTGGTTTACCATGCTGGGGCTGGCGATGGGGGTGGCCACGCTGGCGCTCTCGCTGCGCACCCGCCTGCCGGTTATTGCGGCCTGGTCAACGCCGGGTGCAGCGCTGCTGGCGACCAGCGTGGAGGGGCTGAACCTGAATGAGGTCATCGGGGTGTTTGTGGCGGTTAACCTGCTGATCCTGCTGAGCGGCGTAACCGGGATATTTGCCCGGCTGATGCGCTTTATTCCGCCCGCGCTCGCGGCGGCGATGCTGGCGGGTATTTTACTGCGCTACGGCATCGGCACCTTTACCGGCCTGGAAAGCAACGCCGTGCTGTGCGGCACCATGTGCCTGGTCTGGCTACTCTGTCGCCGCTGGCTGCCGCGCTACGCCATTATTCTGGCGCTGATCGCCGGGGCGGGCGTCACACTGCTTCAGCAAAGCGTGATCCTGCCGCCGGACTCCTTCAGCTTTGCCCTGCCGGCACTTGTGATGCCGCACTTTACGCTTGCCGCTCTGACCGGCGTCGCGCTGCCCTGTTTTCTTATCACCATGGCCTCACAGAATGCGCCCGGTATCGCCACGCTGCAGGCGCACGGCTATCAGCCGCCGGTCTCCATGCTGACCAGCTGGACCGGGGCCATCGCGCTGCTCTGCTCGCCGTTTGGCGGCTTTTCGGTCTGCGTGGGGGCGATCTCAGCCGCTATCTGTATGGGCGATGAGGTCGACCCCGATCCGGCGCGCCGCTGGATCGCCGCCGTCTGCGCCGGGGGGTTCTATCTGCTGGCCGGGCTGTGCGGCGCGCTGATTGCAGCGCTGCTCGGCGCGCTGCCCGCCGTGCTGATTGCGACGCTGGCGGGTCTTGCGCTGCTTAATACCCTCGCCGGCAGTTTGCAGCGCGCGCTGCAGGAGCCGGATCAGCGCGACAGCGCCATTATTACCGTGATGATCACCGCCAGCGGCATCTCTCTGGCCGGTATCGGCTCCGCCTTCTGGGGCATGGCGGGCGGCGTGCTGGTCCATCTGCTGCTGACCGCTCGTCGCCGCGGTTAATCCGTAACCACTTCATACCGGAGCCGGGGAAAAACAGCCTGTTTACCCCCTCTTTTCGCGCCTTTGATTTTCCGTATTTGGCTTAAGATCACTTTTACGCCATCAATACACGATGTTTTGCACGTGACCTCCATCGATAAGGGCCAACGAGTGGCAAAAACTTTTCTGCGCAGCGGCAAGCTGGATTCGGTACTGGCTCTGGGTGAGAGCGGCCAGCCGGTATGGATCTCCGCGCTGCAAATTCGCGAAACGCTGCGGCTGCGTCATCAGGATGCGCTCGCCAGCTGTCTCGCTATTCCGCAAGCCAGCGACAGCGGCGATCGCCTTGACTGGTACGCCCCGCACGCGGGTAAGGTCAAATCCTGGCTCGCCGCCAGCGACAGCGAGCGGCGCCGGGCGCTGGAGCTGCTGACGCAGTACCAGCAGGCGCTGCAGGCGCTGAGCGAACGCGCGCGCGCGGCGGACAAGCCGGCGCTGCGTCTGTTTGGTGCGCTGCTGGGCAAAAGCTTTCAGTTTCCCGATCAGCAATATGTCTATCTGGTTGACGCTAAACCGGTGATCACCTTCTGGGGCTTTGTGGATCCGCTGGCGCGCACGCGCGATGACGCCCTTGCCTGCCTGCGCGACACGCTGGAGCTGATGCTGCCGGCGCTGGTAGCAGAACCTGAGCCCTCCGTCATACCGGAGCCGGTGCGTACTGAACCGGTTGCTGAGCCTGAACCAGAAACTAAACCTGAACCTGAAGCCGTTACGGCGTCTGAGCCGGTATCGCCTGAGGCACCGCCGGTGGCAGAACCGGCAGCGCCCGCTCCGGTCCGCCGCCCGTCCCGCCTGCGCCCGCTTGCCCTGCTGCTGCCGGCGGCGGCAGTAGCCGCGGGCGTCACGCTCTGGATGCAGCGCAGCGAAACGCCTGCGCCCGCGGCTGACCTGACGGCAGCCGTAGCCCCCGCCCCGGTCAGCGCGCCGGTTCTGCCCGGCGTACTGGTCAAAGCTGCGACGCTCTCCGCGACGCTGCCGCAGCGTATGGCTGCGGCTCCCGCGGCACCGGCGGACGCCGCACCGCCAGAAATTGTGGCGGAACATACCGAAGCGGCAAAGGCGGATGACCTGGTTATGACCACGGATGACGCCCGCCTCGGCTCGGTGAAATTTATCGACGGCACCTGGCGCGTGACGCTGCGGCAGACCAACCTGCCTACCGGCAAACCACCCAGCCTGCGTTATAAGATCCGCAACGGCAAAGGCACCGCCTGGATCAGTCAGGGCGATAATATTCGCTGTAAAGCGGATATCACCGCTGCGATGACCAGCGCCGGAACCATGGTGGTACGCAGCCGCTATACCGCCAGCTGCAGCGACAAGTCGCGCTATCGCATGCCGGAGCTGATATGCAAAGCGGGCGACGGTATTGCCAGCTGTAACGCACAGTATGGGGCTGAACAGGCCTTCCCGTTGACGATTAAGCGTGAGAGTAAGTAACCATGTTGGCTCCTCTGATTGATGACAAACAGAAAATCACGCTGATTGAAGCGAGCGGCGTGCAGTTTCTCGACTTTGGTCTGCGCCTGCCTTCTGCTCAGGCGCGCCGCCAGTTTGTGCGCCAGACCGCCAACGGTCCGCTGCTGCGCCTGCACGTGGATGGCAATAACGGTAAATTCCTGCTCTACCCGGAGGAAGGAGGCGCGGCCGAGGTCGTACGCCCGGAGTCGGATGTCGCCCTGACCGACTCCCTCGCCCTGCTGGCTAATCAGTGGCTGCCGCTGCCGGTGCTGCGCTGCACCAGCGGTCGCCGCTTTATCGGCGGTCCCGATAACTGGGCGCGCGCCCGCCTTGCGCCGCTCAGCGAACCGGATGCAGCGGGCCATACGCACCGCATTACCCTCGCCTTTGACACCCGGCTGGTACCGGAAGCAGAAGGCGGTGAACAGCTCGGCCTGAGCGCGGCCGACGCGCAGAACGGCGTGAGTTTTGCGCTGGCGTGGCACAACTATGAGCTGGGCGAGTTTCTTGACCTGACCTGGGTCGACGGCTGGCTGCGTGAGACCTTTGTGCAGCGGGCGGTCGCGCTGGAATCGCGCGGGGAGCTGGCGCTGACGCAGGCGCTGCGCGAGTTTGAGTATCAGGCGCATTATCTCAATCTGCTGGAGCTGCTGGGTGAGCAGCTCGATCTGGCGGAGATCGCTATTCAGGCGGCGTCGCTGCAAACCCCGGCGGTCAGTGTGGATCTCATTCTCGATGTCGGCAACTCGCATACCTGCGGCATTCTGGTGGAGGATCACCCGGAAGAGAGCAACGGCCTGCGTCAGACGTATGAGATGCAGCTGCGCGATTTATCGCAGCCGCACCGCGTGTATAACGAACTGTTCGACAGCCGGCTGGAGTTCGCAGAGGCGAGCTTTGGCAAAGCGAGTTTCTCACTGCAGAGCGGGCGCGATAACGCATTTATGTGGCCTTCGCTGACCCGCGTGGGGCGCGAAGCGAGCCGTCTGGCGCTGCAGCGCGCCGGCACGGAAGGCAGCACCGGTATCTCCAGCCCGCGTCGTTATCTGTGGGATGAGGCGCGCTATCAGCCAGGCTGGCGCTTTAACGCTGGCGGTCAGAGCGAAGAGGCGCAGGCTATTGCGCTGCCCTTTACGCTGATGATCAACGATGAGGGAGAGCCGCTGCAGGCGCTGCCGGAAGAGGATCGCCTGCCGGTGTTTTCCGCCAGCTACAGCCGCAGCGCGCTGATGACTTTTATGCTCTGCGAGCTGCTGGCGCAGGCGATGATGCAGATGAACAGCGTCGCACAGCGCCAGCGCATGCCGCAGAGCCAGGCGCCGCGCCAGCTGCGGCATGTGATCCTGACGCTGCCCTCCGCGATGCCCAAGCCGGAGCGGGAGATATTTCGCCGCCGCATGCAGGAGGCGCTCGCCCTGGTGTGGCAGGCGGAGGGCTGGGACACAGCGCCCGCGCACCGCCCGCTGCCGGATGTGCAGATGGAGTGGGACGAAGCCACCTGCGGCCAGATGGTGTGGCTGTTTAATGAAACGCAGGTGAACTTTGCCGGGCGGGCGGAAGATTTTTTCAGCAGTATGGCGCGCCCCGATCGCCCGCGTGAGAGCGATGAGCTGCCGGGCAAAAGCCTGCGCATCGCCTCAATCGACATCGGCGGTGGCACCACCGACCTCGCGATCACCCAGTACCGGCTGGATGATGGCCAGGGCAATAATGTGAAAATTACGCCGCGCCTGCTGTTTCGCGAAGGCTTTAAGGTTGCCGGCGATGATATTCTGCTGGATGTGATCCAGCTCTGGATCCTGCCGGCGCTGCAGCAGAGTCTGCAAAAAGCGGGCGTCACCCTGCCCGAGCCGCTGATGCAGAAGCTGTTTGGCCACGACAGCCGGATGGATGGACAGGCGACGCTGCGTCAGCAGGTTACGCTGCAGCTGTTTATCCCGCTGGCGCAGGCGGTGCTGGAGCGGTATGAGAACTGGGATCCGCTCGACAGCCACAGCGAGATCAACGCGCTGTTTGGCGAACTGGTGCCGCAGCAGCCGGCAGGCGCGGTGCTGGCGTTTGTGAATGGCGAAATTCAGCGCACGCTGGGCAGCGAGAGCCGGTTTGATCTGCTGCAGGTGCCGCTGGTGGTCAGTATGGCGCAGCTGCACGGCGAATTTTTGCAGCACCGTATGGCTATTATCCCGGCGCTGCGCGCCATGTGCGAAGTGGTGTCGCTCTATCAGTGTGATGTTCTGCTGCTGACCGGCCGGCCGTCGCGTTTCCCCGGCATCCAGGCGCTGGTGCGTCACCTGCAGCCGCTGCCGGGCAGCCGTATTCTGTCGCTGGAGGGGTATCACACCAGCGACTGGTATCCGTTTAATAAACAGGGACGCATCGATAACCCGAAATCAACCGCGGCGGTGGGCGCGATGCTCTGCCTGCTGGCGCTCGATCTGCGTCTCAGCAGCTTCTGGTTCCGCGCCGGTGATTTTGAGCCCTATTCGACCATTCGCTATCTTGGCGTTCTGGATGAAAATGCCACGCTCAGCGATGATAATCTCTGCTACAGCGAAATCGATCTCGACAGCAGCAGTTTTGCCCTGGATCGCAAAAGCAGCTTTCGCATTCGCGGCAACGTTTGCCTCGGTTTTCGTCAGCTGGAGAACGACCGCTGGCCGGCGTCGCCGCTCTACAGCCTGAGCATTACCGACCCGCAGCTGGCGCGCAAAGTCGCGGGCGAAAGCGTGCTGCGTATTAAGCTGGCGGCAGAGCCAGGACCAGATAATAACGGGCCGGAGCGGCTGATCCTCAGCGATGCGCGGCTGGATGATGGCACGCGGGTGCCGCTGGAGCAGCTGAGCCTGAAGCTCAATACCCTTTCCGGCAGCGGCAATGCCAACGCGCAATACTGGATTGACAGCGGGAGCGTCTGTAAACGATGAGAACGACCAGAAAAACCACCGCCACCCCGGCTAAGCGACTGAGCCTGCTGCGGGAAACGCTGGACAGCGCGCTCGGCTGGATCGATGCCCAGCAGCCGCACTCGCCGCGCCTGGCGCTGGAAGCAGATACGCTGCGCCTGCAGCTGCGCCGCGCGCGCGCTGAGAGCCAGGCGCTGGCGCTGCAGCTGGCGCGTCCGGTTACGCTGGCGCTGTTTGGTCAGTCGCAGGCGGGTAAAGCCTGGCTGCTGAGTGAGATGGTGGGCGATGCGCAGGGTCAGCTGATGACCCGATTCAGCGACAAAGTGCTCAACTATTTTCAGCATATCAATCCCGGTAATCTCGATTTCGCTGCGGCCACGCGCTTTAGTCACCAGCGTGAAGCGACCTCCGGCACGTGGCCGGTTGAGCTGACCCTGCTTAATGAAGCGGAGCTGATCCGATTGCTGCTCGCCAGCGCCCGCATTGAGCGTGACGGCGCGGATATCCGCACCATTGAGACCACGCTGCAGCGCCTGCAGCGTCACCGCCAGAGCGAGCCACAGCCCGGCGCAGAGAGCGACGCGCTCATCACCCTGTGGGGATGGAGCCGCCGTCATCATCGTCACGCGGAAGCGCTGGATCGCCATTTCTGGCCCCAGGCCGCCGAACTGGCCCCCTGGCTGAGCGTTGACGATCGCGTACAGCTTTATGCCCTGCTCTGGCCTGGTCAGCCTGCCCTGAGCGACACGCTGCGTCCGCTGCTGCACCTGCTTCAGCAGCTGCGCCACGCGCCGCGCGTGCTGGCGCCGCTCTCGCTGCTGGTGGATGATGCGCAGCTGCCGGCTGAAAAGCTGATCGGTCACGACGCCGATCTGCAGGAGATGATTGAGGTCTGTCCGGTGGTAGCCAACCGCAGCGGTAAGCCACAGCGGGTCGCGCTCGGCGAGCTGGCGCTGCTGACGCTGGAGCTGACCATACCGCTCAGCTCCACGCCGCGTCAGGCGCTCTATGATGAGGCGGACATGCTGGATCTGCCTGCCCCCGGCACGCTACCCGATCGCCAGCTGCAGGAGGAGCAGGCACAATTGCGTCTGCGCGATCCGCTGCGTGCGCAGCTGCTGGAGCAGAAGCGCGCCCTGCTGCCCGGTTTTTATGCCACGCGCCAGGGCATTGACCTGATGCTGATCTGCACCGCCGCCAGCCAGCGCCACGACGCCGATCCCGCCGCCAGCGCGCTGCGCGAGTGGCAGATGCAGCAGAGCGTAAGCAGCGGCAGCGAAAAACCGCGTCTGATCTGGGCGATAACCCCTTACGATGCGCGCTATCAGGCGCAGCAGATCAATGTCGACGAGGCGGTGCAGCGTCAGATTGGCCAGCCGGGTCAGAGCTGGGGCTCAATGCTGGCGCAGGATCGCGCAGGCGTCGATCGCATGAGCAGCTGGCTGCAGGAAGAGATGCAGCCCGAGGCGCGTCGCGACCGTCTGGCGCTGCTGACGGGCGCGCTGCAGCAGAAAGTCGCGGCCCGGCTGCAGCCGTGGACAGAAGCGAGCGCCTCGCCCGAGCAGGCGCTGCGTAAACAGACCATCGCCGATACGCTGCTGAAATGTCTGCAGCACCGCACCGGCCTGCACGGTGAGCTGCTGGAGCGGCTGCAGCCGTCGCGTGATGCCGTGCGCCAGCTCTGGCTGAGTCAGAGCAGCGGCGCGGTAACGGCGCACAGCGGCAAGCCCGCTGCGGAGCAAAGCTATTTTGGTATCGGCTTTGAGTTCGATCTGTTCAGCGACGCGCCCGCTCCCGCCGGCGAGCCGCAGCATACGAGCGTCCGCAGCGAGCAGCAGTTTCCGCAGCAGGTTCTGACGCTGTGGCTGGCGCATCTGCGCCAGCTGCCTGAGAACCGCAGCCTGCTGACGCTGCTGAACGTCGACAAGCCCACCATGGAGCTGCTGACCGAGGAGCTGATTGCGGCCAGTTTTCGTCTTAAGCTGCTGGCAAGGCTGCAGAGTGCGCTGAATGAGCCGGACAGCAGCACGTATGAAGCACGCACCGATCGTCAGGTTTCGCGCGCCATGACGGTGCTGGGTGATTTTGTCGCCTGGCTCGGTTTTTTACAGCGTCCGGAGAGCGAGCGCCCTGAAAGTCGCGTAAACCGGGGGCAGACGATTTTTTCCCGTCCGCCCGCGCCGAGCGTCAGCTTCTCGTCAGGCCAGCGCCTGACGCGCCTGACGGCTGCGCCCGCTAATCATACGGCGTTCTACATCTATGACTGGCTGGTCGGACTCAACCAGCTGATTGTGGAGAATAATGGTTATACGGGCGGCAGCGATCTGCCCGCCGGCGCGCGGCAGACGCTGTCGGTGCTGCTGCTGCCGCTGCACGCCTGATCAGCGCCAGACGAGGCGCAGCTCGCCCTCCAGCAGCTGCGCCGCCTCCTCAAGCAGCGCCAGTACCGGCGCAAACTCCGCCTGCTGCGCGGCCTGCTCTGCATGTATCAGGCAGATCGTTGCCGGCAGCGCCATGCCGCCGGTCAGCCAGTCCCACAGCGCGTCCAGATTTGCGCCGACAGCAGCAGGCGCACCGCTCTGCGCATTCAGCGCCTGATAAAACGCCGCGCGGTCGCGCAGCGTGGCGAAGTCGATATCTATAGTCAGCACGCTCAGTGCACCTTTCTGAAACTGCGATAGTGATCGCGGGTGAGGTAGATCAGCCCGTCGGAGGAGTAGATCAGACGGTCAGCGCCGCGGCGCCCGCAGCGATAATTGACGTCCGCCTCATACCACTGCCGTCCCGCCTGACGCGGCAGCTGCTGTTCGCGATTGCTGAAGCGGTCACCGCCGATGGCGCGTCCTGGCAGAACCTCGCACAGATTGCCTTTATCCGGCTCCCAGCCCTGACGGCGCGCGGCCGCTTTGGTCAGGTAAAAATCGGGCAGACGCTGATGCTGCACCAGCCAGTCCGCAACGCGTTCAGCCTGCGTCAGCGCATCAATGGTGGCAGAAGAAGAAGTTGTGGCGTGGCCAGCCGTGGGATCGGCAGGCGGAGTGCTAACCTGTGGCCGCAGCGCGGTCCAGCAAACAATGACGATCGCCAGCAGGCCGATCCAGCGTAATATTGACATCGCGACACCCCTGAAAAAAGGAGGTCAGCATAGCAGATTCAGGCGGGAAATTGACGCGGGCCAGCGTGGCTGGCCCTGGCGGAGAACTTACTGCATGGCACCGGGTGCATGTGAAGCGTGACGACGCCACGCGCCGGGCGCTACGCCATACTGGCGCTTAAAGCTGCGGTTAAACGACTGCTGTGAATCAAAGCCCAGCGAAATCGCTACGTTCAGAATAGGCTCGTTGGTCGTGGTGAGCCGGTCCGCTGATTTTTTCAGCTTTTTCGCCCGGATATATTCGCCCAGCGGATAACCGGTGTGCTCTTTGAACATACGCTGCAGGTGCCATTTGGAGTAGCCCGCCCGGTCAGCCACGGTATCAAGATCCAGCCGTGCTTCGATATTGTTATCGATCCAGTCAATCAGATCGTGCATAAACGCGTCGCTCATCATCCCATTCTCTCCCGTCGCCGTTACAAACAGTATCAGTATCAGTTGCAGTTACACTTTAAGGGTGACTGACTATCGCACTTAATGCAAGTTTTATTATTACATTAAATGCCGCACATAAAGCAGGGTTTTTCTCTCTGCGCTGAGCGCCCGTCAGACCGCACATAAAGTGTATCAGATATTCTTGCAGATGCACTTCGCCGCGACCTACACTCCTCCCGATTAATGCAATCGTTAAAGTTGCATATTTTTACGTCGTCTTTCGTGCTTCATCAACGTGGAATAACAATAATGTCCGGAAAAAAAGACAGGGTTCGTCAGGCTATTGGCCTGGCAGGCGCGGCACTGCTGGCAGGTTTGCTGGCGGGTTGCGATCGCGGCGTGGCGCAAAACGCTCCGCCGCCGCCGCCGGAGGTGAGTGCGGCACAGGTGATCCGGCAGCAGGTCAGCGAGTGGGATAACTTCAATGGCCGGATCGAGGCGGTCGAGAGCGTTCAGCTGCGCCCGCGCGTTTCCGGCTATATCGACCAGGTAAACTATCGCGAAGGCGATGAGGTTAAAAAAGGTCAGGTGCTGTTCACCATTGATGACCGCAGCTACCGTGCCGCGCTGGCGCAGGCTGAGGCGCAGCTCGCCGGTGCGCGCACGCAGGCGGCGCTGGCGCGCAGTGAATCGGATCGTACCGATAAGCTGATCAACAGCCAGGTGGTATCCCGCGAGATCTGGCAGCAGCGTCGTTCGGCCACGCAGCAGGCGCAGGCGAGCGTGCAGGCGGCGCAGGCGGCGGTTGATATGGCCCGCCTCAACCTGAGTTTTACCCGCGTGACCGCCCCGATTGATGGCCGCGCCAGCCGCGCGCTGATCACCGCCGGCAATCTGGTCACCGCAGGCGACAGCGCCAGCGTGCTGACCACGCTGGTTTCCCAGGATCGGATGTATGTCTGGTTTGATGTCGATGAGGCGACATTTCTGCACTATCAGCAGCTGGCGCGCCAGGGCGAACAGCGCGGCGCCCTGCCGCTGCAGGTTTCCCTGACCGGCGAACACGGCTATCCGCATCGCGGCACGGTGGATTTTCTGGATAACCAGCTTACTGCCAGTACCGGCACCATTCGCATGCGCGCGCTGCTCGATAACCCGCAGCGCGAACTGACGCCGGGGCTGTTTGCCCGCGTCCGGCTGCCGGGTCGTGCCGATTTCACCGCGCTGCTGATTGATGACAAGGCGATTCTCACCGATCAGGACCGCCGCTATGTCTACATTGTTGATGCCGCAGGCAAAGCGCAGCGGCGCGATATCCAGCCTGGCGATCTCTCTGGCGGACTGCGTATTGTTCAGCAGGGTCTGCAGCCAGGCGATCGCGTGATCGTAAACGGTCTGCAAAAAGTCTTTATGCCCGGCATGCCGGTACAGGCTCACTCAGTCGCAATGCGCCCCGCTCCTTAACCGAGACCCTACTCTATGGATTTCTCTCGTTTTTTTATCGACCGTCCCATTTTTGCGGCGGTGCTGTCGATACTGATTTTTGCCACCGGGTTAATTGCGATCCCGCTGCTGCCAATCAGCGAATATCCGGATGTGGTGCCGCCCAGCGTGCAGGTACGCGCCGAATATCCTGGCGCTAACCCAAAAGCGATCGCGGATTCCGTGGCGACCCCGCTGGAAGAGGCGATCAACGGCGTTGAAAATATGATGTACATGAAGTCGGTGGCCGGCTCCGATGGCGTACTGGTCACTACCGTGACCTTCCGCCCCGGCACCGATCCCGATCGGGCGCAGGTACAGGTGCAGAACCGCGTGGCGCAGGCTGAGGCGCGTCTGCCGGAAGCGGTACGCCAGCTGGGGCTGACCACCCAGAAAATGTCGCCCACGCTGACGCTGGTTGTGCATCTTTTCTCCCCGCACGGCAAGTATGATTCGCTCTACCTGCGCAACTACGCCACCCTGAAGGTGAAAGATGAGCTGGCACGCCTCCCCGGCGTCGGCCAGATTCAGATCTTCGGCGCGGGTGAGTATGCGATGCGCGTCTGGCTCGATCCCAACAAAGTCGCCGCGCGCGGCATGACGGCCGCAGAGGTGATTACCGCCATGCGTGAGCAGAACGTACAGGTCTCCGCCGGACAGCTTGGCGCGGAACCGACCCGCAAAGCCAGCGATTTCCTGCTCTCTATCAATACCCAGGGTCTGCTGGAGAGCGAAGAGCAGTTTGGTGACATTATCCTGAAAAGCACGGCTGACGGCTCTCTGGTACGGCTGCGCGACGTGGCGCGCATTGAGATGGGCTCCGGCAGCTATGCCCTGCGCTCTCAGCTGAATAATAAGGATGCGGTCGGCATCGGTATTTTCCAGGCGCCGGGCGCGAACGCTATCGATCTCTCCGACGCGGTGCGGGCCAAAATGAACGAGCTGGCCACGCGCTTCCCGGAGGATGTGCAGTGGGCTGCACCTTACGATCCCACGGTGTTTGTTCGCGACTCTATTCACGCCGTGGTGCAGACGCTGTTTGAAGCCATTGCGCTGGTTGTCCTGGTTGTGATCCTGTTTCTCCAGACCTGGCGCGCGTCGATTATTCCGCTGCTGGCGGTACCGGTTTCCGTGGTTGGCACCTTTAGCGTGCTCTGGCTGCTGGGTTTCTCACTCAATACGCTCAGCCTCTTCGGGCTGGTGCTGGCTATCGGCATCGTGGTGGATGACGCCATCGTGGTGGTTGAGAACGTTGAGCGCAATATCGAACAGGGTCTGACGCCGGTGGCCGCCGCGCACCAGGCGATGCGCGAGGTGTCCGGTCCGATTATCGCCATTGCGCTGGTGCTCTGCGCGGTGTTTGTGCCGATGGCGTTTCTCTCCGGCGTGACCGGGCAGTTCTATAAGCAGTTTGCCGTGACCATCGCTATCTCGACGGTGATCTCCGCCATTAACTCGCTGACGCTCTCGCCGGCGCTGGCGGCTAAACTGCTGAAAGCCCATGACGCGCCTAAAGATCTGCCTGGCCGGCTGATTGACCGCCTGTTTGGCTGGCTGTTTCGCCCGTTCAACCGTTTTTTCCAGCGCAGTGCAACAGGCTATGAATCCCTGGTAGGCACCACGCTGCGCCGGCGCGGCGCGGTGTTTGCGGTTTATCTGCTGCTGCTTGCCGGCGCAGGCCTGCTGTTTCACAGCGTGCCGGGCGGTTTTATTCCCACGCAGGATAAGCTCTATCTGATTGGCGGCGTAAAAATGCCGGAAGGCGCTTCGCTGGCGCGCACCGATGCGGTGATCCGCGAGATGAGCGAGATTGGCATGCATACTGACGGCGTCGCCTATGCGGTTGCGTTTCCCGGCCTGAACGCGCTGCAGTTTACCAATACGCCTAACGCCGGCACGGTGTTTTTTGGCCTGAAACCGTTCAGCGAACGGACGCGCAGCGCGGCAGAGATCAACGCGGAGCTGAATGCAAAAATTGCTAAGATTCAGCAGGGCTTTGGCTTCTCAATTATGCCACCGCCGATTCTGGGTCTGGGCCAGGGATCGGGGTATTCGCTTTATGTGCAGGATCGCGGTGGCCTCGGCTATGGCGCACTGCAGGAGGCTATTAACACCCTCTCCGGTGCCGTGATGCAGACGCCGGGCATGATGTTTCCGATCTCCTCCTATCAGGCCAATGTCCCGCAGCTGGATGTGCAGGTCGATCGCGACAAAGCCCGTGCACAGGGCGTGGCGTTACCCGATCTCTTTACCACGCTGCAGGTCTATCTCGGCTCCGCCTACGTGAACGATTTTAATAAATTTGGCCGTACCTGGCGCGTGATGGCGCAGGCGGACGGCGATTTCCGTGACAGCGTTGAGGATATTACTTCGTTGCGTACCCGTAATGACCGGGGCGAAATGGTGCCGGTCGGCAGCATGGTGCATGTCGCCACCACCTACGGCCCCGATCCGGTGATCCGCTATAACGGCTATCCCGCTGCGGATCTGATTGGCGATGCCGATCCGCGCGTGCTCTCTTCCGCGCAGGCGATGACGCAGCTGGAGATGATGTCAGAGCAGATGCTGCCCAACGGCATGAATATCGAATGGACTGACCTGAGCTATCAGCAGGCGACCCAGGGCAACAGCGCACTGATCGTTTTCCCGGTTGCGGTCCTGCTGGCGTTTCTGGTACTGGCAGCGCTCTATGAGAGCTGGACGCTGCCGCTGGCGGTGATCCTGATTGTCCCGGTCACCATGCTTTCCGCGCTGGCGGGCGTCTGGCTGACCGGCGGTGATAATAACGTGTTTGTCCAGGTCGGGCTGGTGGTGCTGATGGGGCTGGCGTGCAAAAACGCCATTCTGATCGTGGAGTTTGCCCGTGAGCTGGAGATGCAGGGTAAAAGCGTGACCGCTGCCGCGCTGGAGGCGTGTCGTCTGCGCCTGCGGCCGATTGTGATGACCTCGATTGCCTTTATCGCCGGTACGGTTCCGCTGATTCTGGGTGAAGGGGCTGGCGCGGAAGTGCGCGGTGTGACCGGTATAACCGTGTTTGCCGGGATGCTTGGCGTGACCCTGTTTGGCCTGTTCCTGACGCCGGTGTTCTACGTTACGCTGCGCAAGCTGGTAACGCGCCGCACGCGTGCGGAAAGCGCAACGCCACTTTAAAAGCGGTACAAATGGAAAAGCCCGGCTGAAGCCGGGCTTTTTTATATCCTCTTGACCGTCGGACGCGCATGCAGCGCCGGTATCAACGGGTTTTCTGGCAGAGTCCGGCGGGTTCAGCGTCCGGCAGCGGTTCGCAATTGCTGGTATCGTTGCTTTTCAGTTCGTTCAGCGCATCCGCCACGGTGCGCGTCTCCAGCACTTTCAGCGATGCTTCCTCCGCCTCATGAGCAATCGATTTGAAATACCAGCAGAGGTTGGCGCTGACCAGGCAGCGCGGTGCAACATCCGGCCGCGACGCCCACAGTTTTTTGTCTTCAATGACTGACGTATAGATATCGCGTAGCGTGATCTCTGCTGCGGGCCGGCCCAGGTGAATGGAGCCGGTGCGACCCAGCGTCGAAACAATAATGCCGTCGCGCGTCAGCGGAACCATCAGCTTACGAATAAAGCTGGGATTCGCCTCCAGACCATACGCCAGAATAGCGCTGGTCGAGCGTTTTCCCAGTTGCTCCGCCATCGCGACGCTTAAAACCATCTGCAGAGCTGTCGGGAAGCGATAATCTAACATTTCAATATCCTGAGTTGCGGCTTATCTTTTTGTTTTTATAGCGCGTCAATGAGTGAACAATGAGCAATAAATATAACAAACACTGTTGCTTTTTAGAAGCAACCCCAACCGCACAGGGCACGGATTCCCCATCTGCGGCCCGGTTAGCGCACAAGCTGCTTAATTTTGCACGGACGACGCCTGCGCCGGTAACTGCTGCTTAAGCAGCGCCACCAGCACAACGTTTATACCCGCCAGCCCGCACAGTACCCAGAGGGTCACGTCAGCGCCGGCATGCGCTGCCAGCCAGCCCCCCGCCAGCGGCGTCAGCGCCTGTCCGATCAGCGCCGGGCGCGCCATACGACCGGTGATAACGGCATACTGTTCCGGTCTGACAACGGCCAGCGGCAGCGTACCGCGCACGATGGCCCGCAAACCGTTTCCTGCGCCATAGAGCACCATAGCGACCAGCGCCATTGCCGGAAACAGCGCCAGCAGCAGCAGCCCTGCTGCCACCAGTCCCACAGAGAACAGCGCGGTCCATATGGGATGACTACGTTTAAACATTACATCCAGAAGCCGCGATCCAATCTGACAGGGACCGAGAACGGCACTCAGCGCCAGCGCTGCGCTCAGCGAATATCCCCCGGACTGAAGCAGCGTAATAAGCTGAACCGAGATGGCGGTCATAATAACCGAAGCGAGGGTAAAAATGGCGCACAGCAGCCAGAAAAGTCGCGGCGAGAGCGCGCTCTGCAGAGTGTCAGGGATCGCGCCGGTCGGGCCTCCCCTGCTCCCGGTTTGCGTGACCGGCGCCGGCAGCGCATAGCGGTAGGCGGGGAAAACCAGCAGAGTAAGCAGCGCAGCAATGATGAAACAGGCATCACGCCAGCCGGCGAGCGCAATCAGCCATGCCGTTCCCGGCCAGACCAGCGTGGTGCATAAGCCCGAAATCAGCGTCACGCCGGTGATAGTGCTGCGCGCCTGTCCGCCATAGAGCGTGCCGAGCGTTGCAAACAGCGCATCGTAAAGGCTCATTGCCATTCCTGTGCCAATCAGCAGCCAGGCGGCAAAAAACCAGCCAGGCTGGTAGCTCATCCCCATCACCACCAGCCCTGACGCCATTACCACACCGCCGCCTGCCAGTATCAGCGGCCCGTAACCACGGGCAATCAGTCGTCCGCTGAGTGGCGCCAGCAAGCCGGAGACCAGGATGCCGAGCGACGGCGCCCCATAAACCCACTGTTGAGACCAGCCGGTTTCAGCGATAATCGGCGCGGCCATCACCGCCATCAGGTAGAACGACCCGCCCCAGGAAAGGATCTGAACCGCACCCAGCGTAATAATGGCGGGTATCGCGGGTTTTGAATGATAGTGCACGGGCGCTTTCCGTATCAGATAAAGCATTGTTATATCATGGATATTCTGCAGGCTGAACCTTCTTCTTGTCAGGCCATTATTGGTCTCCGGGGCTGATTCTGGTAAAATTTAAATTTTAAAAGTTTGTTGTAACTAAACTGGAAGCTTGTCAGCGGCGCAGGCACAGGTACATTAAGTATGTTGTAACAAAGGAGAAGATTATGGCTCGCTACGATTTAGTCGCTGATTTACATGAGTGCGTTAACACGCTGGAACAGCGCCTTGGTGCGCTGCGCACCAGCATTGAGCAGCAGCCGCTGCTGGTGGCGCGCGTGTTCAGCCTGCCGGCAATTGAAAAAGGGCACGAACATGATGAGATTGACAAAATAGCGGTGACGCAGCATCTGGGCAAAAGCGCGCGTGAGATGGCCCTCACCCACTACTGCCGGCTGTTTATGCAGCATCAGTCAGAAAAGATCAGTACCAAAGCGGCCGTGCGGCTGCCGGGAGCAATCTGTATTGAGGCGGACGAGCAGGCCGCTGAGCAGATCACGCAGCAGGTCAGCGAAATCAACGCGCTTAAACAGCGGCTGGAGCAGCTCATCACCGTAGAGTCCGGCTTGCCGAGCGAGGCCCGCTTTGAATTTGTGCATCAGCATCTGCGCGGGCTGATTACGCTGAACGCCTATCGCAGCGTGCCCCTGCTCAATGCGCCGGATACGCTGCGCTTTGGCTGGGCGAACAAAAACATCATTAAAAATCTGACGCGGGAAGCCGTTATTGAGCAGCTGGAACGCAGCCTGAAAGCGAATCGCGCTCAGGCTCCCTGGACGCGTGAGCAGTGGGCAGAAAAAGTGCAGCTGGAGCTGGAACTGGTGCGATCGCTGCCCGCAGGCGCAAAGCTGAAAATCAAGCGGCCGGTTAAAGTGCAGCCTATTGCCCGCGTCTGGCGCGCCAGTGAAAAGAAACAGACGCAGCTGGCCTGCCCCTCTCCGCTGCTGGTGCTGTGCCGTGACAAAACCCAGGTGCCGGTGCTGGGCGAACTGCTGGATTATGATGCAGAGAATATCGCCCACCGCTATAAGCCGCTGGCGCAGCCGCTGCATCTGATCATCCCGCGCCTGCACCTCTGGAGCGACCGCCTCGCCTGATGAAGCGGCCGCCACCTGCAGGATTACGCTTTCATGCTGCCAACCATCTCTTCCGGGCGCACCCAGGCATCAAACTGCGCCTCATCGAGATAACCGAGCTGCAGCGCGGCTGCTTTAAGCGTCAGCCCCTCTTTATGGGCCTTTTTGGCAATTTCGGCTGCTTTATCATAGCCAATGTGCGTGTTCAGCGCGGTCACCAGCATCAGCGATTCATTCAGCAGCTGATCGATACGCTCCCGCACCGGTTCAATACCGGTTGCACAGTGATGATTAAAGCTGTCCATGCCGTCGGCCAGCAGCCGCACCGACTGCAGGAAGTTATGGATGACCATAGGACGGAATACGTTCAGCTCAAAGTTGCCGGACGCGCCGCCCATATTGATCGCTACGTCGTTACCCAGCACCTGACAGCAGAGCATGGTCATCGCCTCGCACTGGGTCGGATTGACTTTGCCCGGCATAATGGAGCTGCCCGGCTCATTTTCCGGGATACTGATTTCGCCGATGCCGCAGCGCGGGCCGGATGAGAGCCAGCGGACGTCGTTGGCAATTTTCATCAGCGACGCCGCCAGACCTTTCAGCGCGCCGTGCGCGTGCACCAGCGCATCGCAGGTCGCCAGCGCTTCAAATTTATTGGGTGCGGTGATGAACGGCTGACCGGTCAGCGCGGCCAGCGCCTGCGCCACGCGGACGGCATATTCAGGATGCGTATTCAGGCCGGTGCCTACGGCGGTGCCGCCCAGCGCCAGCTCGGTCAGATGGGGAATGCTGTTTTCAACGTGCTTCAGATTATGCTCCAGCATCGCCACCCAGCCTGAGATCTCCTGTCCCAGCGTCAGCGGCGTGGCATCCTGCAGGTGCGTACGGCCAATTTTCACAATATCACTGAATGCATCCGCTTTACCGGCCAGCGTGGTTTTCAGCACCTCCAGCTGCGGAATGAGCTGCTCGCGCAGTGCCGTAACGGCCGCCACGTGCATAGCGGTAGGAAAAACGTCGTTAGAGCTCTGGCTTTTATTGACATCATCATTAGGGTGCACCAGCCGCGCCATACCGCGCTCGCCGCCGAGGATCTCGCTCGCGCGGTTAGCCAGGACTTCATTCATATTCATATTGGTCTGCGTGCCGGAGCCGGTCTGCCAGATCGCCAGCGGAAACTGATCGGCGTGCTGGTTTGCCAGCACTTCATCCGCCGCGCGGATAATTGCTGTCGCGCGATCGTCCGGCAGCAGCTGCAGATCGCGGTTAACCTCTGCCGCTGCCCGCTTGGTCTGCGCCAGCGCGCGGACCAGCTCAACCGGCATTTTCTCGGTTGAGATACGAAAATGCTCCAGCGAGCGTTGCGTCTGTGCGCCCCAGAGTTTATCTGCCGGCACATCAACAGGACCCATTGAATCTTTTTCAGTGCGACTGGCTGCCATAGCCCTCTTCTCCTTTCTCAGTAGTGAAAGCAATCCCCGGGCGCGGCCTCTTACCGCCCCGCTTCAGGCCGGATTGTTATCCGAATCAATAAAACAGTATGCGGGCACATCGCGTTTCCTGCACACAGGTCGCGCTAATTGCTGAAATTTTCTGCTTTACTGGGCAATAACTGTTCAGCTGAGGGCGCAACATGCATAAATTGAACAACTCACTGCAGTACTACGACTGGGGCAGCACAACGGCGTTAACGGAACTTTATGGTATTGCCGATCCGCAGGGCCGGCCGCTGGCAGAGCTGTGGATGGGCGCGCATCCGAAAAGCCCGTCCACGCTGATTGTTGACGGCCGGCACGCCTCGCTGCGCGATTTCATTGCGCGCGATCCGGTCGCCATACTGGGAAGCGCCGTTGCCGACCGGTTCGGTGAACTGCCGTTTCTGTTCAAAGTGCTCTGCGCGGCGAAAGCGCTCTCGGTGCAGGCGCATCCCGATAAGCGCGCAGCTGCCGCCGGTTTTGCCCGTGAAAATGCAGCCGGCATTGCGGTGGATGCGCCGCAGCGCAGCTATAAAGATGCCAGCCATAAACCGGAACTGCTCTATGCGCTGACCCCTTTTCAGGCGCTGAACGGCTTCCGCGAGCGGCCCGAAATGGTATCGCTGCTGAGCGCGGTAGCGGGCGCCCATCCGCAAATCGGGCACTTTATTGAGCAGGCCAGCCCGGACGCCCTTGCCCGCCTGTTTGCCACGCTGTTCTCGCTGCAGGGGGATGAAAAAAGGCGCGCGCTGGCGATCCTCTGTTCAGCGGCTGCGGCACACGATGAGGAGCCGTGGCTGACTGTGCGGCAGCTGGCGGCTGATTACCCGGATGATAACGGCCTGTTTGCACCACTGCTGCTTAACCTGCTGCTGCTGCAGCCCGGCGAAGCGATGTTTCTCTCTGCCGGCACGCCGCACGCTTACCTGCAGGGCACTGCACTCGAGGTCATGGCTAACTCAGATAATGTGCTGCGCGCCGGCCTGACGCCAAAATTTATCGATATGCCGGAGCTGCTGGCTAACCTGAACTTTACCCCCCGCGCCGCCGATACGCTGCGGCTGCAGCCTGAGCGCGATGCGCAGGCGCTCTGTTTCCCGGTGCCGGTTAATGATTTTTCCTTTGCCATCCACCTGCTTTCTGCCGTAGCGCAGCCGCTGGCACCGGCCAGCGCCGCCCTGCTGTTCTGTATTGAGGGAGAAGCGCGGCTCGCCAGCGCGGATAGCCAGCTTGTCCTGCAGCCAGGCGAATCCTGTTTTGTCGCCGCCAGCGAGCCCCCGGTTGCGGCCTCAGGCAGCGGACGCCTGGCGCGCGTCTTCAGTATGCTTACTGCAGACGGCTGACGCTGCGCGCGTTAACTGCTATTCTTTCAGACTATTACTTTAAACGCCTGCGGGCGTTTTTCTTCACCCGGCGCGTCACCCCGACGGGACGCGGACGCAAGGATAAGGATGACTCAGCGATGAAAAAGACTCAGGTTGCAGCAGGTGTGATTGTCGCGCTCGGTGTGGTTTGGACCGGCGCAGCGTGGTTTACCGGCAAGCAGATTGAGAGCCACAAGGATGAGATGCTGCAACAGGCCAACAGCCAGATTAACGCCTGGTCCCCCAACAGCCGCCTGACGCTGAGCTATCAGGACTATCAGCGCGGCCTGTTCAGCAGCAGCACGAAACTGGTTGTGCAGGCGAGCTCCCAAACGGTGGATAATCCGCTGCTTAAGCCGGGCCAGACCATTGTGCTGAATGAGACCATCGATCACGGTCCTTTCCCGTTTGCGCAACTGAAGCGCGGTAACATTCTGCCCGCGATGGCCTCGGTGCATTCCGAGCTTGCTAATACCGATGCGGTGAAAAAGCTGTTCGCGCTGACTGACGGTAAATCACTGGTTGCTGCCGATACGCGCATTGGCTACAGCGGGGCTACCGATACGGCACTGACGCTGCTGCCGGTGGATTACAGCAACGCGCAGACCGGTGACCGGCTGGCCACCAACGGCGGTAAGCTTGACGTCAGCGCCGACAGCAAAGGCGATAAAGTCAGCCTGAAAGGTGAGTTCTCCAGCATCGCCGTCACCAGTAAAAACCAGCTGGAGCAGCCGGTGCTGTTTACGCTTAACGGTCTGGCGCTGGGCGGTGATACTCACCTGAGTCCGGAAGGCGTGCGCGTGGGCGATCAGACCATCACGCTGGATAAACTGGAAGCCAGCATCAACGGCCAGCAGGGAATGACGCTGCAGAAAATTGACGGCAAATCCTCTTTTGATAATAAAGAGGGCAAGATTGGAGGCACTATCGATTATAAAGTGGGCGATATCAACCTGCAGCAGCAGCCGTTTGGTGAAGCGCGTCTGGCGATGAAATTTTCGCAGTTTGACGCGCAGGCGGTGAAAACTTTTTCTGACACCTACAACGCGCAGATGCAGGATCTGCTGCGCCAGCCGGGTGTTGCCGACGATCCGATTCGCTATCAGGCCAGCGTTCAGACCATTCTGCGTAACAACCTGCCGCTGCTGCTGAAAGGTGCGCCGGCGGTCAGCATTGCCCCGCTGAGCTGGAAAAATGATAAGGGTGAGAGCACGTTCAACCTGAATATCGGCTTCAACGATCCGGCCGCCGTCAGCGGCGAGGCGCAGAGCCTGGGTGCCGCGGTAGATCGCATGCTGAAAACGCTGGATGGCAAACTGAATATCAATATGCCGATGGCGACAGAAGCGATGCGTCATGTCGGCCTGGCCGAAGGATATCAGGGCGATGATGCGCAGAAGCTGGCGGATCAGCAGGTCAAAGGCGTGGCTGCGATGGGCCAGATGTTCCGTCTGACGCAGCAGCAGGATAATAACATTGTGACCAGCCTGCAGTATGCAAACGGGCAGGTAACGATGAACGGCGACAAGATGTCACTGGAGCAGTTCCTCTCCCGCTATATGCTGGGTATGCCAACCAGTGAAGGCATGCCGCAGTAACCGGCACTGTGCGCCGCTTCATCCTGCGGGAAGAAGCGGCGCTTTACCGCTTTAATATTCACCATCTGCACCCTGCTTTGCGCAAATCGCTGGCGCAGTTGCGCAAGATATTTTTATAATGCTCTGCACTTTATTCCTGACAAGCGAGTGCGCCATGATCGACCAGCAGCTTCCTCTTACCGATATTCACCGCCACCTTGATGGCAATATCCGCGCCCAAACTATTCTCGATCTCGGCCGCCAGTTTAATCTCTCTCTGCCCGCCAGCTCTCTTGACGCGCTGCGTCCCCACGTGCAGGTCACCGCGAACGAGCCCGATCTGGTGAGTTTTCTGCAAAAGCTCGACTGGGGCGTCAAAGTGCTGGGCGATCTTGACGCCTGCCGCCGCATTGCGCTGGAAAATGTCGAAGATGCGGCGCGTGCCGGTATTCACTATGCAGAACTGCGCTTCTCGCCGAGCTATATGGCGATGACCCATAACCTGCCGGTGGCGGGCGTGACAGAAGCGGTGATTGACGGCGTACGCGCAGGCGTGAAGCAGTACGGTGTGGATGTTAATCTGATTGGCATTATGAGCCGCACCTTTGGCGAAGAGGCGTGCCTGCGCGAGCTGGAAGGATTACTGGCCCATCGCGACGGTATCACCGCCGTGGATCTGGCCGGCGATGAGCTGGGCTTCCCCGGCAGTGAGTTCCTGAGCCACTTCAACCGGGCGCGTGACGCTGGCTTCCGTATTACCGTACACGCCGGCGAAGCGGCGGGTCCGGAGAGTATCTGGCAGGCGATTCGTGAACTGGGCGCGGAGCGTATCGGTCACGGCGTTAAAGCGATAGAGGATCGTGCGCTGATGGATTTCCTGGCTGAGCAGCGCATCGGCATCGAATCCTGCCTGACCTCAAACATTCAGACCAGCACCGTCTCCTCGCTGGAGAAACACCCGCTGAAAGCGTTTCTGCAGCATGGCATTCTGGCCACGCTGAATACTGACGATCCGGCGGTTCAGGGCGTGGAGCTGGCGCATGAATATGAGGTGGCGGCCCCTGCAGCCGGCCTCTCTGCGGCAGAGATCCGCCAGGCGCAGGAGAATGGCGTGGCGATTGCGTTTCTGAGCGAAGCGGAGAAAACGGCGCTGCGCCAGCGCGTAGCGGGCTAAGGCTGAACACGCGCCGCCGCTGGGCGGCGCGCAACATCAGCGTGGTGACATCGTCTGACGCTTCTCTGCAGACTGCAGACCCAGCTCAATCAGCTCCATGACCTGTATCGCTTCTTCAGCCCGCACCGGGTTCTGCCCCGTGCCGGCTATCGCATCGCGGATTGCCGCATAGTAGGCCGGATAGTTACCCGGCTGCGTCAGCAGCTCCTGCTCCACCAGCATATCGCCTTCTGCCAGCGTCAGCGTGCCGTTGCGCATGTCGTAGCCCCACTCCTGCTGCGGCGGTCTGGCACCCGATTTCAGACGATCCTCCTGCGGATCGAGGCCATACTTTACGTAGCTGCCACGCGTGCCGTGTACCACAAAGCGCGGTGACTCTGCTGCCACCAGCATGCTGGCGTGTAGCACCACGCGACGCGTCGGATAGGTCAGCACCGCATGAAAGTAGTCAGTGGTTTGCGCGCCAGGGCGCAGCTCTGCCATGTCCACGTTGATCGCCACCGGCATGCCAAACAGCTGCAGCGCCTGATCCAGCACGTGCGGGCCGAGGTCAAACCAGATACCGCTGCCCGGTCCTTTCATTTCGCGCCAGCGCTGGCGCACTTCCGGGCGGAAGCGGTCAAAATGCGACTCCAGATAGCGTACCTCGCCCAGCGTGCCCTCGCCGAGCAGCGTTTTTAGCGTCAGAAAATCGCTGTCCCAGCGGCGGTTATGGAAGACCGACAGCAGCAGCCCTTTCGATTTTGCCAGCTGATCAAGCTCACGCGCCTGCGAGAGCGTGACGGTAAAAGGCTTGTCGACGACCACATGCTTGCCGGCATTCAGGGCCGCTTTGGCCAGCGGAAAGTGGGTGTCATTGGGGGTGGGGATCACAATCAGCTGCAGGGTGGGATCGTCCAGCAGCGCCTGCGGATCGGCAACGACCTGTACAGAGGGCCAGTCAGCGTGCACTTTACCGGCATCGCTGCTGGAGATCGCTGCCAGTTCCATTTCAGCTGTTCCGGCGATTAAAGGGGCATGAAAGGTTTTACTGGCAAAGCCATAGCCTATCAGGCCGACACGTAGTTTATCGCTCATTCTCACTCCTTTTGTCATATACCCGACTGATTTAAGACGAATCAGCCGGTGAGAACAAGGCGGAATCAGCTGAAAGAGATCGCCCGGCCGGGTTCCGGCCAGTTCTGCTGCGCTTCAAGCGCGTCGTGCGCATCCTGGCTGCGGCGGCGAAAATCACTCGGGCTGACGCCTGTGCGTTTGCGAAACACGCGTGAAAAGTAGAGCTGATCGTCATAGCCCACTTCCCGCCCCACGGAGGCGATAGGCTCCTGCGTGGTCTGCAGCAGCAGCTTGGCGCGGATCACCCGCTGATCTTCTCGCCAGCGCAGCAGATTGATGCCCATCTGTTCGCGAAACAGATGCGCCAGCCGCGAAGGAGATAAACAGACATGCCGTGCCACCTCCTCAATTTTGACTTCGCTGGCAAGATGGTTGGTCACGTACTGGCAGGCTTCAATCACGCGCGGATCGCGAATCTGCTGATGGCTGCGCGGATCCTCTTCCACCGCGCGCAGCAGCAGACGCTCCAGCAGGTTCATGGCCAGCTCTTCAGCAAAGCGGCGACCGGAATTGTGGGTCTGCTCAATACTGGCAAACAGGCGATCAAACTCGCCGCATAACGCTTCAGTCAGGCGCAGCCGGCCCACGCCCTGCTTCTGCTCCTGCCACTCCAGCCAGTCAATCCAGTAGGCGCGCGGCCGGAAATAGACCCAGCGATGGTGCCAGCACGGGCTGTCGGGCGACCGTCCATAATAATGGGGTGTTTTCGGCTGAAACAGCAGCAGATCGCCCGGCTCACAGTCAAAGGCGGATTCGCCGTCAAAAACCCGGCCTTTACCGCGAATGGTGAGGTTAAGAATATAGCCCTTCATCCCCAGCGGGCGGTCGATAAAAAAATCGAGCGGCTCCTGCGCGTTAATCGGCGTGAGTCCCGCGACCAGCCAGGCGTTAAACGGATAGCCCGGCAGCAGGGGGTTCTGTTGTTCACTGGGGGGTTCGCGATGGTACATAGTGCCCTCACTCTCTGCATGACGCGCGGCGCAACACCCGTTGCGCCGACGGAATCAAACGGCTCTGTTTTTCTGTTTGTAGCGATCGAAAATCACTGCGGCTAACAGTATCAGACCACGCACGACATACTGTGAGAATGGCGAGATATTCAGTAAATTCATCGCATTCTCTACGGTACCCAGGATCAGAACCCCTGCCACCACATATGAAATTTTACCGATGCCGCCTTTCAGCGAGACGCCGCCCAGCACGCAGGCAGAGATCACAATCAGCTCATAGCCCAGCGAGGTCATGGGCTGACCGCTGGTCATGCGCGAGGCCAGAATAATGCCCGCCGCCGCTGAAACCAGCCCGGAAAGGATAAAGATAATGATGCGGGTCCGCACCACCGGCACGCCGGCTAGCCGGGCGGCTTCTTCATTGCCGCCAATCGCCAGCGTGTTGCGGCCAAAGGTGGTTTTATTCAGCAGGAAGCCAAACGCGATCATGGTGGCAATTGTGAGCCAGATAGGCGCCGGCACCCCGAGCCAGTTGGCATAGCCCAGCGCAAAAAAGCGCTCATCTTCAATCCCTACCGCTTTACCGTCAGAGAAGATATAGGCCAGGCCGCGCACAATCTGCATCGTTGCCAGCGTGGTGATCAGGGCATTAATTTTCAGCCGGGCGATAACAAATCCGTTAACAAAACCGGTTGCCATGCCAAGCAGCAGCCCGGCAGCCACGCCAATCCACAGGCTTTCGGTCATGTTGATCACCACCGCCGTCACTACGCCGGCGCAGGCGATAACCGAGGCGATGGAGAGATCAAAGTCGCCCGATGCCAGGCAAAACAGCATGCCGCAGGCCACCATGCCGGACATCGACATCGCCAGGCCCAGCCCTTTCATATTGATAAAGGTGCCGAAGTTCGGCACAAAAATGGCGCAGACAATAAACAGCAGTGCAAAAACCACCAGCATGCCGAAATTATCCCAGATACGCCCCAGCTGCAGGCCGCTGCGCTGCACCGGTGGCGTGTTGGAAGTGGTAGATGAAGCCATTGTTGCTCTCCTGTACATCAGGCCACGGCGGCCGTTTGAGGGGTTTTCGGCATCGCCAGACTGAGCGTCAGCTGTTCGGTTGCCGTGTCGTGCGTCAGTTCTCCGGCAATTTCACCTTCGCGCATGACAATAATGCGGTCGGCGAGGCCCATGACTTCGGGCAGATCGCTCGATGCAAACAGCACCGCAATCCCTTTGCCTGCCAGTTGATAAATCAGGTTGTAGATCTCATGTTTTGCGCCAACGTCAATACCGCGCGTCGGCTCATCCAGCATGATCACGTTCATCTCTTCTGAGAGCCAGCGGCCCAGAATGGCCTTTTGCTGGTTGCCACCGGAGAGATTCATGATCAGCTGGTGCGGGCCAGGCGTTTTGATATTGAGCGAACGGATGTGGCTTTCTGCATTTTTCGCCTCCCAGCCGGGCCTGATCAGGCAACCCGCCGTGAGGTTATGCCGCCGCGCGCTGATATTGATGTTCTCCCGCACGGAGTGCACTGGAATGATGCCTTCCGCTTTACGATCTTCGGGACAGAGCATAATGCCCGCCCGGATGGCGTCGATCGGCTGACGGATCGCGAGCGGCCTGCCATCAAGTGAAACCGTGCCGCTACGTAGCTGCGTGGCGCCAAACAGCCCTTTCATCAGCTCGCTGCGTCCGGCGCCCACCAGACCAAACAGTCCTACAATTTCTCCGGCGCGCACGCTGAACGAAATGGGCATGCGCACCCCTTTCGCCTCGACCTGGTCGAGCTGAAGACGCACGGCGCCCAGCTCGCGGGGCGCATAGCCATAGATGTCACCCAGGTTGCGCCCGACCATCGCCTCGACCAGATCGTCATGATGGGTATTGGGCATATCCGTAAAGGTGCGCACATAGCGGCCATCTTTAAACACGGTAATCGCATCGCTCAGGGCAAAAATCTCCTCCATGCGGTGCGACACATAAAGCACCACCCGTCCTTCAGCGCGCAGCTGACGGATAACGCGAAACAGATGCTCAATTTCACGGGCTGAGAGTGAGCTGGTCGGCTCATCAAAGGCGATAATGCGGGCATTGCGCGCCAGCGCCTTGGCGATCTCCACCATCTGCCACTGCCCCAGCGACAGATATTTCAGCGGCATGTCGGGATCGATATCCATCCCGAGATTTTTCAGCTGCAGGCCCGCTTCGTAGCGCAGCAGCTTGCGGTTTACCAGGCCGCGTTTATGCGGCAGCTGGCCGAGATAGATATTCTCCGCCACGCTCATTTCCGGCACCAGGTGTAGCTCCTGGTAGATAATGGCCACGCCGGCATCCAGCGCCTCAACCGTATTACTGAAGCGCTTCGCCTCGCCTTTGATGCGGATTTCACCGCTCGTGGGCTGGTAGCTGCCGCTGAGAATTTTCAGCAGCGTCGATTTTCCCGCGCCGTTTTCGCCCATCAGCGCGTGCACCTCACCGGCGCGGCACTCAAAACCGATATCCTGCAGGGCTTTTACGCCAGGAAAGGTTTTGCTGATGCCATGAAAAGAGAGAAATGCCTGATCGGTCTCCATGGATACTCCTGATAGTGCCTGTCGGATTTCAGGTGCGCATAAATGCGCACCCTGTGCGTTACATCAATCCTTTCTTCGCCAGTTCGGTTTTGAAGTTATCGCGGGTGATCAGCACCACATCTGTCACCTCAGTAAATCTGGCGGGCTCTTCGCCTTTAGTGACCCAGTTGTAGAGCATCTGGCTGCTCTTATAACCGTGAACGTCCGGGCTGGGCAGCAGCGAACCATAGAAACCGGTCGCAGAGCCTTTAGAGAGTTCGCTGATCGCATCCACGCCGTTGATGCCGATACCGATCACATCTGCTGCTTTAAAGCCCTGACCTTCTGTGGCGCGCACGCCGCCCAGCACGGTGTTATCGTTCATACCGACAATCAGCCAGTGTTTGACTTCCGGGTGCTGCACCAGCAGGGAGTTACCGGCATCAAACGCGCCGGGGATATCGTTGGATTTGGTAGGAACCTGATAAATCTGCTTCTCAGGGAAGCCTGCTGCTTTAATGGCCGCCATAGAGCCGCCGGTACGACGACGCGCCGTATCCAGCTCGTTAGCAGTGATCGCCATTACCGCGGTCTCTTTAACGTCCCAGCCGCGCTTCTGCATCTCTTTATAGAGTTCCTGACCCTGGCGCTCGCCGATCTTCGTTGCCGCCATCATCACCAGCGGAACGGTCTCCATCGGCTTGCCTTTCGCTGTGACAAACTGGTCATCTACCGCGATCACTTTCAGATCGTAGCTGCGCGCTTTTGCCATAATGGCCGAACCGAGTTTGGGATCGGGGGTGCAGATGACAAAACCTTTTGCGCCGCTGGCCGCCAGGCTGTCGATGGCGTTAAGCGTTTTTTCACCATCCGGTACAGCAATTTTAATCACTTCAAAACCCAGATCTTTGCCCGCTTTATCGGCAAATTTCCATTCGGTCTGGAACCACGGCTCCTCTGGCTGTTTAACGAGAAAACCGAGCTTCATCGTCTCGGCGATAGCGGAATGTGACATAACCGCGGCGAGGCTGACGGCCGCCAGCGCTTTAGTGAATTTATGCATGATGCTCTCCGGCACAATGGTGTTTTATCGCTGTTATTAACGTTTTTGTGTAAACGCTACCATCTGAATTCTGCTTTCGTGTACAGCGCAAAATCAGCGCGTTAGTTCAAGAGTTGCTGAAAGGCTGTGCAAACGCTGGGCTAGTTGTAGCGAGAAACGCGGCGCAAAATGTAGAGCGGTATCACATAGCAAAACGAAGGCAAAAATATCCATATATTCAGCAAAATTAACCGGTGTCTGACTTTTGCGGCCGATCACACAACCTGTCCGATGACAGAAAAGTACATATTCTCAGCCGCTGATGACTAACGGCTTATGGCATTGCCTCGCAGGATAGAACCCAGATAACTCACACAGGAGAATCCCGATGGGTGCTGGCGCCATAACAATTGGGCTGGATTTTGGCAGTGACTCAGTGCGTGCGCTGGCGGTTGACTGCCACAGCGGCAAAGAGCTGGAAAAAGCGGTGGTCAACTATCCGCGCTGGGCGCAGGGCCAGTTCTGCGACGCGCACGCCAACCGGTTTCGTCATCATCCGCAGGACTATATCGATGCGCTGGAGCAGGCGCTGGTCAGCGTGATTCAGGCGTTAACACCCGCGCAGCGCGCAGCGGTTGCCGGGATCGGCGTGGATACAACCGGATCAACACCGGCCCCTGTCGATCGCAACGGCAATGTACTGGCGCTGCGTCCGGAGTTTGCGGCGAATCCCAACGCCATGTTTGTGTTGTGGAAAGATCACACCGCGATTGAGGAAGCTGAAGAGATCACCCGTCTCTGCCACAGCGGGCGCTTTACCGACTACACCCGCTATATCGGCGGCATTTACTCATCTGAATGGTTCTGGGCCAAAATCTTACACGTCTCGCGGGAGGATGCTGCCGTGCGGGAGGCGGCGGTCTCCTGGGTTGAACTCTGCGACTGGGTGCCGGCGCTGCTAAGCGGTACGACCGCCCCCGATAAGCTGCGCCGCGGGCGCTGCGCCGCCGGGCATAAATCACTCTGGCATCCGGAGTGGCAGGGCCTGCCGGACGTGGCCTTTCTCAACGCGCTTGATCCGATGCTGACAGAACAGCTCGACTCGCCGCTGTTTACCGATACCTGGACCGCTGACCTGCCGGTTGGCACGCTGAGCGCTGAATGGGCTGCCCGCCTTGGGTTATCTGAACAGGTGGTCATCTCTGGCGGCGCCTTTGACTGCCATATGGGTGCGGTTGGTGCCGGTGCTCAGCCCTATACGCTGGTTAAAGTCATCGGTACATCGACCTGCGATATTCTGATTGCAGACAGCGAAACCGTCGGCGATCGTGCTATCCGGGGCATCTGCGGCCAGGTTGACGGCAGCGTCGTTCCCGGCGCCATTGGCTGTGAAGCGGGCCAGTCTGCTTTTGGCGATATCTACGCCTGGTTCAGCCGCCTGCTCGGCTGGCCTCTGCAGCAGGCTGCGCAGCGCCACCCTGAGCTGCAGCCGCAGCTGGCTGCGCTGCAGCAGGATCTGATCCGCGAACTCACCGAAGCGTGGGCCGCTAATCCGCAGCTCGATCATCTGCCGGTGGTGCTGGACTGGTTTAACGGACGCCGCACCCCGGATGCAAACCAGCGGCTGAAAGGTGTGATCACCGATCTCAACCTGGGCACCGATGCGCCGGCTTTGTTTGGCGGTCTGATCGCCGCCACCGCTTTTGGTGCGCGGGCGATTATGGAGTGTTTTGAACAGCAGGCGATCCCGGTAAAGAGCATCCTGACGCTGGGGGGAATTGCCCGCAAGTCCCCTGCCATTATGCAGGCGTGTTGCGATGTGATGAACCGCCCGCTGGATATTGTCGCCTCAGACGAGTGCTGCGCGCTGGGCGCGGCAATTTTTGCGGCCGTGGCGGCGGAAGTCTATCCCGATGTACCTGCCGCGCAGCAGGTGATGGCCAGCCCGGTTGCCGTCACGCTGCAGCCCGACGCACAACGCGTAGCGGCATATCAGCAGCTCTATCAACGTTATCAAAACTGGTGTGAGGCAGCTGAACCGCAGTACGCGCCGCGCACCCTATCCGCACAGTAAAGGAGTGGTTTAATGGAACAGCATAACGCACAGCACGTGTGGTTTGTTATCGGTACACAGCACCTCTACGGCGCGGAAACATTGCGCCAGGTGGAAGAGCACGCCCGTCAGGTGATGGAAGGACTCAATCAGGCTGGCACACTGCCGGTACCGCTGGTGCTGCAGCCGCTGGTTAAATCGCCGGATGAAGCGCTGGCGCTCTGCCGGGCAGCGAATCACGATAATCAGTGCGTCGGCATCATCACCTGGCTGCACACGTTTTCGCCGGCAAAAATGTGGATCGGCGGATTGAGCGTGCTGAATAAACCACTGCTGCAGTTCCATACTCAGTTCAACGCAGAGATCCCGTGGGACAGTATGGATATGGATTTTATGAACCTGAACCAGACCGCACACGGCGGCCGCGAGTTCGGTTTCATCGGCGCCCGCATGGGACTGCAGCACAACGTCATCACCGGCCACTGGCAGGATCGCACCAGCCAGCAGCGTATAGGCCGCTGGATCAACGCGGCGCTAGCAAAACAGGCCAGCCAGCAGCTTAAGGTTGCCCGCTTTGGCGATAATATGCGGGAAGTTGCCGTAACCGAAGGTGATAAAGTTGCCGCACAGATCCAGTTTGGCTACGCCGTTAACGGCTGGGGCGTGGGCGACCTGGTCGAGGTGATCAATGGCGTCAGCGACGGTGACGTCAGCGCGCTGATCGATGAGTATGAAAGTCAGTATCTCTTCAGCGAGGCGGCAGCCGTTAACGGTGACAAACGGCAGAACGTGCTGGATGCAGCGCGCATTGAGCTGGGCCTGAAGCGCTTCCTGGAGGATGAAGGCTGTAAAGCGTTCACGACCAACTTCCAGACGCTGCACGGTATGACGCAGCTGCCGGGACTGGCGGTGCAGCGTCTGATGGGCCAGGGCTATGGCTTTGCCGGCGAGGGCGACTGGAAAACCGCAGCGCTGCTGCACATTCTCAAAGTGCAGGCGGGCGCACGTGCCGGCGGCACATCCTTTATGGAGGATTACACGTATCACTTCTCTCCGGGCAACGATCTGGTACTGGGTTCGCACATGCTGGAAGTCTGCCCTTCCATTGCCAAAGAGGAGAAGCCGCTGATTGACGTCCAGTTCCTGGGAATTGGCGGTAAGGCCGATCCGGCGCGTCTGATTTTCTCAACGCCTGCCGGACGCGCGATCAATGCCAGCGTAATTGATCTTGGCGATCGTTTCCGCCTGCTGGTTAACGTAGTGGATGCGATTGAACAGCCTGAACCGCTGCCGAAGCTGCCGGTTGCCCGCGCGCTGTGGCGCGCCCAGCCGTCGCTGGCAACTGCGTCAGAAGCGTGGATCCTCGGCGGCGGTGCGCACCATACGGTATTCAGTCAGGCGCTGGATCTGGAGGATATGTATCTCTACGGCGAACTGAACGGAATTGAAGTGATGGTGATCGATGAAGAAACCCGCCTGCCTGCGTTTAAGGATGCGCTGCGCTGGAACGAAGTTTATTACCGTTTAGCCCGCTGATTCCGATTACTGATCCAACGCTAAGCCGCGCATCGTCGCGGCTTTTTAATGCCTGAAATTCCCGGTTTAAAACCGGCCAGGGAGCCGATCTCGGCCAGGGGCGCATGAATGCGTATGGCCAGGGAGCCGATCTCGGTCAGGGGCGCATGAATGCGCCCCCTACGGGGAGAATGGTGATGCTGTGCTGTAGGGGCGGCATTTATGCCGCCCTGGTTGCAGCGGATACCTGATGTGTGAAGATTGGGCTCTGGCAACGAGCGAGAATGCTGGCAGGCCGGTGAAGCCCGGGGCGAAGAGCAAAGCGTCCGCGCCAGGGATGGCGCGGACGATCGGCAGGACGCCGGGTTCCTTTGCGATCGCCCCGGGCTTTACTGACCGTGGTAGTCGGCCAGGGGGCGTATAGCCCGGGAGCCGATCTCGGCCAGGGGCGCATTAATGCGCCCCCTACGAGGCAGAATGGTACTGAATGCGCCCCCTACGAGAAAGAATGGTGCTAAATGCTTCCCCTACGGGGTGAGGCGTTTTACCGGGGCGTTTTGCTGGCGATCCCACATTACGGTTAACATGCGCTGCAGCGCGATAAAAGCAAACAGCAGGATGCCGATAGCAATCTTGGTCCACCACGAACTTAGCGTGCCGTCGAAATTAATCCACGTCTGGATCAGTCCCTGAATCAGTACCCCAAACAGCGTGCCGAGCACGGTGCCAACGCCGCCGGACAGCAGCGTACCGCCAATCACTACCGAAGCAATCGCATCCAGCTCTACGCCAAGCCCGGCCAGCGCGTATCCGGCGGAGGTATAGATAGAGAACACAATACCGGCCAGGGTCGCCAGCGTCGTAGAGAGCATATACACCTTAATGGTCGTCGCGCGGGTCGAAACGCCCATCAGCTGCGCCGAGGTAAGATTGCCGCCAATGGCGTATACCTGATTTCCGAACCGGGTACGGTGCGCCAGAATAATCCCTCCTGCGACCACCACCAGCATAATTACCGCCAGCAGGCTCAGCCGCCCGCCGCCGGGGATTTTCCAGGCCAGGCCTGACAGCGTGGCGTAAAGAGGATGATCAATCGGAATAGAATTCTCTGACACCAGGTAACTGCAGCCGCGCAGAAAAAACATCCCTGCCAGCGTAATAATAAACGCCGGGATCTTCAGCGCATCAATCAGCCAGCCCATCATGGCGCCAAACAGCGCCCCCAGCGCAAGAATCAAGGCAAACGCCAGCAGCGGATCAAGGTGGAAATCACCGATAATGCGGGCCAGAAACACGCCGGTAAAGGCGATTACCGCGCCAACGGAGAGGTCGATCCCGCCGGACAAAATCACAAAGGTCATGCCTACGGCGATAATGCCAAGAAAAGCGTTATCCGTCAGAATATTGCAGATAACCCGTGTTGATGCGAAGCCCGGAAACTGGCTCAGACAGAACAGATACCCCGCCACAAACACCAGCAGCGTAATCATCAATGGCAAATGACGCTTTATCATTTTGAACGCCTCCCCTTCAGCATGGCGATAAACCGCGGCGACTGCAGCAGCAGCACGCACATCACAACCACCGCTTTCACCACCTGGTTCAGTTCCGGCGGGAACCCTGACAACAGGATCCCGGTATTCATCGACTGGATAATCAGTGCGCCAATCAGCGACAGCACCAGATTAAAGCGACCGCCCATCAGCGAGGCTCCGCCAATGACCACGGCCAGAATGGCATCCAGCTCCAGCCACAGGCCGGCGTTATTGGCGTCAGCACCCCGGATATCAGCCGCGACAATCAGCCCGGCCACCGCTGCACATAAGCCGCTAATCACATAGGTCGACATCACTACCAGCCAGCCGTTAACGCCTGCGTTACGCGCCGCGCGCAGGTTGATACCTACCGCTTCGATAAACAGGCCCAGCGCTGTTTTGCGCGTCAGCAGCCAGACAGCCAGTGCCACCAGCAGAGTGATCCACACCGGCACCGGCAACCAGAGCAGCGAACCGCTGCCAAACCACGCCAGGCTTTCGCTGTTAAACGTCACGATCTGCCCCTGCGTAATCAGCTGCGCTACGCCCCGCCCCGCTACCATCAGAATAAGCGTGGCCACAAACGGCTGGATTTTCAGCAGCGCCACCAGTACCCCATTCCACAGACCACATAGCAGACCGGTGCCGAGCGTTGCCAGCACAATCACGCCCAGGCTATGTCCGGCAACGGTCAGCGTGGCTGCGGTTGCGCCCGCAATAGCCATTACTGCGCCCACAGAGAGATCGATCCCGCCGGTAGCGATGACCAGCGTCATGCCCACGGCGAGCAGCGCTACCGGCGCGGCGCGGTTCAGAATATCGATCGGGCTGCCAAACAGACGACCATCCTGAATATGAATGGCAAAAAAGTTATTCGCCACCAGGCTGTCAATCAGCAGCACCAGAATCAGTGCAACAAGCTGTGGCATACCCGGAGGCAGCTTCAGCTTACGTCTTTCAGGTTTTGACTGTGTCATAGACGATTCAGGCATGTTGTGCACCTCCCTCGGCGATCGCGTTCACAATGGACGCCACGGAGAGCTGCTCGAGTGGGATTTCAGCCACCTGCTTCAGATCGCGCATAATCAGGACGCGATCGGCGTAGCCAACCAGCTCTTCCAGTTCAGAAGAGATGACCAGCAGCGCCAGACCATCCGCGCAGAGCGATTCGATCAAACGAATAATCTCAGCGTGCGCACCGACATCGATGCCGCGCGTTGGCTCATCCAGGATCAGAAACTGCGGTTTGGTCACCAGCCAGCGCGACAGCAGCACCTTCTGCTGATTGCCGCCTGACAGCAACTCGATCGGCTGGTCGGCATGCGGCGTACGGATGCCGAGGCTTTTAATGAAACGTTCGGCAATCGCCTGCTGCTCGCGACGCTTAATCGGACGCAGCCAGCCGCGCTGCGCCTGCAGCGCCAGAATAATATTCTCACGCACGGAAGCCGCACCAATAATGCCATCCGTTTTGCGATCTTCAGGACAGAATCCCATACCCAGGCGGGATGCCTGCGCCGGCGTGCGAATAGTCTGCAGCTTGCCTTTAATACGCGCGGTGCCGCGATCGGCACGCCGGATGCCAAACAGCACCTCTGCGGTTTCAGTACGGCCTGAACCCAGCAGACCCGCCAGACCCACCACCTCGCCTGGCCTGACCTGCAGGCTGAAAGGCTCAATGGTGCCTTTCCTGCCATAATCCTCAAACGCCACTACCGGCTGATCGCTGCGCAGGGTGCTGCCCTGTCGCTGCAGCGCGGTCTCCAGCAGCTCGCGCCCCAGCATCAGTTTAATCAGCTCTATCTGTGGTAGCGAAGCGGTATCACGCGTGGCGATAAACTGGCCGTTGCGTAATACGGTAATGCGGTCGGTAATACGGTACACCTGGTCAAGAAAGTGGGTTACAAAGATCAGACTCATGCCTCTGGCACGCAGCTGCGCCATGAGCGTAAACAGCATCTCTACTTCACTGGCGTCCAGACTGGCCGTAGGCTCATCCAGAATCAGTATCTGTGCCGACAAATCGACCGCGCGGCAGATAGCGATAATCTGCTGCATGGCGACAGAGTAATGTCCGAGCGGGCGCGTCACATCCAGCGCAAAGCCGTAATTGCGCATCAGTGTATCCGCATCACGGTTCATTTTCCGGCGATCGACCATGCCAAAGCGCTTTGGCTCACGGCCGATATAGAGGTTATCTGCTACCGACATATTTGGCAGCAGGTTAACTTCCTGATAGACCGTACCGATCCCGGCGCGCTGCGCATCCGCCGTACTGTGGGGCGTGATTGCTTCTCCGTTAAGGGTGATGCTACCGGCATCGCGTGAATAGACGCCGGTCAGCACTTTAATCAGCGTTGATTTGCCGGCGCCGTTTTCACCCAGCAGCGCCATAATCTCGCCTTTGCGGATAGTGAATGACACATTATCCAGCGCTTTTACGCCGGGAAATCCTTTACTGATGCCGCTCAGCGTGAGCAGCGGTGTATCATCAATGGTGCTCATCAGGCTCTACCTCGCTGATGTCAGCAGAGCCGCCCCGCAGGGCGGCTGCGGGGATCAGTAACCCATGTTTTTCTTTTTATCGAGTTCTGTCTGGGCATCCGCCGGCAGGAAGAGCTTCGACTCCGTTTTAATGATTTTAGGCGGCATGGTGCCATCTTTCTTAAACTTCTCCAGCGCATCAAACGCCGGGCCAGCCATATCCGGCGTCAGCTCGACGTTGGCATTTGCCTCACCGGCCAGCATCGCTTTATAGATATCCGGTACGCCATCGATTGAACCAGTCAGAATATCTTTGCCCGGCTTCAGGCCCGCTTCTTTTATCGCCTGAATGGCACCGATTGCCATATCATCATTGTGGGCATAGACCATGCAGATGTTTTTGCCGTTATTTTCAGCTTTAATAAAGCTCTCCATCACCTCTTTACCTTTACTGCGGGTAAAGTCACCGGACTGGGAACGGATCACCTTAATGTTGTTATGTCCGGCTATCGCTTCGGCAAACCCTTTTTTACGATCGATGGCCACACTGGCGCCGACCGTTCCCTGCAGCTCTACGACGTTACACTGCTTGTCGCCCACGGTTTTCACCAGCCAGTCGCCAATCAGCTTGCCTTCCAGCACGTTGTCCGCCGTCACCACAGCCATATAGAGAGATTTGTCCTTAACAACAATGGCGCGATCCAGCAGGAAAACCGGAATTTTGGCATCTTTTGCTTCTTCAAGTACCGGTTCCCAGCCGGTCTGCACCACCGGCGCGATGAAGATGGCGTCCACCCCCTGAGCAATAAACGAACGTACTGCTTTAATCTGGTTTTCCTGCTTCTGCTGACCATCAGCAATTTTCAGCGTAATGCCGCGCTTTTTAGCCTCGCTTTTTGCGACGCTGGTTTCGGCAGCACGCCAGCCCGATTCTGAACCAACCTGCGAGAATCCCACTGTCATATCAGCGGCCAGCACCGGCGTGCTGAGCGCGGCGCTCACCATGGCGGTCAGGAGTAAACGTTTCCACATAGTTTTCATTCCTCTGAAGGGAGTGTGTAGTCGGGGTACAAACGCAGATTAAGCCTGACGTAATTCAGGTAAAACTAGCGCGACATAACTCACAAAACAGAATGATTTAAAGGGGTTACGCCTAAATAGCATCATCAGCTCGCGGCAGGTTTATGGATAAAACAGCTGAGTTTTAATATCCGAAGGGGCAAATAACTGTAATAAACAGAACTGGTTAGATTTGAACGGGCTGGAAGCGATTACAACCGCTGCGTAAAGAATGGTTATGCTGTTGTTCATAAAGCAATAAGCAATTTTGTGATAACCCGCACACTCTATCAGCGGCTACGCTGGCTTAATTATTTTATTTTGCATTTAAGACTTAATTACCGGCGAAAAATAAATGCAATAAATGTTGCCGTTATCATCTGTTAGATTTTCTCACAGCATCGGAAATAAGGTGTCTGTGAAATAGATGTTTGGCTGTTATACCCCGAAACATCCCTCAAAAAATCGCTGCTGATGAAGTAATTACTCCACCTGTTCTGAATTTTAAATTTTTTTAACACCGATATATAGACAGCAGCAGCGCGCTCCCTATACTTGAGCCTTCTTTCGTTCTTTCTGTTCAATGGCAATCATGACTGCGCTGGATTACCTGCTAAAATTTCGCAAAGTGAATAATCTTGAGAGTCTGGAAAAACTCTACGATCATCTCAACTATTCGCTGACTGATGATAATGACATCATCAATATGTATCGTGCTGCCGATCATCGCCGCGCTGAACTGGTCTCTGGTGGCCGATTATACGATCTGGGCTGCGTGCCTAAATCAGTGTGGCGCTATGTGGTTTAATTATGTCTGAATCTGTTCACTCACCGCGCATCGGGGGCTGGCTGTTACTGCCGCTGGCCTGGCTGATTATGACCATGCTAACCAGCGCGCTGGTTGTCGCGCTTTATCTGCGCCCCCTGTTTGACAGCGAGCTGCGTACCACGCTGTTTTCACACGCTAATCTGCTGTTATCACAGTGGCTGGTCTCCCTGCTGACGGCCGCTGCGGTCTGGCTCTACAGCATCTGGGTATGCTGGATATTCTGCAGACGTTCGCGACGCCTGCCACGGCACTACACCATCTGGCTGCTGATGACCGTCGTGCTGGCGCTGAAAACCTTTGCGTTCACGCCGGTTGCAGACGGCAAAGCGCTGCAGACCCTGCTTCTGACGCTGCTGGCCGCGGCCCTGTTTGTGCCCTACTTTAAGCGCTCCCGACGGGTTAAACAGACCTTCACCGCTCTGTAATGATGCGTTATTCGTCAGGAATTTAATTCTGCGTGCTCTCAGAGCTGCTCTCGCCGGGGTAAAGGTTGAGATGTAGCTCTCATTTCCGGATAATAAACGCCTTTAGGCTTCCCGGGTTAAACCATGACCGATTACTTGCTTCTCTTTGTTGGCACTGTGCTGGTGAACAACTTCGTGTTGGTCAAATTCCTCGGCCTTTGCCCGTTCATGGGCGTGTCAAAAAAACTGGAAACGGCCATTGGCATGGGGCTTGCCACTACGTTTGTTATCACGCTCGCTTCGGTGTGCGCGTGGCTGGTTAACCATCTGATTCTGATCCCGCTGGATCTGGTTTATCTGCGTACGATGTCCTACATCCTGGTAATTGCCGTAGTGGTGCAGTTCACAGAAATGGTGGTGCGGAAAACCAGTCCGTCACTCTACCGGCTGCTGGGGATCTTCCTGCCGCTGATCACCACCAACTGTGCGGTACTGGGTGTGCCATTACTGAGCGTTAATCTCAACCATACGTTTCTGCAGGCTGCGCTCTATGGCTTTAGCGCCTCGCTGGGCTTTTCACTGGTGATGGTGCTGTTTGCCGGCATGCGTGAACGTCTTGTGCTGGCTAACGTGCCGGCACCGTTTAAAGGTAACTCTATCGCCCTGATCACCGCTGGCCTGATGGCGCTGGCGTTTATGGGCTTTACCGGTCTGGTGAAATTCTGATATGACCGCTATCTGGATAGCAATCGCTGTACTCAGCGCGCTGGGGCTGATTTTTGGTGGCCTGCTCGGCTACGCTTCGCGCCGTTTTGAAGTTGAAGAAGACCCTATTGTCGAACAGATTGATGCCGTACTGCCACAAAGCCAGTGCGGTCAGTGCGGCTACCCCGGATGTCGTCCCTATGCGGATGCCGTCGGCAACAACGGGGAAGCGATTAACAAGTGCGCCCCGGGTGGCGAGCAGACCATGCTCAGGCTGGCGGAGCTGCTGAACGTTGAGCCGCAGCCACTCGATGGCGGTGCCGAAATCCTTACGCCGGTGCGCACCGTGGCGTGGATCGACGAAGAGAACTGTATCGGCTGCACCAAGTGCATTCAGGCGTGTCCGGTGGATGCGATCGTCGGCGCCACGCGCGCCATGCATACCGTGCTCAGCGACGTCTGCACGGGCTGCGACCTGTGTGTGGCTCCCTGCCCGACTGACTGCATTGAAATGCGCCCGGTCGCCACCACTCCAGCAAGCTGGAAGTGGGATCTCAACACCATTCCTGTAAAAGTGATCCCGGCAGAACATCATGCTTAATCTGTTAAATCTGTTTCGCAAAGAGAAGCTGTGGGATTTTCAGGGCGGTATTCATCCGCCGGAAATGAAAACACAGTCTAACGGTACGCCGCTGAGCACGCTGCCGCTGCCTGAAGAGTTTGTTATTCCCCTGAAACAGCATATTGGCCATGAGGGTGAGATCTGCGTCTCGCCAGGCGATCGCGTGCTGCGCGGCCAGCCGTTCACCTTTGGCAGCGGACGCATGCTGCCGGTACACGCGCCAACCTCAGGTACTATAGAGGCTATCGCGCCACACATGACGGCGCACCCGTCCGGGCTCTCAGAGCTGTGCATTTTCCTGCGCGCTGACGGTGAAGATCGCTGGATTGAACGTGATGCGCAGCCCGACTACCGTGCGCTGAGCCGGGAAGAGGTTATCCGACGCATTCACAGCGCCGGCGTAGCGGGCCTGGGTGGCGCCGGGTTCCCCACCGCCACTAAACTGCGTGGCGGCCTGCAGGGTGTCAAAACGTTAATCATCAATGCCGCAGAGTGCGAGCCTTATATCACCGCTGACGATCGGCTGATGCAGGATTACGCCGCTGAAGTGGTGGAAGGCTGCCGGATCCTTGCCTGGGTACTGCAGGCGGAACGCGTTCTGGTGGGTATTGAAGATAACAAACCTGAAGCGATAGCTGCCCTGAAACAGGCGCTGCGCGGCGAGCGCGATATTGAGATCCGGGTTATCCCGACAAAATATCCCTCTGGCGGGGCCAAACAGCTGACCAAAATCCTGACCGGGCGGGAAGTGCCGCACGGCGGACGCTCAACCGATATTGGTGTGCTGATGCAGAACGTCGGCACCGCCTGGGCGGTTAAGCGTGCGATCGTTGATGGTGAACCCATCACCGAGCGCGTGGTCACGCTGACCGGCGACGCGATTGCGCAACCGCGCAACGTCTGGGGGCGTCTTGGCACCCCGGTGAGTCATCTGCTGCGTCAGGTCGGTTTCCAGCCGGGGCCGCGTCAGATGGTGATCATGGGCGGGCCGCTGATGGGCTTTACCCTGCCTTCCCTCGACGTGCCGGTTGTGAAAATCACCAACTGTATTCTGGCGCCTGCCGCCAGCGAAATGGCTGCGCCGCAGGAAGAGCAATCCTGCATTCGCTGCAGCGCCTGCGCCGACGCCTGTCCGGCGAAGCTGCTGCCGCAGCAGCTCTACTGGTATAGCCAGGGCGGCGATCATGAAAAAGCGCGCGCGCATAATATCGATGACTGTATTGAATGCGGGGCCTGCGCTTACGTTTGCCCGAGTAATATTCCGCTGGTTCAGTATTACCGGCAGGAAAAAGCTGAGCTGCGCGCCATCGATCTTGAAGCGAAGCGCACGGCGGAGGCTAAGGCACGCTTTGAGGCGCGTCAGGCGCGGTTAGAACGTGAGAAACTGGCGCGCGAGGCGCGTCATGAAGAGGCGAAGCAGCGCGTTGCACGCAGCGATAATGGTGAACGCGACGCCGCTGCTGCACGTATTAAGGCGCGTCAGGCGAAAACGCCAGAGCAGGAACTGGCCGAACGCGAAGCGCGTCACGCACAGGCGCTGGCGCAGCAGGCAGCAAGCCAGGCAGAGACGCAGCCGGTTACCCGTCAGACAGGCGACCCGCGTAAAGCGGCGGTGGAAGCCGCGATTGCCCGGGCGAAAGCGAAAAAAGCGGCCCAGCCAGAGAGCGAGACTGCGGCAGAGAGCGACCCGCGTAAAGCGGCTGTGGAAGCCGCGATTGCGCGGGCAAAAGCGAAAAAGGCGGCAACCGAGCGTCCTGAGGCCACTCCTGCTGCGATGCCGGCAGCAGAGGCACCTGAGCCGATAACGGAAGACGATCCGCGCAAAGCCGCCGTCGCCGCCGCTATTGCCCGCGCCAAAGCGAAAAAAGCGACCGCGCAGGCCACAACCGCAGACGAGCCGGTCGCCGCAACGCCTGCGCCGGCAACGGAAGACGATCCGCGCAAAGCCGCCGTCGCCGCCGCCATTGCCCGCGCCAAAGCGAAAAAAGCGGCCGCGCAGTCGGAAAGCTCGCTGCCGCCGGCGGTATCCGCTGAACCTGAACCTGAAGACCCACGCAAAGCGGCCATCGCTGCGGCGGTCGCCCGTGCTAAAGCGCGTAAAGCGCAGCAGCAGCCTTCGACCACTGAGGAATAAATGGCCTTTCGTATCGCAAGCTCTCCCTATACTCATAACCGGCGCAGCACCGGTAACATTATGCTACTGGTGGTACTGGCGGCCCTGCCCGGCATGGCGGCGCAGTGGTATTTCTTTGGCAGCGGTTTTCTTATCCAGGTTGTGCTGGCTATTGCGACGGCGCTGCTGACCGAAGCGGCGATACTGCGGTTGCGCCACAGCGCCGTAAAGCCGGTGCTGGCAGATAACTCAGCCCTGCTGACGGCGCTGCTGCTCGGGATCAGCCTGCCGCCGCTTGCCCCCTGGTGGCTGATTGTTCTGGGCACCCTGTTTGCGATTCTGATTGCCAAACAGCTCTATGGCGGCCTGGGCCAGAATCCGTTCAACCCGGCAATGGTCGGCTACGTTGTGCTGCTGATCTCTTTTCCGGTGCAGATGACCAGCTGGCTGCCGCCCGATGCGCTGCAGGCGGTAAAACCGGATCTGATGGATTCACTCAGTATGGTGTTTCGCGGCCATACGCTGGCCGGCGATACCATGCAGCAGCTGCAGCTCGGGGTGGATGGCATCAGTCAGGCCACGCCGCTCGATACGTTTAAAACCGGACTGCGCGCCGGCCACAGCGCCGAAGAGCTTCACGCTCAGCCAATCTACGCCGGGGTACTGGCGGGACTGGGCTGGCAGTGGGTCAACCTGGGTTACCTGCTGGGCGGCATGCTGCTGCTGGCAAAAAATGCGATTCGCTGGCATATCCCGGCCAGCATGCTCGCCTCGCTGGCGGTATGCGCCACGCTCGGCTGGATCTTCTCGCCTGAGACGCTTAATACACCGCTCACCCACCTCTTTTCGGGTGCGACCATGCTGGGCGCATTCTTTATCGCTACCGATCCGGTTACCGCCTCCACCACTAACCGGGGGCGTCTGATCTACGGTGCGCTGATCGGTCTGCTGGTCTGGCTGATCCGCAGCTTTGGCGGCTATCCGGATGGCGTGGCGTTCGCCGTGCTGCTGGCAAATATCTGCGTGCCGCTGATTGACTACTATACTCAGCCGCGCGTTTATGGTCACCGGAAGGATTAAGGTATGATCGACGCTATTCGCAAAAACGCGGTAACGCTGGGGATGTTTGCAGTGGTGACGACCGGCGTAACCGCCGTGGTGAACTATGTGACCAAACCCACCGTTGAGCATCAGACTGCGCTGCAGCAGAAAAACCTGCTGGATCAGGTGGTACCGACCGCGCTGTACGATAATGCTATTCAGCAGGAGTGTTATCTGGTGCACAATGCGGCGCTGGGTAATGAGCAGCCGCATCACCTCTATATTGCCCGTAAAGGCGACAAGCCGGTGGCCGCAGCGCTGGAAAGTACCGCCCCCGATGGCTACTCCGGCGCCATTCAGCTCCTGGTAGGCGCTGACTTCAGCGGTACCGTGCTGGGCGTGCGCGTCATTGAACACCATGAAACGCCCGGGCTGGGTGATAAAATTGAGCTGCGCATCTCTGACTGGATCAACAGCTTTAATGGAAAACAGATTAAAGGGGCCGATGACCCGCATTTTGCCGTGAAGAAAGATGGCGGCGATTTCGATCAGTTTACCGGTGCGACCATTACGCCGCGCGCGGTGGTTAACGCCACTAAACGCACGGCGCTCTATATTGAAACGCTGCCAGCGACGTTGCGTTCGCTGCCGGAATGTGGAGAAACACCATGAGTGAAGCGAAAAATCTGCTGATTGGCGGTTTATGGAAAAATAACTCTGCGCTGGTACAGCTGCTGGGACTCTGTCCGCTGCTGGCGGTGACCTCCACCGCAACCAATGCGCTGGGGCTGGGGCTGGCCACGACGCTGGTGCTGACCATTACCAACAGTGCAATTTCCGCCTCACGCCGCTGGGTACCGGCAGATATCCGTATCCCGATTTATGTGATGATTATCGCCTCGGTTGTCAGCTGCGTTCAGATGCTGATCAACGCTTACGCCTACGGTCTTTATCAGTCGCTGGGGATCTTTATTCCGCTGATCGTCACTAACTGTATTGTCGTGGGCCGTGCTGAAGCGGTAGCGTCAAAAAGCAGTATCCCGCTATCCGCGCTGGATGGGTTCGCTATCGGTATGGGAGCGACCTGCGCCATGGTCACGCTGGGATCCATTCGCGAACTGATTGGCAGCGGTACGCTGTTCAACGGTGCCGATCAGCTGCTCGGCCCGTGGGCAACCTCACTGCGCATCGAAGTCGTGCACTTTGATTCACCGATGCTGCTGGCTATGCTGCCACCCGGCGCCTTCATCGGTCTGGGTCTGCTGCTGGCAGGAAAGTATCTTATCGATCAGAAAATGAAACAGCGCGCCGCGCTGCGCGCTGAAGCGGAAGCTAAAACAGTGGCTGCGCCAGGTGAAATCGGGAAAGCGGTGTGAATAAAGAGAAGCGCCTGCAGATCCTGACCCGTCTGCGCGATAACAACCCGCATCCGACCACTGAGCTGCAGTTCAGCTCGCCATTTGAACTGCTGATTGCGGTACTGCTTTCGGCTCAGGCGACCGATGTCAGCGTGAACAAAGCCACGGCTCGGCTCTATCCGGTCGCGAACACCCCGGCGGCCATGCTGGCGCTTGGCGTCGACGGCGTCAAAGAGTACATCAAGACAATCGGGCTGTTTAACAGCAAAGCGGAAAACGTGATCAAAACCTGCCGCATATTGCTGGAACAGCATGGCGGCGCGGTGCCGGAAGATCGTGCCGCACTTGAGGCGCTGCCGGGTGTCGGGCGTAAAACCGCTAACGTGGTGCTGAACACCGCCTTTGGCTGGCCCACCATCGCCGTCGACACGCATATCTTTCGCGTCAGTAACCGCACGCGCTTTGCGCCGGGTAAAAATGTGGAAGAGGTTGAAGAGAAACTGCTTAAAGTGGTGCCTGCCGCGTTTAAGGTCGACTGCCATCACTGGCTGATTCTGCACGGGCGTTATACCTGCATAGCACGCAAGCCGCGCTGCGGCGCCTGCCTGATCGAAGACCTGTGCGAATACCGTGATAAGACGGAGATCTGAGCGCGGTGCCGGGGTCAGCGGCACCGCATTCTCCTGTCTGGTTACGCTTCCGGATGGCTCAGCGTAGCCCGTACATGCGGCAAACACTGCGGATAGTGCTGCTGAATAAACTCAATCATCTTTTCCCGCACGTAGCAGCGTAAGTCAAACGCGGTAGGCGAGTTATGTGCCGTCATCAGCAGCCTGATCGTCATGGTTTTTTCGGTTGTTTCCGTTACCTGCAGCACCTGCGTTTCCCGATCCCAGAGCCGGGTTTCATTGAGCACCTTCTCAAAATGCTCGCGCAGCGGTTCCAGCGGCATAGAGTAATCAAGATAAAGAAAGACGGAACCTAAAATCTGTGCGTTATTACGCGTCCAGTTCTGGAACGGATTTTCTGTAAAGTAGGTTATCGGCAATACCAGCCGGCGCAGATCCCAGAGACGCACCACAACATAGGTCAGATTAATTTCTTCAATCCAGCCCCACTCTTTTTCTACCACCACCGCATCATCAATTTTTATCGGCTGCGTAAATGCAATCTGAATACCGGCAAACAGATTGACCAGCGATTTCTGTAATGCAAAGCCAATAATAATACCGGCAACGCCTGCCCCGGCGAGAATCGTCGTGCCAAACTTACGCACACCCGGAAAGCTAAGCAAAATCAACGACAAACAGAGCGTTACCAGCACAACAATCACAACTTTTTTTACATACATGATCTGCGTGCGGATTTTTCGCGCGCGCAGGTTATTTGAGATATTAATGTCATAACGGATAAAGAGCATGTCCTGCGCGACATTGATCATCCTGATCATCAGCGAGCAGAAGGATAATATAATAAAGATGTGCAGAGCGGCATTAATAAAGCCCAGCGACTCCGGCTGAATATTCACATAATCTACGCCGGCGCTGATGAATAACAGCGGTAAAATAAGAAACATCGAGCCGCGCAGATGTTTTTCGAGAGATTTAAACAGTTTTTTATCCCGTCCCTGCCAGTAACGAATCAGGCTGAGAAGGATATATCGCGCCAGAAAGCCCATTGCGAGCGACAGTGTGACGAGTAATACAGCAGGCACCCATTGCGGAGCACCAGATAACTCACCCAGTATCAACGGCATCATCTTCCCTCATGGTTTACTGACGGCACTGCACCGCCAGTACGCTGAACATCTGGCCGGTTTCACGCCGGCCCCCGGAATTGTACTGACATGAGTATTTGACAACTCCCCTCCCTAAAGGAAGGGGATTCCTGTTTCGCGGAGTCGAACCTTACTACCTGAGAAGGCATTAAGGATTTACAGACTCTCCACAAGCTAACACTGCCAGCCCGGCAGCTTTGATATTCTTCGCGGCGTTAACGTCACGATCATGGGTTGCCGCGCATTCGGGGCACGTCCACAACCGCACGTTAAGCGCCAGTTTCGGCAGGGTGTGCCCGCACGCACTACAACGTTTAGTAGACGGGAAAAACGGGTCAATCGCGACAACAGAACGTCCGGCCCATTCGCCTTTGTACTGTAGCTGGCGAACAAACTCACTCCAGCCCGCATCCGCTATCGCTCTGGACAGTTTAGGGTTGCGGATCATGTTCTTCACTTTCAGGGATTCGACGCAAACAACCTGGTTTTCGTTAATCAGTTTGCGGGATAGCTTGTGCAGCCCATCCAGACGGCAATCGGAAATCTTCGCGTGGATGCGGGCGACTCTGGCACGGGCTTTGGCGCGGTTCTTTGAGCCTTTTTGTTTTTTGCTCAGACGGCGTTGTAGCAGTGCCAGGCGCTTCGCATATTTAGCGGTGTGGCGGGGATTGCCGGTTTTAAATCCGGTGTCAGTAACGAATAAATCTTTTAAACCAACATCAATGCCAACCGTCTTAGCGGTGACTGGCAGTGATGCGGGTTCAGACTCGCACAGGCACGAAACAAAATAGCGTCCGGCAGCGTCTTTGCTGATGGTGACAGTAGAGGGCGCACACGGCAACGGGCGAGACCAGCGCACGTCTAATGGTGTTTTGCTCTTTGCCATATACAACCTGCCATCACGGTATTTAAACGCGCTGGCGGTCAATTCCGCCGCCTGTTTATGGCGTTTGCGTTTAAACGCCGGATAGGCTGCACGCCCGGCGAAGAAGTTAGAAAAGGCGCTCTGCTGGTGGCGTAACGACTGCTGAAGCGGCACACAGGAAACATCATTCAGCCAGGCAAATTCAGGCTCTTTTTTGAGCGCTGTTAATCGGGCATTGGCTTGAATGTAGCCAACCTTCTCCTGGCGCTCATAGTAAGCATCGGTGCGCCAGCGAAGGATGAAATTATAGACGAAACGCACGCAGCCAAAAGTTTGAGCCAGAAGCTCAACCTGATCGGACGTGGGATAGAACCTGTATTTATATGCGCGTTTCATGGTTTCACATAATACGGAGTAAAATGTGAGAATACAAAAGATGTTAGGTTGGTTAGCTCCCCCTTACCTCCCCGCCCTGAAAGGACGGGGAGGTAAGGGGCATCCCGATGATAAAAAGCGTCTGCCCACGGCTGTTTATTCGTCTGAAAGGATGAGTTGATGTTCAGTTAAGCCGTGAACAGCATTCAGCACCGGCTGGCATCAGCGTTTTCGTTCGTTCCCTCAATAAAAAGAGATTTGCTGCACGAACAGCGCGCCATTTCTTTTTTCATGCGGCTAATTAATTGGAGAATTTGTGCGCTGGATCAACTAATTAGCTTTCCGGAAACCTCGCCCTGCTCTTTTAGCTCAATAACCAACCTATTATGCTCATAATTCACGCGAAAACAGCAGCATATATCGTATAAATATTCAGCAACAGTCTGTTATTCCGCTTCATGCCTCTCAGGCGGTTTGTTTCAGTAAAGGGGTTTACCAAACTTATGCGCTGCGTGTTTATTCTGTTACAATCGTTTTACACCCTATTAAACACTAAATCATTGCGCTTAGCCGCAGAGATTGCCCTGCCGGCATTCGCTACGCCAGCGTGTAAAAAATGCTTGCCCTGTGGCCCCGATTCAGCCAAATTAGGCGCCGTTTTTCCTTTCTAATAACAATGTTGCGCGGGATGACCCAGACCGACGCAGACTTAATTCCTGTTACAAAACAGGCGATGTATAAACTGAGGTATACGTGTCAACTGCAAACAAACACACTGACGAGGCAGTAAGCCTCAACGCCTTCCGGCAACCTAAAGCATTTTATCTGATCTTCTCTATCGAGCTGTGGGAGCGTTTCGGCTACTACGGCTTACAGGCCATTATGGCCGTCTATCTGGTCAAACAGCTGGGGATGTCTGAAGCGGACTCCATTACGCTGTTTACCTCCTTTAGCGCCCTGGTTTACGGTCTGGTGGCTATCGGCGGCTGGCTGGGTGACAAAGTACTCGGCACCAAGCGCGTCATTGTGCTGGGCGTCATGGTGCTGGCACTCGGCTATGCGCTGATCGCATTTTCCGGGCATGACACCACGCTGGTTTATGTCGGCATGGCGACCATTGCTGTGGGCAGCGGCCTGTTCAAAGCGAACCCCTCTTCGCTGCTCTCCACCTGCTACGCCAAAGACGATCCGCGCATCGATGGCGCATTTACCATGTTCTATATGTCGATCAACATTGGCTCGCTGTTCTCAATGATGCTGACGCCGTGGCTGGCAGCAAAATATGGCTGGGGTACCGCTTTCTCTCTCTCCGTCGTGGGGCTGGTGATCACGCTGCTTAACTTCCTGTTCTTTAAGCGGCTGGTGAAAGAGTATGGGTCAAAGCCCGATTTTGCTCCGCTGCAGGTGCGTAAACTGCTGCTGACCATCGTGGGCGTTGCGGTGCTGATCGCACTCGCCACCTGGCTGCTGCATCATCAAAGCATTGCGCGCATAACGCTCGGCGTTGTCGCACTGGGCATTGTTCTGATCTTTGCCAAAGAAGCGTTCACGCTGCAGGGTGCCGCGCGCCGTAAAATGATTGTGGCGTTTCTGCTGATGGTGGAAGCGATTGTCTTCTTTGTGCTCTATATGCAGATGCCGACTTCGCTCAACTTCTTTGCGATCCGCAACGTTGAACACGCCATTTTCGGCATCGCGTTTGAGCCGGAGCAGTTCCAGGCGCTGAATCCGTTCTGGATCATGGTCGCCAGCCCGCTGCTGGCCGCAGTCTATAACAAGCTGGGCGATAAGCTGCCGATGCCGCACAAATTTGCCATTGGCATGGTGCTCTGCTCCGGCGCGTTTCTGGTGCTGCCGCTCGGCGCCGGCTTTGCAAATCAGGCAGGTATTGTCTCCGTTAACTGGCTGATCCTGAGCTATGCCCTGCAGAGTATCGGTGAGCTGATGATCTCCGGCCTGGGTCTGGCCATGGTCGCGCAGCTGGTGCCACAGCGTCTGATGGGCTTTATCATGGGCTCATGGTTCCTGACTACCGCAGGCGCAGCGATGATCGCCGGTAAGGTGGCCAACCTGATGGCGGTGCCGCAGGATGTCACCGATCCGCACACTTCCCTGGCGGTCTACAGCCAGGTATTCCAGCAGATTGGTATTGCCACCGGTGTGATTGCCCTGCTGATGCTGGTTACCGCCCCGCTGCTCAACCGCATGACGCAGGATACCGCTGAGGGTGCGCTGAAGCGCGCCGGCGCCAGCGAATAACCGCATCCGGCTCCGCGCTGCGCACGCCTGTTACTGCGCACCGGAGCCGTTTTTCAGCTGATAAGTCCCTTCCCATCTCTCTTTTTCCCTTGTAGTTTACTCAGAGTCCGCTATCCGGCGTGCCATGTTTGTCACGTCACTCATATCATTTGTTGAGGAGATGCAACAATGAAACTCTATTGCAAGCCCGGCGCCTGTTCCCTCTCCCCCCATATCGTCGCCCGCGAATGCGGCCTCGACTTTACGCAGGTTAATGTTGATCTGCAGAAGAAACTGACGGAACAGGGTGAGGATTACTGGCAGATTAACCCTAAAGGTCAGGTTCCGGCGCTGCAGTTTGATGACGGGACGATACTGACTGAAGGCGTGGCGATTGTGCAGTATCTGGCGGATCTCAAACCTGATTACCATCTGCTGGCTCCGACCGGCAGCCTGACGCGCTACCATACGCTGGAGTGGCTGAGCTTTATCAGCAGCGAGCTGCATAAAGGGTTTTCGCCGCTGTTCCGCCCCGATACGCCAGACGCGTACAAACCGCAGCTGCGTGCCCAGCTGGAGAAGAAGTTTCAGCTGGTCAATGCGGCGCTGGAAGACAAGCAGTGGCTGCTGGGCACGCGCTATACCGTAGCCGATATCTATCTGTATGTGGTGACGCGCTGGGCGAAAGCGGTGAAGCTGCAGCTGGATGAGATGCCGGCGCTGGACGCGTGGTTTGCCCGCGTGGGTGAGCGTCCGGCGGTTCAGGCGGCGCTGCAGGCAGAGGGGCTGGCGTAAACAGTGCGGCAGGCCGGCGCTGAAACCGGCCTGCCGTGCAGTCAGAGTTTTTCTGCCGCAAAATGCTGCTGCGGCTGCGCGATAGCGTCCTGTGCCGCGACCAGCTGCAGCTCATACTCTCCCATTTCATGGGTTTTCAGCATCACTTCATATACCGCTGCAGTAACATGCTCCAGCGCCTGCTGCAGCGATTTGCCGTGCAGCAGATCCACCAGCAGCAGACCGCTGGTCAGATCGCCTACGCCTACCGGCTGACGCACGCCAAAGTCCACCAGCGGACGGCTGATATGCCAGCACTCATCAGCGGTAACCAGCAGCATCTCAAAGCGGTCGCTGCGCCGGCCGGCACGGGCCAGATGTTTAACCAGCACCACTTTCGGTCCCTGCGCAATCAGCAGACGCGCCGCATCCACCGCCTGCTCAACGTCAGCCACCGTCTGTCCGCTCAGCATCTCCAGTTCAAGCAGGTTAGGTGCAATCAGATCGCTGGCGGGCAGCGCCTGTTTGCAGTGAAACTCCGCTACGCCCGGTGCCACAATACAGCCTTTCTCAGGATGCCCCATCACCGGATCGCAGAAAAACCAGGCGTCCGGGTTGGCGGCTTTGACTTCACGCACAATCGCCAGAATCTGCTCGCCCTGTTCGGCTGAACCCAGGTAACCGCTGAGTACGGCATCACAGGTTTTAAGGCGATCGATGGCGGCGATACCTTTGACGATATCGGTCAGATGGCTGGCCGGCATCACCGTACCGGTCCAGTGACCATACTGCGTGTGATTAGAAAACTGAACGGTATTGAGCGGCCAAACGTTTGCGCCCATGCGGCGCATCGGGAACTCTGCCGCGCTATTACCGGCGTGGCCAAACACCACGTGAGACTGAATTGCGAGAATATTTTTCATTATAACCCTGTACTGCCTTGCCATGAAAAAGGGCCGGAAACCGGCCCTGACACCTTACTGCCAGTTTATCAGGCAGTAGTGTTTTTTGCCGCGACGCAGCAACGTAAAGCGACCAAACAGCTTGTCGCTGTCGCTGAAACGATACTCGGCATCCGCCTGTTTTTCTCCGTTCACAGAGACCGCATTAGAGCCGATCATCGTCCGGGCCTGGCCGCGCGACGGCACCAGCTCTGCGGCAACCAGCGCCTGCTGCAGATCGTCTTCCGCGCTGAGCGTGATAACCGGCATGCCGTCCTGTGCCAGCTGCTCAAAATCTGCTTCGGTCATGTCGCTCAGGCTCCCTGAGAACAGGCTCTCGGTGATCCTTCTGGCCGCAGCCAGTCCTGCATCACCGTGCACCAGGCGCGTAACCTGCTCGGCCAGCACGTACTGGGCGCGTGGCGCTTTGCCGCTGTTTTTGTCCTCTTCTTCGAGCGCGTTAATCTCATCCAGGCTCATAAAGGTAAAGAACTTCAGGAAGCGGTAGACATCTGCGTCAGCGGTGTTGATCCAGAACTGGTAAAACTTGTAAGGACTGGTTTTTTTCGCATCCAGCCAGACCGCGCCGCCTTCTGTTTTACCGAACTTGGTGCCATCTGATTTTGTAATAAGCGGCACGGTCAGGCCAAAGGCCTGCTGCTGATGCAGACGACGGGTCAGGTCGATACCGGAGGTGATATTTCCCCACTGATCGGAGCCGCCAATCTGCAGCACCACGCCATAACGCTTGTAAAGCTCGGCAAAATCGTAGCCCTGCAGCAGGTTGTAAGAGAACTCCGTGTAGGAGATCCCCTGATCCTCACGATTCAGACGCTGTTTAACCGCTTCCCGGTTGATCATCTGATTAACAGAGAAGTGCTTGCCGATATCGCGCAGGAAAGTCAGCACGTTCATGCCACCAAACCAGTCGTAGTTGTTAGCCGCGATAGCGCTGTTATCGCCGCAGTCAAAGCTAAGGAACGGGGCAACCTGGTTGCGGATCTTCTCTACCCACTCGCCTACGGTTTCACTGGTATTGAGTTTACGTTCCGCGGCTTTAAAGCTGGGATCGCCAATCAGACCGGTGGCTCCACCCACCAGCGCAACCGGCTTGTGGCCGGCATCCTGAAAACGCTTCAGGCAGAGCAGCGGCACCAGATGGCCCAAATGCAAGCTGTCGGCGGTAGGGTCAAAGCCGCAATAGAGGGCAATTGGCCCTTGCGCCAGTCGCTCTGCTAACGCTTCTTCATCCGTTACCTGGGCCACAAGGCCACGTTCCTGCAATTGTTGTATCAGGTTACTGCTGGTCATCACTGACTCCAAATTGATCGGGCTGCACCTGGGCTGGTACACAGCTTTCCGCTACGATGCGGAGACGAAAAAAAAGAGGGCTATAGCATAAAGCGCTGACGCTCACGGCGCCAGCGCTGAAACGGGGAAAAGCGGGTTTTACGGTGCTAACCGGTCAATCGTCCAGCCATTCTCACTGCGCTGATAGAGAAAACGATCGTGCAGCCGGTGTTCGCCGCCCTGCCAGAACTCAATGGCAGAAAACCGCACGCGGTATCCGCCCCAGAACGAGGGCAGCGGGACGTCGCCCTGCTGAAATTTCTGCGTAAGTTCCAGAAACTTGCTCTCCAGTACGCTGCGCGCAGAGATACGGCTCGACTGTTTAGAAACCCAGGCACCAATCTGGCTGTCGCGGGGGCGGCTATGGAAATATTTTATGACCTCCAGCGGCGAGAGCTTCTCCGCCTCGCCCAGTACCATCACCTGACGCTCCAGAAAGTGCCACGGGAGATGCAGCGAGATGCGCGGGTTTTCTGCCAGCTGCAGCGCTTTACGGCTGCCAAGGTTGGTATAAAAGACAAAGCCTGCAGCATCGTAGTGCTTGAGCAGCACAATGCGCTGATAAGGCTGACCGCTGCTGTCTACCGTCGCCACCGTCATGGCGGTGGGATCGGGCAGCTGCGCGGCACACGCCTGCTGCAGCCACTGTTCAAACAGGACCAGAGGATCGTCCGGCAAATCTTTGCGCCGCAAGCCGCCGCGGGTATATTCCCGGCGCAGATGGGCAATCTGTTGCAGGCTGTCGCTGTCGCTCATAGCGTCTCTCTTAATCGTATTAAGACCGGTTGGTGTTCGCCGCGTCCTGCAGTTCGCAGTCGTTGATAATGATTCTGTCATTGCGCTCAACAAAAGCGCTGTTGCCTTTCGACCAGAAAACGTAGTGGTCGTCACTGTAGCGCGCGCCCGACGCGGAGACGGTCTGTTTCAGCGTCAGCGGCTTGCCATCAAGAATAAAGCTGACCTCTTCTTTGCTGTTATCCAGCGTGACCGTCAGCGGCAGCGTGCCGCACTGGTAGTGCAGCGTTTCGGGCTGCGGGGCCGGCTTCTGCAGCATACCGCAGCCGCTCAGTGCCAGGCAGCCCGCTGCCAGCATATATCTCTTCATTACTTCTCCTTATCGTGTCGGCCGGCTATTTGCCGGATAGATAGCACCCAGCACGCTCATTTCACGCGCCCCGGTGACCGCAGGCAGATTGCCTGGCAGGCCAGAGAGGGTCCGGAACGCCAGCCAGGCAAAGGCCAGCGCTTCCATATCATCGCCGCTGACGCCCGCGGCATCGGTAGTGGTCACCTCGGTGCCGGGAAGATGCGCCGCGAGCCGCGCCATGAGCAGCGGATTGCGGCCACCTCCGCCGCACACCAGCAGACGGTCACAGCCGTTACTGAGCTGGATCTGCTGTGCAATTGTCAGCGCCGTCAGTTCGCTTAGCGTAGCCTGCACATCCTCCGGTGCCAGCGCAGGAAAAGCCTGTAGCTGACGCTCTATCCAGTCAGGATTAAAGTACTCACGCCCGGTGCTTTTCGGCGGCGGCAGCGCAAACCAGGGATCGTTCAGCATCTGCTCCAGCAGCGCGGGTACCACCTGCCCGCTGGCGGCCCAGGTCCCGTTATGATCGTAGCTTACCCCCTGATGACGCCAGATCCAGGCATCAATCAGCATATTGCCGGGTCCGGTATCAAAGCCCCGCACCGGCTGCCCCGGGATCAGCAGCGACAGGTTAGCGATGCCGCCAATATTCAGCACCATGCGGCGTTCACTGCTGTCCATGAGCAGCGCCTGATGAAACGCAGGCACCAGCGGCGCACCCTGCCCGCCCAGCGCCATATCGCGCCGGCGAAAATCGCCGACTACGGTCACGCCGGTGGCGGCGGCAATCTGGTTATTATCGCCAATCTGCAGCGTATTAGGGGCGAAGCTGCCGGGTTCATGCCAGACGGTCTGACCGTGGCAGCCGATGGCCACAATGTCATCGGCTTCCAGCGCCTGCTGACGCATCAGGGTGACCACCGCTTCAGCAAACAGCTTACCCAGCTCGGTGTCCAGCTGCCCGAGCTGCGACAGCGTCAGCGGCTGTCCCTGGCATATAGCCAGTACCCGCTGCCGCAGTGCGGGCGGAAACGGGTGACAGTAGCTCGCCTGCTGCGCCACCATGTGACGGTCGATCGCCGCCAGCACCACGTCCACGCCATCCAGACTGGTGCCTGACATCACTCCTATATAGCGTCCTGACTTTATCACGATAGCTCCTCGTTATCCGGCGGGCGCCGGCGCCGGCACTCTGCTGATGCCGCCTTTCTAATATGATGATAACTTTCTGCTTTTCACTCTGCCATGCGCAGTGCAGCAGAGCAGAAATATTTTTACCGGCGGATTGAATTTTTGTTGATGAGGCATACTTTATGCTGCGACTCTGGTACTGATTGTGCGGCATGGCATCCATGCGTCACTTTCTGTCTTATACTCTGTGCAGAGCAGGATGAGAACATGGCGTTTTTTATAAAGGAGCTTTCTGATGATTAAGCGTTTCATAGCCGTGGCCCTCGCTGGTGTAACGCTGGCAGGCTGTGTCAGCAATGACACCCTCTCAGGCGATGTTTACAGCGCCAGTGAAGCCAAGCAGGTCCAAAATGTGTCATACGGCACGCTGGTGTCAGTGCGCCCGGTTAAGATTCAGGGTGGCGATGACAGCAATGTCATTGGTGCAATTGGCGGTGCGGTGCTGGGTGGTTTCCTGGGTAACACCATCGGTGGTGGTGCAGGTCGCAGCCTGGCGACGGCGGGCGGTGCGGTACTGGGCGGCGTTGCGGGCCAGGGCGTACAGGGTGCCGTTAACAAATCTAACGGCGTTGAGCTGGAAATCCGCAAAGACGATGGTAATACCATCATGGTCGTGCAGAAGCAGGATGCGAGCCGCTACTCACCAGGCCAGCGCGTGGTACTGGCCTCTAACGGCAGCCAGGTCACAGTCTCTCCGCGCTAACTCTGACGCGCAAAAAAACCGACGCCTGGCGTCGGTTTTTTATTTTTCGCGATGCTGTAATTCGAGAATATTTTTCTCAAGCCGCGCAATCAGCGTGACCATCTGATTGATCTCCTCGGCGCTGATGCCAGCCAGGATATCGTCGCGGGTTGCATCAATAACGTGCTCTACCTGCCCGATAATCGGTGCGGCTTCTTTGGTCAGCCTGATGCGTTTCGCCCGCCGATCGTTTGCGCAGGTGGAGCGGGTGATCAGTCCCTTCTCTTCCAGCTGATCCAGCGTGCGCACCAGCGAAGGCTGCTCAATACCGATCGCTTTAGCCAGCTGGATCTGCGACTGTTCTGGCGGAAGTTGATGAATATTATGCAAAGTCACCCAGTGCGTTTGTGTCAGCTCCAGCGGCTTCAGGCGCTGATCGATTAACGCGCGCCAGATGCGCACCAGGCGCGACAGGTCGGTTCCAAGTGGCGTATCCATTTCATCTCCTTATAATTAGCTTGCTAGCTATCAAGCCAGATTTTACACTATTTTGCGAGTTTACAGGACAAAATACAAATAGCAGGCCAGACGTAGTGGATATCGCTACGCTTATCATGACATTGCCTGAGTCAACAAAGGATGATGACACATGCCCACCCCTGATTTTCCTGCAGCAGCGCCCCTGACCGATCTGGTCTTTGGTGCCTCACTGCTGTTTCCGCCGCTGTTTAAGGCCGTGCTGCTCGGCTTTTTTTTCTGGCTGCTGATCCATCCTCTGCTGCGCGACCGGCTCTATGCCGGTGATATCTGGCACCCCACTCTGCTGGATCTCTCACTGTTTGTGCTTTGCGTGTCAGCCGCGCTGTGGCTGGTGCAATATGGATAACCGACCATGACCTTTAATCCCCTGAAATATTTCTCGACCCTGATTGTTTTTGCGCTGGCGCTGCTGGCCGCCTGGTGGATGTGGAATACCTACATGCAGGCGCCCTGGACACGCGACGGCAAAGTGCGCGCTGAACTGGTTGATGTGACGCCTGAGATCTCCGGCCGCATTACTCAGCTGCGGGTGCGGGACAATCAGCGCGTACACAAAGGCGACGTGCTGCTTGAGCTTGATGCAAAACCGTGGCAAATCGCGGTAGCGAGCGCTGAAGCACAGCTGGCGAAAGCACAGAGCGATCTGGCAAAAGCGCAGCATGAAGCGCGGCGGCGGGCAGAACTGCCGCGTAATGTTATTTCAGCAGAAGATCGGGATATCGCTCAGCTAACCGCTGAAGCGGCTGCCGCTACGGAGAAAGCGGCGCAGGCGACGCTGGATCAGGCGCGCTGGAATCTGCAGCAGACCACACTGACGGCTCCCACCGATGGCTGGATAACCAATCTGACGCTGCGTCCTGGCAACTATGCGACGGCGGGAACACCGCTGTTTGCACTGGTTGACAGTCATTCATGGTATGTCGTGGGCTATTTTGAAGAGACTAAACTGCGCCATATCCAGCCTGGTGCCGCAGCGCGAATTGCGCTCTATAGCGATGGCACCCGGCTGCAGGGAGAAGTAGAAAGTATCGGCAGCGCTATCTACGACCAGAGCGTAGCGACCGACAGCGGCCTGGTGCCGGATATCAAACCCAATGTTCCCTGGGTGCGGCTGGCGCAGCGGGTACCGGTACGTATCCGGCTGACGCAGCTGCCCGCTAATGTCCGGCTGGTTGCGGGCACCACCTGTACCATCTCTGTTGCGCACTGAGGCGAGCATGAAACTGCACTGGCTGGCGTGGCATAACCTGCCCTGGATCAGAGCCACACGCGGTGAATGGCGGAGCGCCCTGCGCATTAGCCTGGCGATGTGCCTGGCCCTGACTATGGCGTATCTGCTGCAGCTGGATGAGCCCTACTGGGCGATGACGTCGGCGGCGGTCGTGAGCTTTCCCGGACTGGGGGGTGCAATCAGTAAAAGCCTGGGGCGGATCGCCGGCAGCCTTACCGGCGCGCTCGCCGCGCTGCTGATTGCCGGTCACACGCTAAATGAGCCATGGCTGTTTGCTTTTTTTATGGCCAGCTGGCTGGCGCTCTGCACCTGGATCGCCAGCCATTATCAAAACAATGTCGCTTACGCTTTTTCCCTCGCTGGCTACACCGCCGCTATCATCGCGTTCAGCAGCGTTAACGTCAGCGACACGGCTGAGCTCTGGACGATTACCCAGGCGCGCGTCTGTGAAGTCATCACCGGTATTCTCTGTGCGGGCATAATGCTGATGCTGCTGCCCGCTACCTCAGATGGCAGCCATCTGATGCGCTCGCTGCAGCAGATGCATCAGCGTCTGCTGCAGCACGCACGTTTGCTGCTGCAGGAGCGCGGCGAAACAGCCCATCTTGCTCATGAGCAGGTTATCAGTGAAATTCTGACCATGAATCTGCTGCGCATTCAGGCATTCTGGAGCCATTACCGCTACCGCCGGCAGAATAGCGTGCTGAACTATGTGCTCCACCAGCAGCTGCGGCTGACCAGCATGCTCTCAGGCCTGCGCCGTATGCTGCTCAACTGGCCCGATGCACCGGACGACGTGCAGGAGGCATTAGCGCAGGTGCTGGAGCAGCTTACCCGGCCGCAGTGCGATAAATATTGCATCGCGCGTATCCTGAGCCGCGTGACGCCGCCTGACAGCGGTGATTTTCGTCAGCGCGCTTTTGTCACGCGTCTGCATACCTTCTGCCGCCTCTGGCTGGACGTGCAGCGCTGGATCCGTCTGCTGCAGCACCCCGAAACCGGCGTCCGTTTTCAGCCACCGCGCGTTCCGGCACTGTCGCGTGAAGCTGACAGCGTTGAGGCGGCCTGGAGCGCCCTGCGCACGTTTACCGTTATTATGCTGGGCTGTGCTTTCTGGATTGTTACCCGCTGGGAATCGGGTGCCGCAGCGCTGACGCTGACGGCTATCGCCAGCGTACTTTACGCCTCAGCCCCTTCGCCCGGCGGCAGCGTTCTGCTGCTGCTGCGTACTCTGCTCTGGCTGTCGCTGTTCAGTTTTCTGTTTCAGTATGGATTGATGGTGCAGATCAATGCGCTGGGCGGGTTTTTAGCCGTGCTTTTTCCGCTACTGCTGACGCTGCAGCTCTTCAGGTTACAGCAGAAAAAACGGGCGGCGCTGTGGGGGCAGTTCATTGTGTTCATGGGATCGTTTATCGCCGTCACCAATCCGCCTGAGTGGGATTTTCAGCGTTTTATTAATGACAACCTGGCAAAGGTGTGCGGCGTGTTGCTGGCGTGGATGGCCTTTCAGCTGCTGCGGCCGGGTTCTGATATGCGCCGCAGCCGCCGTTATATCCACGCTATTCGTTACGCTTTTCTCGACCAGCTGCGCAGACGACCACGCCTGAGCGAATATCGTTTTGAATCACATATCTATCACCATATCGGCCAGCTGACGCAGAGCCACGATGCGCAGGCCCGTCTCTGGCTGCTGCGCTGGGGCGTTGTTCTGCTGAACTGCTCGCATATTGTCTGGCAGCTGCGCCAGTGGCAGCCTGCGGATAGCGCGCTGGCGCAGCTGCGCGACCAGAGTATTCAGGATCTGCACCCGATCATGAGCCGGCGCGGCGTGCAGCATCGCGCCCTGGAGCAGACGCTGCAGGCGCTTGATAAACAGATATCCCGGCCCGGTTCAGAGGTCAGCGGTGAAGCGAATACGCTGGCAGGCATGTTATGGCAGCTTCGCTGTGCGCTGGCTCAGCTGCAGCAGGCGCTGCCGGAGTAATTACCGGCAATATTTTGCCCACTGATTCTGAAAATCGGTTTGCAGCTGCGCCAGCGTTTTACGATCTTCAAACCGGCTTTTATCCTGTTCGCTCTCCGGCCTGATCACCAGCGCTTTTTCATCATAAGAGTAGATAAAGCGGCGGGTCAGCGTGGTTCCGGTAAAGCTGCGCCCCTGAATTGAGCCGCAGACCACCGGGATAGTCTGCGTATAGATCGCCGTATTGAGGAAATTGGTTTCGCTGGCGCTACGCAGCACGTTCTGGCAATGGTGCTTTTCCAGCTGCTGCACGCTGTGCGGCGTCAGCCACTCCCGGCCGCGGGCGATATGCTCGCAGCTGGCGCGCAGCGGACTGGTATCTATATTGCGCTGCAGCTGACGGCTGGCGTCGAGACGCAGCTGCGTATCCCTGGGCCGATCGCACCCTGCAAGTAACAGTGCCAGCAGCACTATCCCTAAGCTTTTCATTCCTGCCCCTGAGTGGTTCCCTGACTGTATCGCTATGATAGAGCGGAATAATCGTCCTGAGTAGCATTAAACGGTGTCAGAATTTTATTGCAGCGGGCAGCCCTTGCTGCGCTACCCGCGGTTGATCAGATTACGCCACAGGCAAGACGCGCCCCTCCGCCTCCCAGCGGTTCAGGATGATCGGCATGGTTATCACCGCCCACGTGAACCATCAGCGCCTTACCTTTAATATCACTGAGCGATTTCAGACGCGGCGCAACCACCGGATAGCTGGCTTTGCCGTCATCTGTAACATAGAGGGCCGGCAGATCGCCGAGGTGCCCGTCGGCATAAGGACCGAGATGTTTGCCGCTGTTCTGCGGATCAAGATGGCCACCTGCAGCGCCGGCTGCCACGGTTTTCCCCTGCGACTCGCCAGGTTCACAGCTGCCTTTAGCATGCACATGGAAACCATGGATGCCCGGTTTCATACCGGATAACGCCGGGGTAAATTGCAAACCGTAGTCCGTTTCCGTAATGGTCACTTTACCCACGGCCTCGCCGACGCCCTGGGCGGAAACCTGATGCAGCGTGACCTCCTGAGAAGCAGCGCTGGCACCGGCCGAACAGGCCAGCGTAATAAGAGCAATAAGCGTTCTTTTCATAACGTCTCCTTACGGTTGATAGACCCGATAAGTCTGGACGCTTTTTGCCCGCGCTGCTGCAGTTTGACGAAGCTTTACGCTTCAGGGCACATCGTAGCCGAGCGCGGCTTTACGGATACGGAACCACTGCTGGCGATTAAGCGTCAGCGCAGCCGCCTCTGCCGCCTGACCGATGCGGCCGGTTTTACCGGAGCCGATGATCGGCAGTGGCCGGGATGGCAGCATCATAATCCAGGCATAGACCACCTGCTCAATCGTGGCCGCACCGATCTCCTGCTGAACCTGGCTCAGCTCGTCGCGCAGCGGCTGGTAGTGTGGATCGCTGAACAGACGGCCGCCGCCGAGGCAGGACCACGCCATAGGACGCATCCGCGCCTGCTGACACTGATCGAGCGTGCCATCCAGCAGCGCGGTCTGCTCCAGCGGCGAGATCTCCAGCTGGTTGGTCACCAGCGTAAACGGCAGGCGCGACTGCAGCAGCGAAAACTGCGCCGGGGTAAAATTTGAGACGCCAAAATGACGCACTTTACCGCTCTGGTGCAGCTGCATAAACGCTTCGGCCACTTCATCGGCATCCATTAGCGGATCGGGACGATGGATCAGCAGCAGGTCGAGGTAGTCAGTCGCAAAATGCGTGAGCGAGTTTTCCGCACTGCGAAGAATGTGGCTGGCATCGGTGATGTAGTGTCCGATCTGATGCTCAGGTTTGGCCCGCGTTGCGATGCCGCACTTAGTCACAATCTGCAGCTGTTCGCGCAGCTGTGGCGCCAGGCGCAGCGCAGCGCCAAACGCCGCCTCGCACTGATAGTCACCGTAGATATCCGCATGATCGACCGTGGTCAGCCCGAGGGAGAGATGATACTCAATGAATGAGACCAGCTGCTGTGGTGTCATCCCCCACTCCATTAACCGCCAGTAGCCGACCACCAGAGGAGAGAACGCCGGCCCCTGAGGGGAGATAGCCTGTGGTTGTAACATAACAAAACTCCCTGCATTGAATGTTAAAAAAGGGAGTATAACGAAATGAGGACAGAAGCGGCGTTTAAAACAGCGAGGGCTGCTGCGGATCCTGATCCGCATCCGGTTTTTGCTGACGCTGCAGGCGCAGATAGCGCTGCCGGCACAGCCTTAGCACTTCACGCTTCTGCGCATCGCTGAAGCGCATCCAGTTAAAACGCTCTTCACGACTTCGCAGGCAGCCGCGACAATAGCCGCGCGCATCGGTCTGACAGATGCCGCGACAGGGGCTGGGTACCGGGAAAAACTCGAGTTGTTCAGCCACATCTGCCTCTGATTCGCTACTGGATAACATAGTGATAACAGTTTCCGCGTGAACTGCAAGCTGCGGTGCTAAAAGAAAGCGTGCCTGCCCGGCTCTCTGATCTAATCAATAAGTGTTATTTAACTTTAACAATAACGTCATCTGAAGTGCGTTTAAGGTTATCCTCAGATTTCTTCTCTACTGTGCGTCCATTCTGACTTGATAATGAACCTCAATGAAACCTGCCATTAAGTTACAGTGTCACGAAAACCGGTTTAATCTGCTGGCTGCCCTGCTGTTCGCGCTGATTCTGAACGCGCTGTTTCTGCAACAGGCGTGGAAAATCATCACCTATACCCGTCTGCACGACTACCTTTTTGCTGCCAGCATGCCGGTCGTGCTGACGGCCGCATTTTATCTTCTGTTTTGCCTGTTTGCCTGGCCATGGGTTCGCAAGCCACTGCTGATCGTACTGGTACTGATCAGTGCAGCAGCCAGCTACTTTATGTTCAGCTTTGGGACGGTAATCGACACCAATATGGTGGCCAACGTCTTTGAATCCAGCGTACAGGAGGCGAGTGCGCTGGTAAGCCCGCGCTGGCTGGTCTGGATGCTGCTGATGGGGTTGCTGCCGGTGCTGCTTATCGCCTTCGTGCGCGTCAGGCGCAGTCAGCGCTGGTGGTGGAGCATCCTGCAGCGGCTGGCGGGAGCGCTGGGGGCGCTGCTGGTGATCCTGCTGATGGCTGCCCTGTTCTACAAAGATTATGCGTCGCTGATCCGTAACAACAAAGGGCTGGTAAAAATGATCACGCCAGCCAATGTGATTAGCGGTGCTGGCCATTATGTCGATAAGCGCTATCTGCAGGGCAGCCAGGCGCTGATTAAAATCGGGCAGGATGCCCGCAAAGGCCCGCTGATCGCGCAGGCAGCTAAAAAAACCCTGGTGGTGCTGGTTGTGGGAGAAACGGCACGCGCGGAGAACTTTTCGCTGGGCGGCTATGCGCGCCAGACCAATCCGGAGCTGCAGAAGCAGCAGGTGATTTACTATCCGCATGCGACCTCCTGCGGCACCGAGACGGCGGTTTCTGTACCCTGCATGTTCTCGGTGATGCCGCGCGAGCATTACGATGCTGACCTGGCACATCACCAGGAGGGCGTACTGGATGTGCTGGCGCACGCCGGAGTCAGCGTATTGTGGCGCGAGAATGATGGTGGCTGTAAAGGCGCCTGCGACCGCGTGCCGCATACTGACATGACGCAGTGGTCGTTACCGCAATACTGCCATAGCGGATTCTGCCTCGATGACGTGCTGCTGCACCGCTTCGATAACTACGTTGACAGTTTACATAACGACAGCGTGATCGTGCTGCATCAGATGGGAAGCCACGGCCCGGCCTACTATCTGCGCTATCCGGCTGCGTTCCGTCGTTTTACACCCACCTGTGACAGTAATCAGATTCAGGATTGCGATCCGCAGGCGCTGGTCAACACCTATGACAATACCCTGCTTTATACCGACAGCATGCTTAGCCAGACTATCGACAAGCTAAAAGCGCTGAGCGACCGCTTTAACGTGGCGCTGGTTTATCTTTCGGATCATGGTGAGTCGCTGGGCGAACACGGTATGTACCTGCACGGCGCGCCCTGGATGCTCGCCCCGTCACAGCAGACGCATATTCCGCTGCTGATGTGGTTCTCACCCGGCTATGCCAGCGCGTTTCATCTGGATGAAAGCTGTCTGCGGCGGCAGGCCGCAACGCAACCGGTCTCCCAGGATAACCTGTTTCATACGCTGCTGGGCCTGTTTGACATCCGGATGCAGGTTTATCAGCCGCAGCTGGATATGATCAAATCGTGCCAGCAGAAAAGCTGACGCTTGCATTAGACCGACTGGTCTACTAGGCTTTTGCTCATGAATAAAAGTGTGCAACGTAATGAAACCCGTGAACACCTGCTCGCTACCGGCGAGCAGGTTTGTCTGCAGCGCGGCTTTACCGGAATGGGACTTAACGAAGTACTCACGCTGGCGGCCGTGCCGAAAGGGTCCTTCTATTACTATTTCCGCTCTAAAGAGGCGTTTGGCGTTGCGCTGCTGGAGCGCTATTTCGTCAATTATCTGCAGCAGATCAATCAGCAGCTGACGCTGCCATCCCTGCCTGCACGTCAGCGGCTGCTGGCGCATTTTCGTTCAGGCCGGCAGCTGTTTGCTGAGCAGGGGCTTATTATGGGCTGCCTGGGCGTCAAGCTGTCGGCTGAGGTATGCGATCTCTCAGAGCCGATGCGCGATGCGCTGCAGCGCGGCGCCAGCGCCATTATTGCCGCTTACGCACACTGCCTGACCGAGGCTGCGGCTGAACAGCCGCTGCTATTTAATCAGACTCCGGTGCAGCTTGCGCAGCGTTGCTATCTGCTCTGGCTGGGCGCCAGTCTGCAGAGCAAAATTTCCCGCGAACCAGATCCGATTAATCTGGCACTCAGCACTATCGAACAGTGGCTTAACGGCCCGCATTTTTAAAACAGATGTTTATAGACGACCGGTCTAATAGAGGAATTACTATGGCGAGCAAACAGCTATTTTCCCCGCTGAAAGTGGGTGCAGTTACCGTTCCTAACCGCATATTCATGGCACCGCTGACGCGGCTGCGCAGCATTGAGCCGGGTGATGTTCCCACGCCGATGATGGCTGAGTACTACCAGCAGCGTGCCGGAGCGGGCCTGATTATTACTGAAGCGACGCAGGTCTCTTTTCAGGCTAAAGGCTATGCGGGCGCACCAGGCCTGCATACGCAGCAGCAGATTGATGCATGGAAGATGATCAACGAAGGCATTCACGCTGCTCAGGGCCACGTTGCGGTCCAGCTGTGGCATACCGGCCGCATTTCACATTACAGCGTGCAGCCAGAAGGCAATGCACCGGTTGCGCCTTCTGCCCTGCCAGCCGGTACCCGTACCTCGCTGCGCGCCGCTGACGGCAGCGTGTATCGCGAAGAGACCTCCGTGCCGCGCGAACTGACCGTCGATGAAATTAAACAGATTGTGCAGGATTTCGGCCAGGCTGCAGCCAATGCCCGCGAGGCTGGCTTTGACCTGCTTGAGCTGCACTCAGCGCACGGCTATCTGATGCACCAGTTCCTGTCGCCTGACTCAAACAAGCGCGACGACGAGTATGGCGGCTCGATTGAAAAGCGCGGCCGCTTTGCGCTGGAAGTTGTGGATGCAGCGATCGCCAACTGGTCTGCCGATCGCGTCGGGATCCGCGTTTCACCTGTCGGGGCGTTCCAGAACCTGGAAAATGGCCCGGACGAAGAGGAAGCTGCGCTCTGGTATATCAGTGAACTGGGCAAACGCGGCCTGGCCTATCTGCACCTTTCTGAGCCAGACTGGGCGGGTGGCAAACCTTACACTGATGCGTTCCGCGAAAAAGTCCGCACGGCTTTCCCCGGTGTGATCATCGGTGCCGGCGCCTACAGCGTGGAAAAAGCGGATGATTTGATCGCGCGCGGCCTGATTGATGCCGTGGCGTTTGGCCGCGACTTTATTGCCAACCCGGACCTGGTTGCCCGCCTGCAGCAGGATGCTCCGCTTAACCCGCAGCGCCCGGAGAGTTTCTACGGCGGCGGTGCGGAAGGTTACATCGACTACCCGACGCTGTAACCGGCAGCTGCCGCATAACGATGCGGCAGCCCCGTCACCCGCTATACTTGTACTGTTTCTGCGTCAAAATCTGACCATGTTAAAAAAGAGGATGTTATGCGTTTACTTCACACCATGTTACGCGTTGGCGATCTGCAACGCTCAATTGACTTCTATACCCGCGTACTGGGTATGCGCGTGCTGCGTCAGAGTGAAAATGCAGAATATAAATATACTCTGGCATTTGTTGGCTACACCGAAGAGAGCGAAGGTGCGGTCATTGAGCTGACCTATAACTGGGGTACGGAAAAATATGACCTTGGGAACGCCTATGGTCACATCGCGCTGGGCGTAGACGATGTCGCCGCAACCTGCGAGCGCATCCGTAGCGCGGGCGGCAACGTAACCCGTGAGGCGGGCCCGGTTAAAGGTGGCAGCACGATTATTGCGTTTGTTGAAGATCCCGATGGCTATAAAATTGAGCTGATTGAAAACAAGCATGCCGGTAATGGCCTTGGTAACTGATGCCTGACGCCAGCCCGCAAATTTGCGGGCTGGTTTTTCTCATCTGCTGCACCCTCCCGCCTTTTTTGCCATAATGCGCGCTGCCCTTTTCACTGCTATGAGATCCTGATGTCTGAATCGAACGCCCAGAACGCCCTTAACCAACGCTTTCGCGGCTTTTATCCGGTAGTTATCGATGTCGAAACCGCCGGTTTTAATGCGCAGACTGATGCGCTGCTGGAGATTGCCGCCACGACCCTGAAAATGGATGAGGATGGCTGGCTGCAGCGTGACGAAACCCAGCATTTTCACATTGAACCCTTTGCAGGTGCCCTTCTTCATCCTGAAGCGCTGGCGTTTACCGGTATCGATCCTGCGAACCCGCTGCGCGGCGCAGTGAGCGAATATGAAGCGCTGCACGCCATCTTTAAACAGGTGCGCAAAGGGCTTAAAGAGAGCGGCTGCAACCGGGCGATTATTGTGGCGCATAATGCCAACTTTGATCACAGCTTCGTTACGGCGGCGGCTGAGCGCGCCAGCCTGAAACGCAACCCCTTTCATCCGTTTGCCACCTTTGATACGGCGGCGCTGAGCGGGCTGGTGCTGGGACAGACGGTGCTGGCAAAAGCGTGCAAGGCGGCAGGTATCGATTTTGACAGCACGCAGGCGCACTCGGCGCTTTATGATACAGAGCAGACGGCAATGCTGTTTTGCGAGCTGGTAAACCGCTGGAAACGTTTAGGTGGCTGGCCGCTGGCGCTAAATGACGCTGAGGCAGAGAGCGAAGCGTCAGGCGAAAGCGCGGCAGAGTAAGAGAATGAAAAAGGCCGGCACAGCGCCGGCCTTTTAATTTATTCCGCTTCTTTGTGTTTCTCAGCGGTTTCTTTGATCAGCGGCTGAAGTTCACCGCGCTGGAACATCTCAACGATGATGTCGCAGCCGCCGACCAGCTCCCCATCCACCCACAGCTGCGGGAAGGTTGGCCAGTTAGCGTATTTTGGCAGTTCAGCACGGATATCAGGATTCTGCAGGATATCAACATACGCGAAGCGTTCGCCACAGGCAGAGAGCGCCTGAACAGCCTGAGCTGAGAAGCCGCAGCTTGGCAGTTTTGGCGATCCTTTCATATACAGCAGGATCGGGTTTTCTGCGATCTGGCGCTGAATTTTTTCAACAGTACTCATTTTTGCCTTCCTTAATTCTTCACTTCGTGTTTGTTTATTGTAGCGACTTCATCCCGCGACTGAAATCGGGAATTTGCCTCGCTGCGGCATGAATCGCCATGTTTGTTAAGTTTGCCGCCACGGGCGTATGACGAAGTGTGTATTAATACACGATTAGCAATAAATATGCTGCGTTAACCGCCTGAAACCGCTCATTTTTGCTGCACAGCCCTTGTGTTGATGGATTTAATAAAAAAGACCTTACCTTTTGTAAAAAAAGTGGATTAGAATCAATCCGGCGCTGATCGCTGATCAGAATTTTCTAATATTGCCGCGGTCTGCTTCTGCAGCCTGCCGAACCTGTAACCGGACTATGCGTTTACTGATTACGCTTTTCATACTGGCTTTTGCTCAGCTGTTTTTTAACGTGGCCGCTGCTTCACCGCACAAGCCGGTTAACGCCAGCCTGCAGAAAGCGGAGAAAAAGAGTGCGCGCGACGATGAGCGCCGCAAACGACGTCCGGTTAAAACCTCGGCTAAAAAAACACGCGTCACGCCCGTACAAAAAGTTAAATCGAAAAAAAGCCTGCACGCAGAACCGCCTGCGACCTCCCGTACCGCCCGTAAAAAAGCGCCCGCCCTCTCCGCCAGCAAAAAATATGGTCATCAGCGTACCAGCCGGAAAATAGCGGCCGCGGAAGAGAGTACCGATGCGCTGACCGGTATCAGGCTCAGCAAATCCCACCGTCTGCGCTACCAGAAGGCGCGTGAAACCGCCATGACTAAACTTATGGGCCAGCTGGGCAAACCTTATCAGTGGGGTGGCACCTCTCCGCTTACCGGATTCGATTGCAGTGGCCTGGTCTGGTACGCCTACAAAGATCTGGTCCGTTTCAAACTGCCGCGCACGGCCAACGAAATGTATCATCTGCGCGATGCCGCTCCCATCAAGCGCGAAATGCTGGAGAAAGGGGATCTGGTGTTTTTCCGCATCAATAATCGCGGTACAGCCGATCATGTTGGCGTTTATCTGGGTAACGGCAAATTTATTCAGTCGCCGCGTACCGGCAAGGATATTCAGATCAGCGCGCTGGGTGAAGATTACTGGCAGAAGCACTATGTTGGCGCACGCCGCATGATGACACCTAAAACCATTCGTTAGCGGTTGCGCAACACGCCGCGCGCGTTTTGGCCTGAACACATACCGGCTGCCGTAATCTAAATATTTTCGCCTGACCTCAGGTAAAAATCTCGTTTTATGCCCCTCACCTTGCTAGAATCGCCGCCTTTCGTTGCGCAACACCTTTTGCGCACGCTGCTGTCATTATCTGTTACGGTTAATTACTCGCCTTAAATCAGCCATTTTTATGCTGAAACCGGGCAGAAAACCCTGCGCAGACGCAAACGTTTAACACTATACTTATCATAAAGTTGCGATAGGTTTAAGAGGTTCATTTTCATGGCAACAATTAAAGATGTGGCAAAACGCGCTGGCGTATCAACGACCACGGTTTCGCACGTCATCAATAAAACGCGCTTTGTCGCTGAAGAGACGCGTAATGCCGTGTGGGAGGCGATTAAAGCGCTGCACTACTCTCCCAGCGCCGTGGCGCGCAGCCTGAAGGTTAATCACACGAAAACATTGGGTCTGCTGGCGACATCCAGCGAAGCCCCCTACTTTGCTGAAATCATTGAAGCGATTGAAAACCACTGCTTCGCTCAGGGCTATACGCTGATTCTGGGCAATGCGCACAATGACCTGCAAAAACAGCGCGCCTATCTGTCGATGATGGCGCAAAAGCGGGTAGATGGCCTGCTGGTGATGTGCTCTGAGTATCCGGACGATCTGCTTCAGATGCTGGAAGATAATCGCAATATTCCGATGGTGGTCATGGACTGGGGCGCTTCCCGCGGTGATTTTACCGATACCGTGCAGGATAACGCCTTTCAGGGCGGCTATCTGGCCGGCCGTTACCTGATCGAGCGGGGTCATCGCGATATTGGCGCTATTCCGGGCCAGCTGGAGCGCAATACCGGTGGCGGACGGCACGCCGGCTTCCTGCAGGCGATGCAGGAAGCGGGGATCGCGGTGCGTGCGGAGTGGATCGTACAGGGCGATTTTGAGCCGGAGTCGGGTTATCAGGCGATGCAGCAGATCCTGAGCCAGAAGCAGCGGCCTACCGCTGTGTTCTGCGGCGGCGATATTATGGCAATGGGCGCCATCTGCGCTGCTGATGAGATGGGCCTGCGCGTACCGCAGGATATTTCGGTGATCGGCTATGATAATGTGCGCAACGCCCGCTACTTTACGCCGGCGCTGACGACGGTGCATCAGCCCAAAGCTCAGCTGGGTGAGAAAGCGCTGGAGATGCTGCTGGACCGCATTACCAGTAAACGTGAAGAGCCGCAAACAATTGAAGTTCAGCCCAGTCTGATTGAGCGTCGCTCCGTCGGGGATGGTCCGTTTCGCGACTATCGCCGCTAAGCGCGGCGCTCGCTGAGCCACTCATGGTTTAGCGTCTCAGCATCCCCCAGGTATTCCAGCAGCCAGATCAGCGCTGGCGACGCCCGCTGCTCGGCCCAGCTGACGCAGCAGGGACTCTCCGGAAAGGGCTGCGGTAATATCAGCTCCACCAGCGCGCCGCTATCCAGTAGCGGCCGCGCCAGATGTCCCGGGATCATCCCCACGCACAGGCCAGCCTGCAGGCAGTCGATTCCGGTTTCCCACTCCGGCACCACCAGCCGGCGCTGATTATCCAGCGTCCAGGTCATACGGCGCGGCAGCGCGCGCGACGTATCTTCCAGCACCAGCGACGGCCAGGCGCGCAGCGCCTCTTCGTCAGGATGCGCGCTCTGCGCCAGTGGATGATCCGGACTGACCACGCAGCGCCAGTTAAGGGCGCCCATATCCTGAAAAGCAAAGCGTCCGCCAACCGGGATCGCCTGCGTGGCGCCGATGGCTACGTCAACCCGGCCATCGGCCAGCGCATCCCATACGCCGTTAAACACTTCATAGCTGATGATCAGCTCCATATCGGGAAAGTGGCGATAGAAATCTTTCACCAGCTGGCGCGTGCGCTGCGGCTTGACGATACAGTCAACGGCAATAGTGAGCTGGCCGCGCCAGCCGTTGGCCAGCTGCTGACACTGGCGTCGCGTTGCCAGCATTTTTTTGATAACAGAGCGGCCTTCTCGCACAAAATGCTCGCCGGCCGGCGTCAGGACCACCTCCCGATGCTGGCGTTCAAACAGCTCCACGGCAAGCCAGCTCTCCAGCTGCCTGATGGTATAGCTGATAGCAGAAGGCACGCGGTGCAGCTCCTGCGCTGCCGCGCTGAAACTGCCGGTGCGGGCGACGGCATCCGCCACCTCAAGTGCATATTCAGACCACATATTTTTGCCTTCAAAAAATTTAACAGCACTCTGCAAATATTAGCGTTTCACAAAGCTGACTGCACCCTTTTACACTCCTTCGCGTTTCCCTGCCGAATGAGAAAAATAGTGATGTCATCTAAAGGATTTCTGCCCTATCTGGCGCTGCTGAGCATGCTCGGCTTTCTCGCCACGGATATGTATCTGCCCGCATTCAGCGACATGCAGCGTGATTTTGCCACCGCTCCGGGTGTTATCAGCGCCAGCCTGAGCCTGTTTCTGGCGGGCTTTGCCTGTGCGCAGGTGGGCTGGGGACTTCTCTCTGACCGCATTGGCCGCAAACCGGTTTTACTGGCGGGCCTCTCAATCTTTGCCCTGAGCTGTCTGGCCATGCTATGGGCCGACAACGTCTGGCTGATGCTGGCGCTGCGCTTTATTCAGGCTGTGGGCGTCTGTGCCGCCGCCGTGAGCTGGCAGGCGCTGGTTATCGATCGCTACCCTAAAGCGCAGGCCAATAAAGTGTTTGCCACTATCATGCCGCTGGTGGCGCTCTCTCCTGCTCTGGCTCCGCTGCTGGGTGCCTGGCTGATGAGTCATTTTCACTGGCGCACTATTTTCCTGGTGCTGACGCTGATTACCCTGGTGCTGCTGGCAGGTACCCTCAGACTTCGCTCGCCGCGTATCTCTCAGGCGGCGCGCGGCGATCAGCCTGGCTGGCTGACGCTGCTCGCTACCCGCGCCTACAGCGGCAACGTGCTGATTTACTCCGCCTGCTCTGCCAGCTTCTTTGCCTGGCTGACGGGTTCACCCTTTATTCTGGCGGCCGCGGGCTTAACCCCGGCCGATATCGGGCTCAGCTATGTGCCGCAGACGATTGCCTTCCTTATTGGCGGTTTTGGCTGTCGTGCGCTGCTTAATCGCTTTCAGGGCGCGCAGCTGCTGCCCTGGCTGCTGCTGATTTACAGTCTGAGCATTATGAGCCTCTTTGCCGTTGCGCTGCTTCCCGCGCCGTCGCTTTTTGGCCTGCTGCTGCCTTTCTGCGGTATGGCGCTGGCAAACGGCGCTATCTATCCGATTGTGGTTGCCAGCGCGCTGGCGCCGTTCCCGCACGCCAGCGGTAAAGCTGCAGGTTTACAGAATCTGCTGCAGCTTGGCTTATGCTTCCTTGCCAGCCTGATTGTCTCGGCTGGTTTGCAGCAGGCGCTTTATCACACTACGCTGGTAATGGTAAGTACGGTGGTGCTCGCCTGGATGGGCTTCGTCTGGCAGCGCGCAACAGCTAAATCAGCCGATATCGCCCATCCCTGCGAAGACAACGCATAAGCCGGTCTGGTGCTATTTTGCCAGAGAGCGATCCGCCCGCATTCGCGCCGCGGGTCGCTATCTCTTCTGACATTCATAACAATAACAGCGCTCCCGGTCTTTCCGGGACAGCATCTGCGTGCGGCCAGGCCGCTGCGCATTGCGTGAGTCCGGACTATTCATACCTCTGTTAATGTGGTTTAGCTGCGCACGGCACCACCCTGCGTTCTTTCACAGACCTGATGCAGATCCTTCTGTTTCCCAGGTCATATTTACAAGGTGATGGAGAAGCTATGAGTTCATCATGTGCAGAAGCAGTCACTCCCGAAGAGAATCCGTGGTTTCGTATTGCCCGGGAGTTACTTGAACAGGCAGATATTCGCGTTAATGGTTCACGACCATGGGATATTCAGGTTCATCATGCTGGCTTTTTTAAGCGCGTGATGCAGGAAGGCTCACTGGGTCTGGGCGAAAGTTACATGGATGGGTGGTGGACGTGTGAACGACTGGATATGTTTTTTCATCGCGCGCTCAGACATCATCTCGATCATCAGCTGCCGCACCACTTTAAGGATACGCTGCGTATCGCCGCTGCCCGGCTGACCAATCTGCAATCAAAAAAGCGCGCCTGGCAGGTCGGCAGAGCGCACTACGATTTGGGTAATGACCTGTTCAGCCTGATGCTGGACCCGTTTATGCAGTACTCCTGCGGCTACTGGCCTCATGCGCAAACGCTGGAAGCGGCGCAGGAAGCCAAGCTGGATCTGATCTGCCGCAAACTGCAGCTTGAACCCGGCATGTCTCTGCTGGATATCGGCTGCGGCTGGGGCGGGCTGGCGGAGTTTGCTGCCCGCCGCTACGGTGTCAGCGTATATGGCGTCACTATCTCCCAGGAGCAGCAAAAGATGGCACAGCAGCGCTGCGCCGGACTGGACGTCACGATACTGCTGCAGGATTATCGCGACCTTGAGCAGCAGTTTGACCGCATCGTTTCCGTCGGGATGTTTGAGCACGTTGGCCCGAAAAATTATGCGACCTACTTCAGGGTGGTTAACCGCAACCTGAAACCCGGCGGCCTCTTTCTGCTGCACACCATCGGGGCGGTAAGAACCGATATGCGGGTAGATCCGTGGATCGATAAATATATTTTCCCGAACGGCTGCCTGCCCTCTGTGCGACAGATAGCGGACGCCAGCGAGCCTTATTTTATTATGGAAGACTGGCACAACTTCGGGACCGATTATGACACCACGCTTATGGCGTGGCATACGCGTTTTTTGGCGGCGTGGCCGCAGCTCTCTGCCCGCTATGATGAGCGTTTTAAGCGTATGTTCAGCTACTATCTCAATGCGTGTGCTGGTGCCTTTCGCGCCCGGGATATTCAGCTGTGGCAGGTGATGTTCAGTCGCGGCTATGAAGGCGGGCTGCGCGTTGCGCGCTAGGTTAAAAAGGCGCGCTGCGCGCCTTTACTGAAGTTTATTCTGCCGGTCCGGCCGGCGCTGTTGCTGCGGCAATCAGGGCGGCTTCACGCTGCGCCATAACGCGCTCAACGGTATCCACAATCGCCTGCGTTTGCGGATCGATTTCGATATTGACCTTATGCCCCAGCTTTTTGCTTCCCAGCGTGGTGCGCTCCAGCGTTTCCGGGATCAGGTGGACGCAGAATTTGGTTTTGGTCACATCGCCGACCGTCAGGCTGATGCCATCAATACCGATATAGCCTTTGCGCAGAATATATTTTATCTGTTCTGCATCCTGCAGTCTGAACCAGACTTCGCGGTTATTTTCCGACTGAATAATTTTGCAGATTTCAGCAGTGGTCATAATATGACCCGACATCAGGTGTCCGCCAATTTCATCGCTGAATTTAGCCGCACGCTCAATATTGACTCTGTCACCCACCTGCAGCGCACCCAGATTGGTAATGCGCAGCGTCTCTTTAATCAGGTCAAAGCTGACCCGATCCTCTTCGATGGCCGTTACGGTCAGGCAGCAGCCGTTGTGCGCTACAGACGCCCCCAGCTCCAGCCCTGGCAGCAGGGCTGCATCAAGACGTACAGTATGAGTGCGAAACAGCTCTTTCTCTTCAATGGCGACAATTTCCGCCACGCCCTGCACAATACCCGTAAACATAACTATCCTCTCCACGCGTTTGTCTTAGCTTATCACAACCTGCCAGCACAACTTAATTTGCGCATGCGCAATGGTTGCATAAAAGGCAAATAAATTTGTTATCATTATTTGTTCCGCGTGCGGGCTCTGGCTGCATTGAGCGCGCATTCGCCGGGAATAGTTTCTCTTTCTCTTAATCAAACAGGTGATACGTGCAGAAGTATTTAACAGAAGCGCGTCAGCTGCTGGCCCTCGCAATCCCGGTGATCCTCGCTCAGGTAGCCCAGACTGCGATGGGATTTGTAGATACCGTTATGGCCGGTGCGGTAAGCGCCACGGATATGGCCGCCGTTGCTGTTGGCACCTCTATCTGGCTTCCCGCCATTCTTTTTGGTCACGGTCTGCTACTGGCACTGACGCCAGCCGTTGCGCAACTCAACGGGTCCGGACGACGTGAACGCATTGCCGAGCAGGTGCGCCAGGGGTACTGGCTGGCACTGGCCGTTTCGCTTGTCATTATGGTTGTGTTATGGAACGCGGGCTATCTTATCCGCGCAATGCATGACATTGACGCCGATCTGGCCATTAAAGCGGAAGGTTACCTGCATGCGCTGCTCTGGGGCGCACCAGGCTATCTTTTTTTCCAGGTGGCGCGTAACCAGTGCGACGGTCTGTCTAAAACCAAACCCGCCATGCTGCTGGGCTTTCTCGGACTGCTGACCAACATTCCGCTGAACTACATCTTCATTTATGGCCACTTTGGTATGCCGCGTCTCGGCGGCGTGGGGTGCGGCGTGGCAACCGCCTCCGTCTACTGGGTGATGTTTCTGGTTATGCGCTTCTGGCTCCGGCGTATGCCGGCGATGCGCGATATTCGCATGGCCTCACGCTGGTCAGCGCCCTCGCGCGCTATTCTCACGCGGCTCTTTTCGCTGGGGTTACCGGTAGCGCTGGCGCTGTTCTTTGAAGTTACGCTGTTTGCCGTAGTGGCGCTGCTGGTTTCACCACTGGGCATTGTGAATGTCGCAGGACACCAGATCGCGCTCAACTTCAGCTCACTGATGTTTGTCCTGCCGCTGTCGCTGGGGGTAGCCACCACGATTCGCGTGGGTTACCGGCTGGGTGAAGGCTCGGCGGAAGGTGCACGCACCGCCGCCTGGACCGGTCAGGGCGTGGGCATCGCCATGGCGGCCTGCACTGCCCTGTTTACCGTCACGTTCCGTCACGATATCGCCGCGCTCTATACGGCGAACCCTGCGGTCATTACGCTGGCTGCCCAGCTGATGCTGCTGGCTGCGATCTATCAGTTCTCCGATTCGATTCAGGTTATCGGCAGCGGGATCCTGCGCGGTTATAAAGATACCCGCTCGATCTTTTTCATTACGCTGATCGCTTACTGGGTATTGGGACTGCCGGCAGGCTATATCCTGGCGCTGACTGACTGGATTGTTCCGGCGCTGGGTCCGGCCGGATTCTGGTGCGGGTTTATTGTGGGCCTGACCTCTGCCGCCGCGATGATGATCTGGCGTATTCGCCGTATGCAGCGTCTGCCTGCAGAGGTTATTCTGGCGCGGGCGGCGCGCTAAGTGGCTGAGCGGGCGTTTATCTGGCCCGCAATGCTGAAAAAAGCGACGCTTCGCACAGATGCTGGTCAGTCGTCCCGATTTTCTGTTTTTTTCCCTTGCCAGGTTTCCGGCGTACCGTTAATATTCGTCCCCGCTGTCGCCCTGACAGCGTGTTGCGCTCTTAGCTCAGTTGGTTAGAGCACCACCTTGACATGGTGGGGGTCGATGGTTCGAGTCCATTAGAGCGCACCAAGTGCGTCCGTAGCTCAGTTGGTTAGAGCACCACCTTGACATGGTGGGGGTCGGTGGTTCGAGTCCACTCGGACGCACCAGTTTGCTGTATTGCGCGCTCTTAGCTCAGTTGGTTAGAGCACCACCTTGACATGGTGGGGGTCGATGGTTCGAGTCCATTAGAGCGCACCACTTCGCTGTATCCTCTTCTTGCGCAACGTCGCTTTCCTTGATTCAGGTCGATATCCCCTGCTGCTTTTATATTGGTTTTCGCATACTTAGCGATTATACTATGGCTCGTTGTTTCACCTGAAAGGTTTCAGCGCTGACGTGCCTATGCCATCAATGTCTCTGATTTGCGCAACGCCGCTCTGCCGGCCTGCTTCTGCAACGCATAACTTCCCTGCACGCTCAGTTCCTGTCACCTATTCTTACTTCTGTATTATCCGTAGCCACAATCGTCACATTTTCACTTCGGTGCTCCGCGCATCGGATACCGACCTTTATCATCCATCACAACATACAGATATCTGACATGAAAAAGACCAAGATTGTTTGTACTATCGGGCCGAAAACCGAATCAGAAGAGATGCTGACCCAGCTGCTGGAAGCAGGCATGAACGTTATGCGTCTCAACTTCTCGCACGGTGATTACGCCGAACATGGTCAGCGCATCGCAAATATGCGTGCCGTCATGGAAAAAACGGGGCATCAGGCCGCGATTCTGCTGGACACCAAAGGACCGGAAATCCGCACCATGAAGCTGGAGGGTGGCAACGACGTTTCACTCAAGGCGGGCCAGACCTTTACCTTTACCACCGATCAGTCTGTGATTGGTAATCATGAACGCGTCGCTGTTACCTATGCCGGTTTTACTGAAGATCTGAAAATTGGCAACACGGTTCTGGTCGACGATGGCCTGATTGGCATGACCGTTACTGAAGTCACGGAAAACAGCGTAGTGTGTGAAGTGCTGAATAACGGCGACCTCGGCGAAAACAAAGGCGTTAACCTGCCTGGCGTCTCTATCCAGCTGCCTGCACTGGCAGAAAAAGATAAGCGCGATCTGATTTTTGGCTGCGAGCAGGGAGTGGACTTTGTCGCCGCGTCGTTTATTCGTAAACGCTCTGACGTGCTGGAGATCCGCGAGCATCTGAAAGCGCATGGCGGCGAAAACATCCAGATCATCTCTAAGATCGAAAACCAGGAAGGCCTTAACAACTTCGATGAAATTCTTGAAGCGTCTGACGGCATCATGGTTGCGCGTGGCGATCTGGGCGTAGAGATCCCGGTTGAAGAGGTTATCTTCGCGCAGAAGATGATGATCAAAAAGTGCAACAAAGCCCGCAAAGTGGTCATCACTGCTACGCAGATGCTCGACTCCATGATCAAAAACCCGCGCCCTACCCGTGCTGAAGCGGGCGACGTGGCTAACGCCATTCTTGACGGTACTGACGCCGTGATGCTGTCTGGTGAGAGCGCCAAAGGCCGCTATCCGCTGGAGTCGGTCACGATCATGGCCACCATCTGTGAGCGTACCGATCGCGTGATGAAGTCACGCATCGACGAGCTGAAAGATTCCCGCAAGCTGCGTATTACGGAAGCTGTCTGCCGTGGTGCCGTTGAGACCGCAGAGAAACTGGAAGCACCACTGATTGTTGTAGCCACCGAGGGCGGTAAATCAGCAAAATCAGTACGTAAGTACTTCCCGGATGCAACCATTCTCGCCCTGACGACCAACCAGACCACTGCCCGTCAGCTGATCCTGAGCAAAGGTATCGAGACTCGCCTGGTCGCCCGCATTGAATCAACCGATGATTTCTATCGCATTGGTAAAGAGCTGGCGCTGGAAAGCGGCTACGCGCAGAAAGGTGATGTGGTCGTGATGGTTTCAGGTGCCCTGGTGCCAAGCGGAACTACTAACACCGCTTCCGTGCACGTGATTTGATTTAACGTCACACTTTATTTAAACAAGCGCCTTAACCGGCGCTTTTTTTATTCCATCGCTAATCTATAATCAGAAAAATTCAAATCGAAAATAACTATTCAATATGTTGTGGAATTAAGGTTAATCCGATTAAATCCCTCTGTTTTCGCTAAATATTTTCATCATATTCTGCCAGATGCTGCTTCTTTGAGCGAACGATCAAATTTAAGCATGTTCTCATCAAAAATTTATTCTCAACTTAAAAAGCTTTGTGCAATACTTGTAACGCTACATGGAGATTAACTTAATCTAGAGGGTATAAAATGAAACGTACTAAACTGGTACTGGGCGCGGTAATCCTGGGTTCAACTCTGCTGGCTGGTTGCTCAAGCAACGCTAAAATCGACCAGCTGTCTTCAGACGTTCAGACTCTGAACGCTAAAGTTGACCAGCTGAGCAACGACGTGAACGCAGTGCGTTCTGACGTTCAGGCTGCTAAAGATGACGCAGCTCGCGCTAACCAGCGTCTGGACAACCAGGCTCACTCTTACCGTAAGTAAGAGTTCTGGTTTGAAAAATGGTGCCCTGGTGGCACCATTTTTTTTGTGCTGATTCCAGCGCCCGGTGGCGCTGTCTGACCGGCTGACTTCAGCCCTGCGGCTCTGCGGCAACCGGCTCGCCGCTGCTGACCAGCACCGGCATACCTGAACGGCGCGTCATCGCCTCCTCAATCAGCGCACTGTCGCTTTTCGCACTGCGGCTAAAGGCTTTCAGAGCGGTGCTGCGCACCAGCGGCTGCGTCTGCGGATCATCTTTTTCACTGCGCGACAGCGGCTGATGAACCTCAATATAACGTTTACCGTCTGGTTCGATGGCGTACTTCACCGGCTGATTAACAATCTGAACGCGCGTGCCTGCCGGGACGCTGCTGAACAGCGCTTCAATATCAGCGGGACGCAGGCGAATACAGCCGGAGCTGACGCGCATGCCGATGCCAAAGTCAGCGTTAGTGCCGTGAATCAGGTAGTGTCCCTTGCCATACGCCAGACGCAGGGCGAACAGTCCCATCGGATTGTCAGGGCCGGCCGGAACCGTAACCGGCAGCGTCACGCCCTCTTTCGCATAGCGCTTGCGAATATTTGGCGTCGGTGTCCAGGTCGGGTTGGGAATTTTCTGGCTGATACGCGTCACCATATCGGGCGTCGCAGCGCCTAACTGGCCAATGCCGATTGGATAGACCACCACGCGGTTTTCTCCCGGCGGATAGTAGTAGAGGCGCAGCTCAGCCAGATTAACCACAATCCCTTTGCGCGGCGCATCCGGCAACAGCATCTGCAGCGGCACGGTGATCTGCGTACCTGCCGCCGGCAGCCAGGGATCAACGCCGGGGTTTGCTTCCAGCAGGCCGAGCAGTCCTGTGCTGTAGCGCGCTGCCACGCTCTCCAGCGGCTGTTTGTTATCAGAGATAGTGGTCAGAACGTTTTCGCCGATCAGGCGGCTGTCGTCGGCAGGGAGAGGATATTCAGTAGCCATTGAAGGTGCAGAGAGTCCAAAGCAGGACAGCAGCAGTGCACCAGCTAAACGTAACGCAGGTTTCATGCAGGTTTCTCTTTCTGGATGGAAAAGACCCCGGCTAAACCGGGGTCTGAAGAGTGTACCTTAGCAGAGCTGCTGAGCGTTATGCCGGATAGCGCGGATCATCGCTTCCAGCCCCTGAGAACGCGTTGGCGTCAGGTGCTGAGTCAGCGCCAGTTCCGCAAACCAGTGGCGCACATCCAGCTCGAGGATCTCCTGCGGCTTCAGCCCCTGATAGAGGCTAAATACTACTGCAATCAATCCCTTAACAATAGCTGCGTCGCTATCCCCTTCAAACGCCATCGATCCGTCCGCCTGCGGCGTCATGCGGATCCAGACCTGGCTCTGACAGCCTGAAATGACATACCCAGGCTGATGCAGGCTTTCAGAGGATTCTGGTAATTTTGCACCCAGCTCAATGATGTAAAGGTACTTCTCTTCCCAGTTAGCGCAACGATTAAAGTTGCGCACCAGCTTCTCTTTTTCCGGCAGGTTCGCCATCTGTTACTCCTGAAATCTGCTTAGCCCAGCAGGCGATGGATACGCGTCAGGCCAGCGGCCAGCCGATCTGCCTCATCTTCGGTATTATAGAGCGCGAAGGAGGCGCGACACATCGCCGGTACGGCATAGTGGCGCATCAGCGGCATCGCACAGTGGTGACCGGTGCGAATGGCAATACCATACTGATCGAGGAAGCTGCCAACGTCAAAGGCGTGATGTTTACCCAGGTTAAAGGCGATTACCCCGCTGCGCTGTGCTGGACCATAAAGCACGATGTCCGGTACTGAAGCGAGTTTGTCCAGCGCGTAACGCATCAGCGCGCTTTCGCGTGCATGAATAGCGTCAAGACCCAGTTCACTTACCCAATTCAGTGCGGCACCCAGACCGATGATACCGCCGGTATTAGGCGTACCCGCTTCAAAGCGCCACGGCGCGCTGTTCCAGGTGGTTCCCACCGGCAGCATGACCTGGTCAATCATGGAACCCCCGCCTTCCCACGGCGGCATCTGCTCCTGCAGCGCTTTACGCGCATAGAGCACGCCGATGCCGGTCGGACCGTAAATCTTATGTCCGGAGAAAACGTAGAAATCACAGTCGATATCCTGCACGTCAACGGCGTGATGCATCACCGCCTGCGCGCCATCAATCAGTGTGACCAGGCCGGCTGCTTTCGCCTGAGCGACCAGCGCCTTAACCGGGTTAACGGTGCCCAGCACGTTAGAGACGTGCGTGACCGCCAGCAGCCGGGTACGGCTGTCGATGAGCGAAGCAAGCTGCTCTGTAGCCAGTTCGCCGCTATCGCTGAGCGGCAGGACGCGGATCTCAGCACCGGTGCGCTGTGCCACCATCTGCCACGGCACGATGTTAGCGTGATGCTCCATCTCGGTAATGATGAGATTGTCACCGGGCTGCAGCTGACTGCCGCCCCAGCTATTGGCTACCAGATTAATGCCTTCGGTTGTGCCTTTAACAAAGATAATCTCTTCATGCGAAGCCGCATTCAGAAAGGCCGCAGCCTGCGCGCGTACCGCTTCCATATCGCTGGTGGCCTGCGCGCTCAGCGAATGGATGCCGCGATGCACGGCGGCGTAGCCGTGCTGGTAAAAATGACTTTCCGCGTTGATTACCGCGAGCGGACGCTGCGCGCTGGCCGCGCTGTCAAGGTAGGCCAGCGGGTGTCCGTTGACCTCACGACTCAGGATCGGAAACTCCGCTCTGACTCGTTCGGAATCGAAACTCATGAATGTACTCCAGGAAAACGCTGTGAGATGCGTGCCAGCACCGCCTGACGCAGAATGTCATCATCCAGCGTTTCGGTCAGTTCGGCGGCAAAAGCGTGGATGATCATCTGCTGCGCCGCTTCTTCAGCAATACCGCGCGAACGCAGATAGAACATCTGCTCATCATCAATGCGGCCGATGGTGGCACCATGGCTGCATTTCACGTCATCGGCGTAGATCTCCAGCTGTGGCTTGGTATCGACTTCCGCCAGCCGGCCCAGAAGCAGATTGTTATTGGTCATCTGGCCATCGGTTTTCAGCGCGTGCTGTGCCACTTTGATGTGACCATTGAAGACGGCACGGCCTTTTTCGCGCGAAATGGTTTTATGCAGCTGACGACTCAGGCAGTGGCCTTTGTTGTGCTCCAGATAGCTGCGGGTATCTGCGATTTCGCTGCCCACCGGCAGGACCAGGCTGTTCATTGCCAGCTCGCTGTTTTCGCCATTCAGCTGCGTGCTGGTGTTATGACGTGACAGGCCGGCGCCCAGCAGGAAGCTGGTGCTGCTGACGCGCGCATCCTGACCCATCACAATGTCATTATGCGCAAAGTGATAGCTGCTGCTGGTTTCAAAGGCGAGCTTGGTATGTTTCAGCTGCGCATTATCCGCCACGGCAAAGGTGATCCGCGCGCCGGTAAAGTGCGCCGCGTCATTCAGCGTGACATAGTGCTCAACGATTTCCGCTACCGCACTCTGCTCCAGCTCTACATGATGACGATGATGCACGGTGTTGAGCGCATCTGCCTGACCGCTGGTGATATGCAGCAGGTAGAGTGGGCGGGTGGCCGCTTTGCCGCGCGCCAGACGAATCGTCGTCACCTCTTCTGCCAGGCTCTCTGTCAGATGCAGGAAGATCTCCGGCTGCACCGGCGCCGGCAAATCGCGACGCTCAGCTGCCTGAACGTGCTGGATCTCAAACAGATCGGTTTCCGTGCTGCTCAGCGCAGGCTGGAAGCGGCCATCAACAAATACCAGTCGTACCGCGTCCAGCGGCAGCGCCAGCGCATCCGCCTGCTCACGGCTGAGACTCTGCGCGGAAGGCAGCACAAAGTGCTGTCCCAGCAGGCTCTCCAGCGACGTATATTTCCAGTTTTCATGCTTGCGGGTGGGCAAGCCTTCACGCATCAGCTGCTGCCAGTGCTGCTGCGCCTGCAGCGAGCGCTGCTCGCCGCGAGACTCAAACAGATGGTGCCACTGCTGCAGGGCATTATCACTCTTCGTCGGTAAGCCAGCCATAGCCTTGCTCCTCCAGCTGTTTCACCAGTGAAAAGTCGCCAGACTTAACGATTTTACCCTGATAAAGAACGTGCACGTGATCCGGCTTAATGTAATCCAGGATACGCTGATAGTGCGTTACGATGATGAAAGAGCGCTTACCGTCGCGCAGGCTGTTAACGCCCTCAGACACGATTTTCAGGGCATCGATATCCAGACCCGAATCGGTCTCATCGAGAATGCAGAGTTCCGGCTCCAGCGCCGCCATCTGCAGAATATCATTGCGCTTCTTCTCACCACCGGAGAAGCCGACGTTAACTGAACGCGTCAGCAAATCTTCCGGCATTTTCAGCAGCTTGATCTTATCTTCGATAAAATCCTGGAAGTCGAAGCGATCCAGCTCTTCCTGCTCGCGATATTTGCGTACTGCATTAACGGAGGTCTGCAGGAAAAACTGGTTGCTGACACCCGGGATCTCTACCGGGTACTGGAACGCCATAAAGATGCCTTCTCCGGCACGCTCTTCAGGTTCCAGCGCCAGCAGATCTTTCTCTTTAAAGGTGACAGAGCCACCGGTGATCTCGTAATCTTCGCGACCCGCCAGCGTTGCTGAAAGCGTACTTTTACCTGAGCCATTCGGGCCCATAATGGCGTGGACTTCACCTGGTTTAACTTCCAGGTTCAGACCGCGCAAAATCTCTTTATCTTCAACGCTAACCTGTAAATCTTTAATACTTAACATACTTATTCCTTCACATTGCTTCCGGCAACGCGTGTGGCATCAGCCGACACTGTGCTCAAGGCTGATCGCTAACAGTTTTTGTGCTTCCACGGCAAATTCCAGTGGCAGCTCGGAGAAAACATCTTTACAGAAGCCGTTGACGATCATAGAGATCGCATCTTCTTCGCTGATGCCGCGCTGCAGGCAGTAGAACATCTGATCTTCGCCAATACGTGACGTAGTGGCTTCATGCTCAAGCTGCGCTGTGTTGTTGCGCGTTTCTACATACGGGAAAGTATGCGCACCGCAATCGGGACCAATCAGCATCGAGTCACACTGCGTAAAGTTACGCGCATTGGTTGCCGTCGGCATGATTTTCACCAGACCGCGGTAGGTATTCTGGCTTTTACCCGCCGATATCCCTTTAGAGATAATGGTCGATTTGGTGTTTTTACCGATATGGATCATCTTGGTACCGGTATCCGCCTGCTGGCGACCGCTGGTCAGGGCAACCGAGTAGAACTCACCTACGGAGTAGTCACCGCGCAGGATACAGCTTGGATATTTCCAGGTAATCGCAGAGCCGGTCTCAGACTGCGTCCAGGACATCTTGCTGTGATCGCCTTCGCACAGGGCGCGCTTGGTAACGAAGTTGAGGATACCGCCCTCACCTTCGCCGCCAGGGAACCAGTTCTGTACCGTGGAATATTTCACTTCAGCATTTTTATGGATGATGACTTCAACGACCGCTGCGTGCAGCTGATAAGTGTCACGTACCGGCGCCGAGCAGCCCTCGATATAGCTGACATAGCTGTCTTCATCTGCAATCAGAATGGTGCGCTCAAACTGACCTGTTTTCGCCGCGTTGATGCGGAAATAGGTCGACAGCTCCATCGGGCAGCGTACCCCTTTCGGGATATAAACAAAGGTGCCATCGGAGGCTACCGCTGAGTTAAGCGCAGCAAAGAAGTTATCGTTGTGTGGCACGACAGTACCCAGATACTTCTGTACCAGTTCCGGATGGTCATGGATCGCTTCACCAAATGAGCAGAAGATAATGCCCTGTTTGGCCAGCTTGTCACGGTAGGTGGTTGAGACCGACACGGAATCGAAAATCGCATCGACAGCGACCTCTTTACCTTCACGTACCGGAACACCCAGCTGATTAAACGCGTCTTCCACTTCCTGAGTCAGGTAGTCACTGGAGGCCACGCTGCCCGACGCCTGGGTTGCACCCGGCTCAGATGCGCAGCTGTCGTCACAGTTCCCGCATGATGGCGCAGAAAAGTAGCTGTAATCCTGATAGTCGAGCTTGTCATAGTGCGCTTTTAACCAGTGCGGCTCTTCCATTTCAAGCCAGGCACGGAAAGCCTTGAGCCGGAACTCAAGCATCCATTCGGGTTCGTTACGCTTAGCCGAGATCGCACGCACGACATCTTCATTAATGCCGTGTGCCAGTTCGTCGGTTTGTAACCGGGTAAAGAAGCCCTCTTTGTAGTTGAGCTTGCCTTCCCAGGTCTGTACATCATCAGATGCTTCGCTATGTCGTGACATATTTCACTTACTCGACGCCAAAGCTTTCACCGCACCCGCAGGCGTGCTGAGCTTTAGGGTTATTGAATTTAAAGATCTGGTTCAGGCCTTCACGGACGTAGTCCAGCTCGGTGCCGTCGACAAACGGCATTGCCTGAAGCGGCACAAAGAGTTTTGCGCCAAACTGCTCAAACTGCAGATCGTCATCGGCTGGCTCTTTTACCAGATCCATGACATAACCAAAACCGGCACAGCCAGATTGTTTCACGCTCAGTTTCAGACCCTTTACTTCCGGATCCTGTTCAACCAGAGTCAGGATCTGTTTCGCTGCCGACTCGGTCAGCGTAAGTCCTTTCCAGACAAAATCGTCAGGCGAAAAGGACGCGGCGTTTACTGATGACATCGTTGTACCTCGCAAGTCTGGACCTTCTCAGGCTATCCCCCTATGGTAGTGATATCGCCTATCACTTCAACCTCTTGTTTTGCAGGGATAATCATCTCGTGCTGTTTTTTCTGCTTAATTATTAAGCATAGTCCCTTTAGTACGGCCTGTAACAGACAGTTTTTATTCGGGACAAATATTACAACCTATTGATATCGTAACATTTTATAAAAACCGGCCCTAAAGCAATTAACCTGTATACAGGTTACGCCTTTACCGAATGTAAAGAGATTGTTATTGCCGATTTTAGTAACAGGTTACAGACATCAATATATTTCTTTAGCGGGAATTGCATTCCTGACGCAGTTTAATATGATAATGATTATCATTAACTATTTAGGCGGCGCTATGACACGTACCGTTTCAGCCTGGTTACAACACAAAATCAGCGACTACCGATTTGCCGTGCGCGACATCACCGTAGATTTTTATCTGGCCGAAGCCAGACTCAACCGGCCAGAGTGCTCACTGGAGCAGCTGCGCCGGTTTAACGATACCTGCCTGGATATGGCGGAAATCTGCGATATCAACGGCGACGATCGCAGCTATCTGCACGCCTTAGGCAAGCTGCACCATCGCCTGATTCAGGAGATGGGCAACGATGACCGTGACCGGCTGTTTCGCCTGCAGGCGTATCAGTTCGCCCGCCAGTCGCTGACGCATTTATGCCAAAAGCTTGCACAAAGCGGCGACTGGGACCAGATAACGGGCCTGCAGCGTGATTTTGTCCGCCACGCTGGCTGGATATTCTAATCCAGCTTTGTGACGGCTCCTACATTTTGTTTACATCAATTCCAGCAGCGCCTGTAAAGGATGACGCATGCCGTTGCCTTCGGCACGTTTCACCTGGCTGCGACAGGAAAAGCCGGTCGCCAGACAGCGCTGGCGCGGCAGCCGCTGCAGCTGCGGATGCCAGGAGAGCGCATAGATGCCGAGCGAGTTCTCCAGATGCTGCGCCTCGTGGCCATACGTCCCCGCCATGCCGCAGCAGCCGGTATTGATATTTTCCAGCCGGGCACCGAAGCGGGCAAATATCTTCTGCCATTGATCCGGCGTAGCGGGCAGCGCGGTCACTTCCGTACAGTGCGCAAACAGATACCAGGGCTCGCCGCTGACCGGCTGATTTACGCCATCAGCCAGCGCCTGCTGCAGCCACTCATGCACCAGTAGCACGCTGAAATCACCGCGCTTGCTTTTCAGTACCTGCTGATACTCATCGCGATAGCAGAGCACAGTGGCCGGGTCGACCCCGACCATCGGGATCCCCAGTTTTGCCACCCGATTGAGCAGTTCAGCAGTTTTCGCTGCGGTACGGGCGAAACGCTGCAGAAACCCCTTAACATGCTGCGCTTTGCCGTTGGGAGAGAAAGGCAGCAGCACCGGACGGTAACCCAGCTTTTCAATCAGTGAAATAAAGTCGGTCACCAGCTGCGCTTCGTAGTAGCTGGTAAACGGGTCCTGCACCACCAGCACGCACTGCTGCCGCGCGGCGCTATCCATCGCTTCCAGCTGCTCCAGCGTCAGGTTCATTGCCGGATGCCCGCTCAGACGCTGTTTAAGGTTAGGTGCGGAGAGCTGAGGCAAATCCACCATACCGATATGCGTTTTGCTGAATTCGCGCATCCACGGCTGCTGCAGGAAGAAATTGAACACCTTTGGCGCTTTCGCCATCAGCGGCGCATAGCTCTCTACGCTGGCCACCAGGTGATCGCTGACCGGTCGCAGATAGCGCGTATGGTAAAGTTGTAAAAAGCGCGCGCGGAAATCGGGCACATCGATTTTAATCGGGCACTGGGTCGAACAGGCTTTACAGGCCAGACAGCCCGACATCGCCTCTTTTACCTCATGGGAAAAATCGTACTCTCCGCGGTTAGCGTGCCAGCTGTTACGCGTACGCTGGATCAGCATACGCAGGCTGGCTCCCTGCTGCGGCAGCGCCTGCTCAAGCTGGTCAGGATCAACGCCCTGCTCCGACAGCAGGCGCAGCCATTCACGCGTCAGCGTCGCGCGTCCTTTCGGCGAGTGAATACGATTGCGGGTGATTTTCATCGACGGACACATCGGGCTGCGCACATCAAAATTGAAGCAGAGGCCGTTGCCGTTGCACTCCATCGCGCCGCGCCAGCTGGTGCGTACCGTCAGCGGGATCTGACGATCCAGATCGCCGCGCATCGCGCCATTCACCTGCATCATCGGCGCATCGCTCTCCAGCGGCGTGCAGATTTTACCCGGATTCAGCCGGTTATCGGGATCGAACGCGCGTTTGATACGACGCAGCTCGGTAAACAGCGTTTCACCGAAAAAGGCCGGACTATACTGCGCGCGGAAACCTTTGCCATGCTCCCCCCACAGTAACCCGCCGTAACGGGCCGTCAGCGCGACCACTTCATCTGAAATCTGCTTCATCAGCAGCACCTGCTGCGGATCGCACATATCCAGTGCCGGACGCACGTGCAGCACGCCCGCATCAACATGGCCAAACATACCGTAGCTCAGGCCGTGGCTATCCAGCAGCGCGCGAAACTCACCAATATAATCGGCCAGCTGCTCCGGCGGCACCGCCGTATCTTCCACAAACGGAATTGGCTTGGCGCGCCCCTGTGCATTGCCCAGCAGGCCAACCGCCTTCTTACGCATCGCGTAAATACGCTCGACCTCAGCCAGTTCATTACAGATCTGATAACCTATGACGCCACCCTGCCGCTCAGCCATCAGCGTATCCAGCCGGTCGCAGAGACGGGCGATTTGCTGTTCGATAAGTGCGCCATCATCGCCGGCAAACTCCACGATATTCAGTCCCAGCATCGTTTTATCCGGGATATCGGTGATCAGTTCTTTAACGGAGTGCCAGACAATATCTTCCCGCGCCAGATTCAGTACTTTTGAATCCACCGTCTCCACTGACAGCGCCTGCGCTTTTACCATAAATGAAGCGTTGCGCAGCGCGGAGTCGAAAGACTCATATTTAACGTTAACCAGACGACGGACTTTGGGGATTGGCGTGATATCAAGACGCGCTTCCGTAATAAACGCCAGCGTGCCCTCGGCACCGCACAACAGCCGCGTGAGATCGACCTGCTGCATGTCATCACTGAAGACGTGGCGTAAATCGTAACCGGTCAGGAAGCGGTTAAGCTTTGGAAATTTTTCAAGGATCAGCGCGCGCTGCTCACGACAGCTTTGCAGCACCGTCTGGTAGATGCGGCCCTCAGGCGTCGGCGTTGCGGCGAGCTGCTCCGCCAGCGCCACCGGTATGGCGCGCGTATCAAGGATATCGCCGCCCAGCAGCACCGCGCGTAACCCCTCGACATGATCGGAAGTTTTACCATATACCAGCGATCCCTGACCTGAGGCATCGGTGTTGATCATGCCGCCCAGCGTGGCGCGGTTACTGGTGGAGAGCTCCGGGGAAAAGAAGAAACCGTATGGCCGGAGCCAGGCGTTGAGCTGATCTTTCACTACTCCCGCCTCAACCCGCACCCAGCCCTGTTCGGTGTTGATCTCCAGAATGCGGTTCATGTAGCGCGACATATCAACCACAATGCCCTGATTCAGCGACTGTCCGTTAGTGCCGGTGCCGCCGCCGCGTGGCGTAAACGTCAGGCTGGCAAAAGCGTCCTCACCGGCGAGCCGCGCAATCAGAGCGATATCTGCGGTCGAACGCGGAAACAGTGCCGCATCCGGCAGAAGCTGATAGATGCTGTTATCCGTAGAGAGTGAGAGACGGTCGGCATAGCTGGTAGCGGTATCGCCGGTAAAACCCTGCTCTTTGAGCGCCTGCAAAAAGGCGAGAACTTGCTGAACCAGGCCAGGAGCCTGCGGAATTTGTGGGATCATGGTGTCGTGACCGGGATGTTGTAAACGTTTGCGTAGTAATTTTTCAACGTCTGGTTGTATCACATTTTTTTCCTGTCTGCTGGCATTTCCCTTCCCCGCTTCTGTGGCCCTGCTTTTCCTGTTTAATTTTCAGGAAATAGCGCATGATGATCCCGGGCCAGGGGCCCTTCCTGAAGGATTAACTGAGGTTAAATCGCTGTTATGAAAAGCCTGCAACGCGGTGTGGATCTGCCGCAACTGCTGTTCTCACTGATGTTTATTTTGCTGATGATTATCGCCTGTCTCTGGGTGGTACAGCCTTTTATTCTGGGCTTTGCCTGGGCAAGCATGGTTGTTATCGCAACCTGGCCACTCATGATTCGCCTGCAGCATCTGCTGTGGGGACGCCGCTCCCTGGCCGTTATCGCCATGACGATTCTGCTGCTGCTGCTGTTTATCATTCCGATTGCGCTGCTGGTCAGCAGCCTGATTGACAACAGCGCCCCGGTTATCGCCTGGGCTACTCAGCGCCATCTGCTGATGCCGGAATTCGCCTGGCTGCGGGAGATCCCGTATGCCGGCAACAAGCTCTATGTCAGTTACCATAAGCTGGTGGATGGCGGCGGTTCAGCGATCATGCGTCAGGTGCAGCCCTATATTGGTCGCACCACGGGCTTCTTTGTCGCACAGGCGGGACATTTTGGCCGCTTTATGCTGCATCTGGCGCTGATGCTGTTATTCAGCGTGCTGCTTTACTGGCGCGGTGAGCAGGTGGGACAGGGTATCCGCCACTTCGCCTACCGTATGGGGGGGCCCCGTGGCGATGCTGCGGTGCTGCTGGCCGGACAGGCAATACGGGCCGTTGCGCTGGGTGTTGTCGTCACGGCGCTGGTGCAGGGGGTATTAGGCGGGATCGGACTGGCGATCTCGGGCATACCTTATGCCACGCTGCTGACGGTGCTGATGATCCTGACCTGCCTGGTCCAGCTGGGTCCGCTGATTGTTCTGGTACCCGCGATTATCTGGCTCTACTGGAGCGGTGATACGACGTGGGGCACGGTGCTGCTGGTCTGGAGCTGTATTGTCGGCACGCTCGACAACGTGTTACGTCCGGTGCTGATTCGCATGGGTGCCGATTTACCCATGATTCTGATCCTCTCAGGTGTTATCGGCGGCCTGATCGCCTTTGGCATGATTGGCCTGTTTATCGGCCCGGTCGTGCTGGCGGTCTCTTATCGCCTGGTTTCAGTCTGGATGCACGAGGCTCCGGCGCCGGATGATGATGTGGAAACGGCAATTGAAGCGCTGACAGAGCATGAAGAGCTGCCCTGATACCTCTGATGCTCGCAGCGGCCTGAACATTCATGCCCGGGCATTTTTCAGGCACGCTGTTTTTCATAAACGGTTTTTAAGAAAAAACGCGATTTTTAGCGCTTAACGACGTTTCGCTGGCTGGAATGATTATTTTTCATACTGAATCGCCCGATGCAGCGGGCAAAAGAGGCGACAAAAGATTATCAGCTTTAAACTAATAAGAGGATTCTTAAAGACTATAGCAGGCGCAATAAATAATATGTTTCTCATGTTGGAAATCAACCTACTGATTTTTAAACAACCTTTTTCCCCTGAGTAACGTAAAAGAATTGCTGTGTGTAGTCTTTGCCCATCCCCTGTGATGGGCTTTTTTTTGGCCTGCATTCAGCGCCCGCTGTAGCACTGCATGCTATCTGAACAGGCGGGATGCTTAGCAGCTAAAAATCAGGGTTATTATGCTGAAACAGTGGCTCATCCGCAGCTTAAGCCTGCATGAATCATGACGCGTACGGTATAACCTTACGCGCCATGCTCAGAGGTTAAGCGCGCTGAGCAGAGTCAATCTCAGCCAGGCTCAGCCAGGTTTCCACCACCGTATCCGGATTAAGCGACAGGCTGTCAATGCCCTGCTCCATCAGCCACGCGGCAAAATCCTGATGATCTGAAGGACCCTGTCCGCAGATACCGACATATTTGCCCTGTTTTTTTGCGGCCTGAATCGCCATCGAAAGCAGCGCTTTCACCGCTTCATTGCGCTCATCAAACAGAGCAGACACCACGCCAGAATCGCGATCCAGCCCCAGCGCCAGCTGCGTCATATCGTTGGAGCCGATGGAGAAACCGTCGAAGTGCTGCAGGAACTGCTCTGCCAGCAGCGCGTTTGACGGGATTTCACACATCATAATCACCTTCAGACCCGCCTCACCGCGCTTCAGCCCGTGTTTCGCCAGCTCAGCCACGACCGCCTCCGCCTGATCAACAGTGCGTACAAAAGGCACCATGATTTCAACGTTACTCAGCCCCATCTCATTGCGCACCCGCTTCACGGCTTCGCACTCCAGCGCAAAACAGTCGCGGAAGCTGTCGGCAACGTAGCGCCCGGCACCCCGGAAGCCAAGCATCGGGTTCTCTTCTTCCGGCTCATAGCGCTCTCCGCCGACCAGATTGGCGTACTCGTTCGATTTAAAATCGGACAGGCGCACAATGACGCGCTTCGGCGCAAAGGCGGCGCCCAGGGTAGCAATCCCCTCTGTCAGACGCGCGATATAGAACTCAACCGGATCGTCAAAGCCTTTCATCATCTGGCGGATCTGCTGCTGTAGCTCCGGCGTCTGCTGATCAAACTCCAGCAGCGCTTTAGGATGCACGCCGATCATGCGGTTGATAATAAACTCCAGCCGCGCCAGACCCACGCCCTCGTTGGGCAGACAGGCGAAGTCAAACGCGCGATCGGGATTACCGACGTTCATCATGATCTTAAGCGGCAGATCGGGCATCGAGTCGACCTGAGAGCTGGCGATCTCAAAATCGAGCAGGTCATTGTAGACGTAGCCGGTATCGCCTTCGGCGCAGGAAACCGTCACTTTATGCCCGTCACGCAGGTGATCGGTGGCATCACCACATCCCACCACCGCCGGGATCCCCAGCTCACGTGCAATGATCGCCGCATGGCAGGTGCGTCCGCCGCGGTTGGTCACGATAGCCGACGCTTTTTTCATGATAGGTTCCCAGTCCGGGTCCGTCATATCGGTGACCAGCACGTCGCCCTTCTCAATGCGGTGCATTTCGCTGATATCGTGGATCACCTTGACTTCACCCGCACCGATACGGTGACCGATGGCGCGTCCTTCAACCAGCACCTGGCCCGTGCCCTGCAGGCTGTAGCGCTCCATCACCTGACCATTCGAGCGTACGGTTTCCGGTCGCGCCTGTACGATATAGAGCTTGCCGGTATGCCCGTCTTTTGCCCACTCGATGTCCATCGGGCGCTTGTAGTGCTGTTCAATCAGCACCGCCTGGCGTGCCAGCGCCTGTACTTCGTCGTCGGTCAGGCTGAAACGATCGCGCGTTGCCTGCTCCACATCCTCAATGCGCACCTGCTCGCCATGCGTCTGAGAATCGGCATACACCATGCGGATTTTTTTAGACCCCATCGTCCGCCTGACAATAGCCGGGCGGTTTGCCGCCAGCGTCGGTTTATGCACGTAAAACTCATCCGGGTTGACCGCACCCTGTACCACCATCTCACCCAGCCCCCAGGCTGAAGTGATAAAGACGACCTGATCAAAGCCTGACTCAGTATCAATGGTAAACATCACGCCAGAGGCGGCAAGATCGGAGCGAACCATACGCTGCACCCCGGCCGAGAGCGCCACGCCGCGATGATCGTAGCCCTGATGCACGCGGTATGAGATAGCCCGATCGTTAAACAGCGAGGCGTATACGTGCTTAACCGCCACCAGCACGGCATCAAACCCCTGTACGTTGAGGAAGGTCTCCTGCTGCCCGGCGAATGAGGCGTCAGGCATATCCTCGGCAGTCGCGGATGAGCGGACGGCAAAAGAGGCGTCGGCATCATCAGCAGAAAGCTGCTCATAAGCAGTACGAATAGCCGCTTCCAGCGCCGGCTGAAACGGCGTGTCCACGACCCACTGGCGGATCTGCTTGCCCGCCTGGGCCAGCGCCGCCACGTCATCAATATCCGTGATATCCAGTAGTGCATAAATGCGCTGGTTCAGTCCGCTTTGGTCGAGAAACTGATTAAACGCGTCAGACGTCGTGGCAAAGCCGTTCGGGACGGATACGCCCAGCGACGACAAATTGGTAATCATTTCTCCAAGAGAGGCATTTTTGCCTCCCACCCGATCAACATCATGCATGCCAAGCTGGTTATACCAGAGCACTAGCGATTGTTGGTCTTGATTGGACATTGAGATGATCCTTTTAAATGATTAGGGCACATGGAACATTTTGCTATTCGCCACAGCAGCCTGGCATAACTGGTTTATAAAGACTAAGTGTTGAATCGTTAAAGCAAAAAAAGAGAGACAAAATCAGACTATTACCTGCCGGGGCTGACGTTGCGCAAACGGCACTATTATTACTAACAGCTTGCTGCAATAACGAATTTTCCATTTTTATAGCATTATCAGCGAATTGCTGTTGCGCAAACGACATCAGACAGAGTCTGCGCGTCATTTATGAAACTGTGGCGGGCGCGGGCGTTTATTTATCGCTTTTTCTTTATGATGCTATTAACGTCAGGTATGACACTATTCCGGTCTGAGCACGGCGGCATATGGATATTTCATTTCGATTTAATTTGAAATGAAATCGGTTAATTCACTATTCATTCAGAGAGCACTTTTCAATGAGCACTGAACGCAGCGTGTTTTATATTTCAGACGGCACCGCCATTACAGCAGAAGTGCTGGGCCACGCGGTGCTCTCGCAGTTTCCGGTTGATACGCACAGCGTTACCCTGCCGTTTGTAGAAAACGTGCAGCGCGCCCAGGCGGTCAAAGCGCAGATCAACGCGCTCTGGCAGCGCAGCGGCGTGCGGCCGCTGGTCTTTTTTTCCATCGTTACGCCTGAGGTTCGCGACATCATTCTGGAGAGTGAGGGGTTTTGTCAGGATATTGTGCAGGCGCTGGTGGCTCCCCTGCAGAGTGAACTGGGCGTCTCCTCTATGCCGGTGGCACACCGCACTCACGGGCTGACCGCGAATAATCTGGGTAAATATGATGCGCGTATCGCCGCGATTGACTACACCCTGGCGCATGATGACGGGATCTCACTGCGCGGACTCGAAGATGCTCAGGTGATCCTGCTGGGCGTTTCGCGCTGTGGCAAAACCCCGACCAGCCTCTATCTTGCCATGCAGTTTGGTATTCGCGCAGCCAACTACCCCTTTATTGCCGATGATATGGATAACCTCAAGCTTCCTCCTGCGCTGCGCGCGCATCAGCACAAGCTGTTCGGGCTGACCATTGATCCGGAACGGCTGGCGGCCATTCGCCAGGAACGGGCGGAGAATACCCGCTACGCCTCGCTACGCCAGTGCCGGCTGGAAGTGGGTGAAGTGGAAGCGCTGTTCCGCACACATCAGATTCGCTACCTCAATAGTACCAACTACTCGGTCGAGGAGATTGCCACCAAAATCCTCGACATTATGGGGCTGGAGCGACATATGTACTGACTGATGCGCTAAGCGGCCCGCGTATTTATTATCTCTGTGATTTTGCTGGTTGAATTCAGGACGCATTGGTTTATTGTGAACCTCATCACTTCCCGGTATATCACCGCTGCGAAGAACCTGTTTGAGAGCCACTATGAATAAAACTGATGAACTGCGTACGGCGCGAATTGGCAGCCTGATTACGCCCGCCGCGCTGGCCAGCCAGCACCCGCTATCGTCTGATATCGCAGAGAGCGTTACGGCCGCGCGCCAGCGTATTGCGCGCATTCTGACCGGCGAGGATCCGCGCCTGCTGGTCATAATCGGGCCCTGTTCGCTGCATGACCCGCGCGCTGCGCTGGATTATGCGGCACGCCTGCAGCAGCTGCGCGAGCAGTATCAGGACCGGCTGGAAATCGTCATGCGCGCCTATTTTGAGAAACCGCGTACCGTGGTGGGCTGGAAAGGGCTGATTTCCGATCCCGACCTTGACGGCAGCTTTGATGTCAATCGCGGTATTGCTATCGCCCGCAAGCTGCTGCTGGATATCAACGCGCTGGGTCTGCCAACGGCGACTGAATTCCTCGATATGGTCATCGGCCAGTTTATAGCCGATCTCATCAGCTGGGGTGCCATTGGCGCCCGCACCACTGAAAGCCAGATCCATCGCGAAATGGCCTCTGCGCTCTCCTGCCCGGTAGGGTTTAAAAACGGCACGGACGGTAACGTACAGATCGCCGTCGACGCCATTCGTGCTGCCCGCGCCAGCCATATGTTCCTCTCGCCGGATAAAGCGGGCCAGATGACCATTTATCAGACCAGCGGCAATCCGCACGGTCATGTGATCCTGCGCGGCGGGCGTCAGCCAAACTATCATGCGGAAGATGTGGCGGCGGCGGCAGCCAGCCTGCGTGAGTTCAGCCTGTCTGAGCAGATGGTGATCGATTTCAGTCACGGCAACTGCCTTAAGCAGCATCGTCGCCAGCGTGATGTGGCGCGCGATATCGCCGCGCAGATCCGCGCCGGTTCGCGAGCGGTAGCAGGCGTTATGATTGAGAGTTTTCTGCAGGAAGGAAACCAGAAAGTGGTGGCTGGTCAGCCGCTGGTGTACGGCCAGTCGATTACCGATCCCTGCCTCGGCTGGGACGATAGCGCGGCGGTACTGGCAGAGCTGGCTGCCGCCGTCGACAGCCGTTTCTGATATCAGCTGGAGCAGCTGACCTCCAGCGTTTTACTCCACTCCGGCGGCCGCTGGCGCAATGTCGCGCTGCTGGCCGCTTCATCAAAGGGGTGCTGCAGCGCCAGATGCAGCTCTTTAAGGGCCGCAGTCTCGCCCCGCTCCACCTCTTCAATCACCTGCTGAGCAAGATAGTTGCGCAGCACGATGGCGGGGTTCGCCGCCTGCATCACCGCCTGCCGTTCGCTGTCGCTGGCCTCATCCTGCAGCAGTCGCTGCTGATAGCTGCTATACCAGCGATCAAACGCGTCGCGATCGATAAACTCATCGCGCAGCGGCGAACGCCTTTCCTGCTGTTCGGTATAGCTGAGCTGACGAAACGTAAAGGTGTAATCGCTGTGCTCATTGCTCATCAGCGCCAGCAGGTTGCTCAGAATCGTATTATCCTCTGCCTGCGGCGTCAGCAGGCCAAGTTTCGCCCGCATGCGCTCTCCCCAGACGCGCATCAGTTCAGGCTCATAGTGGCTCAGCGCCTGCTTCAGCTGCTCCGTGGTCAGCAATCCCGACAGCGCGTGCGCCAGCCGGTTGAGGTTCCACAGGCCAACCGTCGGCTGATTATTAAACGCATAGCGCCCCTGATAGTCACTGTGGTTGCAGATAAAGGCGGGATCGTACTCATCAAGAAAGCCGTAAGGACCGTAATCCAGCGTCAGGCCGAGAATCGACATGTTATCTGTGTTCATCACTCCGTGAGCAAAGCCTGCGCTCTGCCACAGTGCGATCAGGCGGGCGGTACGTTTTGCCACATCCGTGAACCACAGCAGATAGCGATCCGGTTCCGCCTCAAGGTGCGGCCAGTGATGACGAATCGCATAGTCTGCCAGCTGGCGTACTTTATCCGTCTCCCCTGCGTAATAGAAGTGTTCAAAGTGACCAAAACGCAGATGGCTCTCCGCAATACGCATCAGCATCGCGCCGCGCTCCTGCGTTTCGCGCAGCACCGGTTCGTCACCGATGGCCAGCGCCAGGGCGCGCGTCCCGGGGATACCCAAATGGTGTAACGCTTCTGAAGCGAGAAACTCCCGCACGCTTGAGCGGATCACCGCCCGTCCATCTCCCATGCGGGAATAAGGGGTTAAGCCTGCGCCTTTCAGATGCCAGTCCAGCTTGCGCCCATCTTCCAGCTGCTGCTCACCCAGCAGCAGGCCGCGTCCGTCACCCAGCTGCCCGGCCCAGACGCCAAACTGATGGCCGCTATACACCTGAGCGAGCGGAGCCATGCCTGGCAGCAGCGCCTGACCGCTCCATACGCCGTGGCCGTCGCCGGCAAACAGCTCCGCATCCAGCGCCATTTCCGCCGCCAGCGGCGCATTATGATAAAGGAGACGTCCTCCCGCCAGCGGCGTGGGCTGCAGCGATGTGTAATATCCGGTCAGCTCCTGCTGCCAGCTATTGATAAATTGCATATATACTCCAGAGGTGCTTAATAATGCAGCACCAGGATAGCGTGTAGAGAGTAAAGGATAGTCTGGCACGGGGCGCCCGGGAAAAACAGCGCCTGAATTACTGCTGCGAGGGTGTGGTCTGCGTCAGAAAAGGAGTGATGAGATCTTCTAACCGTTCCGCTTTAACCACCGGGAACACGTTACCCTGAATATGCACGCCGCTCAGATCGCTGACTTTGCTCAGCAGGCGCGCATCATCGATACCAGAAATAATAATTTGCTGCGTATAGCCGCTGAAATTATCGATAACCGTCTGCATAAAAGGGATAAAGGAGGCGCGCTTCGCCAGATTCTGGATAAATAATTTATCCAGCTTCAGGACGCTAAACAGCGAATCATAGACTGCCGTTGCCGGGGCTTTGCCAGCTCCGAATTGTGAAAGCGATAAACGGAATTGATGATTAAGTCGGGATAAAACCGGATGCGCTTTGCCGGCAGATAATTGCGGAAACGTTTCGCTGATATCCATTACGATAAATGGCAGCTGTTTAAATTTCCTTAACAGAATTTCACTCTCTAACAGCGTTTCAGCCAGCGATTCGTCAATTCTCATTAGCGCATCAACATGATTACGCTCAAAGAAAGCGCGGTGCTTTTCCAGGATTAAAAGCTGAGCCTGCAGCAGCCTTAACTGCTGACTGGCATCGAGCTGCGGCAACAGTAAATCCTGTGGCAACGTAATTGGCGCACTGTCATGAACAAATTGTGTAACCAGCTCAACCGCAGTGAGCTGGCCCTCCAGCGTATAAGCCGGATAAAACCAGGTTTCCGACTGATAGTCGGCCGAAATATGGACTTTCATTTTTTACAGCCAGAGGCAGTGGCAATGAAGGCATCGTATATCAATGAAAAGAGTCAGGCAATAGCACCAAACGCCGGAAGAGAAGGTGTTTTAGCGCCTAATGCAAGCTATTAATCATTAAATTATACTTAAGCCAAATACGCCGTGTTAATATCCACAATGATAAAATCTTTAGCTCTATTTTTAGTAGTAATTTGTCAAGTGGTAAAGTACCAATTTTAATGAGAGCTTTATTTCAGCAAAAAAAGAACCCATTATGCGAATTAAGCTCTCTTTTCGCCGCGCTATTTCATTCATCCAGAATGCAACTTGTCATATTCTGCGCGCCTGCCAGAAGACCCTCTGCCAGTAAACATTATTGAGCGAAGAGCGAATAACGCCTTTGCTGGTAGAGGCGTGTATAAAGGTGTTGTTGCTGGCATAGATACCGACATGCAGCCCGTTTTCGCCGCTGCCGGTTTTGAAAAACAGCAGATCGCCAGGCAGCAAATCACGTGGATCGATACGGTTGCCGATTTTTGTCTGAGCGCGTGTGGAGCGTGGCAGCGCGATGTCAAAGCGATCGCGGAACGTCAGCAGGACAAAGCCGGAGCAGTCAACCCCACGCGGACTGAGGCCACCATAGCGGTACGGCGTGCCCTGCCAGCGGCTGAGCTGATAGTTGAGCCGGGTCTGCACTGCGGCAGGATCTGAGAGACGGGAATCAGGCGGAGGCGCATGATGACTGCACCCTGTGACCATCAGCACGAATAGCAGAATAAGTAACCGCATAGCCTGTTCCCTGTCAGCCCGATCCGGCAGACACTGTAGCCGTAAACGCGCGCGGTGTGCAAGTCAGGAGAGCAGCAGCAGACGCCCCTGCGGTGTATCCACCTCTGTCACCTCTGTCTGAAACAGCGGCGCAAGCCGGGCGGCCGTCAGCACCTCATGCGCCCTGCCCTGATATTTCAGCTCTCCCTGATGCAGCAACCAGACGCGATCCGCGTAGCGCAGCGTATGATTCAGGTCGTGACTGCTGGTGATCACGCCGATGCCGGCGGCGCAAAGCTGCTGCAGAAGCCGGGTGACGCCCTGCTGCTGCGCCACATCCAGCGCGCTCATCGGCTCATCGAGCAGCAGCAGGCTGCCCTGCGGATTGATGTCAGGATGGATTTGCAGTATCACCGCCAGCAGGCGCACCCGCTGCCACTCCCCTCCGGAGAGCTGCGTCAGAGCGCTCTCCAGCTTGTGATGCAGACTCAGCTGCGACAGCAAACGCGCCAGCACGTTATTCAGCTCTGTGCCAGCACCACGCGGCAGATGCATCTGCAGGTAGTGCCAGACCGGCATCGCGCCGGGCGCAGGCTGCTGCTGAGGCAGCCAGCCACGCTGCTGAGCCAGCGCCTCTCCTGACAGCGCAGCAACAGCGGTGCCGTTAAGCAGCAGCTCTCCGCGCGGAGTCGCAAGACCGCTGAGCGCCTCCAGCAGGGTGCTCTTTCCGGCGCCGTTAGCGCCCACCAGATGTACCCACTCCCCGCGCGCGAGAGCGAGATCCAGCGGCGCCAGCCGGCCGGGGCAGCTCAGACCGTGACACGCCAGCAGCATGTCAGGCGGTCAGCGCCTGCTCAATACGCTTAAGCACCTGCGGCGCATCCGGAGCCATATCGGGTGAAAAACGGGCGATAATGTTACCCTGTTTATCGACCAGGAACTTCTCGAAGTTCCACAGGATATCGCCGGGTTCTGCCGGCGCCCGGCCTTTCGCTATCATACGCTCAAGAAAACCGCTCTCCTCCGGACGTTCAGCTTCCGGCTGGGCGCTGACCAGCGTGCGATAGAGCGGATGGCGCTGCACGCCGTTAACGTCCGTCTTATCAAACAGAGGAAACGTCACGCCATACGTGGTGCTGCAAAACGTCCGGATCTCTTCGTTAGTGCCCGGCTCCTGCTCCAGGAACTGGTTGCAGGGAAAGCCCAGCACGCTAAAGCCCCGCGCCTGAAACGCTTTATGGAGTGACTCAAGCTGCTCATACTGCGGCGTCAGTCCGCAGCGGGAGGCGACGTTCACTACCAGCAGTACGCGGTCACGCCAGGCCTCCAGCGTAGTGGCGGTACCATCAAGGGTTTTCAGCGGGATCTGATACAACGTCATGGTGTTCTCCTGTGTCCGTCAGATAACGCCAGCCGCAGCTAGCGTGAAGATTTTACTAAAAGCAGAATAAACAGCGGTGCGCCCAGCGTCGCGGTCACCACGCCTAACGGCAGCTCAGCAGAGGTCAGCAGCAGCCGCGCAAGAATATCCGCCGCCAGCAGCACTGCCGCACCCGCCAGTGCTGCTGCAGGCAGCAGATAGCGATGATCGCTGATGCCGCTCAGCCGCAGAAGATGCGGGACAACCAGCCCGACAAAGCCGATCGCCCCCGCCAGCGCCACGCTGACGCCTGTCAGCCAGCCCATGGCCAGCACCAGCAGGTTACGCCACAGCTGCAGCGGTAAGCCGAGCTGCCGCGCAGACGTCTCGCCCAGCGCCAGCAGATTCAGCGTGCGCGCACTGCACAGCAGCGCGGCGATTACCGGCATCAGGCTGAGTATCAGCCAGCCATAGCGCCAGTCAACGCCGCCAAAGCCTCCCATCATCCAGTACATCAGCTGACGCAGGTCGAGCGTGGTACTGAAGTAGACTGCCCACGTCATCACAGCGCTGCAGATAATACCCAGCGCCACACCGGTAAGCAGTAAGCGACTGCTGGCGAGCTGACGATGGGCAAAATGCAGCAGGATCAGCGTAATTGCCAGGGCGCCAGCCATCGCCGCCAGCGCCAGGCTCCACAGGGAGCCGCTGCCGAGCAGCACGCCCAGTACTACTCCCACGCCGGCACCGTTAGAGACGCCGAGCAGTCCCGGCTCAGCCAGCGGATTTGTAAACAGCGCCTGCATAACGGTACCGCAGAGCGCCAGCGCGGCGCCTGTCGCAATAACGGCCAGCGTACGCGGCAGACGGATCTGCCAGACAAACAGCTCGCCCTGCGGGGTAAACCATTCGGCAGGCAGCAGCCAGCGCTCGCCGGCACACAGGCTGAGCAGGCTGAGCAGCAACAGCAGCGCGGCGAGCAGCAGCAGTGTACGCCGGCTACGGCGACCGGTCTGACGGGCAAGCTGATCGAGCAGAGTCATAAGCGAGGCAGTTAAGCAGGAGAATGTCACGATTGTAGAGGGATTATGGCAAAAAGAAAGCCATCCCCTGCAGGCTGGCACAGTAATAAAAAAGGCCGCTGAGCGGCCTTTTTATCATACTGAAATCAGTCAGCATCCTTCGGTGACGCGTTTTCAACGCGGCTTTTCAGCTTTTGCCCCGGACGGAAGGTCACCACACGGCGCGCGGTGATAGGAATATCCTCTCCCGTTTTCGGGTTACGGCCCGGACGCTGGTTTTTGTCGCGCAGATCAAAGTTACCAAATCCGGACAGCTTAACCTGTTCTCCATTTTCCAGCGCGCGGCGAACTTCTTCGAAAAAAAGCTCGACCAACTCTTTGGCGTCGCGTTTGCTCAACCCGAGTTTTTCAAACAGATATTCTGACATTTCAGCTTTTGTAAGCGCCATAGGTTCAATCCCTCAAGGTTGCCTGGAATCGCTCTTTTAATGCTGCTACACATCTGGCAACGGTCGCAGCAATCTCCTCTTCTTCGAGTGTCCGGCTGGTATCCTGCAAAATCAGGCTAATCGCAAGGCTCTTTTCGCCTTCGTTCACGCCTTTACCACGGTACACGTCAAACAAGTTTACGCCAACTACCTGATTTACGCCAACTTTCTTACACTCTGCGATGATATCTGCTGCAGGGACGCTTTCTGCCACCACAACAGCGATATCACGGCGGTTAGCCGGGAAGCGTGAAATCTCACGCGCGTCAGGCAGGACGCGGTCTGCAACCTTATTCCAAAGCAGTTCAAACACTAAGGTACGACCGTTGAGATCCAGCTTGCGTTCCAGCTCCGGGTGAACCACCCCGATAAATCCGATTTGTTCATTGTCCAGCCAGATAGCCGCTGTTTGTCCGGGATGCAGCGTCGGATTGGCAGCCGCGCGGAATGAAATCGCTTCAGATTTGCCGGTTAATTCCAGCAGCGACTCTAAATCGCCTTTCAAATCATAGAAGTCAACCGGCTGACGCGCCAGATCCCAGTGCTCTTCGTCACGATGACCGCTGATTACGCCCGCCAGCATAAGATCCTGGCGAATGCCGAGATCGGCCTGCGTATCAGGCACAAAGCGCAGACCGCTCTCGAACAGGCGCACACGCCCCTGCTGGCGATTCTGGTTGTAAACCACTGCGCTGAGCAGACCGGTCCAGAGTGACAGGCGCATTGCTGACATATCGCTGGAGATAGGGCTTGGCAGGATAAGCGCCTCTTCCCCCGGATGCAGCAGCTGCTGCACTTTAGGATCGACAAAGCTGTAGGTGATCGCTTCCTGATAGCCTTTGTCTGTCAGCAGCGTTTTCGCCCGCTTCAGCGACAGGCTGGCTTCACGATGCTGCGTCATAATCAGGCTGGCTTTTACCGGCACATCAGGGATGTTGTTGTAGCCGTAAACGCGGGCAACCTCTTCAACCAGATCTTCCTCAATCGCCATATCAAAACGCCAGCTCGGTGCCACCGCTTTCCACTCGCCTTCGCCCTGCGTGACCTCGCAGCCGAGACGGGTCAGGATATCTGTCACCTGTTCGTCGGCGATAACGTGGCCAATCAGGCGATCGAGTTTTGTACGGCGCAGCGTAATCGTGGCGCGCGGCGGCAGTTTACAGGCATCAGTCTGATCGATAACCGGACCGGCTTCACCACCGCAGATATCCAGCAGCAGGCGGGTCGCACGTTCAATCGCTGTATGCTGCAGTGCCGGATCGACACCACGCTCATAGCGATGTGACGCATCAGTATGCAGTCCGTGGCGGCGTGCGCGGCCGGTAATGGCCAGCGGATCAAAGTAGGCGCACTCAAACAGCACGTTACGTGTCGCTTCATTTACGCCTGAGTGCTCACCGCCAAAAATACCGCCCATCGCCAGCGCCTGCTGGTGATCGGCAATAACCAGCGTGTCATTTTGCAATTTTGCTTCGGTGCCATCCAGCAGGGTCAGCGTCTCATTCTCCTGCGCCATACGCACCACAATGCCGCCGCTGATGCGGTCGAGATCGAAGGCGTGCATCGGCTGACCCAGCTCAAGCAGCACATAGTTAGTGACATCGACCACCGGGTCAATTGAGCGAATGCCGCAGCGGCGCAGTTTCTCACGCATCCAGAGCGGCGTTTCAGCTTTGACATTGATACCTTTAATTACGCGTCCCAGGTAGCGCGGACAGGCGTCGGTAGCGTCGATGCGGATTGGGAATGTATCGGTAATGGTCGCCGCAACCGGTTCTGCTGCAGGCGCCGTCAGCGGCAGTCCGTTAACCACGGCCACATCACGCGCCACGCCGGCGATGCTCAGACAGTCCGCACGGTTTGGCGTCACGCTGATCTCGATAGTATTGTCATCCAGCTTCAGGTAGTCGCGAATGTCGCATCCTACTGGCGCATCGGCTGGCAGTTCGATAATACCGTTGTGATCGTCGGAAATACCCAGCTCTGAGAAGGAGCAGAGCATGCCTTCAGAAGGCTCGCCGCGCAGTTTGGCCGCTTTGATTTTGAAATCACCTGGCAGTACGGCACCCACGGTAGCCACTGCCACTTTCAGTCCCTGGCGGCAGTTAGGCGCGCCGCAGACGATATCCAGCAGACGATCGCCGCCGACATTGATTTTGGTTACGCGCAGTTTATCCGCGTTCGGGTGCTGGCCGCACTCCACCACTTCACCCACGACTACGCCATGAAACGCGCCGGCAACGGGATCAACACCATCAACCTCAAGGCCTGCCATGGTGATCTGTTCAGACAGCGCAGCGCTGTCCAGGGCTGGATTTACCCATTCGCGTAACCAGAGTTCACTGAATTTCATTGGATAACCTGCCCTTATTTAAATTGTTTGAGGAAACGTAAATCATTTTCGAAGAAAGCACGCAGATCGGTGACGCCATAGCGCAGCATGGTCAGACGTTCCATGCCCATACCAAAGGCGAAGCCGGAGTAAATTTCCGGATCGATGCCGACGTTACGCAGTACATTCGGATGCACCATGCCGCAGCCCAGTACTTCCAGCCATTTGCCATTTTTGCCCATTACATCCACTTCCGCTGAAGGTTCAGTAAAGGGGAAGTAGCTCGGGCGGAAGCGGATCTGCAGATTCTCTTCAAAGAAGTTATTCAGGAAATCGTGCAGCGTTCCTTTCAGGTTGGTAAAGCTGATGTCTTTATCGACAATCAGGCCTTCCATCTGGTGGAACATCGGCGTGTGGGTCTGATCGTAATCATTACGGTAAACGCGGCCCGGCGCGATAATACGGATCGGCGGCTGCTGATTTTTCATGGTGCGGATCTGCACGCCTGAGGTCTGCGTACGCAGCAGGCGCGTGGCATCAAACCAGAAGGTGTCATGATCGGCGCGGGCCGGATGGTGACCCGGAATATTCAGCGCGTCGAAGTTATGATAGTCATCTTCAATTTCCGGTCCGGTCACCACGGCAAAACCCAGCTCGCCGAAAAAGTTTTCGATGCGGTCAATGGTGCGCGTTACCGGATGCAGACCGCCGTTTTCGCTGCGGCGTCCGGGCAGTGAGACATCAATCGTTTCTGCCGCCAGGCGCGCATTCAGCGCCGCACTCTCCAGCGTATTTTTACGGGCGTTAAGATGATCCTGTACCTGCTGTTTTGCTTCGTTAATCACCGCACCTGCCGCCGGGCGCTCTTCAGCCGGCAGTTCACGCAGGGTGGTCATCTGCAGGGTAAGGTGCCCTTTTTTACCCAGAAATTCGACGCGTACAGCGTCCAGAGCGGCGATATCCGACGCCTCGTCGATGGCGGCCGTGGCACGGGCCACCAGGTCTGCGAGTTGGGACATGATTTCCTCTTCTTCCAGCCGGGCTGGTCAGTTCTTGTTGGGATCCGGGATCCGATTAAGTCTCGCCAGAAACAAAAAAGCCTCCACGAGGGAGGCTTTCAGCGCGATTTTTCGTTTCTTTTCTTATGCGCACAAGCCCCTGATGTTCAGGCGCTAAAGTAAAAAAAGAAACGGAAAAGAGCAGCGTGCATGCTTGCATTACCTTGAGAAAATTAAAAACCGCCCTATTGAAATGCCCGGCGGCGAAAATGTCAATCTTTTGCGTGAGTTGCAGGTAATAAAAAAGGGAGCAAGCTCCCTTTTTTACCTGACTTACGCCAGAGCTGATTTCGCTTTTTCTACCAGAGCAGCGAAGGCTGCTTTGTCGAATACAGCGATGTCAGCCAGGATTTTACGGTCAATCTCAATGGACGCTTTTTTCAGGCCATTGATGAAACGGCTGTAAGACATACCGTTCTGACGCGCCGCTGCGTTGATACGCGCGATCCACAGCTGACGGAACTGACGCTTACGCTGACGACGGTCGCGGTAAGCATACTGACCAGCTTTGATAACAGCCTGGAAAGCAACGCGGTAAACACGTGAACGTGCACCGTAGTAGCCTTTAGCTTGTTTTAAGATTTTTTTGTGACGTGCGCGAGCAATTACACCACGTTTTACGCGAGCCATGAGCTCTCCTTAATCATATTCTGTTTTGCCGGTGCTCTGCTGGCGATAAGCCTTACAGCGCGACGGGCGAATTAAAAAAAATTTACTTATGCGTACGGCAGGCAGGCAATAACCAGACCCAGATCGCCTTTAGACACCAGGCCTTTTGGACGCAGGTGACGTTTACGCTTAGTAGACTTTTTGGTCAGAATATGACGCAGGTTTGCGTGCTTACGCTTGAAGCCGCCAGAGGCGGTCTTCTTGAAGCGCTTAGCCGCGCCACGTACAGTTTTAATCTTTGGCATTTTTACAAATATCCACTTCGCATTGTTAAAAAAATGAACCAGACAGGCGAATAATCCCGCACAGCGCGAACGCTGCGCGGCATCATTACTTGAAAGCCTACTGTTTCTTCTTAGGTGCGAGCACCATAATCATCTGGCGGCCTTCGATCTTCGAAGGGAAGGACTCGACCACTGCCAAATCGATATCTTCACACAGATCTTTACGGACGCGGTTAAGCACTTCCATACCGATCTGCTGGTGCGCCATCTCACGACCGCGGAAACGCAGCGTGATTTTGGCTTTATCGCCCTCTTCCAGAAAGCGCATCAGGCTGCGGAGTTTTACCTGATAGTCGCCATCATCGGTACCAGGACGGAATTTAATTTCCTTAACCTGGATAACTTTCTGCTTCTTCTTCTGTTCCTTAGAAGACTTACTCTTTTCATAAAGGAACTTGCCGTAATCCATAATACGGCATACCGGCGGTTCGGCGTTCGGGCTGATTTCAACTAAATCTACGCCAGCTTCTTCAGCTTTCTCAATCGCTTCGCGTAGAGAGACAATGCCAAGTTGCTCGCCGTCAACGCCAGTGAGGCGCACTTCGGTGGCTCGGATTTCGCCGTTAATACGGTTTGGACGCGTCGGTTGTACTCGTTTTCCGCCTTTAATAACCTTATTCCTCTAATTGGTGAAGATGTCGGCTGCGAATCTCTTGTTGCAGCTTCTCAACAAACACATCTACGTCCATGCTCCCGAGGTCTTTACCACGGCGGGTGCGCACGGCAACTTTGCCTGCTTCCACCTCTTTCTCACCGCAAACCAGCATATAAGGGACGCGACGCAATGTGTGCTCGCGGATTTTAAAGCCTATCTTCTCGTTTCTCAAGTCTGCTTTGACACGAATGCCAGCATTTTGCAGTTTCTTTGTCAGTTCACTGACATATTCTGCCTGACTGTCAGTGATATTCATCACTACAGCCTGTACCGGTGCCAGCCAGCTCGGGAAGAAACCAGCGAACTCTTCAGTCAGAATACCGATAAAGCGCTCCATAGAGCCCAGAATCGCACGGTGAATCATCACCGGTGTCTGACGGTCGTTGTTTTCACCCACATAGGTGGCATCAAGACGTTTTGGCAGAGAAAAGTCTAGCTGAACCGTGCCACACTGCCAGGCACGATCGAGACAATCATACAGGGTGAACTCGATTTTCGGGCCGTAGAATGCCCCTTCACCCGGCTGATACTCAAAGGGGATATCATTCTCTTTCAATGCTTCGGCCAGGTCAACCTCTGCGCGATCCCACATCTCATCGGTACCGATGCGTTTTTCCGGACGGGTAGACAACTTCACGACGATTTTTTCAAAACCGAACGTGCTGTACATGTCGTACACCATACGAATACAGCTGTTTACTTCGTCGCGCACCTGATCTTCAGTACAGAATACGTGAGCATCATCCTGCGTAAAGCCGCGTACGCGCATCAGGCCATGGAGCGCACCCGATGGCTCGTTACGGTGGCAGCTACCGAACTCTGCCATACGCAGCGGCAGATCGCGATAGGACTTCAGACCCTGATTGAAGATCTGCACGTGACCCGGGCAGTTCATCGGTTTAATGCAATATTCGCGGTTTTCTGAAGAGGTGGTAAACATCGCCTCTTTGTAGTTTTCCCAGTGGCCGGTTTTTTCCCACAGCACGCGGTCCATCATAAACGGACCTTTTACTTCCTGGTAATCATACTCTTTCAGTTTGGTACGGACAAAAACTTCCAGCTCGCGGAAAATCGTCCAGCCGTCATTGTGCCAGAACACCATGCCCGGCGCCTCTTCCTGCATATGGTAGAGATCGAGCTGTTTACCAATTTTGCGATGATCGCGTTTTGCTGCTTCTTCCAGGCGCTGCAGATAGGCTGACAGCTGCTTCTTGTCTGCCCAGGCCGTGCCGTAAATACGCTGCAGCATTTTGTTATCGCTGTTGCCGCGCCAGTAAGCGCCCGCAATTTTCTGCAGCTTAAAATGGTGGCAGAAGCGCATGTTCGGCACATGCGGACCGCGGCACATATCCACATACTCTTCATGATGATAGAGGCCAGGACGATCGTCGTGACTGATATTCTCATCAAGGATTGTGGTTTTATAGCTTTCGCCACGCGCAGCAAAGACGTCGCGCGCTTCCTGCCAGCTGACTTTTTTCTTTACCACGTTGTAATTGGTTTCAGCCAGCTGGTGCATACGCTTTTCCAGCTGTTCCAGATCTTCCTGCGTCAGCGTGTGGTCGAGATCGACATCATAATAGAAGCCGTTATCGATGACCGGGCCAATCGCCATCTTGGTATCAGGCCACAGCTGTTTAATAGCATGGCCCAGCAGGTGCGCGCAGGAGTGACGGATAATTTCCAGACCCGCTTCATCTTTTGCTGTGATGATTGCTACCTGAGCGTCGTCGGTGATGGGATCAACCGCATCTACCAGCTCACCGTTTACGCGACCGGCGATACAGGCTTTCGCCAGGCCGGGACCAATATCCAGCGCAATATCCATTACGCTGACCGGGTGGTCAAAAACGCGCTGGCTGCCGTCAGGAAGAGTAATTACTGGCATTTTATATCCTTAAATTGCAGTGGTAAGCCACACGAAAGCCTACATGCAACACTGTGTTTGGTGTGTGTACCCGGCGCGATGTCAGACCCACATTGTCGGAATGACGCCAGGCGCATAAAGCGGCAAATATGATAACAGCTTTCACCCTGCAGCAAAACCCGCCCTGCGGGCTAAGTCTAAGCAAACACGAAAAAAAACCGCCGTGCAGCCTGAGCCGGACGGCGGTTTTCTGGTATGGCAGTTACATTGCGTAGGAGAGCTGAATCGTGGTTTTGGTATCGGTACGATCGGGCGCGGACTCCGGCGGATTGTTGTTCCAGGTCACGTTGTAGCCCATCTTCAGCGCAAAGTGCTCATTGATGGCGACCTGCAGGGCCGTTTCTGAGTTCACCGTAGTATCTTCGCCGAAGCTGCTCAGCACGGATACACCCTGAATGAATTTCGTGGTATCCGTCAGCTGCCACTGATAGCTGACTGCGCCATAGCCCAGCGCTTTGGTCTCATGCCCGCCGTCGTGAAAGTCGTCGTAACGTACGCCCGGACCAAATTCCGCGCGCAGAGAGTGCACCGGACCGTTGAGGATCTGGCGACCATAACCGGCCGTCAGGACGTCGCGGGAATCGTAACCATTCAGACGATCGCTCAGCCAGCTGGCCTGACCAAACAGATAATCAGCGCTGTTCATGTTGTAGCGGCTGCGGCCACCGATATTGTAGGTTTCAGATGAACGCTCATCGTTGGATGAGGTGTTCGCCGCGTTGCCCCACAGGCTGTAAGCCGTTGAGGTCTGATACCAGGTCATGCTGGTTGAAGCCGTCAGCGAAGAGCTGGTGGTGTTACCGGTTTGCGCCAGGTAACCGGCTGATGCGCTGCCTTCAAACGGCTGTTTGGCCGTTGAAGGATCATCCATTGAGGTGAAGACAGCGTTATCAGCCAAAGCCTGGTGACAAAATGCTCCGGCAGAGAGCAGAAAAATAGCGGACAGCTTATTAAGAACTTTCATTAAAGGGTGATCCGTGCGGCAATTTAAAAACAGGTGAGTCTGCAGCGTTTTTACCGGCAATCAATGCAATTTACTGTAAGTTTTGTAAAAAATTATGAGGCGGCATCAGGCCGTTCCCTGCATCAACCAGCATGATACGTTGCAGACGCGTTCACTAACGGCGCGCATTATAGGTGCCGTTCAGAGAAATAACAGCCCGCAATTATCAGGAATTTTGCCGCTGCTGACACAGCCTTACGCTGCAACTGAACAAAATTCGCTCTCAGCTGTGGGGTGGACTACGCTGAAATCTGTTTGGTTACAGTGAGGTGAGAAAATGAGCACGCTGGACGTTATGAGTTACGTTGTCACTTTCCACTATCAGGAGTCGGGGCTAAGCGATCTTCAATCGCTGACCAGCGCTATGGTCAATAGCGGATATAGCACCACCCTGCACGATGCTGAAGGACATCCGCATGAACTGGGAACCAACAGCTTCGGCATTGTCAGCACGCTGACGCCTGAAGCGGTTTCGGAGCAGGCTGCGCGTATTGCAGAGGTGGCATTGCATCAGTCTCCGCAGACAAAGGTTACAACGCTGCAGCAATTTTTGCAGAACCCTGTCTGAGGCCGCCGGTAAAACTGGCCTTGCCTATTTTTTGCGCGCTACAATTGCAGCGATATCGCGATTAACGAGGAGCCCGCCATGTGGTCAGCCATCAGCCGCCTGTTAAGCGAACAGACTCAGCCAGCAGAGATTACGCAGCGCGAGCCCCTGCCCGGCGGGGATATCCATCCCGCCTGGCGTATCCGCTACGGCGATCTGGATGTCTTCGTCAAGTGCAACACCCATGACCGGCTGGACCTGTTCCGCTGGGAGGCCGATCAGCTCAGTCTGCTGGCGCGCACGCAGACAGTCCGGGTGCCGACCGTCTACGGCGTCGGCAGCACGCGCGACGCCAGTTTTCTTCTGCTGGAGTATATTCCGCCGCAGCCGCTCAGCGCGGAAGCGGGTTATCAGCTCGGGCAGCAGCTGGCGCGCCTGCATCAATGGAGTGAGCAGCGCCAGTTCGGACTCGATTTCGATAATAATATTACCACTACCCTGCAGCCCAATAGCTGGCTGCGGCGCTGGTCGCTGTTTTTTGCGGAGCAGCGTATCGGCTGGCAGCTGCAGCTGGCAGCGGAACGCGGTGTGACCTATGGTGACATGAATCAGATTATTGACAGCGTTCAGCAGGCGCTGGCTCATCATCATCCGCAGCCTTCGCTACTGCATGGCGATCTCTGGCCTGCCAACTGTGCAGATAGCAGCAGCGGGCCATGGATTTTCGATCCTGCCTGCTACTGGGGTGACCGCGAATGCGACCTGGCGATGCTGAGTTATTACCATGAACTGCCGCGTGAGATCATGCAGGGCTATCACGCAGAGTGGCCGCTGGCAGAGGGATTTTCGCAACGCCAGCCTGTATATCAGCTCTATTACCTGCTGAACCGCGCGAACGTTTTTTCCGGCCAGTGGCAGGAGGAGGCGCAGTTTGCCGTCAGTCAGCTGCTCAGCGACGACAAACTGGCGCAGGATCGGGCCAGACCGGCCTGATGATTTAAAGCATGCCCAGCAGCGTCAGTAAAAAGTAGCCGGCAACAGCAATAATTACTGGCAGGATATAGAGCGGAAAAATCTGCAGCAGAATAGTGTGGTGCGGGACGCGGATTTTTTCCTCAAGCTGCGCGCGCGTGCGGCCTTCGCTGCCCTTTGCCTGCTCCAGAATCAGCTGATCTTCAATGCCTTCTTTAACATGCCGCGACTGGCGCCACATGCGCGCACCCGATGCCTGTAAAGCCATGCCGATGAAAATCAGCGCATAAACGATCCAGAAACCGATATTTGCCCCGCCGTGAAAATCGGGCACCGGCGAGTTGTGCCAGAACGGATTGAGAAACGACGTATTGAATTTAAGCATGTCCACCATGACATGGATAAAATCCAGCAATACGGCATCCAGTCCGGGCTGCTTTACGCTGTGCTGATATAAATAACCGAGCATGGAAACAATTGTCGACAGCAGTGCCGGAATGAAAATGATCCAGCCAGCCACGCGCTTAAGGATGGCGACCTGGCCAGCCTGTTGGTATGTCATGCAGACTTTCCTATACAGATAATTATTTTGCCCTAAGTCTACCTGCAGTCGGCGATTTTTTCCTGAAAAATGCGTTACCTGTCGCGTCCTTGTTTTCGCACTCTGGCGTGATAAGGTGGCGCAAACCGCTAAGAAGGATATTGTCATGCGCTATCGTCGTCCGGTGTACGCCGCTATTTTTGATATGGATGGTTTACTGATTGATTCTGAACCGCTGTGGGATCAGGCTGAGATGGAGGTACTGGCAAGCCTTGGTGTTGACGTCAGTCGTCGCGCGGAGCTGCCTGACACGCTTGGCCTGCGCATCGATCAGACCGTACGCATGTGGTATGAGGCACAGCCGTGGCAGGGTGCGACTCAGGCCGACGTCACGGCGCGTATTATCGATCGTACGCTATCGCTGATCGAAGCGCAGCAGCCGCTGCTGCCCGGTGTCGATCAGGCGCTGCGGCTCTGTCAGCAGCAGGGGCTGCGGATTGCGCTCGCTTCCGCTTCGCCGCTGGCCATGCTGGAGCGGGTGCTGGAGATGTTCCGGCTGCGGCCCTGCTTTTCCGCCCTCGCCTCCGCTGAAGCGCTGCCGCTGAGCAAACCTCATCCGCAGGTCTATCTGAATGCGGCAGCGGCGCTTGATATCGATCCGCTTAACTGTGTGGCGCTGGAAGACTCCTTCAACGGCATGATCGCCTGTAAAGCGGCGCGCATGCGTTCTATTGTGGTGCCTGCGGCTGCACACTACGCGGATGCCCGCTGGGCGCTGGCAGATGTGCGGCTGCCGAGCCTGACGGAACTGCGCGCAGAGCATCTGTTTAACTGACCGCAGAGTGTATGGCGCAGTCTGATACAGCGGTCAGCCAGCGCGAAAATAATTCACTCTTCGTTACAGCGTCACCGTTCTCATTTACTGGATAAATCCCTATACTGGATGCATTGACAGTTTTGTATCCGGATTTAATCATGACGGCCGAAGGCCATATAATTTTTGCTATCGCCAGCGCTATTTTTGCCAAGCGTGCTGAGCTGACACCGGTTCTGGCTGCGGCGGACTGGTGGCATCTGGTTCCCGCTACGCTGCTGACCTGCCTGCTGCCGGATATCGACCACCCCCGATCCACGCTGGGCCAGCGTTTTCGCTGGCTCTCTCAGCCCATCGCGCGGGCGTTTGGACATCGCGGTTTTACCCACAGTTTGCTGGCAGTGGCTATCAGCCTGTGGCTGTTTAAAGTGAACGTGCCGGCAGACTGGTTTCTGCCGGCGGATGTGCTGCAGGGACTGACGCTGGGCTACCTGAGCCATATCGTGGCTGACATGCTGACGCCAGCTGGCGTTCCGCTGCTATGGCCCTGCCGCTGGCGCTTTCGTCTGCCTATTCTCAGAAGCCAGAGCGGTAATCAGCTGGAGCGGATACTTTGTCTGGGACTGGTGGTTGCGGCGCTCTGGTTTCCGGCTGGCATGCCTGCTTTTGGTGCAAACGGCTGGCCGCAGCAGCTGTTTGATACGCTGCAATCCAGCGTGAACCGGTTAATTAATCCGCTAAACGGCTAATAATTACGCCATATTAAGCAAAAAGTTATAACCCATACTTTTTGGGTATAAGCCTGCACTTAATTGTGCTGCTAACATCCCTGACATTCTCTGATAGAAATTTACGTTACGCTATGCCGCCTGCACTTTGCAGGACGGCACCTTTCTGGAGTTAAGTATGGATTTCCCTCTTATTATCAATATAGTGGTCTTTGCCGCTCTGCTGGTGCTGCTTAACCGCATTGGCAACCAGAGCTGGAGCCTGTCAAAGCGCGTACTGACCGGCCTGGTGCTGGGCGTGCTGTTTGGCCTGGCGCTTCAGGCGGTTTATGGCGAAAACAGCGCAGTGGTTAAGGATTCGATCGGCTGGTTTAATCTGGTCGGTAATGGCTATGTACAGCTGCTGCAGATGATTGTTATGCCGCTGGTATTCGCCTCAATACTGAGCGCGGTGGCGCGTCTGCATAACGCCTCCTCGCTGGGCAAAATCAGCGTGCTGACCATCGGTGTACTGCTGTTTACCACGGCTATCTCCGCGCTGGTCGGCGTGATGGTGACCGGCCTCTTCCACCTCAGCGCTGAAGGGCTGGTGCAGGGTGCGCAGGAGACCGCGCGTCTGAATGCTATTCAGAGCAACTATGCGGGTAAAGTCGCCGATCTCAGCACGCCGCAGCTGCTGCTCTCTTTCATCCCTAAAAACCCGTTTGCCGATCTGGCAGGCGCGAACCCGACCTCCATTATCAGTGTCGTTATCTTTGCTGCTTTCCTCGGCGTCGCTGCACTGCATCTGCTGCGCGATGATAAAGTGAAAGGTGAACGCGTACTGGCCGCGATTGATACGCTGCAGTCCTGGGTGATGAAACTGGTGCGCCTGATCATGAAGCTGACGCCATATGGCGTACTGGCTCTGATGACCAAAGTGGTCGCCGGCTCTAACCTGCACGATATCGTTAAGCTGGGCAGCTTTGTTCTCGCCTCCTATCTTGGCCTTGCGATTATGTTTGGCGTGCATGCGCTGCTGCTGTCGATCAACGGCATCAATCCGCTGCGCTTCTTCCGCAAAGTATGGCCGGTGATCACTTTCGCTTTCACCAGCCGCTCCAGCGCGGCCAGCATTCCGCTGAATGTGGAAACGCAGACGCGCCGTCTCGGCGTGCCGGAAGCGATTGCCAGCTTTTCCGCCTCCTTCGGTGCCACAATTGGTCAGAACGGCTGTGCCGGACTCTATCCGACAATGCTGGCCGTGATGGTTGCTCCTACTGTCGGTATTAACCCGTTTGATCCGGTCTGGATCGCCACGCTGGTCGGGATCGTCACCCTGAGTTCCGCTGGCGTAGCCGGTGTGGGCGGCGGTGCTACCTTTGCTGCGCTGATTGTGCTGCCGGCAATGGGGCTGCCGGTGACGCTGGTCGCGCTGCTGATTTCCATTGAGCCGCTGATTGATATGGGCCGTACCGCGCTCAACGTGAACGGTTCAATGACGGCCGGTTCGCTGACCAGCCGCTGGCTGGGTCAGACCGACAAAAAAATTCTGGAGAGCGATGAGCACGCCGAACTGGCGCATCGCTAAGCGCTGACTTCAGCATGAAAAAGGGCCCGTCTCAGACGGGCCCTTTTTTATTCAGCAAAAAAGAGTTACTGCGCAACCTGCGGATCGGTGTCGTACTCTTTGCAGCTCTGGAAGCCGTAGTTCATCACGCGACCGGTATCGTTGTAGCTGACAAAATAGGTCTGCATTTTGCCATCGCGCTCGCCGATAACGTAAGTCTGGCAGGTGCCACGCGCGTGCGCCATGGTCACTTCGGTCGAAGCCGGACCCGCAATCTGACGCACCTGTTCACGCGTCATGCCTTTTTTAACATCTTTTACCACCGGTTTGGTGACATAACTTTCCGCGCGATCGTAAGTGGTACAACCAGACAGAGCAGCCAGCGTCATAGCGGCAGCGATACATCCCAGCACTTTATTCATTTTTTGTTCCTCATACTTTGTCCATGTCGGTATAAGCCTGGAACACAAATTCAGATTTATCAACCTGGTGGCGACGCTTTTAGATGCGTTCATCGCAATATATCCGGAGTAAAAAAGCTGTGCTGCTGCGCCCTGCTCCGTATAATCGCGCGGTTAACTTTTTACCCGGCTCAGAGGCCCCATGACATCTGCACACCCTAACCGGCTGGTTTACGCCATCACGCTCGGACTTCTGGCGGCGCTCGGACCGCTCTGTATCGACCTCTATCTCCCCGCGCTGCCTGAACTGGCGCGCGATCTGCACACGCAGACCTCCACCGCTCAGCTCAGTCTGACTGCCGGCCTGCTGGGCCTCGGGGCGGGACAGCTGCTATTTGGTCCCATGAGCGATAAATTTGGCCGCATCCGGCCCCTGCTGCTGTCGCTGCTGCTGCTGTTTATTGCCTCTGTCGGCTGCGCGCTGGCAAAAGATATCCATTCGCTACTGATTGCCCGCCTGTTTGAGGGGCTGGCTGGCGCTGGCGGTGCCGTGCTGTCGCGCGCTATCGCCCGGGATATGTATAGCGGACACGAGCTGACGCGCTTTTTTGCGCTGCTGATGCTGGTCAACGGCCTTGCACCGGTGGGAGCGCCGGTACTGGGCGGCGCACTGATGACAATCATGAGCTGGCGCGGCATTTTTCTCGTACTGGCGGCGATCGCCATTCTGCTGATTCTGCTGGCGCGCTGGCAGCTGCATGAGACGCTGCCGCCTGCACGCCGTAGCCAGGGCTCTCTGTTTTCCGCCTGGGCGGCGCTGGGCCAGGTCGTTACGCATCGGCCCTTTATGGGTTTTTGCCTGACGCAGGGCTTTATGATGTCAGGCATGTTTGCCTATATCGGCGCCTCGCCGTTTGTGCTGCAGCAGATCTACGGCCTCTCGCCTCAGGCGTTCAGCCTCTGCTTTGCTGCCAACGGGTGCGGCCTGATTATCGCCTCACAAACCAGCGCACGGCTCTGTCCGCTCTGGGGCGAATACCGGGTGCTTAAGGGCGGGCTGACGCTGGCATTTGTCGCCTCCGCCACCCTGCTGACCGCCGCGCTGAGCGACGCCGCCCTGCCGGTTATTCTGGTGGCGCTATTTTTCTCTATTGCCAGTAACGGTGTAATCGCAACCACCGCCGCATCGCTGGCGATGCAGAGTCAGGGGCACCGCGCCGGCAGTGCTTCTGCGGTTATCGGCGTCACCATGTTTACGCTGGGCGCCATCAGCGTGCCGGTTAGCGGCGTGGGCGGGACCTCGGTTATCAGCATGAGCGCCACCATTTTCGGCTGCTTTATGCTGGCAATCCTGATGTTTACCCTGCTGGCGCAGCGGCCTGAAAGCGCCTGATTCAGCAGCAAACCGTCTGCGCCAGTCGCCGTTTGGCTTGTTGTTTTGCGGCCAAGGCGTTAGCTTTAGCTGATGTTACGCATCATGCCGTCAGGCTTCTGACTTGAGGAGAGGTTCATGTCACTGCAGCAGGAAATTATTCAGGCCCTTGGTGTTAAACCCGCTATCGATCCGCAGCAGGAGATCCGCGTCAGCGTCGATTTCCTGAAAGCGTACCTGAAAGCGCATCCTTTTCTGAAAACGCTGGTGCTGGGCATCAGCGGCGGGCAGGACTCAACGCTGACCGGTAAGCTGGCGCAGATGGCGGTCAGCGAACTGCGTCATGAGACCGGCGATAAAGAGTACACCTTTATTGCCGTGCGCCTGCCGTATGGTAAACAGGCCGACGAGCAGGATTGTCAGGATGCGCTGGCGTTTATTCAGCCCGATCGTACCCTGGTGGTCAATATCAAAGAGGCGGTGCTGGCGAGCGAGCGCGCACTGCAGGAAGCGGGTATCGCGCTGTCAGATTTTGTCCGCGGTAACGAAAAGGCGCGTGAACGCATGAAGGCGCAGTACAGCATCGCCGGCATGACCAAAGGTATCGTGCTGGGCACCGATCACGCGGCGGAAGCGGTAACCGGTTTTTATACCAAATATGGCGATGGCGGCAGCGACGTGAACCCGATCTTTCGCCTTAACAAAGGCCAGGGTAAACAGCTGCTGAAGGCGCTGGGCTGCCCGGAGCACCTCTGGATGAAACATCCCACGGCCGATCTTGAAGACGATCGTCCCGGCCTGCAGGATGAGGTGGCGCTTGGCGTAACCTATCAGCAGATCGATGATTATCTGGAAGGCAAAACCATCAATGCCGAATCGGCGAAAATTATCGAGGGCTGGTACACCAAAACCGAACATAAGCGCCGTATGCCGGTGACTGTGTTTGACGACTACTGGAAAAAGTAGCCCCTCCCTGCGACTCTCCCTCTGCGGAGAGAGAGTCGCGCCTCGCTTGCCACTGGCGATAAAAGCAGCACGCTGATACACTGTATACAAAACCAGTAAGCGGAGCATTCTTTGGTCAGACGAGCAACCAGCCATCGCCTCGACTTTGACGCGGCGGCAATCTATCAATATCCCGAACACCTGCGCCAGTGGCTTGAAGGGCTGCCTAAAGTGCCCGGCGTCTATACCTTTCACGGCGAGAGTGAAAATCTGCCTCTTTATATCGGCAAAAGCATTAATTTGCGCAGCCGGGTGATGGCGCATTTTCGCACCACGGATGAAGCGAGCATGCTGCGTCAGGCGCGGCGCGTAAGCTGGATCCCCACCGCCGGCGATATTGGCGCGCAGCTGCTGGAAGCGCAGATGATTAAAACGCAGCAGCCGTTATTTAATAAGCGCCTGCGCAAAAATCGTCAGCTCTGCTCACTTCAGCTGGGAGAAGGCGCGCCGGAAGTGGTCTATGCAAAAGATGTCGATTTCTCTCGTTCACCCGATCTCTACGGGCTGTTTCGCAGCCGTTTTGCCGCGCTGGAGAAGCTTAAAAGCATGGCCGATGAGCTGCAGCTCTGTCACGGCCTGCTTGGGCTGGAGAGCCTGCGGCCAGGGCGCGGCTGCTTTCGCGCAGCACTGAAGCGCTGTGCCGGCGCCTGCTGCGGAAAAGAGAGTGTTGAAGCGCACCAGCAGCGGCTCCGCGAGGGGCTGGAACGCATTCGCGTGGTGTGCTGGCCGTGGGAAGGCCCGGTTGGCATGGTGGAGCGCGGCGCTGAGATGACACAAATCCATGTGATCGATCACTGGTTCTGGCTGGGTTCTGTTGCCACTGAAGCGGAAGCGCGCCAGCTGCAGCGCGCGCGCCAGGGGTTTGATCATGACGGCTATAAAATTCTCTGCCGTCCGCTGCTTTCCGGCGAGTTCCCGCTGATAGAGCTATAAAAAAAACCGCCGACGCTGTTCAGGACGGTACTCTGTCCTGAACAGCGCCGGCGGTCTTAATCCGGATCGGTTACGGTGTGTTTACTCACCGTCAGCAGGCGGTGGTGGCATTTTACCATCGTGTGGCGCTTTTTCCGTCAGGCGCGTTTCGAAATTGGCGTTGTACTGCTTTTTCTGTTCCGGCGTGAGCACATTGTAGATTTTGTTCTGGGTTTCCATCATGCGTACCGCATTCTCTTTGGCGTTTGCGGTCATTTTCTCAGCCTGTGCTTCCGCTTTGCTGCGATCGAAGCTGTCGGCGGCAATAATGGCATGGTTCGCGCGGCGCGCCTCCGGCGACGGGCGCTGCATCTCTTTATGACCATCCTGCATGATGGTGCGGATCTGTGTTTTCTGCGCATCGGTCAGAGTAATGCCTTTGAACATCTCCATACCGTGATGACGCATCGGCTTATGCATCGGCTTTTCAGTGCCGGCCGGCGGTGGCGTCAGGTTATCGGCCGCAGCGTGGACGATATTGGCGGCACCCAGTGCCATTGCGGTAGCCAGAAAAACAGAAGTCAGTTTACGCATAATATTGTCCTTTCTTGTCAGTTATATGACGACAGCCTGTGTCGCGTCTTCGGAAACAAGCATACGACGCTGAACGTCAACTACTCAGAACCTGAGTAAAGCCCTGAAAGCATAGAAGATAGATATCGTGCGATCGTGGAGAGATTGCGAAGAATTACGTGAGAAAATGCAAAAAAGTATGACAATAGCGGGAAAATGGCAGGAATTAAGGAGGAGTGTAATGAGTTTGCCCGCGCCGGGAAAGCAAAATGTTAAGCGATCGCTATCAGCATGGCTGACGCCATCAGGCGTCAGCCATGCTGCGGCCGTTTATTGCGCCGGCATCTGTGCGTTCTCTTCCGTCAGCATCAGCCCGGCGCGTAATCCCGGCGCCACCTGCGGATTGGGAAACAGTACATATTCCCGCGCCTGCTGTACGTAATAGCGCGTGTCGCCCTCTTCTGCCAGCAGCGTGCCCTGGGGAAACGCGGTGAAATTCAGCGTGTCCGCGCTCATATGCAGCGTAAATCCCTCTCCCTGACGGGTGATTTGTTGTGAAACGTGATAGCGCCGCGGCTGCGTATGCGGCTGCGGCCACGTTTCGCCCTCCAGCAGCGCAGCGAGTGCCCGCTGCACTGCCCTGAACTGCGTGAGATCATTTTCACCAAACGGCAGCGCCTTACCCAGTTCCAGCGTCGAACTCGCCGCATGATGATGCTCACAACTATAGTGGGTGAAGGTGCCGCCCGGCGCACGATGAAAAACCAGCGCCTCCAGCTCAGCTGCGGCCAGCCACTGCATAAACGTATCCGGCCACGGTCGCGCGTTCGCGGGCATAACGGCAAAGCGTGGATAATAAGAGCCACGAATAGCGGTATGCAGATCAAGATGCCAGCGCGACGTCTGCCTGTGGCAGCTGCGCCAGAATCGCTCCATCACCTGTTCCAGCTGCAGGGCGCGCTGTGCCTCACTGGTTTCACTGACCCGCTGCCAGCGGCCACCAAACAGCCGGTTGAGATCGTACTGCTGATAGCGACGGCCGCTGCGCAGCGCCGCCGGATTACCCAGTATCACCAGCAGCCGCACCGCCAGCGGTTTTTCTCCGCTAAGCAGCGGCGCCAGCAGCTGCTCCACTATCTCCACCGGCGCGGTTTCATTGCCGTGGATCCCGGCTGACAGCACCAGCGCCCGGTCGCAGTGCGTCAGCGGCGTCAGCGAGAGGATCCCTTCCGCCTGCCACTGCCAGCGCAGATAAGCTGTCTCGCCCTGCGTGACGGCAGGCGGCGTGCCCGCCAGCGTCTGCTGTAAAAAACTGCGCATATTTTCTCCTTAATCCTGCCTCAGCCTCAGCGCTGAAAGGCGTAGACGCTGCCCAGCTTCAGCAGCTGCGTCAGCGCATCCAGAGCGTCACGCCCCTCCTGCAGCAGCGCCGGATCGGCTAAATCCGCCTGCGTGAGATAGTCGCGATAGTGGCGTTCTGCCCACTGGCTGAGCTGCGTAAACAGCTGCTCGTTCATCATTACCGCCGGGTTGACCGCCCGCTGCTCTTCTGCCGTCAACACAACCCGCAGGCGCAGGCAGGCTGGCCCGCCGCCGTTGCACATGCTTTCACGCAGATCGAATACCGTGAGCTCCCGAATCGGTCCGCCGCTCTCTGCCAGCTCCGTCAGATAAGCCCAGACGCCCGGATGCTGCCGTGCCTCTTCGGGCAGTATCAGCCGCATACCGCCATCGGGGTGCTGCAGCAGCTGACTGTTGAAGAGATAGGTCGCCACCGCGTCGCTGACGGATACGCGCGCGCGCGGCACCACGATGGCGGTAAACCCCGGCACCCGCTCTGCCAGCTGCTCCAGCAATACAGGCTGATTGACGAAAGCCTCTTCGTGACAGAACAGCACCTGCTGATTACTGACGGCAATCACGTCGTTATGGAAAACGCCCTGATCGATCACCGCCGGGTTCTGCTGCACGAAGAGCGTGCGCGCCTCGTCAAGCTGATGCAGACGCGCGACCGCTCTGCTCGCTTCCAGCGTCTGGCGCGCCGGATAGCGTTCCGGCGTGATGCCGGCGTGCTGCCCTTCGCGCCCATAGACGAACAGCTGCAGGCCGGCGTCGCCGTAGCGCGCTCCGAAGCGATTATGATTCGCGGCCCCTTCGTCACCAAACAGCGCCACCTGAGGCAGCGCGTCATGCACGCAGAAACGCTGCGGGTCGCGGAAGATCGCCCGCAGCAGATCAGCCGTTTCCGGTGCTTCAATGGACCGGTGAAACTTATTATTCAGATTGGCAACGGTAAAATGAACGCGTCCGTCACCGCTGTCTGCCGAGGGCGATACGGTGGCCGCGTTGGCAACCCACATCGCCGAGGCTGAACTGGCGGCTGAGAGCAGCTGCGGCGCCTGCTGCGCAGCGCGCGCCAGCACCTGCGCGTCACTGCCGTAAAAACCGAGCTGGCGCAGCAGCGGCAAATTAGGTCGCTCGTGCGGCGGGATCACGCCCTGCAGATAGCCGAGATCGGCCAGCGCTTTCATTTTGCGCAGTCCCTGCAGCACCGCCAGTCTGGGATTAGAGGGCTGCAGCTGATTGCGGGTTGACGCCTCATTACCAAATGAGAGGCCCGCGTAGTGGTGCGTCAGGCCAACCAGTCCATCAAAATTGACTTCAGCTGCGTTCATGGCGCGCTCCCTGAGCAGAGAAATCGAGACCCGGCGAGAGCGTATCGGGCAGGGCCAGACTGCTGCTCTCCAGGGTTGCCATCGGCCAGGCGCAGTAATCCGCAGCGTACCAGGCGCTGGCGCGGTGGTTGCCGGAGGCGCCAATGCCGCCAAACGGCGCGGTGCTGGCCGCACCGGTAAGCGGCTTGTTCCAGTTGACGATACCGGCGCGCGCCTCCAGCAGCAGCTGATCAAACTGCGCCCGCTGCGGTGAGATCAGACCGCATGAGAGGCCATAGCGCGTGGCGTTAGCCAGCGTAATCGCCTCGCTGTAGTCGTCATAACGGATGATTTGCAGCAGCGGTCCGAACACCTCCTCATCCGGCAGCGCACTTACATGGGTCATATCGATAATGCCTGGCGTAATAAGTGCGCGCTGGCGATCCGGCCACTGCATATTCAGCAGCACTTCACCGCCCAGCGCCACGCGCTGCTGCCACGCCTGATAGATCTGTCCGGCCGCCGCAGGCGAAATGACGCTGCCCATAAATGGCTGTGGCTCAGCATTCCACGCTGCGGGCTGCAGCCGGGCGCTGACGGCCACCAGCCGCTGCAGAAACGCGTCCCCCGCCGCGCCACGTTTTACCAGCAGGCGACGTGCGCAGGTGCAGCGCTGCCCGGCAGAAATAAAAGCTGACTGGATGACGATATGTACGGCGCCATCAATATCCGCCGGATCTTCCACAATCAGCGCATTATTGCCACCCATCTCCAGCGCGAGCATCTTCTCCGGCTGGCCGGCAAACTGCCGGTGCAGGTGATACCCGGTAGCCGCGCTGCCGGTAAACAGGACGCCATCAATCTGCTCTGCCTGTGCCAGCGCCTGGCCGCTTTCCCGTCCGCCCTGCACCATATTGATGACCCCCGCCGGGAGCGCTGCCTGCTGCCAGAGCTGCACGGTGCGTTCCGCGGTCAGCGGCGTAAGCTCGCTCGGCTTAAACACCACGCAGTTTCCTGCCAGTAGCGCGGGCACAATGTGGCCATTTGGCAGATGCCCCGGAAAATTATAGGGCCCGAATACCGCCAGTACACCGTGCGGACGATGGCGCAGTGCGCTTTCACCCGACTGCTGTTCGCCGGTACGGGCGTGATACGCTTTCACTGAAATGGCAATTTTATTGATCATCGCCTGCACTTCCGTCAGCGTCTCCCAGCGCGGCTTGCCGGTTTCCTGTGAGATGATCTCCGCCAGCTCCACCTTATGCTGCTCCAGCAGCGCGGCAAAGGTTTCAATCCCTGCCTGACGTGCCGTGAACGGCAGGCGCGCCCAGTGCGGGAACGCTGCGCGGGCTGCCGCACAGGCGGCGCTGACCTGAGCCGCAGAGGCGGCGTTGCCCTGCCACAGCTGTTCGCCTGAGACCGGATCGGCTTTTGTGAAGAGGTCACCGTCGCCGCGCAGCCACTGATTATTAATAAAGTGCGTCATGCCTGTTTCTCCTCACGGCAGAGTGTTACAACCCGTAGCGCATCACCATATTCACAGCGCAGCGCCTGACGCTGGCTCTCACTGAGGCAGACGTGACCGGCGGCGATATCCACCGGCAGTAGCGTGGCGCGAAACTGCTGATAGTTGCTGTTAGCGACCAGGCAGAGCGGCCAGTGCGCCTGCGCGTCACCGGCGCCTGCCGGCAGCAGCGTACTTTTGCGAATGGCCCGGATACGATCAATTTCACACTCCAGCGTCGGTCCGCCATCAAAGATGTCGACATAGTTCTGATAGCGAAAACCTTCCGCTTCCAGCACCGCGCGCGCCGGCGCCGTTTTCGGGTGTACTTCACCAATGACGCGCTGCGCTGCCTCGCTGAGATAGTGAATATAGAGCGGATGTTTCGGCATCAGCTCTGCGATAAACGCTTTCTGACCGGTACCGCTGAGAAAATCAGCCTGGCGAAACGGCATAGAGAAGAAATGGCTGCCCACGCTCTCCCAGAAAGGGGAATGACCGCTGTCATCGCTGACGCCGCGCATCTCTGCCACCACGTTGCGCATAAAGCGATCGCGGAAGTTCGCCATAAAAAGAAAGCGTGATTTAGAGAGTAAATAGCCGTTTCTGCCGTCGCGGTAGTCGGGATCGAGAAATAGCGTACAGAGTTCGCTGCTGCCGGTGTGATCGTTGCTGAGCGACAGCACTGGCAGGCTGGCATACACGTTCAGCTCTCTGGAGGCGTGTACCTGCGTGCCAACCCGGAAGTTGTACCACGGCTCCTGCAACCCGACCGCCACTTCAATCGCGCAGATCCCCACGGCCCGGTTATCGTCACTGTCGGCCAGCACAAAGACGTAACCCTGTTCAGCGCGCGGCAGCGCCCCCTGCCAGGTCAGCAGTGAACGCTCAATACGCGCCTGCAGCGTGGCGCTGTCTTCCGGCAGCGAGGTAAGGCCGCCGCCGGTTTTACCCGCCAGCAGAAGCAGCTGCGCCAGGTCATCATGTTCAACCGGGCGGATCACCATCATGATGTGGCTCCTCTGAGAATACGTTCACAGGCGCGCTCAAAACGCGCCAGCCCCTGCTGCACCTCCTCCTGGCTGATGTTTAGCGCGGGCGCAAAGCGCACGACGCTGGCACCGGCAATCAGGACCATGACGCCCTCTTCGGCGGCCGTCAGGTTGAACTGTTTGGCTTTTCCGGCGAAATCGTCGTTGAGTACGGCGCCAATCAGCAGCCCGAGGCCGCGAATAGTTTTAAACACCGGCAGCCGCTGGTTAATCGCCTGAAGCCGATCAACAAACCACTGATGCCGCTCGGTCACGCCAGCGAGGAAAGCGGGCTGGTTGACCAGCTCCAGTACTTTACCCGCTACCGCGCCTGCCAGCGGGTTACCGCCATAAGTGGTACCGTGGGTGCCCACTCCCATCACCTGCGCCAGATCCTCACGCGTCAGCATGGCACCAATCGGAAAGCCGCCGCCCAGCGCTTTTGCGGTACTCAGCACATCCGGCGTAACGCCATAGTGCATATAGGCGTAAAGCGATCCGGTGCGTCCCACACCGCTTTGCACTTCATCAAAAATCAGCAGCGCCTGATGGCGGTCGCACAGCTCCCGCAGGCCGCGCAGGAAGGCTGCATCGGCAGGCAATACGCCGCCCTCGCCCTGAATCGGTTCAACAATCACGGCACAGGTGCTGTCATTAATCAGCGCGGCGGCCGATTCCAGGTGATTAAACTGCGCATGCTGAATGGCCGGCGGCAGCGGCGCAAAGTCGCGCGAATAGGCGGGCTGGCCGCCAGCCGACACCGTAAACAGGGTGCGGCCATGAAAAGCGTTAGTGAACGCCACAATGCCGCTTTTTTGATCGCCGAAACGGTCGTGTGCCACTTTGCGCGCCAGCTTAAGCGCAGCTTCGTTCGCCTCAGCGCCGGAGTTGCAGAAGAAAACGCGGTCGGCAAAGGTGGCATCAATCAGCTGTTTTGCCAGCCGCAATACCGGCTCGTTGGTATAGCCATTGCCGGTATGCCACAGCTTTGCCGCCTGCTCTGTCAGCGCCTGCTGCAGCGCCGGGTGTGCATGACCCAGCGCATTCACTGCGATCCCGCCAGCAAAATCGATATACTCTTTGCCCTGTTGATCCCACAACCGCGATCCTTCAGCCCGTACCGGTATAAAGGTTGCGGGTGCATAGACCGGCATCATCCATTGATCAAAATCGTGACGTGTAACCTGCAGTGACATAGCCGGATCTCCTGCCTCACCCCGGGTGAAGCTATTGTTTTAAAATTGTTAAGAGTGCGTAATCAGCAGCCCGACTATAAGGTGCAGCAAGCGTGCCAGCCAGAGGGAATAATGCATAAAAGGGAGTCAGCGACGAAATTTCAATGGGTTACGGCAGGCTGCTATTCACTTATTTTGCATAAAAAGTGAATATTACGGTTGCGCCGCCGCTAAGGCAGCAAATTATTTAGCGGATTTATGCATTTATGGAAGGAAATGTTGCTTTTGTGATCGCACAGCAAATATTTCGCCATAACAGGGCAGATAGCGCGCGCTGGCAGCGCAGCACGCGCCATCGTGGTGCGAAAAAGCGCCTTCGCGCACGGGGGCGATCAGGGCGCCATGATATCGAAGCTGTCCTGGTTTTGTGGCGCCAGTGCCACCGGCAGCTGCAGCTGAAGATCGATCCAGTTTGACGTCACCCGCTGCTGTTTGCTGTCTTCAACCGTTACCGACAGACGATAGTGATTCGTTGCGCCTGGCGACGTGTCCCAGGCGGGCATAATAATACTCCAGCCCTGCGGATCGTCAGGCCGGGTCCCCGGCGTCAGGCTCAGCGCCTGCGTGTCGCCCTGCCAGCTTACTTTACGTACCGGATTCGCGCTGCGGATCTGCACTTTCAGCGACAGACTCTCACCAGGATTCAACTGCCACGGCGGCGTAGCGAGAAAAACAGAGAAGGTTTTTCGCTGGCGAAAAGCCAGAACCGGCGTCGAGCTGCGCGTCACCGTATCGTAGCGGCTGCCGCGCAGCGAACGGGTGGCTGCAACGTTATCCGGGCTGAGCTGCTGGCTGAGCGCCACGCCGAACCGGTAGTTAAGGTGCAGCCCGAGCTGATCCTGACTCTCCCCTTCGCTGCTGGTTTTGTGGCTGGCGGAAACGGTGACCAGCGGCACTGGCGTATAAGAGAGGCCCAGCGTCAGCGCAGAGGGGTTGTGATACGTGTTGCCGGAGTTAAACAGATCGACATTGTTGCCCAGATACTGCTGCCAGCTGACGGAGACGCCCAGCTGACGATAAAACGGCAGATAGCCGCGCGTGGTAACGTCATAACCGCGCGCCAGCCTCTGCTGCTGAAACGGATTGCGGTTGCGCCAGCCTGAGAGCGGCGTGTAGTAGTTGGCTGAAAAGCGCAAAAAGTCAGACCAGGCCTCCGTACCCACTGATGCCCGCTGCAGTCCGCTATCGAACATACGATCGACAAATCCGTTATAACCGAGCAGCCAGTTGCCCGCCACCCAGCGCTGACCCAGACCAGCATTACCAATCAGCCCGTCATCCGTCTGATGCACGCCCAGTTCGCTGAAGGTCAGATAGTTATAGCGATCGGCCCACGGCGTCAGCAGCGACGCCCCGCTGCCGCTGAAGTTACCTTCCATGTCGACATTAAGATCGATCTGCGCCTGCCCGTAGGGCGACAGCAGCAGCTGGCCTTCATCCGCCACCCGGGTGGCCACCTCATCGCGAAAGTGATTAAACGCCCAGATCCCGGCCTGCTGCCCGAGCGACGTCTCACTGTCGCCGTTCTGGCTCGCTTCACCAATGCTCTTTGCGATGGTCGCCAGTTTTTTACTCAAGACGTCGCTATCAGCGTCATAGCCCAGCGCCGGCAGGTCGTCGGCCATTTGCCGGAAGTGAGCGGGATCGGTAAAGGGCGCGTCAGCCACGCGGGTAGCGGTCGTCAGCGCCAGCGCAGGCAGCGCTACGCCAGTCAGGCAGAGTGGCAGAAGTGTGCGGATAAGCAGTGGCAACATAAAATCAGCTATCGTTTCGGTAATAAAGTAGACGGCGATCACAAAACGGCAGATCTAACCTTATCACACTCTGCTGATTCTGCAGGCAATTTAGGAGGATTTACGGAAAGCGGTGCGGGCGTATGGCAGAGCAGTGCAGAGACAGACCGGGTGCCTGTCTCTGCGCTGCGGTTAAAAACCTAAGCTGTCCAGCAGGTCATCAACCTGATCCTGACTGGAGACCACGCCAGGGGCATTGGCGTGGATCTGCGGACCGTTCAGCAGGCTGGTGGCCTCTTTGCGCGCCGCCGCGTTTGCCTCTGGCATATTTTCCAGCAGCACCATCAGCAGCTGCCGTTCAATTTCCTGGATGACATCCATCATGCGCTTGATTACCTGACCCGTGAGGTCCTGAAAATCCTGCGCCATCATAATATCCAGCAGCTGCTTGTTGGTGAATGACGTGTGCTGCGGCACTTCAGCGAGAAACTCACGCGTATCCGAAACCAACTCGCGCGCATCAGCAAGCTCAATCGGGTTTTCAAACCACGCATCCCAGCGTCCTTTTAACTGCGTGGCGCCCGCTTCCATCTTATCCTGATGCGGCTGTGACGCTTCCACGCTGTTCAGCGCGCGTTCTGCTGCCTGCGCCGTCATCTGTACTACATAATCCAGACGATCGCGGGCATCCGGGATCGCTTCTGCGGCTTCGGCAATCGCCTGATCCAGCCCGAGTTCACGCAGGCTGTCGCGCAGCATACGCGTCAGCGAGCCAATCCGGACAATAATGTCGTGTGCCGAGGCTTCTTCAGTTGATTTCGGAAGGTCGCTCATCACATCTCCTTACATGCCCAGTTTTTCGAAAATTTTACCCAGCTTCTCTTCCAGCGTGGCGGCGGTAAAAGGTTTCACCACGTAGCCGCTGGCGCCAGCCTGAGCGGCAGCAATAATGTTCTCTTTCTTCGCTTCTGCCGTCACCATCAGCACCGGCAGCTTGCTCAGCGTGGCGTCGGCGCGAATGGTCTGCAGCAGCTGCAGGCCATCCATGTTTGGCATGTTCCAGTCAGAGACCACGAAGTCGAAGCCGCCTGCGCGCAGTTTATTCAGCGCATCAACGCCATCCTCGGCTTCTTCAACGTTATTGAAACCCAGCTCTTTCAGCAGGTTGCGGACGATGCGACGCATGGTGTTAAAGTCGTCCACTACCAAAAAGCGCATATTTTTATCAGCCATATCTACTCCTGTGTTGTCTCGTCCGGCAGGACGGGCTCGTTAAATTCGCAATGCCTGTCCGGCGCTAATTTTTGCCAGCATATGCTGGCTGATGTGGCCCAGATCGACCACTTCACTGGTGCCGCCCATCGCTATTGCTTCGCGCGGCATGCCAAATACCACACAGCTGGCTTCATCCTGCGCGATGGTCCAGGCGCCTGCGCGATGCATTTCCAGCATCCCGGCCGCGCCGTCATTTCCCATCCCGGTCAGAATGACGCCCACTGCATTTCGTCCTGCATTGACGGCCACCGAGCGAAACAGCACATCCACAGAGGGTTTGTGCCGGTTAACCGGCGGGCCATCATTAAGTTTTACAACGTAGTTCGCTCCGCTACGCCCCAGCTCCATATGCATTGCGCCTGGCGCGATATAGGCGTGACCCGGCAGAATACGTTCGCCATCCTCCGCCTCTTTCACGGTGATCTGGCAGAGCTTGTTCAGCCGCTCGGCAAACGAGCGGGTAAATCCCGGCGGCATATGCTGCGTGATCAGCAGCGCCGGACTGGTCGCCGGCAGCGGCTGCAGTACATGGCGGATCGCTTCCGTACCGCCGGTGGACGAGCCGATCGCAATCAGCTTTTCACTGCTGAGCAGCGGACCCGCTTTCAGCGTGACCGGCGCCGGCGACACGGTGCGTGTATGCAGCTTCGCCCGCGCCGCGCCGCGAATTTTGTCGGCGATCATCTGGCTGTAAGCCAGCATGCCCTCGCGGATCCCCAGCTGCGGTTTCGTGACAAAATCCACCGCGCCCAGCTCCAGCGCGCGCAGCGTGACTTCCGAACCCTTACCGGTGAGAGAGGAGACCATCACCACCGGCATCGGCCGCAGACGCATCAGTTTTTCCAGAAAGTCGAGGCCATCCATACGCGGCATCTCAACATCCAGCGTCAGCACCTGCGGGTTGTACTGTTTGATTAAATCCCGCGCTACCAGCGGGTCCGGTGCCGTCGCAACCATCTCCATATCGGGATGGCTGTTGATGATCTCCGTCATCAGCTGGCGCATCAGCGCCGAGTCATCCACGCACATCACGGTGATTTTGCTCATCGTCTTTCCTTAGTCAGCCCATACACGGTCTGCCCGCGCAGCCAGAACTCTTTGCTGATCTGGCTGAAGTTTTCTGAATGCCCGGCAAACAGTACTCCGCCCGGCTTCAGCAGCGGAACAAAACGGCGCAGGATTTTTTCCTGAGTCTCTTTATCGAAGTAGATCATTACGTTGCGGCAAAAAATAGCGTCAAACGGGCCAGGCAGCGCCCACTCATTAGCCAGCAGATTAAGCTGCGAGTAGTGCACCATACCTGCCAGCTCAGGGCGGACGCGCACCATGCCTTCATGCGGGCCGGTGCCGCGCAGAAAGAAACGCTGCAGCTGCGATTGCGACAGCGTGCGCAGCTCCTCCTGGCGATAGACGCCCGCTACCGCTTTCTCCAGCACCTGCGTGTCGATGTCGCTGGCGTGAACCTGAAATTTGCCAGGTCCGGTGCCCAGCGTTTCAGCCAGCGTCATCGCAATGGAATAGGGCTCTTCGCCGGTTGACGCGGCCGTACTCCAGACGCTGTAGCTGCCGCTGCGTTTCCGGGCGTGTTCTGCCAGGATCGGGAAATGATGCGCTTCGCGAAAAAACGAGGTCAGGTTAGTGGTCAGCGCATTGATAAACGCCTGCCACTCTGCGCTGTTTGGATCCTGTTCAAGCAGCGCCAGATAGCGGCCGAAATCGTCGATATTCAGCGTCCGCAGCCGGCGAACCAGGCGGTTGTAGACCATCTCACGCTTATGATCGGCCAGGACAATACCCGCGCGCTGATAGATCAGCTGGCTGATACGACGAAAGTGCGTATCGGAAAGCGGCAGACGCTGTACCATCTGCGCAAGCAGCGTGGTCGGCTCATTTTGATCGAGGAACGTCGATTTCTTCATCTCGGGCCATCCGGCAACAAACTGTTAAGTGATAGTTCTCTGATTGCTACGCTGCTGCCGGTACTTACCGGGTAAGCGGGCCGCCCAAAGCGGCCCGGCTGCATTAAAAGGTTTCCCAGTTATCATCAGCGCCGCGTGCGCCAGTAGCGGGTGCCAGCGCTTTTTGCGCAACCGGCGATACCTTTTTTAACGCTGTAGATACGTTAACGGCCTGCGCGACAAATTCTTTACCAATATTGAACACGGCAACGGATTGTTTCAGGCGGCTGGCCTGCTCTTCCAGAGCGGCAGCGGCCGTCGCAGACTCTTCAACCAGCGCGGCGTTTTGCTGTGTTACCCGGTCCATTTCCGTCACGGCCACGCCCACCTGGTCGATACCTTTGCTCTGCTCATCGGAGGCGGAGGCGATTTCACCCATGATATCGGTCACTCGCGTTACGGCGCTGACAATCTCACTCATGGTTTCACCTGCGCTTTCGACCAGCACCGAGCCGGTGTTAACGCGGCTGACAGAGTCTTCAATCAGCGCTTTGATCTCTTTCGCCGCCTGAGCGCTGCGTTGTGCCAGACTGCGCACTTCACCTGCAACCACCGCAAACCCGCGTCCCTGTTCACCGGCGCGTGCCGCTTCTACGGCAGCGTTCAGCGCCAGGATATTGGTCTGGAATGCGATACCGTCAATAACGCTGGTGATGTCCGCAATTTTCTTCGAGCTGCCGGCGATATCTTTCATGGTGCTCACCACGCCATCGACCACTTTGCCGCCCTGCTGCGCGGTCTCTGAGGCGTTAAGCGCCAGCTGCGAGGCCTGACGTGCATTTTCTGCATTCAGTTTCACCGTGGCGGTAAGCTGCTCCATGCTGGCAGCCGTCTGCTCCAGCGAAGCTGCCTGCTGTTCGGTACGGGAAGAGAGGTCGTTATTGCCCATCGCGATTTCACTCGCGCCGGTATAGATAGCGTCAGATCCATCGCGTACGGTACGCACCGTGCGTGCCAGCTCCTGCTGCATCTCTGCCAGCGAACTGAGCAGATCGCCCACTTCGTTACGTACGCTGACGTCAATACTCTGGGTCAGATCGCCCCGCGCAATGTGGCGGATATGTTCAATGCTCTGCTTCAGCGGCCGGATCAGCGCTGAGCGCATTCCGCTCCAGACCAGCATAATCACCAGCAGCGTCACCAGCAGGGTGCCCAGCACCAGCATAATGGCGTGACGATATGCGCTCTCATTGGCGTCAACGCCCTGCTGCGCCAGGCCCAGATTAGTAGTGAGCCAGGCGTTGTAATCCTTTTCAAATTTGTCCTGCAGACTCTGCGTAGGCTGATCGACAAACCCTTTGAAGTTGCCTGAGCCGAGGAAAACCACCAGCTCAGCCAGCGCATCGCGGTAGGCTTTATAGTTGGCCTGCAGCGCCAGCACGTTCGCAGCGCTTTTGCCCTGCTCCGAAAGGCTGGCATTAAAATCGGCAAAGCCCGCATCGGCGGTTTGCAGCTCCTCATTGGCGAGCGCAACCAGCTCTTTCACCGTGGCCCCCGATCCTGCCATCTGGCTATCCTGTAAATAGCGAATACCGGCGCGGTTTAGCGTATTACGCGCCTGCACCAGCGATACCCAGGAGGTGCCCATGGCGCGCTGCAGGGTACTGAGGCGCTGGTTATAGGCAAAATTATCTTTATCAGCTTTTACCGTTGAGAAGAACATCCCACCGGAAAAGAGCTGCAGCAGCGCAAACAGCGCCAGCACGCAGAGCAGGCCGGAAACAACACGAATACGACTAAACATAAACACCTCATTGGTTGGCGGATCGCTGTAGTTATCGGCGTGGATGAGGGGATCTTTATGCACGCGGCGCGCAGTTTATGCGTTGGGTGCAGAGGTGGCAGTAAGGCAGACCGGGCCAGGAGCGCAGTAATGTGCATCCTGCGGGGTTAATAAGGTGCGCATTAATGCGCACCCTACGGGGTAAATAAGGGGGCATTAATGCGCGCCCTGTGGGGTTACCGGGATTGGATGCGCAGTGTATAGGGATGTAGGGTCGGCATTCATGCCGACCTGGTAAAATCCCTTAAAACGTTTCCCAGTTCGTATCGCTGGCCGGGGCGGCGGTAGCGGCTTTGCGCGCCGGGCTGCGCAGCGGCTGCGGTTTTCTGCTCTCTGTCAGACGCTGAGCGGCCGGCGCTGCAGTACGCGGAATATGAAACACGGCAACCGACTGACTCAGCCTGCTCGCCTGCGCTTCCAGTGATGCGGCGGCGGCGGCGGACTCCTCGACCAGAGCGGCGTTCTGCTGCGTCACGCGATCCATCTCAGTGACCGCGTGACCCACCTGATCAATACCGCGACTCTGTTCATCTGACGCCGAGGCGATCTCGCCCATGATATCGGTGACGCGCGTGACGGCACCGACAATATCGCTCATGGTGTCACCGGCGGTACCGACCAGCTGCGAACCGGCGTTAACCCGCGTGACCGACTCTTCGATCAGCCCTTTGATCTCTTTCGCCGCCTGAGCGCTGCGCTGTGCCAGACTGCGCACCTCACCCGCCACAACAGCAAAGCCGCGGCCCTGCTCACCGGCGCGTGCCGCTTCAACGGCAGCGTTGAGCGCCAGAATATTCGTCTGGAACGCAATGCCGTCGATAACGCTGATAATATCGGCAATCTTCTTTGAACTACCGGCAATATCACTCATGGTGCGCACAACACCTTCCACCACGTCACCGCCTTTACGGGCAGTATCAGAAGCGCTCAGCGCCAGCTGCGACGCCTGACGGGCATTTTCAGCGTTCTGTTTTACCGTAGCGGTCAGCTGTTCCATGCTGGCAGCCGTCTGTTCCAGCGAGGCCGCCTGCTCTTCGGTGCGGGCGGAAAGGTCATTGTTGCCGGCAGAGATTTCGCTGGCACCGGTGAAAATCGCATCGGAGCCGTCGCGCACATCGCTGACGGTACGCACCAGCGACTGCTGCATCTCATGCAGGCTGGCCGCCAGCTGGCTCATCTCATTGCGTCCTTCCACCTGAATCGGCTGGGTCAGGTCGCCGGATGCGATATGTCGGATATGCCCCAGCAGCGCGTGCAGCGGACGGATCAGCACCACCCGCAGGCCAAACCAGCAACCTGCAATCACCGCGATCACCACGACCATCACCGCGGCCAGCAGCCACATCATGGTGGTAAAGGCGCGCTGGTTCTGGACGACGCCTTTCGCCGCGAGTTCCGCCTGGGCAGTACGCCACTCTTCATAGGTCGCTTTCATTTTGACCTGGCGCGCCTCAATATTCTGCGCAAACATACCCTGCAGATCGTTGGCTTTCAGGCGATCGAGCATCGCTTTCAGGCCGTCGTTAAACGCGTTGTAGTCAGACTCCAGCCGTTCGGTTAAGGCTTCCGGCAGGCCCGGTGTGGAAGGAAGGTTGTAGTAACGCTGGTAGTGCTCTGCGGCCACGCTCAGCTGCTTTTGCGTCTGGGCAATCAGCGCATTGAGCTGTCCGCCGTTGGTTTGCGCTGCCATACTGCCCTGCATACGCAGCATGGCGCGGTTGAGCACGGTGCGGGTCTGATTAAGCTCAATCCACGCATCAGACATGGCGGCAACATTATTGGTAGAGGTCTGTGCGACGGCAAACGCCTCTTTATCTTTGTTCAGCGCTGACCAGAACAGGCCGCCCGAGAGCAGCTGCAGCGCGCCAAAAATCAGCAGCACGGCGATCAGACTGGTAACGACGTTGATACGTTTTAACATGGTGTCTCCAGGAAGAATTTTGACACCCTGTTATCGACGCCAGCCGCGATTAATTGAGGCGGTTTACGCTTCTTTGCGCCAGTCCGGCCCTATTGAAGCTTTTGAGCCTGATTAATAACTAAAAAAACTGCCCGCCGTCACGGATGACGGCGGGCATAACGACACTCAGAAAGTTTCCCAGTGGCTCTCTGCGCCTGCGGTCGTGGCCGCACGACGCGGTGCGGCAGCGACCGCAACCGCAGGCGGGGCAATCTGCGGATGGCGTACGCCAGTCGCCTGCGCAGCGCCTCGCGTAATGCGGAACAGCGCCACCGACTGGCTGAGGCGGCTGGCCTGCGCCTCCAGCGAAGCAGCAGCTGAGGCCGACTCTTCAACCAGCGCCGCGTTTTGCTGGGTAACCCGGTCCATTTCAGTGACCGCGTGACCCACCTGATCGATACCCCGGCTCTGCTCGTCAGACGCTGAAGCGATTTCGCCCATGATATCGGTGACGCGCGTCACCGCACTGACTATCTCACCCATGGTCTCACCGGCGCTCTCTACCAGCACGGAACCACTGTTAACGCGCCGGACTGAATCTTCAATCAGCCCTTTGATCTCTTTGGCCGCCTGAGCGCTGCGCTGCGCCAGACTGCGCACCTCACCGGCTACAACGGCAAAGCCGCGCCCCTGCTCGCCAGCGCGGGCGGCTTCCACCGCAGCGTTAAGCGCCAGAATATTGGTCTGAAATGCAATGCCGTCAATGACGCTGATAATGTCAGCGATTTTCTTTGAACTGCCGGCAATATCTTTCATTGTCGAGACCACGCCCTCGACAACCGTGCCACCTTTCTGCGCCGTGCCTGAGGCGGTCAGCGCCAGCTGCGACGCCTGACGGGCATTTTCAGCATTCTGCTTCACCGTGGCCGTCAGCTGCTCCATGCTGGCCGCCGTCTGCTCCAGTGATGCAGCCTGCTGCTCGGTGCGCGCCGAAAGATCGTTATTACCGGCGGAGATCTCACTCGCCCCGGTAAAGATCGCATCCGCGCCGTCACGCACGTCGCTGACCGTGCGCGTCAGCGCCTGCTGCATCTCATGCAGGCTGGTAGCCAGCTGGCTCATCTCATTGCGCCCGGTGATGGTAATCGGCTGGGTAAGATCGCCCTGCGCAATATGCCGGATATGCTGGATGCTCTGATTAAGCGGCTGAATAAGTATCCGGCGCAGCCCGAACCAGCACAGCACCCCGACAGCAATCACAACGGTCATCACGGCACCAATCAGCCAGAGCATACGGGCATAGGCCGCGCTGTTTTCTTCTGCGCCAGCCTGCGTAAGACGGTTCTGGTCGGCCCGCCAGCGCGTGTAATCAGCGTAAAAGGCGCTCTGGCTGGGCGCTACCGGCGCTTTATAGGCCTGCACCATATCTTTATTTTGCAGCGCGGCCTGCATCGCAGCCAGCGCCTGGCTGTAAGCGCTGTAGCTCTGCTCCAGCTGCTGATTAAGCTGTTTATCCAGCCCCGGCGTATCGGGCAGATTACGGAACAGAGTAAAGTTGTCCGCAGCTCGCTGCTGAAAATCCTGACTCTGTAAGTAAAGTTCGCTGACATCAGCCTCTTTCCCCTCCAGTTTGCCGGTAGTGATGCGCAGCAGCATACGCGTCAACACCACCCGGCTCTGGTTAAGGCTCATATAAGCATCGGTGATCGCCGCAAGGTTCTGCGCAGAGAGCTGTGAGGCAGAAAAACTGGTTTTGTCATGATGCAGTGCCCGGATAAACAGCGATCCGGACGTCAGCTGCAGGGCAGCAAAAAGTACCAGTACCACCAGCAGGCTGGTGACAACACGAATTCGGGTAAACATAGTGGGGTCCATCGAAACAGGATAGTGGTAAAGAAAACGGGCCGCTCTGAGGCGGCCCGGCGGTAAGGTTTATACGCTGCGCAGCGTATCCATCAGCGCCATCTCTTCGCTGCTGAGCAGCTTTTCAATGTCGACCAGAATCAGCATGCGCTCGCCCAGCGCGCCGAGTCCGGTCAGATACTCGGTAGACATCGTCACGGCGAACTCCGGTGCCGGCCGGATCTGCTCATGCGTCAGCGACAGCACATCGGAAACGCCATCCACCACAATGCCGACCACGCGATGCTCCAGATTGAGCACAATCACCACGGTGTTATCGTTGTACTCGACGTCCGGCTGCGAAAACTTCACGCGCAGGTCGATAATTGGCACGATGACGCCGCGCAGGTTGGTCACCCCTTTGATAAATTCCGGCGTATTGGCGATGCGCGTGACCTGATCGTAGCCGCGGATCTCCTGTACTTTAAGAATATCGATGCCGTACTCTTCATCACCCAGGGTGAATACCAGAAACTCCTGGCCGACGGTTTCGCCAGCGATTTTGGTCACGGTTGCCATGTCAGTCATTTTTTTGCCCTTTATTTATCAGTTATGCTGCGGCACCGGCCACACGCTTTTCACGGTTCAGCGACTGCAGTGCGGAGACGTCCACAATCAGCGCTACGCTGCCATCCCCCAGAATGGTGGCAGCAGAGATACCCGGCACTTTGCGGTAGTTACTCTCCAGGTTTTTCACCACCACCTGATGCTGACCGATTAACTGATCGACCAGCAGCGCATAGCGGCGGCCCGCACTCTGCAGAATAACCACGATCCCCTGCGTCGCATCGGTTTTGGCATTCTGCACATCAAAGACGTTCCACAGCTCAACCAGCGGCAGATATTCGCCGCGCACTTCCAGCACGCGCTCTCCGCCAGCCAGCGGCTTCAGCTCTTCTGCCGTTGGCTGCAGCGACTCCATGACGGCGTTCAGCGGCAGGATAAAGACTTCATCCGCTACGCGTACCGACATGCCATCCAGGATTGCCAGCGTCAGCGGCAGCAGAATACGAATGGTTGTGCCTTTGCCCTGTTTTGACGCAATCTCGACATGGCCACCCATCTCCTGGATATTACGTTTCACCACGTCCATACCCACGCCGCGTCCGGAGACATCGGTGACCTGCTCAGCGGTAGAGAAGCCGGGAGCGAAGATCAGCATGCCGACCTCTTCATCACTCATGCTGTCGCTGACCGGCAGCCCTGAAGAGAGCGCTTTAGCCAGAATGCGCTCGCGATTCAGGCCAGCTCCGTCGTCGATCACCTCAATACAGATATTGCCGCCCTGGTGCTCAGCAGAGAGCGTCAGATTACCCGTGGCGGTTTTATTGGTTGCCAGGCGTTTTTCCGGTGTTTCGATACCGTGATCCAGACTGTTGCGCACCAGGTGAGTTAACGGATCGATAATGCGCTCAATCAGGCTCTTATCCAGCTCGGTTGAGCTGCCCAGCAGCGTCAGCTCAACTTCTTTACCGAGCTTGCTCGCGAGGTCGCGTACCAGACGCGGGAAGCGGCTGAACACATACTCCATCGGCATCATACGAATCGACATCACCGACTCCTGCAGGTCGCGCGCGTTGCGCTCCAGCTGGCCCATGCTGTTGAGAAGATCGCCATGGGCGACCGGATCCAGCGCACCGGAACGCTGCGCCAGCATCGACTGGGTAATGACCAGCTCGCCGACCAGGTTAATCAGCTGATCCACTTTCTCCACCGCTACGCGAATACTGCTGGATTCGCTCGCTTTGGCCGGCGCCGCGGCGCGCTTGCTTTCGCGTTTTACTGCCGGTGTGATATCCGTTACCGTCGCGCTCTGCGGCGGCGCGGTTACCGTTTCAGCTGCTGCTTCTGCAAGCGGGGCGGCGGCATCTGCCTGCGGGAAGCGGATCTGCGCTTCATCGATGACAAAGCAGAGCACCGCAACGATGTCATCTTTATCGACACCTTCAATCGTGGCTTCCAGCGAATGCGTGCCTTTAACGACGTCGGTGACGCTGCCGAGGTTGCTCAGCTCCTCCAGCATCAGCTCTGGCTCTTTCTCTTTAAGATCGACCAGCTGCAGGCGCAGGCCGCGGCTGGCAGCCTTCGCCGCTGCAGGGATATCGACTACCGCAGCAGCAGGCGCTTCAGGCAGAATACCTTTCGCTTCCAGTGCCAGTTGACGCAGCGCCTCGCAGATGTAGTTAAAGCTCTCCGCATTAGGCTCCTGCGCAGTTTTATACGCATCGAGCTGTTCCTGCATAATATCTTTGGTTTCCAAAAACAGGTTGATGATGTCGGTGCTGAGCTGCATTTCGCCGCGGCGCGCACCATCCAGAATGTTCTCCAGGATATGGGTTGTCTCCTGTAAAACCGTAAAGCCAAACGTGCCCGCCCCGCCCTTGATAGAGTGAGCGGCACGAAAAATGGCATTTAACTGCTCGGCATCGGGCTCCTGGGGATCCAGTCCCAACAGGTGTTGCTCCATGTCCGCTAACAGCTCATCGGCCTCGTCAAAAAACGTCTGGTAAAAATCGCTGATGTCCATGCTCACGGGATCACCTCGGCTGTGAGGGTTGGTCTGGTGTTACCGCACCCGCAGCGGGCGCTGCGGTGACGGCGGGCGCTGCCGGAGCCGCCGAAGCGGTCGGTGCGGTCGCTGCCGACGCAGCCGGTCCGGCTGGTGCAGTGATAGTGGGAATCATATGTGCCGGATCGCTGACCTGAACGGCATCGCTTTCGGCATTCTCTTTTTCTATGGCGGCTTCAGTATCATGATTTAATACCAGCAGGCTGATACGGCGGTTGACCGCATCATCAGCGCCACGGTTTTTAAGCTTCATCGTGGCGGCCATCCCCACGACGCGCAGCATTTTGTTGCTGTCCAGCCCCCCGATAACCAGCTCCCGGCGGGACGCATTTGCCCGATCGGCGGAGAGCTCCCAGTTACTGTAGCCGCGTTCACCGCTGGCATACTGAAAGTCATCGGTGTGACCAGAGAGGCTGATTTTGTTCGGAATATCGTTCAGCAGCGGCGCAACCGCGCGCAGAATATCGCGCATATAGGGTTCAACCTCGGCGCTGCCGGTTTTAAACATCGGGCGGTTCTGGCTGTCGATAATCTGAATACGCAGCCCCTCCTCCACCATGTTAATAATCAGATGCGGCCGCAGCGCTTTCAGGCGAGGATCGGCTTCAATCAGCTGATCGAGCTTTTCGCGCAGCCGGTTAAGACGGATCTCATCCAGCTGGCGCTTTTGTGCATCCATATCCACCTGCTTTCTGACTTCGCCTTTCTGCTGGGTCGGATCGTCTCCGCCCCCCGGGATCGGGCTCTCGCTGTCGCTGCTGCGTGGTCCGCCCGTAACCGCAACTTTAAGCGGGGTTTTGAAATACTCGGCGATCTGAACCAGCTCCTGCGGATTGGCAATTGAGATCAGCCACATCACCATAAAGAACGCCATCATCGCCGTCATAAAGTCGGCATAGGCAATTTTCCATGAGCCGTGGCTGCCTTCATGCTTTTTATGTTTGCGCCGTTTAACCAGCACAATCGGGCGATTGTCGTGCTTCATGAACTCTGGTCCGAAGTCTGTTTAGCCGGGTTTTTAGCGTTGCGCACGTGCTCTTCCAGTTCAGTAAACGAAGGACGCTCTGTGGAATAAAGCGTTTTACGTCCAAACTCGACGGCGATCTGCGGGGCATACCCGTTCAGGCTGGAAAGCAGCGTAACCTTCACGCACTGCATCATCTTGGTGGTCTCGGCGCACTTCTGACGCAATACCGACGCGAGCGGTGAAATAAAGCCGTAGGCCAGCAGGATGCCGAGGAAGGTGCCCACCATGGCGTGCGCAATTAGCGCGCCCAGCTCTGCCGCCGGACGATCGGCTGACGCCAGCGCATGCACGACCCCCATTACCGCTGCAACAATGCCGAATGCCGGCAAGCCATCGCCGATGGCAGATAAACTTTGCGCGGGTACTTCGCACTCATGCTCATAGGTCTCGATCTCTTCATCCATCAGCGCTTCAATTTCAAAGGCATTCATGTTTCCGCTGACCATCAGACGCAAATAGTCGGTAATAAAATCCACTAACTGTTTATCGGTTAAAATACGCGGATAATTAGCAAAAATTTCGCTCTGCGAGGGATCTTCAATATCGCGTTCCAGCGACAGCATGCCCTGCTGACGGGATTTCGCCATCAGCCGATAAAGCAGCGCCATCAAATCCATATAGACCGCTTTATTATATTTAGAGCCGCGCATCAGCAGCGGCAGCGCCTTAAGCGTCTTCTTAATAGACTTACCGTTATTACCGACCAGAAATGCGCCGATCCCTGCCCCGCCAATGATCAGCAGTTCAGATGGCTGATAAAGCGCCCCTAAATGGCCGCCGACCATCAGATAACCGCCCAGCACGGAACCAAGGACCACGATATAACCCAGAATAATCAGCACAAAAACATCCTTACGTCCGTAACGTGTTGGTGGAAGTTAAGCCAGAGGGCCGCAGGCGATATTCACAAATCGGAGGCAAAAAAAAGCAGCGGGGGTAACCCGCTGCTGGATGGCTTCCACAATGCGAACATACTTAAACGGCGCGTTTAACCTGTTCATCCAGCAGTTGTGGAAAGGTATCGGCAGTATCTGCAGAAAGTTTACGTCTTTTTACGGCACGTGAAGGCGGCTGGCACAGGCTGCAGACAAAGCTGCCCGCGGGCTGATGTGCATGATTGATAAAGCTGCCGTGACAGCTTTTGCAGTCAGAGAGTTCCAGCATCCCACTTTCAACGAATCGCACCAGGGTCCAGGCGCGCGTCAGCGCCAACAGCGGGCCCTCGTCCGATTGCGGACACTGCTCAAGGTAGAGACGGTAGGCCTGGATAACAGCCTCCACGCCGCTGCTTAAGCCGGTTTTGAGTAAAAACTGCCAGGCGTTACAGAACATCGAGGCGTGAATATTCTGTTCCCACGTCATGAACCAGTCGGTAGAGAATGGCAGCATACCTTTTGGCGGCGGCGCACCGCGCAGCTCTTTATATAATTTAATTAAGCGACCACGACTTAATTGCGTTTCACTCTCCAGCATCTGCAGACGGGCACCCAGCGTGATCAGCTCCATAGCCAGCTGAATATCACGCGCTTCCTGAACGATACTTTTATCGCTCATTATACTGCCCTCTTTTTGGTGCTGGTTTCAGTTTTTGAAACGCTGCGCAGCAGACGGCTGGATAACAGGATCCCGGTGTGAATTTGCTGCAGATCGTCGACACGTGATTCCTGCGTGAGACGATTAATTAAATTGTGATCGGTAAAGCGGAACTGACATACCAGCTGATTCGTTTCAGCCAGCTTTACCATTTCAGGTAAGGTTAACTGAGCGAGTGCATCTGCCATTGCTTCATCAATACCCAGACGAAACATAGCTGAAGGTTTTTCCTGGTTAATTAAGCGCTGCGCGAGCAGTAAATATGACAGATTGATGTCATATATATGTTTTAGTAATTCTGATGTTCCCATTTTTTCCATCCTGATAGACGCGGCATATATACGGCCACAGAATTTAATCTCTATGGTTCGGGTTGCTGGTTGGTAAATCTAAAGATGGCAAAAAATAAAATCAGGCATAAGCCAACATATATTTAATTGTTTCATTTCCTACCGGGACATTCAGTAGTAGCAGTCAAAATTCCAGGCCATTTTTTCCTGAGTCTTAACCTTCTTCCCTGATGTCTTTTTATCGTTTTTTAAGACTAATCTGAAAACAACGCAAATCTATATGGTCTCCATCCGACATACAACGTGACCGGACCGGAATTTTAGATAAAGTGTGATCTGAGTCACACTTTTAAGGCAAATTTTTTAACCGAAGCTTCAGGGATGCTTGCGTTTTGTCTGTTTTTTGCTCAATTTTCAAATTTTCCGCTAATATTTCCTAAGGAATTTCTCATATTTCCGTTTAGTCGACACAAGTCACGTTATGCCGATCCTTTTGTTGCCATGTTGCGGTTATCTCATCACAACCCACTACGCCGGACCTCTGTTGCAGCACAAAACACCAGAAACACCCTTATTTTATAAGTTTTAAATTAATCACTTACAGGGAATATTGCCGGGAGGCATCACTCCCGCATCGTAAACAGCATGTAAAACGTGATGGCGCCTGACAAATGAAGTGTCAAGACAACGTCAGCAAAGGTGAGAAAACGGGTATGGATGTAACTGGCTGTTACATTAGCAAAATGAATGGGTGGTACAGAAAACGCACTGATGTATAACTATCATCGGCATGACCAGAGAAAACTTTAGCTCTGATAACAAAACTTACAAAATCACGGCTGTTTTTGCGCCAGATCCCGCATATTGCTCGCTCATCAACCGGTTAGCGGCATGACGTATGAAATCGATTTCTTCTCAATTGCCGCTTCGGTTTCATCGCTTTTTACCGGAGCGCATGCGGATAAGCCGATCGGTAACAGTGAACGGGATGACAAATATGCTTAGCCGGGTTTCTCTTTTTAATAACGCTTTTTGGCGGGCGCACGGCAATAAAAAAGGGAGTGCATTAATGCACTCCCCCATAATCGCTTTCAGCTACCGGTTATGCCAGCTTCTGAAACGTGGCAACTTTATTTGCCGTCCCGTGATCGTCGCCGCGCGCGGGCAGCGCATTGAGATCGTGCAGGAACGTTTCGCGCCAGTGTGAAATATCCTGTTTACGCAGCACCGCCATCATATCGTTATAGCGGGTAATGCGTTCCGTACGTGACATGGTGAGCGCCTTATCCAGCGCCGCAGCCACTTCGTCACGATCGTAAGGATTCACAATAAGCGCCGAGGTCAGCTCGTTCGCTGCACCGGCAAAGCGTGACAGAACCAGCACGCCCGGGTCATCCGGATCCTGTGCCGCCACATACTCTTTCGCAACCAGATTCATCCCGTCACGCAGAGGTGTCACGAGGCCGACATCGGTGAGACGGAAAATTTTCATCAGCAGACGGCGATCAAAATGCTGGTTGAGATAGTAGAGAGGCGTCCACCCCAGCGTGCCATATTTACCGTTGATGCGGCCCGCTTCGGTCTCCAGCTGGTGGCGGATATCCTGGTAGGCCTGCACATCGCCGCGTGAAGTTGGTGCAATCTGCGAGTAGCGTATTTTCCCGCGATGCTGCGGGAAGTTCTCCAGCAGCGCTTCATATGCCAGAAAACGCTCGGGCAGGCCTTTGGAATAATCGAGGCGCTCACAGGCGATGATGTTTTTGGCATCGCCCAGTTCACGCTTCATCGCAGCCATCTTAGGCGGCAGCGGCCCTTCCGCCATCTCTTTGATCGCGTCAGGTTCAATACCGATCGGATAGACTTCGGTCATAAAGGTGTTGCCGAAAGCCCGATGCTTTTTCTCGCCTTTGTTTTGCAGCTGCGTCTGCTGACTGAGGCTGTCGAGAAACGCAACCCGGTCAGATTCGGTCTGGAAGCCCAGCAGATCGTAATCGCTCAGCATCTCCAGCAGTTCCTGATGCGGCGGCAGCGCATTGAAGATTTCCGGCGTCGGGAAAGGAATATGTAAAAAGAAACCGATTCTGTTCGTCACGCCCAGCTTGCGCAGCTCGGCGGCAAACGGCAGCAGATGATAATCATGGATCCACAGCACGTCGTCAGACTGAATCAGCGGTTTGAGACGATGAGCCAGCGCCGTATTTACCCGGCAGTACCCTTCCCACGCTTCACGCTGGTATTGCACCAGATCGAGCCGGTAGTGGAAAGCGGGCCAGATCACTGTGTTAGAGAACTGGCAGTAGTATTGATCGTAATCGTTCTGGTTGAGCGGGAATGAAGCGTAGGTGATCCCGTCGTGCTCCAGTTTTGCCAGCGGCTCTTCCTCTTCACCCGAATATTCGCTGATCTCTCCGTTCCAGCCAAACCATAAACCCCCGGTGTTTTTTAGCGCATCAAGAATACCCACGGCCAGGCCGCCTGCGCTGCTTTTGCTTCCGTCGGGGATAGCAATACGGTTAGATACCACGACTAAACGACTCATAACCTGAACTCCTTACCAATATTGTCATGCTCTAATTGTAATAATAGTTGCTCCAGCCACTGCCAGACAGCGTCGGTGTCCGGCAGCCGGTAGCGCGCTTCACTGGGGCCCTCGCCAACTTTGACAGAGATGCCCTGTAGCGCGTTTACCGCAAGAAAGCCTTTTTCATCGGTGAGATCGTCACCCACAAACACCGGAATACGTCCTGCAAAAGGCGCTTCCTGCATAAAGGTGTTGATGGCCGCACCCTTATCGATTCCCTGAGGTTTGATTTCGACCACGCATTTGCCCGGCTGCAGCGTGAGCTCAGGGAAGCGGCTAACAATCTGTTCCGCCAGCTGCATAATCGCCTGTTCATGCTCAGGGGCGTTGCGGAAATGCAGCGCAAACGCCATGCCTTTTGCCTCCAGCACTGCCCCTGGCCACTGGCTGAATGCCTGTTCCAGCTCATCATGCAGCGCTGAGGCAACCATATCCGGCAACGCATGACGATGAATCTGACCGGTTGCATCGCGGCGTTCTGCGCCGTGCACGCCCGCCGCCGGTGCTTCAAGCGGCGCTGCCAGTTTATCCAGCTGGGATATTGGTCGTCCGGAGACCAGCGCCAGCGCACCGTGGCTGAGATTAGAGATCTGCTGCAGATGCTGACGAACGCGGGCGGGAATGGTGACCTGATCGGGCTGTGCTTCAATGGCTGCCAGCGTGCCGTCAACGTCAAAAAAGAAGGCGTAAAGGCCGCCGCTTAACGACGGCAGGGTATTGATCTCGCTTACCACAGATGTCACGTCTCCTCCTTTTAAGGGTAAAAATCAGGATGTTCAGAGGCGTGCTGCAGATAAAACGCTTAGGGTAAACCACTAATAAATGCGCAACCTTTCCGGGTTAACGCCATGTATAACTGCATAACCTGACGCACAATGAACATCGGCAGCAATAAGTGTAGACCTTATTACGCTTTTTGCCATAAAAGTTGCTGGCCGGAGAAAATAGCATCCGGTTTACCGCTCTGCCCTGCATTTTAATAATCAAAGAAACGATAATAAAAAAATAATAAATGTGTACAGCAGCGGTAAATATGTATGACTTTTTCCTCTTCACTAATTCAGATTATTCCTGTAGCCAGCAGCGGCGTCCTGTAAAAATTAAAACAAGAATGAATCCCGGAATGAGAACCGCTTCATCCCGCATAAAGAAATTCTTAAAAAGAGCTGCGCGTCCCGTTTTTTTACCGCTTCAGTTGCAGCGGAATTGACCTGAATGATGCATTTATGCACACTGACGCGGGTCAACGATATCGATGATAAAGAGCGATATAATGGTGCAAAACTACAGTCAGCGCGTCCATTTTTACTACTGCATTCTGGTTGCGCTTAAAATCCATGCTCAATCCAAAAAAAGCGCGCATCTGCGGGGGAAAAATAATTTCCTGCTGAAGTGGCTGCGTAATGCGCAGAACAATACGATTTTCCATCCGGATATTACCAGCGAAATTGAGTGGCTGCGTAGCAAGATCATCAGCGCCGGACCCGATGCCGATCTGGAGCCGATGCTGCAATACGTATATGAAACGGCGAAACGCGCGGAAAGTTTACGTTACGGCCTCTGAGGCCGCCTCCGGCCTGCGTTAAGATAGACGCAATTTAATGAGTTTATTTGCCTGCAGAAGCTTATTCACCCGCGATAAAAACGCAGGCGAATAAAAGCGGTTTCAATATTTACGTCACTCCCTGTTTTGCGCTACCGCAGCGCTGACCAGCTACTCCTGCCAGTCATTATTTTCAGCCTGCCGTCGTGCAAAAAGTGATACCGCTTAAACCCTTATTGCGCGGTTTCAGCAGATCGCTATCACATCCCGCACGCCATTCGCGTATTATCGCCCGTCAGGAGTGTGTACCACTCTGCGTCGCACGTGGCGCAGACTTCATGGAGAATCCGCATAATGGCATTGACTATTCGCCACGCCCGGCCGGAAGACGCCGGCTTACTGCAGCAGCTGGGGCGTATGACCTACAGCGCGCACTTTAAACACCTGTGGGTCTCTGCAGATGAAATGGATGCGTTTATCAGCAAAGAGTACGGCATGGATGCGCTTGCCAGCAGCCTGACCGATGCCAGTGAAAGCTGGCTGATTGCTGAGTCAGCGCAGCCTATCGGTTTTGCCAAAGTAAAGTGGAGTGTGCCGGTGCCCGATTCCGGGATGCGGGGTGCTCAGCTTTGCAAGCTCTATCTCGATCCGCAGGAAACAGGCAAAAACGTCGGAAGACGGATGTTTGAGAGCATCATTGCCAGCGCGCGCAGCCGGCAGGAAGGCTACCTGTGGCTGGAAGTGATGGACGCTAATGTCAGAGCCAGAAAATTCTATGAGGCGTTTGGCATGCAGCATATTAAAGATATTCCTTTTGTCACCGCCTCACAGCAGAGCGTGCTGCAGATTCTGGGGATGCTGATTTGATCCGCCTGCCCTGCGTATCTGACTCAGGGCGAAAAGCCTCTCTGGCTCACATATCTGATTAATTTTGCCAATTATTCCGGATAACCGCCTTAAACCGCTCCGACATCACTGGCCTGTTTAATTCGCTATGCTGCTAATTTAATGACGCTTTTTAATTCTGGCTGCAGCTTTTATATTTTGTGCGCCATAAAAAAATCTTTAAAAGTGCTTTAAAACAATTACTTAATTATATTTTCCGCTTCGCTTGCAGAGACTGCATTCACCATTATTCTTTAAAACGTACCACGCACATAACTGCAATGATTCATCATGTTATTAAACACTCTTCAAGAGGCTATATCATGACTCAGCACAGAGGCGGTTCAGGTAACTTCGCAGACGATAAGCAGAAAGCATCTGACGCGGGCAAAAAAGGTGGACAGAAAAGCGGCAGCGGAAGCGGCGGCAGCTTTAAAGATGACCCTAAAAAAGCATCTGAAGCAGGCAAAAAAGGTGGCCAGAGCAGCCGTAAAGGTTCCTGATTAGCCAGCAGCACAGGGATGTGCTGCAGTTCATCTCTTCGTTCTCTTTTCCCTCTCCTCGCTTTAATCTGCCGTTACGCTTGCTGTTTCTCCTGCCGCAGACAACTCTTAAAGTCGTTTTACTTTCCCGGTTTTGCTCCAGACTTAACTTTTAATACTGAAAGGATTTACGCCCGTCATGAAACGTTTTTTATGCTCGCTGTTCAGCAGCCCTGAATCCTTACTGCAGGTCATGACACAACAGGATGTCACTGAGTCGATGGAGGATGGTGACAGAATTATCATCGATGAAGATGGCAACGCCTCGGTCAACCCGCTCAGTCCTGAAGTCCATAAAGATTTTGCTGAACACGTTTCAACTCTGAAGGAAATTTAAATGGGCACGGCGATTTTCATGGTTCTCATGGTATGCGGTTACTGGTATACCAGCCGCGATATGTCCAGCCGGCTAAAAATAAAGCGCTCATTCGGCTGGGACGTCTATTTTCTGATTGCCCTTTACGGCTGCATTTTTGTTGTACAAGGGGTGCTGGCAACGGCTATTGTCTGGCTCCTGCTGCTGGGCGCCTCGTTTGCGAATAACACGTTCGGCCTGAGTGCTGAACATCATGTTAACTGGCACGTCGATTTCATGACCTGGAGCTTTCTGGGCATCCAGGCGCCAGTGGTCATTATGCTGACCTTTGCGGTGATGTTTTGTGTTTACCGCTCCAACTGGGCCGGCAGCGCCCGCCTGACACCCGGCAGCCGCAAAGAGTTATATCAGCGCCTCTCGCGTTCTAACGGTATTGAACAGCTGCTGCTGCACTGCATGGAAGAGGGTGAACTGGCATGGGTTACGCTGAAGTCCCGCCGGATTTACATTGGCATGATCCACGCCGCCACGTTTGAATTTCCCGGCACGGCAAATATCGTGATGATCCCGATGCTGAGCGGCTATCGCGATGCGCGCACGCTGAATCTGGCGATTGAGCACAACTATAGCCGCTGGTATCACGAGCATGAGATCAGTTTCCTCTCCTCACCGAAAAGCGCCCTCGATTTTCGTAAGGTGCTGATGGTTGATCAGATTGAGAGCCTCTCCCTGTTCGATCCGGCCAGCGCTTCCGCGCTGGCTCTGGGGAAAAAACGTTATCAGCGCCGCCGTATGCCGCCTAAACACCCCTGAGAGATGAAGCTGAGGACGCAGCGGCCCGCCAGCGCCAGTTGCGTACCTCAGGCACATCTTCACCATACTCCCGCACCCAGGCGTGATGCGCCGCAAGACGCGCCTGCAGATCGTCCAGCAGATCCGGATGATCTTCAGCCACGCCGGGCACATGCAGCAGCGCAGCCTGCGCCAGATGATAGCGATCGAGCCGGTTCAGCACGGTCATATCAAAAGGCGTGGTGGTGGTGCCCTCTTCGTTGAATCCATGCACGTGAAAATTACGATGGTTATTACGCTGATAAGTCAGACGATGGATCAGCCCCGGATAGCCGTGGAAGGCAAAGATAACCGGCTTGTCAGCGGTAAACAGGTGCTCAAACTCCGCCTCGCTTTTGCCATGCGGATGCTGCTCATCACTCTGCAGCGCCATCAGATCAACAACGTTTACTACGCGCACGCGCAGCGACGGCAGTAACTCCCGCAGCAGATCGACCGCCGCCAGCGTTTCCATAGTCGGTACATCGCCTGCACACGCCATCACCACGTCAGGTTCATCTGTGCAGCTGGCCCACTGCCAGATGCCCATGCCCGCTTCACAGTGCGCAATCGCGCTATCGATATCGAGCCACTGTGGTGAGGGCTGCTTACCCGCCACGATGACATTGATGCGATCCCAGGTGCGCAGACAGTGATCGCCCGTCCAGAGCAGGCAGTTGGCATCAGGCGGCAGCCAGACGCGCACTATGTCTGCCTTTTTGTTCACAACGTGATCGAGAAAACCAGGGTCCTGATGGCTGTAGCCGTTATGATCCTGACGCCAGACGTGAGACGAAAGCAGATAATTCAGGGAAGAGACTGGCTGCCGCCACGGCAGTTTGCGCGACACTTTCAGCCATTTAGCGTGCTGGTTAAACATGGAGTCGACAATATGAATAAACGCTTCATAGCAGTTGAACAGGCCGTGACGCCCGGTAAGCAGATAGCCCTCCAGCCAGCCCTGACACTGATGCTCGCTCAGAATCTCCATCACGCGTCCGTCGCGTCCCAGCTGTTCATCCCACGGCTCCAGCGGCGCCATCCAGCTGCGGCTGGTGGCGTCAAATACCGGCGACAACCGGTTTGAAGCGGTCTCATCCGGACCAAAAAGACGGAAATTATCGCTATTGAGGCGAAAAATTTCGCGCAGATAGAGGCCAAACTGATGCGTCGCTTCGCCCTGCTCTGCACCCGGTGTGCTGAGCCCGAGCGCAAACTGCCGGATATCAGGCGTGGCAAGCGGCCGCCGCAGCCGCCCGCCGTTGGCGTAAGGGGTCGCACTCATCCGTTTATCACCCGCCGGAGCCAGCGCCCGTAGTTCAGCGTTTAAACGTCCACTGGCGTCAAACAGCGTTTCAGGCTGATAACTGCGCAGCCACGCTTCGAGGATCTGCCTGTGCGCCTCATCCTCGCGGCATCCGGCGACCGGCACCTGATGCGCGCGCCAGAATCCTTCGACCCTTTTGCCATCAACCTCTTTAGGTCCTGTCCAGCCTTTTGGCGTGCGCAGCACGATCATCGGCCAGCGCGGTATCTCTTCACTATGGGTGCCACTGCGCGCCCGCTGCTGGATGGATGCGATAGTATCAAAAGCGCGATCCAGCGTAGTGGCCATCTCCTGATGCATGCGCTGTGGATCATCGCCACAGACAAAGAGCGGCTCATAGCCATACCCGCTGAAGAGCTGCTGCAAATCTTCGTCGCTGGTGCGCCCCAGCAGCGTCGGATTAGCGATCTTGTAGCCATTGAGGTGAAGAACAGGCAATACGGCCCCGTCACGCTGCGGATTAAGAAAATGGATCCCGTGCCAGCTGGCGGCCAGCGGACCGGTCTCTGCTTCACCGTCACCAATAACGCAGGGCACAATTAAATCCGGATGATCGAATGCGGCGCCAAAAGCGTGCGAGAGCGAATAGCCCAGCTCTCCCCCTTCATTGATTGAGCCTGGCGTTTCAGGCGCCGCATGGCTCGGAATGCCGCCGGGAAAAGAGAACTGTTTGAACAGACGCTGCATACCCTGCTCATCTTCACTGACCTGCGGGTAGATTTCACTGTAGGTTCCCTCCAGCCAGCTATTGGCCACCATACCGGGGCCGCCATGCCCGGGGCCGCAGACGTAAAGCAGGTCAGCGTTGCGCTGGCGAATAACGCGGTTGAGGTGTGCATAGATAAAGTTGAGTCCGGGCGTGGTCCCCCAGTGTCCCAGCAATCTTGGTTTAATGTGCTCAGGCAGCAACGTTTCACGCAGCAGCGGATTCGCCATCAGGTAGATTTGGCCCACAGACAGATAGTTCGCTGCTCGCCAGTAGCGATCAAGCAGTTCCAGTTCAGCCGTAGTCACAGAGTCGGTCATCACCTCTTCTCCTCGTTACAGGGTAATAACTAACCTTAATCGAGAAAACAACATGCTGCGAATCAGCCCGCCGACAATATTCATCTGATGCTTCAATAAATTAATTGTTAACCGAAGCGCATAATTATATTTAAACGATGCGGTAATTGTCGCTGCGCTTAAATATAATAAAGACTACAAAATCAGACTCTGCAGATAATTCTTATAAGCACATAATCAAACCGTCCCGCTTGCAGATTAAAGAAACGCGATTACTATTAAATACGCAGCTCGCACATGATTGGTCATTCCGATCATGTCATTATCAACTCATGAAGAGGAAATATATTATGACTCAACATCGAGGCGGTTCAGGTAATTTCGCAGACGACAAACAGCGGGCATCTGAAGCGGGTAAAAAAGGCGGACAGAATAGCGGCGGAAGTTTCAGCAACGACCGTGAAAAGGCGTCTGACGCTGGCAAAAAAGGGGGTCAGAGCGGCAATCGCGGCGCCTGACAGCTTATTTCAGGGATAAACTCTGCGGCGCAGTGATTGCGCGTTTAATGACTATTCTGCATCAGAGAACGCTAACCTCTGCTGTCTGAAATCTCATATTAATGAATAAACTGCATACGTCATTTGACGTCTGCTTTGCTGTTTATTACTGCATGGAGAACGCTTATGAAAGTTGAATCTTTGCTCGACCTTTTTATTCACGATCTTTCAGATGTTTATAGTGCAGAAAAACAGATTACCCGCGCGCTGCCCAAAATGGCGCGTGCAGCTTCTGATGAAACGCTTAAAGCAGCTTTTAAACAACATCTGGAAGAGACCCAGGGACAAATTGATCGTCTTGATCAGGCAGTGGAAGCGCACGAAGAATTACGCATTAAACGCATGAAGTGCCATGCGCTGGAAGGTCTGGTAGAGGAAGCGCAGGAGCTGATTGACGCGACCGAAGCGGGCCCGGTGCGTGATGCTGGCCTGATAGGCGCGGCGCAGAAAGTTGAACACTACGAAATTGCCACCTACGGCACGCTGGTGGCCATGGCCAAAAAGCTGGGCCTCGATCAGGCCGCCAGTCTGCTGGCAGAAACGCTGGCTGAAGAAAAATCTACCGATGAAAAACTCACAACCATTGCGGAACAGCAGTAACGCATTATTACAAAGGCCAGCCTATCGGCCTGACTGTTAACACTGAGGTGAGCCATGTTTCGACACGTTAAAAAATTGCAGTACACCGTCAGGGTAAGTGAACCGAATCCCGGACTGGCCAATCTGCTTCTGGAGCAGTTTGGCGGCCCGCAGGGCGAACTGGCAGCTGCCATGCGCTATTTTACTCAGGGTCTGGGAGATGACGATCTCGGACGCCGTGACATGCTGATGGACATTGCGACCGAAGAGCTGAGCCATCTTGAAATTATCGGTTCGCTGGTAGGTATGCTTAATAAAGGGGCCAAAGGCAAGCTGGCTGAAGGCACGGAAGCGGAGGGCGAACTTTATCGCTCTATTACCGGTGCGGGTAATGACAGTCATCTTACCTCTATTCTCTATGGTGGCGGCCCGCCGCTGACAAACTCAGGTGGCGTGCCATGGACCGCAGCGTATATCGATACTATTGGCGAAGTGACGGCGGATTTGCGCTCCAATATCGCCGCGGAGTCACGCGCTAAGATTATTTATGAACGCCTGATTAATGTGACTGATGACGTCGGCGTAAAAGATGCGCTGGGCTTTCTGATGACGCGTGAAGCCGCCCACCAGCTCTCTTTTGAAAAGGCGCTCTACTCTATCCGCAATAACTTTCCGCCGGGTAAACTGCCGCCAATCGAAGAGTATGCGCATACTTATTTCAGTATGTCTGACGGGGATGATGTACGCGGCAGCTGGAATTCAGATGAGAACTTCAACTATGTCGCCGATCCTCAGCCTGCCGTAGATGGCGGCGATGGTCACGCCTCAGTGGTGCTCTCTGCGGATGAAGCGGCAGCGCTGAAGGCTATGGCCACCAGAACCGCCTCGAATCCTGATGTTAATCCGGAAACCGGTGCTGAACTGGGCAGTGAAAAGCCACAGACGTAACCCGTAAGGAGAGATCAATGCATCATAAACCTGTACAGCATGCTCACGCAGGTTATCAGCCTGATAAAGATGAGCCTGAACTGCCTGATGATGATGCGGGCAGTGCGCCAGAATCGGGTGATAAGCAGCCTGAATAGACGCCCCTCCTTCTGACCGCCTTCGGGCGGTTTTTTCATCATAAAAGTAATTTTTTTATTGGCGTAAGCCAGCCTGAGGCGCAGAAAAAATAAGCGAGACGGTAAAAGCACGTTAATTAACGCAGCAAACTCAGCACGTTAAAATTTTTATTTTTTTATTCTGGCGTTTTTCTGATTCTGGTCTATGTTCCTTTAGTCACGTTAGTACCAATAATCACTATAAGAAGTTAAGGAACTTTTATGGATTTCGCTCGATTTAAAACACGGTTACAGCAATGGGAGCATTTGCACTTTACCAGCGTAGAATTACAGCAGCGCGATGGCCGCTTTGAAATCTACGCTACTGCAGCAGAGCATCAGACGCTCAGCCAGCTCTTTATCTGCAATGTCAGCAATGAATCTGCCGCGCAGGAAGAGATAAAACAGCTGCAAAGCTGGCTGCAAAAAATTAAGTCTGGCAGAAGTAAGCGTCTGAATGCGCGCCCGGTTCGTCAGGTCACGGTAAATGTCCCTGGAGTGAGCCTGAGCCGTTAAGCAACCGAATAGCTATTTCAGCGTTAATCAGGCAGATGTACAACTTTAAACTGAATGACGTTAATTAAGTGCGCTGCCTTTAATTAACTGTACAAATCAGCTAAAAGTGTACAGAAAAGAAAGAAACGCCTGAGCAGGATTGAAAGGAAAATGGGAGAAGCTCTTCACGGATGGAAGAGCAGAAAGCGTGGTCAGGCATCATCTGGCGTATAGCCAACAACAATTTCCAGTGTGCGACGCAGAACGTCAGCTTCAGCGCTGCCACTGGCCGATTCCAGCGCCATAATCAGGTAAAGAATAATCGACTTATTAGTCACTCGTCCCTCAGTAGCAAGGATGCTGCGTATTACCCCATCCAGCACCTGTGACTCATCGCTTAACGCATGGCCGGCATCGCGAAAATGCGCAGCCAGCTCATTATCAGGCAGCACATTGTATAAGTTTTGAAAATCTGCCATTTTTCCGTCTCAAACTGTTAAAGATAAGGCCGCAGTATACCTTATCGGGCTGGATTAATGTTTACGGCTATTGCCGGATGACTGGTCATTGCCAAACAGGGGATGAACGTTATCTTTTTCCGGTTCGTTTCGTTGTTGCTGACCAAGAGAAATGCTGGTCCGGACCTCTTTCAGGGCCATGCTGATTGCGGTGCGATACTCTTCATCGGCGGCCTGCATCTGCATATTCTGCAGCTCTGCCATCAGCGCGTGGGTATTAACAGGCCCGGAGCGCTGAAGCAGCGTCAGGGCAGCTTCACCGATGATTTCGTCTATACTCTTCTGGTGTTTGCTCATCTTCATAGTGAATCTCTGTTTGCCGCCACTTCAAGATGAAGTACGACAGTAAAACAGCGCCACGCAGTGCGTGGCGCGATACAGCTGGTCACAGGTTATACATGAGGTTGTGCACTCTTCCCTGTTTACTTAGTCTGAATATAACCCGGTCGTAAATCTGGTATTAGCTTTCCCGCTCAAACAGCAAGCCGATAAGCTGATGATAATGCTGCTCTTCTTCTGCTTCTGTTGCCAGTTCAAGGCGACGTAACAGCTTAGTGCAAATGGATTTGCGATTCAGGTTGCGGCCTTCACGCAGAATCTCCACGACAATCTGTCCCAGCGTTTCCTGCTGAGACGGCAGCGATGCTTTGCTAAAGTAGTTGGCAATCGCCTCAACTGAGTTCGGAGCATATCCGTTCTGGCGCATAAGTGACTCCCGTAAAATGTTAAAATTAACAATAAAAAAGTGGAAATCTAACCTGTTGTACAGGATTCCCAAAAAACTTGTACAGAGAATAATGAATGGTGAGGTAAGTTTTTTTTGCAAAAAGTGCTATCAGATGAGGATTGAGGCAAATTTACGCACATTTTCAGACGGGAGATCAGCGGGAAGTGCGCTCATCGCCGCCACAGGCTGACGATGAGCAGGGAGCTTAATGGCGGCGTGCACCGGTGCCGGCAACGGTAACGCTATCCGATCGCTCTGACAACGCTTTTAACGGCGAATCAGAACGACGGTCGGCCTGCTCTGTAGAGCGATAGTCCAGCAGCCACTGCTGCGCCTCATGGATCTGGCTGTCGCGCACCGCATCTGTTTCGCGGCAAGCCATCTGATGCAGTTCAGCCGTGAGGGATGCCAGAGTCACATCTGCACGGCGCATCATTAACGCCCAGGCGGCTTCCCCAATAACCGGATACTCATTTTTCATACTTTACCTCCTGAGAATGTGAGCTTGCGCCAGGTTCTCAGGTTTCAGTATAGACCACTACTGGCAAATGTCGTCCGTTATAGCTACACGCCCGGCGGCATTGCGCCATACGATATTTATCCCTTTGCCAGATCTGTTATTTATCGCCCTGCCCTTGCCCCGCTACGCTTATATTTCCATGCAGAATCTGTAATTACCATACGACAGAACCCCTGCCTGATTAATAATCAATCCCTTCGGATTGACCCGCCCCGCTTAATATATTCTTCTGCTGAGTTCATATTAACCAGATAAAACGGACTCACCATCTATAATAATTATCATCCGGCAACGTTTGTTTAATCGAAGCGTGGCTGACTGACATTTTAATAATAAATCGGGATGCATATATGGATCGGAAATTAATCGAAACGGCAACTATTCTGGGCGATCTTCTGCTTGAAAGAAAACTGACTGTCACCACCGCAGAATCCTGTACTTCAGGCTGGGTCGGCTCTACCCTCGCGGCCGTCGGCCAGAGCAGCCAGTTTTACAGCAGCGGCTTTATTACTTATACCGATCAGGCGAAACATCGGGTGCTGAACGTCAGTGAAGAGACGCTGGCACGTGACAGCGCCGTCAGCGAAGCCGCCGTGCGTGAAATGGCTGCAGGCGCAAAAGCGCTTTCCGGCGACGATAGCAGCATTGCAGTGAGCGGTTATGCCGGACCAGATGGCGGTGAGGATGGTACACCAGCCGGCACCGTCTGGTTTGCCTGGGGCCTGCCTGATGGCACTATTCAGACCTGTTGTCAGCGTTTTTCCGGCGAAAGCGAAGAGGTCGTCCGGCAGGCAACAAAATATAGTCTTGAGCAGCTGACGGCACGACTCCAGGCTCTGCTCAGCCAGTCCGCCCCGGACAGCTGAGTACGTTTTACCTGAACAGCCTGTGCGGTCTGCGATTATCGGGTTGAATTCCGCTCCGTTCACCCGCACTCTTAAGCTTTCGACCTGACAGGAGTAAATGTAATGGCAACCGAATATGCGATCGTTGCGGGCGGCTGTTTCTGGTGTACCGAAGCCGTTTTTAAAGATGTAATTGGTGTTGAATCGGTTGAAAGCGGCTATACCGGCGGGGAGCGCCCTGATCCGACTTATGAGCAGGTATGCAGCGGGGCAACCGGTCATGCTGAAGCTATCCGTATCGGGTTTGATCCGGCGCAGATAAGCTACGGCGATCTGCTGGATATCAGTTTTGCCACGCACGATCCTACCCAGCTTAATCGTCAGGGAAATGATATCGGAACGCAGTACCGCTCAGCGATTTTCCCTGCTAATGCTGAACAGGAAGCAGAAGCGATTGCAGCCATTGCGCGCGCGCAGGAAGATCATGATGTGCCGGTGGTGACAACCGTAGAACCGCTCAAAACCTGGTATCCGGCGGAAGCCTACCATCAGGACTACTGGGAAGGTGCGGGTCAGCGCAACGGCTACTGCATGGCAGTCATCCCGCCTAAACTGCAGAAGCTGCGTAAAAGCTTCGCCAGTCGTGTGAAAACCGCTTAAGTTCTGCATACCGTCTTATCTGCAGGCCATTATTCAGGGTGGCCTGTTATATTTTCCGCAACCGCGCCGCCATTATCCGTCATAATAGGCCCCTTTTCCGCTAAGTGAACGCCACCATGACGCCTTCAGTCCCTGCTACGCCGATGCGCCGGCGGACAATGAAACTTAATACGCTGGTCACGCTGATGCTGAGCGCCGTGATTGTCCTGGTGCTGTGTACCGTGCATATGTTCTATTTCTTTCAGATTGGTGCCTCTACCCGGTCACAGCTGGAAGATAAAGCGATGGCCGTCGCGCGTACGCTGGCCACATCGCCAGATGTTCAGCGAGCGCTGCTGCTCTCCCCCGCTGAAGCTCATCTGCAGCCGGTCGCAAAAGCGGTTGAGACCAGCAATAATCTGCTGTTTATCACGATCACTAATATGGCGGGCATACGCTACTCCCATCGTAATCCGGAACTGGTTGGTCAGCATTTCATCGGCAACGATATTCAGCCTGCGCTGCGCGGTCAGGAAAATGTCTCTGTCAATCAGGGCTCCCTGGTTCGGGCACTGCGTGTTTTTACCCCGGTGTTCAATGCCCAGCATCAGCAGATTGGGGTGGTGGCTATCGGTATCTCACTGGATGCCGTCACCGATCAGATTAACCAGAGCCGCTGGATCATCCTCTGGACTATTCTTATCGGCGCGCTGGCGGGCGCGCTGGGTACGCTGATCCTGGTGCGCGTGCTGAAACGTATTCTGTTCGGGCTGGAACCTTATGAGATTTCTACCCTGTTTGAGCAGCGTCAGGCCATTCTCAATTCCGTCAAAGAGGGCGTGGTGGCGATGGACGATCGGCATGAAGTGACGCTGATCAATCAGGCTGCCTGCCATCTGCTGAGCGACGCAGCACAGACGCAGCGCGCGCCTGATGAAAGCTGGCGCGCTGACACCACCGCCGTCGAACCGCAGCTGCGCAGCGTGCTGCAGAGCGGACGGGCGCGGCGCGATGAGGAGATTAACGTGAATGGCCGACTGCTGCTGACCAATACCGTTCCGGTACGCACGGCGGAGCGGATTATTGGCGCGGTCTGTACGTTCAGGGATAAAACCGAGATCAGCCAGCTGATGCAGCGCTTAAGCGGCATGGTAAACTATGTCGACGCCCTGCGTGAACGCTCGCACGAGTTTATGAACAAGCTGCATGTGATCCTCGGCCTGCTGCATATGAAAAACTATGCGCAGGTTGAAGCGTATATCCTGAAAACCGCCAATAACTATCAGACAGAGATCGGCTTTTTGCTGGATAAGATCAAATCCCCGGTGATTGCGGGGATCCTGTTAAGTAAAATCAATCGCGCCTCAGACTGCGGGCACCGGCTCACTATCAGCGACGCCAGCTACCTGCCAGACAGCGGCAGCGAAGCGCAGATGGCGGCGCTGATTACCGTAACCGGCAATCTGGTCGAGAACGCGCTTGATGCGCTGCGCGAGCAGACCGAAGGAGAGATCCACCTGATGCTCCATTATCAAAACGGCTGGCTGACCTGCGAAGTGAGCGACGACGGACCGGGCATTGATGCTGCGCATCTGGCGACCATTTTTGATAAAGGTTTCTCCACCAAAGGCGAAAACCGCGGAGTCGGACTGTTTCTGCTTAAGCAGCAGGTGGAAAGCCTTGGCGGCAGCGTCAGCGCAGAGTCTGAGCCCGGCGTATTCACGCAATTTTTAGTCCAGCTACCCTGGGATAAAGGAAATTAAACCGCATGATTAATGTTTTAGTGGTTGACGATGATGCCATGGTTGCCGAACTCAACCGCAGTTTTATCGGTCAGGTACCCGGTTTTAACTGCTGTGGTACGGCGGCAACGCTGCAGCAGGCGCGCGATTTTTTATTCAATAGCGACACGCCGATCGATCTGCTGCTGCTGGATATCTATATGCAGCAGGAGAATGGCCTGGATCTGCTGCCTGAGCTGCGAAAAGCGCAAAGCCCGACAGAAGTGATTATTATCTCCTCTGCGGCTGATGCAGAAAATATCAAAACATCGCTGCACTACGGGGTGGTGGATTATCTTATTAAGCCGTTTCAGTTTCCGCGTTTTGAAGAGGCGCTGACCAGCTGGCAGCAGAAAAAATCGCTGATGGATAACCACCAGCACTATCAGCAATCTGACGTCGATCTGCTGATCCACGGCAATCCGGCAACGCATCACGACAATAAGCGTCTGCCCAAAGGCCTGACGCCACAAACGCTGCGCACGCTCTGTCAGTGGATAGATGCGCACCCCGCACAGGAATTCTCGACCGATGAGCTGGCTGCAGAGGTGAATATTTCACGCGTCTCCTGCCGCAAATATCTCATCTGGCTGGCGCAGATCAATATTCTGTTTACCAGCATTCACTATGGCGCCACCGGACGTCCGGTCTATCGCTATCGTCTGCAGCCGGAATATCGCTCGCTGCTGCAGCAATATTGTCAGTAGTGCAGTTTCCACGTGGTATCAGCTGGCCGGAATCGGTAGTGACGCGGTGAAGAGCAGACGATCTGCCGATCGCGGGTGACAAAAATGGCATCGATGTCGGACTGGCTGGCGAGCCAGTTCAGTCCCTGTTCTGTGCCCATGCCATACAGTAGCGTGGTATAGATGTCGCCATCCAGCGAGCGGTCACTTATCACCGTCACGCTTAACAGTTCATTATCCAGCGGATAGCCGGTACGCGGGTCAAAAATATGGTGCCAGCAGCGCCCCTGCTGTTCAAAGTAACGCTCATAGATCCCGGACGTGACGACTGATTTCTCCCGCACCTCGATTACGCCGAGTAACGCGTTATCGTCAGCAAAGGGCTTTTTCAGCCCAATTTGCCACCCCTGCGGTTCATGCAGGGGCGCACCCAGCGTCTGCACATTGCCGCCAAGATTGATCAGCGCCTGCGTCACTCCCTGCTGACGCAGCCACTGCTGCACCCGATCGGCAATATAGCCTTTGGCTATGGCACCGAGATCGATCTCCATACCGCGCTGCGGCAGATAAACCGACTGCGCCGCAGCGTCCAGCACGACCTGATGCGGGTTGGTAAGGGGCAACAGCGCGGTGATGTCAGCGGCAGCGGGCACGCTGTTGCCCTGAAAACCAATTTTCCAGCGCTTAACTATCGGACCAATGGCGAAGTTGAACGCGCTGTCCGGCAGCGTGCTGACCGTATGGGCCACCTGAATCAGATTAAACACTGCGGGACTGACCGCCACCGGTCGCTCGCCAGCGGCATGGTTAATTGCCATGACCTCTGACTGCACCCGGTTGACGGTAAACAGATTCTCCTGCTGTGCAATCAGGCGAAACACCTGCTGTGCCAGCGCGGCGTTATTTTCAAAGAGTTTCAGCAGCACAGGCGATCCCATCTGAACGGCTGAATAGCTGTAGACACCTGCCTCGTTAGCCATAGTTGCCTCATTACTACCGGTGCCCGCGCAGACGGGCACCGGTGCAGGTTAATTACCTAAGGCGAGTTTAGCGGCGTTATGCCCCGCTTTGATACCAAAGATGATGATATCCGCTACGGCATTCCCGCCGATGCGGTTGGCGCCGTGAATACCGCCGACCACTTCCCCGGCAGCCCAGGCGCCGGTGATCGCCTGGTTCTGCGCATTCAGCACTGCGGTTTCCGTGTTGATGGTGACGCCACCCATGGTGTGATGAACGCCAGGCGCCACGCGAATAGCGTAGTAAGGCCCCTGATTCAGCGGATGGCGCAGCGCCGTTTTGCGGCCAAAATCTTCGTCATGCTGGTTAATCACACACTCATTGTAGCGACCCAGCGTACTCTGCAGTGATTCCTGGTCCATATTGAGCTTAACCGCCAGCTCGTGCGGCGTGGGTGCGCTGATGACAAATCCTTTGGCGATATATTCATCAGCGGCTTTGTTATTACGGCGCACCTGCTCATCGAAGATGATCCAGGCACTTTTCTCCGGCAGCGCAATAATCTCCGCAGAGACTTTATCGCGCGTCTCCATTTCGTTATAGAAACGCTTGCCCGCCTGGCTTACCAGAATTGCCCCGCCGCCGCGCATCGCTTCTGAAATCAGATAGGAGGTGGTCTGTTCAACCGTGGGATGGATCTGAATCTCGCCCATATCAACCGTACCGGCGCCAATATGCTGCAGCATCGCAATGCCGCTGCCGGTGGCGCCGGCGTGGTTAGTCGTGACAAAGCCATCCAGTTCCGGGCGATATTTCACTACCATCTCCCGGTTGGCGCTGAAGCCGCCGGTGGCAACAATCACACTTTTTGCGTTGAGAATGCGGCTGTCGTTATACTCATCCACCACCTTAACCCCGGTTACCACGCCGTTTTCACACAGAATTTCAGCGACTGAGGTCTCAAGCAGCACCTCAATGTTGCGCTGGTTAACATTTTTCACCAGCCCGCTGATCAGGAAGCCCCCTACCGCTGAGCGATCTTCAGGCCGGTGCGTACGGTCAATGCTCATTCCGCCCGTGATAGTGATATCGCTGAGCTCAATCTGCTTCGCTGCCAGCCACTCAATGGCTTCCGGCGCGCGTTCGACAAACTCATGCAGCAGCTGCGGATTATTTTTACCTTTACCGCCTTTCAGCGTCTCTTCATAAAACAGCGCTTTGCTGTCTTCAATGCCTTTCAGCCTCTGATAGCGCGTCTCGGCGGCGTTCATCCCCACTGACGCCTTAATGGTATTTCCGCCAATGGTGGGCATTTTTTCAATCAGTACCACGCGGGCGCCGTCGTCATGTGCCTGAATAGCCGCCGCGAGACCTGCGCCGCCGGTGCCGATGACCACAACATCGTAATTGACCGGCGCGTTCGGGTTGCCCCCTTCCTCAATCACATACTCTTTGCTGGAGGTTGCCAGCGCACGCGATACCGCTTTTTTCAGCGCCTCGCTTTGCGTAGTGGCCCCGGTAACCGCATCGACGTGCGGACTGTTTGCAACCAGAATGCGCTCGCGCAGGCTTTCAAACGTACTGGTGAAGTCAACATCCAGCGCCGGATCCGGCACCAGTTCGATGTCGGTAATACGATCGGTATCCAGCGTGACGTTGATTTTCAGCTTCAGCGCTTCCGCCTCTACCTTCGCCTGATACACACCGGCTTTATATTTGCGATGGCCGTCGCTGACGTCGCGGATCATGGCGTCCACCAGCGAGAAGCGCCAGAGCGGCTCCGGAATTGTCAGCTCCTCGCGTTTGGTACTGTCGATGTAGAGTTCAAGGTGCTCATTGTTAATAACGCGATCCGCCCAGTTGGGCCAGGCGATACAGGCTTTCCCGACGGCAACCAGATCGAAGCCCGATTCCAGCGCCAGTTCGGCATCCTCTTTATTCACCACGCCGCCGACGCCAATAACCGGAATGCGGGCCAGCTGTGCTGAACGCTGCGCAATGTATTTGGTAATCAGAGGCGTGGGATCGCTGGTGTCAACAATGGAAGGACGCAGCAGCTGACCGACGGAGAAGTGCACGTAATCAAGGCCGCGCGCGGCGAGCTTCTCCAGCAGATAGAGGGTGTCATCCCAGCGGATACCGGGCACTTCAATCTCTTCCGGTGAAAAGCGATAGCCGATAATAAAGTCTGCGGCAGCAAAGCGATCGGCCATCTGATGCGTGATTTCCAGGACCTCCAGCGGAAAGCGCGCCCGGTTATCGCGACTGCCGCCCCATTTGTCGCTGCGCTGGTTGGAGTTAGGCGAATAGAACTGCTGGATCAGATAGGTATTGGCACCGTGAATTTCCACGCCATCAAAACCCGCTTTGATGGCACGGTTCACCGCATCACCAAACTTTTTGATCATGACATCGACTTCATCTGCGGTCAGCGCCTGCGGTGTGGTGGCCCCTTCGCGCGGCGCCGCGATGGCGCTGGGCGCGACAGGCGTTTTCCCGCCAATCAGCGCCGGCTCAACCATGCGGCCACCGTGGTAAATCTGCAGGATAGCTTTAGAACCCTGAGATTTGATCGCATGCGCTATTCTGGCCAGTCCCGGGATCTTGTTGTCGCTGTCGATGGCGATGGCGCCAGGAAATGCCGGACCACGGTTATCGATAAACGCACACTCTACGATGACGGTGCCGATTGTGCCGGCACGCACCCGATAGTAGTCAACCAGATCGCTGGTGACGCCACCGTCGTAATAGCCGGTACAGGTTGTCATGGGTGCCATCACCAGACGATTTTTCAGCACGGCACCTTTAGGCAAGGTAAGGGGTTTTAGCAGCGGGGTAAGCGTGTTCATGATAAGCGACTCCGAAAATCAAAAATGAAATTCAATTCCTGGCAGTGTGACCGGTTAAATAATTAAAGTGGTCCGACTTCATGCTGTAAATATAACATTTAATTTAGTTACATAACTTATATCATTAGTTATATAAAATACCGATAAGGAAAACCTATTTTCAGCAGGGAAGGAGCGTAACGCGTTCCGCTAAGTTTCGTTCAAAACTTGATTAAAATCAAAGTTAATTCAAATCACAAAAATAAACTATATATTTCATTGAGTTAAAAATCACACGCCTGCCAGATATTGGAAAGAAAGCGCTTCACATCCTGCATTATATCGTGAGGCACGCCCTGAATAAGCGTCATAACACACTGAAAATAACGCAGATAAAAATAAGCGCTCTATTTTATTGATCTGGATCAAAATAGGTATTTTAATTAATCGCATCATAACGGCATAAATTAGATAATTCGCGAAACAAAATTGCTTTCTGCTTTAACACAAGCGTCATGAACTTCCTGTACTGATGCCGCAAAATGGATCATCCAGGTATAAAGGCACTGGTACTGATATCGCATTCTTCTCAACGTGCAGACAAAAACTATGAACCTATCAACGCAATCGCATGAACCCACCAAAGCGCCGCCTGCGGCGCCGGGTAAAAAAAATCGCCTGCTGATGCTCTGCCTGCCGGTACTGGTTGCACTTCTATTGCTGCTGGTGCCGACACCTGCCGGACTGGAGCCCTACGCCTGGCACTTCTTCGCCATTTTTGTCGGTGTTATTGTCGGCCTGATTTTTGAGCCGCTGCCGGGCGCCGTGATTGGGCTTACCGGCGTGGTGGTCATCGCGCTGTTTAGCCAGTGGGTGCTGTTTAGCCCGGCAGAGCTGGCCGACCCGGCATTTAAAACGGCAGCGCAGTCGTTCAAATGGGCAGTCAGCGGCTTCGGCAACTCTACGGTCTGGCTGATTTTTGGCGCCTTTATGTTTGCAGCCGGCTACGATAAAACGCAGTTTGGCCGCCGGCTGGCGCTGATTCTGGTAAAATATCTCGGTCGCCGCAGTCTGACGCTGGGCTACGCGATTACTTTCGCTGACCTGCTGCTGGCGCCGTTTACGCCGTCTAACACCGCCCGCAGCGGCGGGACTATCTATCCGATTATTGCCAACCTGCCGCCGCTCTATGGCTCTAAGCCTAATGACCCCAGCGCCCGCAAAATCGGCTCTTATCTGATGTGGGTGGCGATTACCGCAGCCTGTATCACCAGCTCGATGTTTCTCTCTGCGCTGGCCCCTAACCTGCTCGCACTGGCCCTGGTTAAGAGCGTTATTGGTTTCGATATCAGCTGGGGGATGTGGTTCCTCGCTTTCCTGCCGCTGGGGATTCTGCTGATTCTCACCATGCCGCTGCTGGCTTACTGGCTCTATCCGCCGGAAGTCAAAGTCAATGATGAGGTACCGCGCTGGGCGACCGCCGAGCTGGAAAAGCTGGGCCGCCTGTCGCGCAATGAGATCCTGCTGCTGCTGTTTGTCGTCGCGGCGCTGATGATGTGGATTTTCGCAACGGCATGGATCGAGCCCGCTATGGCCGCGCTGCTGGTGATTGTGCTGATGCTCTGGACCGGCGTACTTAACTGGAGTGATATCACCAGCAATAAAGCCGCCTGGAATACCTTTGCCTGGTTTGCCACGCTGGTTGCGCTGGCCGATGGTCTGGCACGCGTCGGTTTTATTGCCTGGCTGGGCAAAGAGGGGGCGGTGCTGCTACAGGGTTACGATCCTCAGGTCTCCGCAGTGGTGCTGCTGATTGCCTTTTATCTGCTGCACTATCTGTTTGCCAGCACCACGGCGCATACCACCGCCCTGCTGCCCGCCATGCTGACTATTGCCGCCTCAATTCCAGGCATTAATATGCCGGTGTTCTGCCTGATGATGTGTACCTCGCTGGGTGTGATGGGCATTATCACCCCTTACGGTACCGGCCCAAGCCCTATCTATTACGGCAGCGGCTATCTGCCGACCAAAGATTACTGGCGGCTTGGCACCATCTTTGGCGCCCTCTTCCTGGTGGCGCTGATGGTTATCGCTTATCCCTGGATGGTCATGATGTTCTGATGATGTTGCTTTGATGTTAAAAAACGCAGCCGCGTCAGCCTGTTTCAGTGTTACTATGCTCGCCAGTCAGCTCCTGATACGGGCTGGCGAGAGAAAATAGCACCACAGATCGCCTAATTTGCCGCCCGCCGCGCAGGCGGGCAACACGAAGCTAAGTGAGCCAACATGTCGAACAAACCCTTCTATTACCAGAACCCCTTTCCTCTCGCCAAAGATGATACTGAATATTACCTGCTGAGCCGCGAGCACGTTTCGGTCGCCAGCTTTGAGGGCGAGGAGGTGCTGAAAGTCGCACCAGAAGCGCTGACGCTGCTGGCGCAGCAGGCGTTTCATGACGCCTCTTTTATGCTGCGCGCCTCACACCAGCAGCAGGTTGCCGCTATTCTGGCGGATGATGAAGCGAGTCAGAATGACAAGTATGTCGCGCTGCAGTTTCTGCGTAACTCAGAAATCGCTGCTAAAGGCGTACTGCCAACCTGCCAGGATACCGGCACCGCGATTATCATGGGTAAAAAAGGCCAGCGCGTCTGGACCGGCGGCGGCGATGAAGCGGCGCTGTCGCAGGGCGTCTATAACACCTATATCGAAGATAATCTGCGCTACTCGCAGAACGCCCCGCTGGATATGTACAAAGAGGTCAATACCGGCACCAACCTGCCGGCCCAGATCGATCTCTACAGCGTGGATGGCGATGAGTATAAGTTCCTCTGCATCGCTAAAGGCGGTGGTTCAGCGAACAAGACCTACCTCTATCAGGAAACCAAAGCGTTAATCACGCCGGCAAAATTAAAAAACTACCTGATTGATAAAATGATGTCGCTCGGCACCGCTGCCTGTCCGCCCTACCATATTGCATTTGTGATCGGTGGTACCTCTGCGGAGAGCACGCTAAAAACGGTTAAGCTCGCCTCAACGCATTACTATGACTCGCTGCCAACGGAAGGCAACGAGCACGGTCAGGCGTTTCGCGATATCGTGCTGGAGCAGGAACTGCTGGAAGCGTCGCAGCAGCTCGGACTGGGCGCGCAGTTTGGCGGTAAATATTTCGCTCACGACATTCGCGTGGTCAGACTGCCGCGTCACGGTGCCTCCTGCCCGGTAGGCATGGGCGTCTCCTGTTCTGCTGACCGTAACATCAAAGCTAAAATCAACCGCGATGGCATCTGGATTGAGAAGCTGGAAGATAATCCGGGACGCTATATTCCGGAAGCGCTGCGCCAGCAGGGCGAAGGCGAAGTGGTGCAGGTAGATCTTAATCGCCCGATGCAGGATATTCTGGCCCAGCTCTCCGCTTATCCGGTGGCTACCCGCCTGTCGCTGAACGGCACCATTATTGTGGCGCGCGACATCGCTCACGCCAAACTCAAAGAGCGTATCGATAATGGTGAAGGGCTGCCGCAGTACATTAAAGATCATCCGGTCTACTATGCCGGTCCGGCCAAAACGCCGGAAGGACACGCGTCCGGTTCCCTCGGCCCTACCACCGCAGGCCGGATGGACTCTTATGTCGATCTGCTGCAGTCGCACGGCGGCAGCATGGTAATGCTGGCCAAAGGTAACCGCAGCAAACAGGTGACTGACGCCTGCCATAAGCATGGCGGATTCTACCTGGGCAGTATTGGCGGCCCGGCAGCGGTACTGGCGCAGCAGAGTATTAAAAGCCTTGAGTGCGTTGAGTATGCCGAACTGGGCATGGAGGCGATCTGGAAAATTGAAGTGGAAAATTTCCCGGCGTTTATTCTGGTCGATGACAAAGGTAACGATTTCTTCCAGCAGATCCACAATCAGTGCTCTGCCTGCGTAAAGTAAAGCGCTGAAGCAGACCCTGTAAAAAATCCGCGGCACCAGACCAGGCTGCGGATTTTTTTATTAATCTGAGAGCGCTTTCTTATGCGCGCAGCGACATTTCCCGCGCGGCGTCGCGCTCGGCACTCTGCTGGCGCGCATGCTGCAACGCATCATAAGTGGGCAGATTGACGCTGATAATGTCCTGTTCGACCGCATCCAGCACCTCATCGTGCTGCTCCATATAATCATATCCTGCGTTCATGATCTCTCCTTTGCGCAGAGGCGTTTCTCATATCCTGTCCTGCAAAGATGACAGGTTTATGAAAATATAGCCTCTGCAGCGACCGCCGGTACGAAAATCAGAAGAACCCGAGCGGCTGTGTGCTGTAGCTCACCAGCAGATTTTTAGTTTGCTGATAGTGATCCAGCATCATTTTATGCGTCTCCCGCCCGATGCCCGATTTCTTATAGCCGCCAAACGCAGCGTGAGCCGGATAGAGATGGTAGCAGTTAGTCCAGACGCGTCCGGCTTTGATTGCTCTCCCCATACGGTATGCGCGGTTGATATCCCGCGTCCAGACGCCAGCGCCAAGCCCGTAAATCGAATCATTAGCAATGGCCAGCGCCTCCGCTTCATCTTTAAACGTCAGTACGCCGACCACCGGTCCGAAAATCTCTTCCTGAAATACGCGCATGCTGTTGTTGCCTTTCAGCAGCGTGGGCTGAATATAGTAGCCGCCGCTGAAGGCTTCGCCAATCTGCTCAACGTTACCACCGTGCAGCACTTCCGCCCCTTCCTGCTGCGCAATCTCAAGATAAGAGAGGATCTTATCAAACTGCTGCTGCGACGCCTGAGCGCCAATCATGGTTTCCGTATCCAGCGGATCGCCACGTTTAATGGTTTTGATGCGCTTCATCACGGCCGCCATAAAGGGCTCAAAAATCGATTCCTGCACCAGCGCGCGCGACGGACAGGTACAGACCTCACCCTGGTTCAGGAAGCCGAGCACAACCCCCTCGGCCGCTTTCTCAATAAAGCTCTCCTCCGCCTGCATGATATCTTCGAAAAAGATATTTGGTGATTTTCCGCCCAGCTCCACCGTGGACGGGATCAGGCTTTTTGCCGCCAGCTCCAGAATATGGCCGCCGGTCGCTGTTGAGCCGGTAAACGCGATCTTGGCAATGCCCGGATGCGATGCCAGCGCTTCGCCCGCCTCTTTGCCGTAGCCGTGCACCACGTTAATGACGCCGGGCGGGACCAGATCTTTGATCAACTCAACAAACAGCGTGATGGAAAGCGGCGTCTGCTCGGCTGGTTTCAGCACCACGCAGTTACCTGCGCCCAGCGCCGGTGCCAGCTTCCAGGCGGCCATTAGCAGCGGGAAGTTCCACGGAATGATCTGCCCCACCACGCCCAGCGGTTCATGGAAGTGATAGGCGGCCGTGAACTCATCGATTTCGGCGGCGCTGCCTTCCTGCGCCCGGACACAGCCGGCAAAATAGCGGAAATGGTCCACCGCCAGCGGCAGGTCAGCGGCCAGCGTTTCGCGTACCGGCTTGCCGTTATCCCAGGTTTCATTAACGGCGATATATTCCAGATTTTGCTCCAGGCGGTCAGCAATCTTCAGTAACACCAGCGAGCGCGCCTGCGGTGAGGTCTTGCCCCACTGCTCTGCCGCCGCCTGGGCCGCCGCGACCGCATTATCAACATCTGCCCGATCGGAACGCGGGAATTCGCCAATTGCGCTGCCATTAACCGGTGAGGTGTTGGTAAAATAGTGACCGTTAACCGGCGCAGTAAACTCGCCGTTGATAAAGTTGCCATACTGCGATTGCAGAGTGATCAGAGAACCCTGTTCTCCCGGAGCAGCGTAACGCATGGTATTTCCCCTTACAGAGCGAATGGAAGTTAACAACTTTTAAACTGTTGATTAACATTGCGCGATCGTTTTTAGCCTGTCAGGTCTGCAGGCGGGAAACTGTGAGCCGACGCGGGAAATCGGTGTTAAAGCGGGACAGAATCATTTGTGCCGGAATGTTCTGAGTTTGGCTTTTTTGCCGCGCTAAAGCGAAACCTGAGCGTTATCTGTGGTCAATACCCTGCAGACCACAGATTCAGGAGAGAAAGATGCTGGCTTCAGCCATGATGCTAATGCGGGCCAAAGCGAACTTTGTACAGCAGTTTATTCGCGATCCGCGCACAATCGGCAGCGTCACCCCTTCATCAGCGGCGTTATGCCGCTGTATGTGCAATGCGGTAGAGTGGGATAGCAGCCTGCGGGTGGCTGAACTGGGCGCCGGCGATGGCGTGCTGACCCGCCAGCTGCTGTCGCGTATGGTACCGGCCGCGCAGCTTGACGTGTTTGAAATTAATCCGCAGCTGGCAGCAGAACTGCGTCAGTGGCACGATCCGCGCATGCAGGTCCAGGCACACTCAGCGGAGCTGCTGCAGGGTGAATATGACGCTATTTTTTCCGGCCTGCCGCTGCTGTCGCTGCCTGCGGCCACGCGTCACACCATTCTGAGCGCGGTGCATAATGCGCTGGCGCCCCAGGGCGTATTTGTCCAGTTTCAGTACACCTCGCTCACCCGGCACGATCTGTCGCGCTATTTTGTCTGGCAGCGGCAGCGGGTGCTGAAAAACATGCCGCCCGCCTGGGTCTATCGCTGTCAGCGCTGCGACGCTTCCTGATCCCGGGGCCGTACCTGCTGCCAGAAGCGCTGCAGCAGTGTACGCGCCCAGTCAGTATCCCCCATTACCGCGCTATCCGGCTGTACGTCAGCCGGTGTACAGGCCGTCATGATCTCGCGACTGAACTCCGGATGAAACTGAACGGAAAATGCCTGCGGCGAGTAGCGTAACACCTGACACGCATCCAGCGCTGAGCGCGCCAGAACCGTGGCCTGCGGCGGCGGGGCCAGTACCGACTGCCGGTGCGACAGCCAGGCGGAAAAGTGCGCCGGCAGTCCGTTCAGCCAGGCATCCGAAGCGGTCCGCGTCACGGTCTGCAGCCCGCGCTCCCAGCCGCGGGGATTATCGCCCACCTCACCCCCCAGCGCATACGCCATCAGCTGATGGCCGTAGCAGACGCCAAGCAGCGGCAGCTGCGCCTCTATTGCGCCGCGTATCCAGGCCGCAGTGCGCTCACTCCATCCTGCGTGGTCGGTTACCATCGCCCAGGAGCCGCTGAGGATCGCCCCGCTAATCTCCTGCCAGCCGGGAAGCGCGTCACCCCGGTGCGGACGCACGATAATATAGTCATCCGCCTGCAGCTGCAGCGCGTCAATAAACCACGCAGGCTGTTCGCCAATTTTCGCCACCACCTGCGGGGGCGGAACTTCAAGCTGTATTAATGCCAGGGGTAAAGTATAACGCTCCGTCATTGCCGGCATGCTCCTCTGCTGCGTCCGCTGTTAAGCTCTACTGTGACAGCAATTGCCAGCCGTGTCTTATGTTATTCCGCAACATGCTTATGCAGAAGCGGATGTCAGGATAGCGCTCAGATAATAGTATGTTGTAATTATAAAGTGGCGATTTTGCTGTTGAGTGCTAAACCGCCAGGTTGATGTGTCCTGTGCGGCAGGCTTCATGCCATTATTAAGCGTAAGTTCATTTTTCTGTGAAGGATAACAGCGTGGCCGTACGGCATTTTTTTCTGATTCTGTTTGTGGTTTCAATCTGGGCGTTTAACAACGTGGCGGTTAAATGGGGCCTTCTGGAGCTGCCGCCGCTGTTTCTGACGTGGATGCGCTTTGTCGTGGTCGCTCTGATCCTGGTGCCCTTTTGCCGTGTCACGCGCGCGCAGCTGCCGTGGCTCATCACCCTCGCGTTTACCTTTGGCTTTATGCATTTCTCGCTGCTGTTTGTCGGCATGCGCTATACCGATGCCGGTACGGCGGCTATCGTTGTACAGCTGGGCACACCCATTGCGATGCTGCTGGCGATGGCGATCCTGAAAGAGAAGCTGCGGCTGGTGCAGCTGTGCGGCATCGCTATCTCTCTGAGCGGCGTGGCCGTGCTCTCCGGCAGCCCGACTATCCCCGCCTGGTGGGTACTCTGTATCCTGCTGTGCAGCGCGTTTGGCTGGGCGGTCAGCAACATGATTGTCAAAAAGTCGCCGCCTATCAGTCCGCTGACGCTGACCGGCTGGATCTCATTCCTCGCCGTGCCGCTGGTTGGCGCTGCCTCATGGCTGACAGAGTCGAATCAGTTCAGCGCCCTGCAGGCGGCGGGCTGGCACGGCTGGTTCGGCATTCTTTACAGCGCTATCGCTTCTTCGATTGTTGCCTATACGCTGTGGTACGCCCTGCTGAAAAAATATAATGTTAATCTGATCATGCCCTATTCGCTACTGACGCCGGTGCTGGCTGTCATCATGGGCGTGACGGTGCTGGGCGACAGCATGAACAGTTTCAAAGTCTTTGGCGCATCGCTGGTGGTGCTGGGCACCGCCATTGCCGTGCTCAACCTGCGCAATCTGCGCATGCACGCACGTTTTCCGCGTCTGCGCCGGCGTTAGTCTCTCTTCGCTTAACCTGCATCCGCCGGAGTCTGCAGGCTTCAGCCGCACGTCACTGCTTGTTGTGCAGCTGCAGCGAACGCCTCCGGCAGCAGCTCCCCCTGCGGGGAGCGATTACGCCTGCGGCGTATCGTCTTCGCTCAGCTCATCATACATCGTCTGGATCGCCTCGCGGCTCAGCTCAGCCAGCGTACGATAAAACGCCGTGGTGGCGTGCGCTTCAACTTTGCCGAGGAACGCACCGCACCACGGCAGCAGATAAGATTCAAACAGCGCGCGCTGCGCGTCTGATTCATCTTCTGCAGACTGATCTTCCAGCCACGACGCCGCCAGCAGCAGTACGCCAAAGTGATCGGCAGGCGCGTCACTGAGCGGCATGCCGCGCGCGCTGAGAAACGCCCGGATCTCCGCTTCCGGCGCGCCTTCCGGCCACTGTGACGCGTAAGGCGGCACGCTGCACTCCTGACCGACAAACAGCGCGTTGTAATCCGCTGCCAGCGCCTGCGGATCGCTGCTCTGCTGCAGACGCGTCAGCAGCGCATCCTGCTCCAGCGGCCACTGTGCCTGCATTTTGCCTTCGCGCAGCAGCGTAAACAGCGGCATCAGCAGCGGATCCTGGGGCTGACGGTTAAACAGGGAGCCGATCACCCGGCAAAGCATAGAAAATTCATTCATCTGGCAGCATTCCTCACTACAACATTAAAAATCCAGTAATTCCGCGATCCGTTTACCGCTGCGCTGCTCCAGAAAATCGAGCAGGCGGCGCGGCGTGACATTTAACACCCGATCTTCAGGGAAATCCACCTCGCGCGTAATGCGCAGGCAGTGCTCAAAATGCCCCAGCGTAAAGGCGGTATGGGAATCGGAGCCAAATGCCAGCTGTCCGCCCGCGTCACGCACCGCCTCCGCAATCGCGCGGCAGTTAGGTTCACTGCCCGGACGCGAATGGGTAAACGAGGAGTTATTGATCTCCAGCGCCACGTTGTAGTGGGCTGCGGCTTCGGCAATGGCGCGAATATCCACCGGGAATTTGGGATTGCCCGGATGGCTGATGATATGCACCAGCCCGCCTGCCATCGCGGCGATCATCGCCTCAGTATGGTGCGCTTTGTCGCGCGGCGTGTAGACCGGCTCGTGAAACCCCGCCACGATCAGATCCAGGGCATCCAGCATCGGCCCGCTGCAGTCGATCTCGCCCTGCTGATTTTTAATGTTCGCTTCAATTCCGCGCAGGATCCCCACGCCGTCAATAACCCGCGGCCAGATACGCATATTAATGAAATGCCAGTGATGCGGCGCATCCGCCATATCGGGGCCGTGGTCGGTAATGGCAAATAGCTTCAGGCCGTTCTGTTTCGCCTGGGCGACATAGTCATGCAGCGTGCTGTAGGCGTGCGTACTGGCTACGGTGTGCATATGCAGGTCAACGGGATACATATTTTGCTCCTCTGAGATAAATTAATAGCCGCGCTGGCGATCCACGCGCCCCGGGGGCTGCTGCCCTTTTTCCAGCTGCTGAATGGCGCTGGCGATGGCGTCCATCGCCTGCTCCGGCAGCGTAATGGCGGCACTGTGTGGCGTGAGGGTAACGTGCGGATGCTGCCAGAGCGCATTTTCCGCCGGCAGCGGCTCCTGCTGAAAGACATCCAGCGCGGCGGCGGCAAGTTGCCCGCTGTTAAGCGCTGCCAGCAGGTCCGCTTCAACCACGTGCGCGCCGCGCGCCAGGTTAAGAAAGTATGCGCCGTGCGGCAGCGCGCGCAGGAAATCAGCGTTGATAAGATCGGTGGTTTCCGGCGTGGCGGGCAGCAGATCAATCACGACCTGGCAGCCGGCAAGGAAGTCGTGCAGCGCGGCGGCACCGTGGAAGGCGTGCACGCCAGGCAGGCTCTTCGGCGTGCGACTCCAGCAGCGCAGCGGGAATCCCCACTGCTGCAGGCTCTCCAGCACGCTGCGGCCCAGTACGCCCGCGCCAAGCACGCCAATGGTGAAGGCGTCGCGCGCCGGCAGCGGCAGCGGCTGCCAGCAGTGCGCCTGCTGCTGGCGCTGATAGTCAGCAAAGCGGCGATACCAGCCCAGCACGCACCAGTTCGCGTACTCCTGCATCTGCTGTGCCATGCCGGTATCCTCGAGGCGATACAGCGGCACCTGGGCGCTGAGCCTGTCAGGGTGCTGACGCTGCTGCTGCAGAAGTTCATCGACGCCCGCACCCATCGCGAACACTCCCTTCAGGCTTCGCTGCGCCAGCATCTCCACCGGCGGCGAACGTACAACGGCATAATCTGCACGGCCATTATCGCCTGGCTGCCACAGCCGGATTTCCGCGTCCGGCAGCCGCCGGCCGAGGCCCGTGAGCCAGCGCTGCGCGTCCATTGACGGGTGATACCAGATAATCTTCATACGCCTCCTTATTTTCTTTCAGCCTCCGGTAAACCGCGCGGCGGAGCAAGTAAAAACCGTCAGCGGCAACAATTTCCCACGTAATTACCCGGCAGCGCTTCACATTTCCATCGCCCTGCAGCGCCAGCCAGCACGATAGCGACTAAAGTTGGTTGAGTGGTCAATACGTTAGCGCACCACGTTTTCGGACAAGGAGAAAAACCGATGAGAAAAAATGTCATATTGATGCCCGCGCGCCTCTCTCTGCTGCTTACCACTGCCCTGCTGGCAACCAGCACGCTGGCCCATGCTGAAACCGGAAGCCGGATGCTGAGCCAGCCGCCGCAGCCGCCCGATGTACGCCTGGGGCCGCTCTTCAGCGCCGTGCAGAAAGCGCAGTTCTATCCCGATCAGAAAACCTTTGCTGACGCGATCCCGAAATACGATCCCGCCTCGATTCTCGCTGACTGGCAGATGCAAAAGAAGCAGCGCAATTTCGATCTCAAACGCTTCGTTGACATGAACTTTACCCTGCCCAAAGAGCAGGATAAATATGTACCGCCCGCCGGGCAGAGCCTGCGTGAGCATATCAACGGTCTGTGGCCGGTGCTGACGCGCAGCACGCCTGATGCCAGCCAGTATGATTCACTGCTGCCGCTGCCGAAACCTTACGTTGTGCCGGGCGGGCGTTTCCGCGAGGTCTATTACTGGGACAGCTATTTCACCATGCTGGGCCTGGCGGAAAGCGGTAACTGGGACCGCGTGCAGGATATGGTCGATAACTTTGCCACCGAACTCGATCGCTACGGGCATATCCCTAACGGCAACCGCAGCTATTATCTCAGCCGGTCACAGCCGCCGTTCTTTAGCCTGATGGTGGACCTGCTGGCCACGCATAAAGGCGATGAGGTTTACCGGCACTATCAGCCGCAGCTGCAGAAAGAGTATGACTACTGGATGGCTGACAGCGACAGCGTGGCGGCCGGTCACGCCAGCAAGCGGGTGGTAAAGCTCTCCGATGGCACCCTGCTTAATCGCTACTGGGACGCACGCGACGTGCCGCGTACAGAATCCTGGCTGGACGATGTGAAGACGGCAGAAAAAACCCCGGAACGAGACAAACCGCAGCTCTGGCGCGATCTGCGCGCCGGCGCGGCGTCGGGCTGGGATTTCAGCTCGCGCTGGTTTACCGATGCGCATAATCTCGCTTCGATCCGCACCACAGCGCTGGTGCCGGTCGATCTCAACAGCCTGCTGTTTCATCTGGAGCAGACGCTGTCAAAATCAGCCAGGCTGGCAAAACAGGATGACCAGGCAAAAGCCTTTGCCGCGGCGGCAGAAAAACGCCAGGCCGCAATCAATCGTTATCTGTGGGATGAGAAACAGGGCTGGTATGCTGATTACGATTTCAGTAAAAAACAGGTTCACAACCAGCTAACGGCGGCCGCTCTTTTCCCGCTCTATATGCAGCTGGCCGGAGATAAACAGGCTGAACGTACCGCCTCTGCAGTTGAAAAACAGCTGCTTAAACCTGGTGGTCTGGTGACAACCACGGTCAATAATGGCCAGCAGTGGGATGCACCTAATGGCTGGGCTCCGCTGCAGTGGGTAGCGGTAGAGGGGCTGGAGCATTATAACCAGCCGCAGCTGGCACGACAGATTGGCCAGCGCTTTCTGCAAAACGTCCAGCAGACCTATGACAAAGAGCATAAGCTGGTAGAAAAATATGTGGTTGAGGGCGCGCAGCTGGGCGGTGGCGGTGGCGGCGAATATCCGCTGCAGGATGGCTTTGGCTGGACCAACGGCGTGACGCTGATGCTGCTGGATAAATATTGCCCGAAAGAAAAAACCTGTAACAGCGCCAGTGATATCCCTGATATGCCGGCGCTGCAGCGCGCGAATTAATTTCGCACCGGCTACAGCCGAAAAAAAACCGCAGCCCCGGGGCCGCGGTTTTTTTTATGCGGGCAGAATTAACTGCGCACTTTACGGTAGATAAACAGCACGACAATGGCGCCGATCACCGCGACAACAAAGCTGCCGAAGTTGAACCCGTCAACTCTGCCAAAACCAAACAGGGTACTGATCCAGCCGCCGACAACCGCACCGATAATACCCAGTACCACGGTCAGGATAAAGCCGCCGCCATCTTTACCTGGCATAATCCACTTAGCGAGAATACCGGCGATCAGACCAAAAATAATCCATGAAAGAATACCCATTTGTTGCTCCTTACGTTATGAATCAAGGTGTTCACTGCGATAAGTATAGACGGGATTTTTTTCCCTGCAGCGCGACTGCCGCTTTAATCATCACCCAGCCGCTAAAGCTTCAGAGCGTTACGCCGATAATCGTCGCATAACGATGATAAGCGCAGCAGCGGGGAGCAGGATGTGAAAGATGCCGATAACGAACAGTATCTCAAGCGGGGTACGTTAGCGGTCTTGAATGTGATGAGGGATCTGTCGCGCTACCAAACTCCGCTAATGGTGACCTTTAATCGCGGGCAGTTTATCAGCCGCCTGCTGGTTGCCGATGAGGAGTGCATCATTTTCGATCTGGGCAGCAATGCGCTGAGCAATGAGTGGGTGCTGGAGAGTCCCGACTTCAGCGTCTGCGCCGAAACCTACGGCGCCAAAATTGAGTTCACCCTCGCTGCCCTGACGCTGGTTGAATATGAAGGCTTACCCGCATTCAGCGCACCGCTGCCGGCGTGCGCCTGGCAAATCCAGCGCCGCGAATTTTTCCGTATCAACGCCCCGCTGGAGCCGGTTTTCTGGTGTTACACCCGGTGGCCGGACGGCAGCCCGGCGCGCTTTCGCCTGCAGGATCTTTCGCTGGGCGGGGTCGGGGTATTGCCGGAAGGGCCGCTGCCGGAGGGCCTTACCCGGGGGGATAAGTTCAGCCAGCTGCGGGTTGAGCTGGGTGAATTTGGTCAGTTTGAGGTCACCGCAGAGCTGCTGCATATTGGCGAGCGCAGCGTAGTCCGTAAAGGCGAAGCCTGCGTAATACCGCGGCTGAGCTTTCGTTTCACTGCCATTGAGCCCGTGCAGGAGCGCCAGCTGCAGCAGGTGATCTTCGCGCTTGAACGGCTGGCACGCGATAAGGCGAGCCGCTTTCAGTAACTGCCGTTACGCCTGCAGGATATCTCAGACAGGCTATGCTTCTCCTTGCCCTTTATTTTAACCAGCGCCCGGCAAGGAGAAACTCCCCCATGGAAAACTGGCTTTCAGCCTCTGGCTGGCAACGCATTTTTCTTAATCAAACCGTCTGGATCAACAGCGCCATCATCCTCTTTGGCACCCTTATCGTCTGGTGGCTGTTGCGCACCGCTATCCGCTTTGTTTCGAATCGTATCGCCCGCTACAGCGAACAGCGCCATGTGCGCTTCACCGCCATTCTTGTTGAGATCCTGCGCAGCACCAGCCAGTCGCTGCTGCTGATCTTCTCACTGCTGATTTCGCTGAAGTTTGCGGACCTGCCGGCCAACTGGAGCGTGGCGATTGCCCACAGCTGGTTCCTCGCGCTGATTTTGCAGTTCACCCTCTGGATCGACTGCGGCATCCGTTTATGGCTGAAAAGCATGCTGCGCGATCCGCTGCACGTGCGTAATCCGGTCACCACCGTGATCCTCGGCATTCTGCTGCGAGTGGTGGTATGGGTAATGATGCTGCTGGCGATCCTCTCCAACATGGGGATCGACATTACCGCACTGGTGGCCAGTTTAGGCGTCGGCGGTATCGCCATTGCGCTGGCGATTCAGACCGTGCTGAGCGATGTGTTTGCGTCGCTGGCGATCGGCTTTGATAAACCGTTTGAGCACGGTGATTTTATAGTTTTCGGCGATATCGCGGGTTCCATTGAGCACATCGGCCTGAAAACCACGCGTCTGCGCAGCCTCGGCGGCGAACAGATTGTCTGCTCAAACACCATTCTGTTACAGCAGACGATCCACAACTACAAACGGATGCAGCAGCGGCGCATCGTGTTTAAGTTCGGCATTAACTACGGTACGCCGGCGGAGAAAGTGCGGCAGATTGGCGGCATGGTGAAAACGATTATCGAAGGCGTGCCCGACACCCGTTTTGACCGGGCGCACTTTCTCTCGTTTGATGAGTCGCAGCTGACGTTCGAAGTGGTCTATTTCGTGCTGAGCGCGGATTACAATGTTTATATGGATATTCAGCAGGAGATTAACCTGCAGCTGATGGCGCAGCTGGAGCAGAAGCAGATCCGCTTCGCCTTCCCGATGCGCCGCGTCGAGTTTACCGGTGGGGTACTGCCGCGTATCAATCTCAGCGATGCGTCCAACGAAGCACCGGCACAGAGTGCGCAGCGCTAAGCTGCGCACCGCGCGCTAGCCAATTGTGCGGTAGGCGGTGGTCACTTTCCACAGATAGCGCGGTGCCTGCGCGGCCGGATGTTTGTTTTGCACGTGCTGGTAAAACTCATCCGGCGACATCGCGTTAATCATCGCAATGGCGCGGTCGCGGTCGCGTGAGAAGGTGCGCAGTAGCGCACCGGCTCCATTGGCATAGGAGACAATGGTGGCGTAGCGCAGCGTCAGCGGATCGCGGATACCGGCCAGCGCCGACTCCTGCAGAATACGCAGATAGGCGACCCCGATATCGATGTTTTTAGCCGGATCGCGCAGCTCGGCCGTTGAGGGCTGCCCGTGACGGCCCTGCACGCGATAGACTTCGCGCCCCGCCGTCGAGGCTTTGATCTGCATCAGACCCACCGCGTTAGAGCGGCTTACTGCAGCAGGATTACCGCCCGATTCGACACTGATAATGGCGCTGATTAACTTCTCATCAACGCCATAATGAGTGGCAGCATCTTCTGTAAACAGCGCCCAGGCATCATTAATTTTTGAGGGCGGAGCCTGAGTGAGAGGCGTATTGCGCTCAGGCACTCTGGGTTTTTCCGGTTCACTGGCACAGCCTGCCAGCAGTAAAGCAGAGAGCATAAGTAGTCGAAATTTCACTGTTTTTCAGGTTCCGCTATAAGAGAGGCGCAGGCTATCATAGCCATGACGGCCGGCAGTAAAATTACCGTTATTCTGAAAATGACAAAATTCATTTTGCTGTCGTGACGCCGTTCACGCAGTTTGTCACTATGCACACTTAAGCAGAGAGCAGGAAAAGCGCAATGCACCCAGCCCGTTCCTTTCGTTTAATCGCCCCTTCTGGCTATTGCCACAACCAGGATGCTGCCCGGCGCGGCATTGAGCGGCTTCAGCATGCAGGCCACCGGGTGGAGAATGGCGCAGTGGTTGCCCGCCGCTTTCAGCGCTTTGCCGGTACGGACGCAGAACGTCTGGCGGATATCAATGCGCTGGCTGCATCAGACCCGCTGCCGGACATTATTCTGGCAGTGCGCGGTGGCTACGGTGCGACCCGCCTGCTGGACAAGCTGGATTACCGCGGTATCGCGCAGCGTCTCAGCAGTGAGCCAGTCGCGCTGTGCGGCCACAGTGACTTTACCGCTATTCAGCTGGCGCTGCTGGCGCAGACCGGCCTGATAAGCTTCAGCGGCCCGATGCTGGCCGGTAATTTCGGCGCGGATCCCGTTTCAGCGTTTACCGAACACCATTTCTGGCAGGCCATTTCCTCTCCGGAACTGAGAGTAAACTGGCAGAGTGAAAGCCCGGACTGCGGCAGCTGGCAGGGCCGCCTGTGGGGCGGTAACCTGGCGATGATCTGCGCGCTGGTTGGTACGCCGTGGCTGCCGCAGATTGAAGGCGGCATTCTGGTGATTGAAGATGTCAATGAACATCCGTTTCGCATCGAGCGCATGCTGCTGCAGCTGCAGCAGTGCGGCATTCTGGCGCGTCAGCAGGCGATTATTACCGGTAGTTTTACCAGTACCTCCCTCAGCGCCTATGATAACGGCTTCGGTTTCGACACTGTCTGGCAGCGCCTGCGCGATGAGTATCAGCTGCCGGTGATAAGCGATCTGGCGTTTGGACATGCGCCTGATACCGTCACGCTGCCGCTGGGTGCGCATGCTACGCTTGATATGAGTGCCGGCAACGCGCGGCTCAGCATCACCGGACATCCGGTGCTGCGATAATATGACATGCAGGAGATCGCCCTCTGAAGCCGCTTTATGAAGACTTATGGATCTCCACACCGGAATTTCCCGCTGAAGAGACCGCTAATGACCTGATGATGCATGGCTTTATGCTGCGGCATCCGCGCGGCAACCTGCTGATTGGCCGGGTTGAGAATCCGCTTGATCATGAGTTTCTGGCAGAGGCGGGTGGCGTTATTCGTCACTATCTTACGCACTGGCATGAGGCGGCGCCGGGAGCACGGCTTATTCAGCAGCGCTTCAGCAGTGCGCTTTACTGCCACAGCCGCTCGCTGGGGCCGGTTAGCCTGGTGGTTGAGCCGGATGAAACCTTTACCCGCAGGGAGGTGCATTTTGGCGACTTCCATCTGCTGCCAACGCCCGGCCATACGCCGGGCAGCAGCAGCTATCTTTACCACTCTCCGCTCGGGCAGACCTATCTGTTTGTCGGCGACACCCTCACCTGCGACTACAACCGCTGGATCAGCGTGCTCAAGCCTGACAGTAATCCTGCCGAGCTGCAGCAGTCGCTGGAACTCTACCGCACGCTGCGACCCGATGTGGTGCTGATGAGCACCACGCGGGGTCACCTTTCATGGGTAAAGACTGATCTGTCCGGCTGGCTGGCAGCGATTGACGAAGCGGAGCAGTCGCCACTGGATCTGCGACAGCAGCCGCTGCTGTAGTCAGAGAGCTTTGGTGAGATAGTGGCGCTGATGATGGCGCGGATAGTTATTCAGGCTGAACCGGAGCTGATAACCCTGTTTTTCATAGAACGGACGCGCCTGAAAGCTTGCCGTATCCACCTGCGCATAGACGCAACCCCGCGCCCGCGCTTCGTTCTCTGCTGCCGTTATCAGCCGGGTGCCGGCCCCCTGCCCGCGCAGCGCGTCACTGACCCACAGCATGTCGATACGCAGCCAGTTACCGCAGGTTGATCCTGTCAGGCCTGCTATTTTTCCGCCGTCTGCATCATTAATAAACACGCCCAGCACTTTGATCTCGCTGACGTCAATAAAGCGGCTGTTGAACGCGTTAAGACCCTGTCTGATATCGTCGAGATCCTGCGCAGTAACGCTGTCGGTAACGCTGAGTGACATGGTGTTGTTCCTGTCGGTGTTAAGAAGAGGCGTGCTGACGATCGTCATAACGATCGAGAGAGACGATGGCGGCATCGCGCTTCACTGAACGCTGACAGGGGACCAGTTTGTCGCTCTGCGCATAAACAAAAAAGGTTTCACCGCTCTCTTTATTGATGACCAGCCGGTCGCCGTTGCGGAACCGCGTGATGGCCACGCTGTCGCCCCCTTCAAGGTGGAAACGCTGTTGTCCGGCGGCCACCTGAAAATGCCGCTTCGGCCACATCAGCGTGCTGAGCCCGTAACTGGCGCGGGATACCGTCATCGTGGCCCGCCCCGGACAGGTGATCTGAAATTCACTTTCGCTCCATGCCGGCGCAATCTGACAGGCCAGCAGGCCCGCGGCTATAACCAGAATTTTCATGCTGTTTTTCGCCTGAGTGTGATGTAAAGGCTCGCAGGGTAACATAGCGGGAAGCAGATTAATGCATGGCGTGCCGTGCATCAGAGCGGGCGCGCCGAACATCTACATAGTAATAAAGCAGAAACAAAGCCGATATTGCATCGGCCTGAAGCTTACTCTGCGGCCACCTGAGCGGCCACCAGCATCAATGCCAGTCCGGCATCTTCTGGATCGAATTTATGCATCACATCGTGGATCGCCGTAACACAGTTTATGACCTGTTTTTTCTTATCGGCGTCCAGCTGATCTATCGCCTGCTGAAGAATCATTAAGCTGGCTTCTTCTTCTCTCATTCAATTACCCTGTCTTTTTCCTGTCTGGTGCACTGCGCTGGCAAGAATACCGTTTATCTGCTACCAAAGTCACCCCCTTACCTGCTTACCGCTTAACAGTTAAACAAAATGCAAATGGGAAGTGCAGCCAGACCTGCTATGCTCATATAAGCGATACGCGTTATCGTGCCACTGTCAGACAGGGAAAGAACCAGGAACAGGACCATGTTAAGACTGACTTATTTCATCATTATTATTGCGCTGACAGGCTGCAGCTCGACGCCAAAAGGGGTGGATTGTCCCGGTGAGGTGACCACGATTTATGGTCAGTCGCTGGGAAACACTCACGCCTGGATTTTTGATTTGGCGACCGCTTTCTCCGTCAGACGTGACAACGTCACGGTAAGCAGTGGCCCGCTCCACTCGACCGATCGCTTCCGCTATATCCCCTCTGCCATTACGACCGAAGGTTTTTATGCCCAGCGCCTGAGCGATAAACAGTTCCGGCTTATCAATCCTTACGAAAACACCATGATCACCTGGCAGTGTCCATAGCCCGTGCACCCCGCCGCGGGATAGTTTATTGTCAGGGTTTACGCTTGCGGCAGATACCGATAATGGAAAAGAGTCTCGATAATAACGGCTACATCGATTTCCCCTTCCCGGCCACCACCAATGAAGATGGCTCAGTGAATCCCTGCGGGTTTGATCTGACGCAGCAGCCCGAGCGGATCGACGAAATTAAAGCGGGTAATGATTCTGAAAATATGCGCCGGCTGCTGGAAGAGGTGAATCTGCAGGAGGGACTCTTTATGACGCTCGCCTGCGATCGTCAGCAGCGTGAAGACAGCGTCTGCGGATTTATCGACATCGCTTTTCGTCCGGATGTACTGCATACGCATGATGAAGCTGAACAGCTGGAAGCACGCTTTGAGCACTACCTCGGCTGTCAGGAGAGTCAGCATGAGATGCCTGCCGGCTCGCTGGTCAACTATGCGCGCGCCGTGCTGGACTGGGGCTGGTCGCCGCTGCACCTGCGTCAGCAGCGCTATGAAAAAGTGACCGTCCGGTTTTACTGCCAGCAGCCCGAGGATGCTGAGTGGTGTTTTGATCATTTACGCCACTTCCTGGTGAGCTGGTACCCCTCCTGGCGCTGCCGTCAGGGGTAAACCGTTCCTGAACAAGCGTCGTTAAACAGAGATTGTTACATAACCTTTACCGCTGTCGGGTTGCCGGTCCGCCATTCTCTGACTACGCTGAAAGTGACATTCACCACTATCAGGGAGTCAACATGACTGACAAAGCGGAAGCAAAATTGAATGAAGCAGCAGGTGCAGTTCAGGAGAAATTTGGCGAACTGACGGGTTCTTCCCGTCATCAGGCAAAAGGTGCAGCACGGCGCTATCCGGCGCAGGCGAGCTATGCCGTACAGGATGCAGCTGATTGCGTGGTGAGGTCGGTCCGTGATAACCCGACTACGGGTCTGGCCGTGGCTGCCAGCATCGGCGTGATCGTCGGTTTCCTGCTGGGCCGCAAATAATCTGGTCAGCGGGGCCAGCCGGCCCCGCTGTTCCTGCGCTTACGCCGCCGCGCGTCGTGCTTTATAGCGCGCTACCATGGTACGCAGCGCCTGATAGATTAATCCCGCATACAGGCTCATTACCACTGCCATGCCCGGCTCTTTTCCCTGCGCCTGCCAGGAGACAAACCACATAAACACGCCCCACAGCAGTGAAAAAAGTAGCCAGCCTTTCACAAACTTCACGATACCCTGCATAGTCTCTCCCCCGATACTGAGCGCTGACGATAGCGGCTTCTGCTGCAAAAGGCACGGCTATCCGGTTCAGGATGTTAACTGCTTCAAACTATGAGACTAGCCAGCGCGCAGATGGCACGGGTAATTATCTGATGCCGCTCGTCAGTCAGGCGGGCTTAGTGGTATAACTGCAGCCGGCAGTCAGCGGTGCTGAACTATTTTCTGACTGACACCGCAATTGCGCACGCGTCGCTTATCGCCCCGTACGGCTTTATGCTTGAATTCCCGCCACCCCGGACCGGCTACTGATTAACATGAGCTACTTCTATACATTCCAGAATTTTCTTGCCGGTGACACGGCGCTTGCGGCAACGGTCAGCCTGCTGCTGCTGGTCGCGGCGGCGATGATTGCGCACTTTATCTGTAAATTTTTTGTGGTAAAGGTGGTGCGTAAAGTCTTTTTCAGCGCGCATAAAAATCAGGTACCGCTGGATAAAGATGTCCGCCTGTCGGAAAAACTCTCTAATTTTATTCCGGTCATTATCGTCTACTATCTGCTGCAGTTTATGCCGGGTCTGCCGCAGCATCTGCAGATTGCGGTCAAGACCATCTGCGGCATTCTGTTTTTTATCTATCTTTCGCTGTTCTTTACGGAAGTGCTGGAGATCATCAACATCTCCTATACCAAAAAGTCGCGGCGTAAAAATCACTCGATTAAAGGCTATATCCAGATCGGTAAGATTCTGGTGCACATCCTCTCTGCGATCATGATCCTGGCAATTATGTCGAATAAGTCGCCGGTGATTATTATTTCCAGTCTGGGTGCGGTGGCGGCCGTTCTCATGCTGGTATTTCAGCACACGCTGCTGTCGCTGGTGGCCAACATTCAGGTTTCATCCAATGATGTGCTGCAGCTCGGTGACTGGATTGAGATGCCGGATAACGGCATCAGTGGTGAGGTCATCGATATTGCGCTGCACACCATTACTATTCGCAACTGGGACAACACGCTGTCGCGCATTCCCACGAAGAATTTTCTGACCGAAACCTATACCAACTGGCAGGCAATGTTCTCCTCCGGTGCGCGGCGTATCATGCGCAGCTTCTATCTTGACCAGACCTCAATTCGCTTTCTGGACTATGAGCTGGTGCAGCAGATGATGCAGATACGCGGGGTCAGTGAGCAGCTTTCCGTGCTGATGGATGGACGTGAACCCAGCGCGCCAGGCGACCGCTGGTTTGCCGAAAATGGCCTGACTAATCTGACCATATTTCGTAAATATCTGACCGCCTGGCTGACGCAGCGCGATGATATTAAGAAAGATATGTATATCGTGGTACGGGCACTCAAACCCTCACCCGAAGGGCTACCGGTTGAGGTCTACTGCTTTACCTCTTCCGTCATGTGGGCTGATTACGAAGATTCACAGTCAGCGATATTTGAGTATATCTATGCCATCGTCGGACAGTTCGCTCTGCGGATTTATCAGCATCCGGGCGGCCACGATTTCTGGCGCCTGTCGCAGGCGCGCGATGAGACGCTGCGTCAGAGCGATACAGCAGGCGAATAAAAAACGGGAGCCAGTGGCTCCCGTTTTGCACTCTGCCTGAAGCAGATTACATGTTGCTGATGATCGCGTCGCCAAACTCTGAACATTTCAGCAATTTAGCGCCATCCATCAGACGTTCGAAGTCATAGGTCACGGTTTTAGCCGCAATTGCGCCTTCCATACCTTTGACAATCAGATCAGCCGCTTCAAACCACTCCATGTGACGCAGCATCATCTCAGCAGACAGGATCACTGAACCCGGGTTCACTTTATCCTGACCCGCATATTTTGGTGCAGTCCCGTGCGTGGCTTCAAACAGCGCGCACTCGTCACCGATGTTTGCGCCAGGTGCGATACCGATACCACCAACCTGTGCCGCCAGGGCGTCAGAGATGTAGTCGCCGTTCAGGTTCATACAGGCAATAACGTCATACTCTGCCGGACGCAGCAGGATCTGCTGCAGGAAAGCATCTGCAATCACATCCTTGACGATGATCTCTTTGCCGGTATTTGGATTGTTGAATTTCATCCACGGGCCACCGTCAATCAGCTCACCACCAAACTCCTCTTTCACCAGCTGGTAGCCCCAGTCCTTGAAAGAACCTTCGGTGAACTTCATGATGTTGCCTTTATGAACCAGCGTCAGCGAATCACGATCGTTAGTGATGGTGTATTCTAGCGCCGCACGGACCAGGCGTTTGGTACCCTCTTCCGAGCACGGCTTCACGCCGATACCGCACTGCTGCGGGAAGCGAATTTTCTTCACGCCCATCTCTTCACGCAGGAATTTGATCACTTTATCCGCTTCCGGCGTACCCGCTTTCCATTCGATACCGGCATAGATATCTTCGGAGTTCTCACGGAAGATCACCATATCGGTCTCTTCCGGACGTTTGACCGGGCTTGGCGTGCCTTTGTAGTAGCGTACCGGACGCAGGCAGACGTAAAGGTCCAGCTCCTGACGCAGTGCCACGTTCAGCGAGCGAATACCGCCGCCAACCGGGGTGGTCAGTGGGCCTTTGATGGCAACGCGGTACTCTTTGATTAAATCCAGGGTTTCCTGCGGCAGCCAGACATCCTGGCCGTAAAGTTCTGTTGATTTCTCACCAGTAAAGATTTCCATCCAGGAAATTTTACGCTCGCCGTTGTAGGCTTTCTTCACGGCAGCATCAACCACTTTCAGCATGACCGGGGAAACGTCAACGCCGATACCATCACCCTCAATGTAAGGAATGATTGGGTTATGCGGGACATTCAGTTTGCCCTGATCAAGGGTGATTTTCTGACCTTCTGCCGGAACAACTACTTTGCTTTCCATTAACCTCTCCTTCGAGCGATTTTTTGTTAATGATTTGTAAGATGCGGGTCAATACTACTTGAATATTTCCCCTACGCCAATCACCGTAATTTCGCGTTATAATGCGCCGATTGTTACTTACTGCAAAGCTCATGCGAAAAACATCTCAGAAAATTCACCCACCTAAACGCACCGCGGCGTCACGCCACGCTGCGCGCCGCCCGGCACGTCCGGCCGGCCCGCGCCGCGTGATTTTATTTAACAAACCCTTTGATGTGCTGCCGCAATTCAGCGACGACGCCGGGCGCCGCACGCTGAAAGACTTTATTCCGGTCAGCGACGTCTACGCGGCAGGCCGTCTGGATCGCGACAGTGAGGGGCTGATGCTGCTGACCAACGATGGCGCGCTGCAGGCGCAGCTTACTCAGCCCGGCAGGCGCACGGGGAAAATTTACTTTGTTCAGGTCGAGGGCGTGCCGCAGGAATCAGATTTATCCCGGCTGCGCAGCGGCGTTGAGCTTAACGACGGCATAACGCTGCCGGCGGGTATCGAAGCGGTCAGTGAGCCGGAGTGGCTATGGCCGCGCACGCCACCAGTGCGCGAACGCAAAACCATCCCCACCAGCTGGCTGAAAATCACCCTGTATGAAGGGCGCAACCGGCAGGTACGACGCATGACGGCGCATATCGGTTTCCCGACCCTGCGCCTGATTCGCTTTGCGCTGGGAGAGCATCAGCTTAATGGGCTTGCTCCCGGCGAGTGGCGCGATATCAGCGCTGAGTTTCAATAACCGCAGGTTAATCAGAGCGAGCGAACGATGTTTAAACCTCATGTAACCGTCGCCTGTCTGGTACAGGCGCAGGGTAAACTGCTGGTGGTTGAGGAGCGTGTCGCCGGACGCGTGACCTGGAATCAGCCAGCGGGCCATCTCGAAGCGGATGAGACGCTGCAGGAAGCGGCGCTGCGCGAGCTGTATGAAGAGACCGGCATCCACGCAGAGCTGCACTATTTTCTTGGCGTGCAGCAGTGGATTGCGCCGGATAATACACCTTTTGTGCGGTTTCTCTTTGGTGTTGATCTGCCAGCGCCGTGCGTGACCACGCCGCTCGACAGCGATATCGATTGCTGCTGGTGGCTAACACCCGAGCAAATTCTTACGTCCGATCAGCTACGTTCGCCGCTGGTCGCGGAGAGCGTGCGGCTGTGGCAACAGGGCGTGCGCTACCCGCTACAGCTGGTGGCGCCGTTTAACTGGCCGTTTCACAAGGGTGCGCATACCGTGACTCCATGATAGAATGCGCCGCCTGTTTTACTGTAATCAAGAGTGCGTCATGTCTGACAACAGCCAGAAAAAAGTAATCGTCGGAATGTCCGGCGGCGTCGATTCTTCCGTTTCCGCGTGGCTACTGCAGCAGCAGGGCTACCAGGTTGAAGGCCTGTTCATGAAGAACTGGGAGGAGGATGACGGCGAGGAGTATTGCACCGCTGCAGACGATCTGGCTGATGCACAAGCCGTGTGTGACAAGCTCGGCATAAAACTGCACAAAATTAATTTTGCCGCTGAGTACTGGGACAATGTGTTCGAGCATTTTCTCGACGAATATAAGGCGGGGCGCACGCCTAATCCCGATATTCTCTGCAATAAAGAGATCAAATTTAAAGCCTTTCTTGAGTTCGCTGCTGAAGACCTCGGCGCAGATTATATCGCGACCGGCCACTATGTGCGTCGGGCCGACGTGGCGGGCAAAAGCCAGCTGCTGCGCGGACTCGATGGCAATAAAGATCAGAGCTATTTCCTCTACACCCTGAGCCACCAGCAGATCGCCCAGAGCCTGTTTCCGGTCGGTGAACTGGAGAAGCCGGAAGTGCGCCGCATTGCCGAAGAGCTGGATCTGATTACCGCAAAGAAAAAAGATTCTACCGGCATCTGCTTTATCGGCGAGCGCAAGTTTCGCGATTTCCTCGGCCGTTACCTGCCTGCGCAACCGGGCGAAATTGAGACGGTCGAGGGTGAAATTGTCGGTGAGCATCAGGGGCTGATGTACCATACGCTCGGTCAGCGCAAAGGTCTGGGCATTGGCGGCCGCAAAGAGAGCAATGACGATCCCTGGTACGTGGTGGACAAAGATGTCGCACGTAACCGGCTGATTGTCGCCCAGGGCGGCGACCATCCGCGCCTGATGTCTGTGGGCCTGATTGCCCAGCAACTGCACTGGGTCGATCGTCAGCCGGTGACCTCCCCGCTGCGCTGCACGGTTAAAACCCGCTACCGCCAGAGTGACATCCCGTGTGAAATCCTGCCGCTTGGCGACGATCGCATCGAGGTGCGTTTCGATGAAGCGGTTGCAGCGGTGACGCCGGGCCAGTCTGCGGTGTTCTATCTGGATGACGTCTGTCTCGGTGGCGGTATTATTGAGCAGCGTCTGCCGCTGCCTGAGGCGTAAAACAGCGCCGCTGATTTTTCTGCAGGAGTAGAGCGTGGCTAAAAATTTTTATGATATTACGCTGGCGCTGGCGGGCATTTGCCAGGCCACACAGCTGACGCAGCAGCTGGCGCATCAGGGCCAGTGCGACAGCGCGGCGCTGCAGGTATCCATACGCAGCCTGCTTGATCTCAATCCCGCCTCCACGCTGGCGGTATATGGTAATGACGAAGCCAATCTGCGCCCCGGTCTGGAGACCTTAATGGCGGTGCTGAACAGCGGCAGCCGTCAGGGTGCCAGTGCGGAAGTGACGCGCTACACGCTGGGTCTGATGGTGCTGGAGCGCAAGCTCAGCGGCAACAAAACCGCACTGGCGGCGCTGGCACAGCGTATCGGCCAGCTCGACCGTCAGCTGGCGCACTACGGCCCCGAATCCGACACCCTTACCAGCGCCATGGCGGGCATCTATGTCGATATCATCAGCCCGCTGGGCCCGCGCATTCAGGTTACCGGCTCACCGCAGGTGCTGCAAAATACTCAGGTACAGAACAAAGTCCGCGCGGCGCTGCTGGCGGGGATCCGTTCAGCGGTGCTCTGGCAGCAGTGTGGCGGTGGCCGCCTGCAGCTGATGTTTTCGCGTCAGCGCCTGCTGAATGAAGCCAAAGCTATTTTATCCCGGCTGGGTCCGGCGTATTAAACGCTGCCCTGCCCTCATCTGTTAACGTTTCAGGAGTTGCACTGATGGAATTATCCTCTCTGACCGCCGTCTCACCCGTTGATGGCCGTTACGGCGATAAAGTCAGCCCGCTGCGCGCCATTTTCAGTGAGTTTGGTTTACTGAAATTCCGCGTGGAAGTGGAAGTTCGCTGGTTACAGAAACTGGCTGCGACCGCAGAGATCAGGGAAGTTCCTGCATTTGATGCTGACGCAAACGCTTTCCTTGACGCGATTGTCAGCAATTTTGATGAAACTGACGCTGCACGCATCAAAACCATAGAGCGCACTACGAATCACGATGTCAAAGCGGTTGAATACTTTCTGAAAGAGAAAGTGGCTGATGTGCCTGCGCTGCAGGCGGTCTCTGAGTTTATCCACTTCGCCTGCACCTCTGAAGATATCAATAACCTCTCCCATGCGCTGATGCTGGAAACCGCACGCCGCGACGTTATCACGCCCTACTGGCAGAAAATCATCGCTGCGGTGAAGGGACTGGCGCAGGAGTATCGCGATATTCCGCTGCTCTCCCGTACGCACGGCCAGCCCGCTACCCCTTCAACCATGGGCAAAGAGATGGCCAACGTCGCCTACCGCATGGAGCGGCAGCTGCGTCAGCTGGGCAACATTGAGGTGCTGGGCAAAATCAACGGCGCCGTCGGCAACTACAACGCGCACATCGCTGCTTATCCGGAAGCGGACTGGCATCAGATCAGCGAAGAGTTTGTCACCTCGCTTGGCATTACCTGGAACCCCTACACCACGCAGATTGAGCCGCACGACTACATTGCAGAGCTGTTTGACTGTATCGCGCGTTTCAACACTATCCTGATCGATTTTGATCGCGATATCTGGGGCTACGTTGCACTGAACCACTTCAAACAGAAAACCATCGCGGGCGAAATTGGCTCCTCAACGATGCCGCACAAGGTCAACCCTATCGACTTTGAAAACTCTGAGGGTAATTTAGGTCTGGCAAACGCGGTACTGCAGCACCTCGCCAGCAAGCTCCCGGTGTCACGCTGGCAGCGCGATCTCACCGACTCAACCGTTCTGCGCAACCTCGGCGTCGGCGTCGGCTATGCCCTGATTGCCTATCAGTCCACGCTGAAGGGCATCTCAAAACTGGAGGTGAATCGCGATCGCCTGCTGGATGAGCTGGATCACAACTGGGAAGTGCTTGCCGAGCCGATTCAGACCGTGATGCGCCGTTACGGGATTGAAAAACCCTACGAAAAGCTTAAAGAGCTGACGCGCGGCAAGCGCGTGGATGCGGCGGGCATGCAGGCCTTTATCGACAGCCTGGCGCTGCCGGAAGAGGAGAAAGTGCGCCTGAAGCAGATGACCCCGGCTAACTATCTGGGCCGCGCGGTGCAAATGGTCGATGACCTGAAGTAATTCCGCCTGCACAGGCGCGCACCGCGCGCCTGTTGCGTTGTTCTCTGGTTTAGCTCCCTTCACGTATACTCACTTTATTATCACTGAGTTTGCAGGTAAGGAAAAAGTATGCGTGTTCTGGTTGTGGAAGATAATGCTCTGCTGCGCCACCATCTCGCCGTTCAGCTGCGTGATATGGGGCATCAGGTTGATGCCGCTGAAGATGCGAAAGAAGCTGACTACTTTCTTCAGGAACATCTGCCTGACATTGCGCTGGTTGATCTTGGCCTGCCCGACGAAGATGGCATGTCGCTGATTCGCCGCTGGCGCAGCGACGCGGTGCGCCAGCCGATCCTGGTACTGACCGCACGCGAAGGCTGGCAGGCAAAAGTTGAAGCCCTGGAAGCTGGCGCGGACGACTACGTTACCAAGCCTTTTCATATTGAGGAGGTTGCTGCCCGCCTGCAGGCGCTGATGCGCCGCAATAGCGGCCACGCATCGCAGATCATCTCCCTGCCGCCGTTTCAGGTCGACCTGTCACGTCGCGAGCTGGCGGTGAACGACGTGCCGGTGAAGCTGACAGCATTTGAATATACGATTGCGGAAACGCTGATCCGCAACGCGGGTAAAGTGGTCAGCAAAGATTCGCTGATGCTGCAGCTCTATCCTGACGCTGAACTGCGCGAAAGCCATACCATCGATGTGCTGATGGGCCGCCTGCGCAAGAAAATCCTTGCACTGCATCCGACCGAAGTGATCAACACGGTACGCGGTCAGGGCTACCGTTTCGATCTCTGACGCCATGAACTGGTTTCGCCAGCTGCGCCCGCTCTCGCTCCGTACCCGCTTTCTGCTGGCGACCGCCGCCGTGGTCCTGTTTATCTCTCTCTCCTATGGCATGGTCGCGGTTATCGGCTATGTCGTGAGTTTCGATAAAAATACCTACCGCGTGCTGCGCGGTGAAAGTAACCTCTTTTTCACTCTGGCGCAGTGGCAGGATAACAAACTCACCATCGCGCAGCCGGAGCGCATGACGCTGAATTTCCCGACGCTGGTCTTTATCTACGATGAGCGCGGCAAGCTGCTGTGGCAGCAGCGCGACGTGCCGGAGATCCGGGAAAAAATTCAGCCCGAGTGGCTGCTGAAGCCTGACTTTTATGAAATTGACACCAGCAACCGCACCAGCCTGACGGCATTAGGCGATAACATTCAGGCGCAGCAGCAGCTGCACGCGCTGGACAGCAACAGTAACGACACCTTTACCCATTCGGTTGCGGTGAATCGCTACGATGCGACAGTCAACCTGCCGGCGATGACCATTGTGGTGGTGGATTCCATCCCGCAAGAGCTGCAGCACTCAGACGTAGTCTGGTCATGGTTCAGCTATGTGCTGGCGGCTAACCTGCTGCTGGTGATCCCGCTGCTCTGGCTGGCCGCTCACTGGAGCCTGCGCCCGATTGGCGATCTCACCGCGCAGGTGCGCGAGCTGGAGACCGGTCAGCGGGAAAACCTGGGCGACAACCCGCCGCAGGAGCTGAAAAGCCTGGTGCGCAACCTTAACCTGCTGCTGACCAACGAGCGTCAGCGCTATACCCGCTACCGCACCACGCTCTCAGATTTAACCCACAGCCTGAAAACACCGCTGGCAGTGCTGCAGAGTACGCTGCGATCGCTGCGCAACGGCAAATCACTCACCATCGAACAGGCGGAGCCGGTGATGCTGGAGCAGATCAGCCGTATTTCACAGCAGACGGGTTACTATCTGCATCGCGCCAGCATGCAGGCCGACCACAATCCGCTGCAGCGTGATTTTCACTCGGTTTCCGCCCTGCTCGACAGCCTCTGCTCTGCGCTCAACAAGGTTTACCAGCGCAAGGGCGTGGAGATCACGCTCGACATTCCCCCCGAGCTGGTGTTTGTCGGCGATCAGAACGATTTTATGGAAGTGCTCGGCAACGTACTCGATAACGCCTGTAAATATTGCCTGGAGTTTATTGAAGTCAGCACGCGCCAGACTGACCAGGCGCTGCATCTGTTTATCGATGATGACGGGCCGGGTATTCCTGAAAGCAAGCGCGATCTGATTTTTGTCCGCGGCCAGCGGGCCGATACGCTGCGGCCGGGACAGGGGCTGGGGCTGGCGGTGGTGCGGGATATTCTTGAACAGTATGCCGGAACCGTCAGCGCCTCTGCCAGCCCGCTGGGCGGCACGCGCATGGAAGTGGTGTTCAGGCGGCAGGAAGTTACACATCACCGCGAGTAGAACCGGCTGCGGACTGTTATACTTGCCAGCAATTATTGCTCCAACCGGAACGCTTCGTATGGATTATCAGCTCGATATCAACCAGACCGACTTTATTCAGCGCTACTGGCAGAAACGCCCGGTCGTGCTTAAGCGCGGCTTCAAAAATTTCGTGGATCCCCTCTCGCCGGATGAGCTGGCGGGACTGGCGATGGAAAATGAGGTGGACAGCCGCCTCGTCAGCCACCATAACGACAAATGGCAGGTCAGCCACGGCCCGTTTGAGAGCTATGACCATCTGGGTGAAAGCAACTGGTCGCTGCTGGTTCAGGCGGTTAACCACTGGCATGAGGGCTCTGCTGCCCTGATGCGCCCGTTCCGCTTTCTGCCCGACTGGCGCATCGACGATCTGATGATCTCGTTTTCAGTCCCGGGCGGCGGCGTGGGTCCGCATTTCGACCAGTATGATGTCTTTATCATTCAGGGTACCGGCCGCCGGCGCTGGCGCGTGGGTGAAAAGGTCCCGATGAAACAGCACTGCCCGCATCCCGATTTGCTGCAGGTTGCGCCGTTTGACGCCATTATCGATGAAGAGCTGGAGCCGGGCGATATTCTCTACATTCCGCCGGGCTTCCCGCACGAGGGCTACTCGCTGGAAAATGCGCTCAACTATTCAGTCGGGTTCCGGGCGCCAAATGGCCGCGAGCTGATCAGCGGCTTTGCTGATTATATGCTGGCTCATGAGCTGGGCAGCTATCGCTACAGCGATCCGGAAGTACCTTCACGCAGCTGCCCGTCGCAGATCCTGCCTTCTGAAGTTGAAGGCATTCGTCAGGTTATGCTGGATGTGATCAACCAGCCGGAGCAGTTCAGCCAGTGGTTTGGCGAATTTATTTCGCAGTCGCGCCATGAGCTGGACGTGGCGCCACCGGAGCCGCCGTATCAGCCGGATGAGATTTACGATGCGCTGCAGCAGGGTGACACGCTGACGCGGCTTGGCGGCCTGCGTGTACTGACGCTGGGTGATGCCGTCTATGTTAATGGCGAGCAGATCACCAGCCAGCATCCGCAGGTACTGGCCGCGCTGGCGCACCAGCATGAACTTGCTCTGGCAGATTTTGGTGACGCGCTGGATGACCCGTCACTGCTGGCGCAGCTGGCCGGTCTGGTAAACAGCGGCTACTGGTTCTTTGCTGATTAAAACCATGCGCCTCTCCCGCTTCCGGGAGAGGCGCTCTTCTGCGTTATGTCCGCTTCTCTGCCGCCAGCGCAGAGAGCCGCACAATCACTTCTGTCGCTTTTTGCATCACATTCAGTGAGGCAAACTCATGTTTGCCGTGGTAGTTATAGCCACCGGTAAAGATATTCGGACAGGGCAGCCCTTTCCACGACAGCGCGGAACCGTCAGTGCCGCCACGGATCGGCTTCACGTCAGGCTCAATGCCGCAGTCGCGCATCGCCTGCAGCGCCAGCTCAATAATATGCGGATACGGCTCCACTTTTTCGCGCATATTGCGATAGCTGTCGCTGATCTCGACTTTAACCGAACATTCGCTCTGCAGCCCTTTGCCCACCCGCTGTCCGATGTTCTCCAGCAGCTGTTTGCGCTGTTCATAGCTGTCTGCATCAAAATCGCGGATCAGATACATCAGCTCAGCGTGCTCCACCGTGCCTTTGATAGAGTGCAGATGGAAAAAGCCTTCGTAGCCGTCGGTAAACTGCGGCTTCTCCTGAGCAGGCAGCTCGGCGTGGAAGCGCATCGCCAGATCCAGCGCATTCACCATGACATTCTTTGCGCTGCCGGGATGAACGTTATTCCCGGTGATATAGACCATCGCAGTTGCGGCGTTGAAGTTCTCAAACTCAAACTCGCCGAGACCGCTGCCATCCATGGTGTAAGCCCAGTCAGCCGCAAACCCTTCCACGTCGAAGTGCGACGTGCCGCGGCCGATCTCCTCATCCGGCGTAAAGGCAACCCGGATAGCGCCGTGCGGCACGTCACCCTTTGCCAGCTCCGCCATCGCCGTCATAATCTCCGCAATGCCCGCTTTATCATCCGCACCCAGCAGCGTTTTGCCGTCGGTCGTGATCAACGTATGTCCGGTCAGCTTATGCAGCACCGGGAACATCACCGGCGACAGCACTTCATCCCCGTTACCCAGCGCAATGTCGCCGCCGCGATAGTTCTCCACGATCTGCGGATTGACGTTTTTCGCCGTGTAGTCGGGCGAGGTATCCATATGAGAAATAAAGCCGATAACCGGCACTGGCCAGTCGACGTTGGCCGGCAGCGTACCCATTACGCAGCAGTGGTCGCTCAGCGATACATCGACAAAGCCCAGTGCAATCAGCTCTTCCTGCAGCTGACGCGCCAGGATCCACTGCCCCTCACTGCTCGGCACCTGCCGCGCCTGCGGTTTAGCCTGCGTCTCTATCGCTACGTAGCGCAGAAAGCGTTCCAGTAACTGTTCCATCCGTTATCCCCCTGTTTAAGCCGGTGTTATTATTGCGGCGGCAGCTGCCCGCCGTGTTGCGCGATATCACTCTTCTTTAGGTTAGCCTGCCTGCCATAGCGTGTACCAGGTAAATTATTGCCGGCTGGCCTGTCACGCACAGTTCGGTAGTTTGCCCTCTTTTCCAGGTAATTCAGCGGTAAATTATGGCATTAGATAAATTTTCAGGTATTATCCCGCCTTCACTACGGCTCGCTGTCGCCGGCAGCGAGCCGCTATCCTGATCCCTTCAGACTGAGTGACTAAAATGACGCAAACATGCGCACAACAGGCGCTGGTTACGCTTTCTGGCATCAGTAAAGCTTTCGATGGGAAAACCATCATCTCTGATTTCAACCTGCATATCGGACACGGAGAGTTTATTACTCTGCTGGGCCCGTCAGGCTGCGGGAAAACCACCATTCTGCGCCTGCTTGCCGGACTGGAAACCACCGACAGCGGCCGCATCACGCTGGATGGCAGCGATATTACCGATACGCCCGCCGAGCAGCGTCATATCAATACTGTGTTTCAGAGCTACGCGCTGTTTCCGCATATGTCCGTGTTTGAGAACGTCGCATTCGGTCTGCGCATGCAGAAGCGCCCCGCCGGTGAGATCGTTCAGCGCGTTAATGAAGCGCTGGCCATGGTGCAGCTGGAGAGTTTCGCCGACCGGCGCCCGCATCAGCTTTCAGGGGGACAGCAGCAGCGGGTCGCTATCGCCCGCGCCGTGGTTAACCAGCCAAAAGTCCTGCTGCTGGATGAGTCTCTCTCGGCGCTGGATTATAAGCTGCGTCGTCAGATGCAGAACGAGCTGAAAGCGCTGCAGCGCAAACTGGGCATCACCTTTGTTTTTGTCACCCACGATCAGGAAGAGGCGCTCTCTATGTCAGATCGTATCGTGGTGATGCGCGACGGTCGCATTGAGCAGGATGGCACGCCGCGTGAAATTTATGAAGAGCCGGGCAACCTGTTTGTGGCGCGTTTTATCGGTGAAATCAACGTCTTTGACGCCGAGGTGATCGCGTGCGACCGCGCGCCCACCATCCGCGCGCGCGTTGAAGGCATCGCCTGCGATCTGCACTGCCCGTTTCCGGTAGCGCCCGGTGATAAACTGCACGTGCTGCTGCGCCCGGAAGATCTGCGCGTTGAAGAGATTGCTCATGACAGCCGCAGCGAGTATCTGACCGGTTTTGTTCGCGACCGCAGCTATAAAGGCATGACCCTGGAGTCCTCGGTGGAGCTGGAGAACGGCAAGCTGCTGACGGTCAGTGAATTCTTCAACGAAGATGACCCCGATTTTGACCACTCGCTGAATCAAAAAATGGCCATCCGCTGGGTGCCGGACTGGGAGGTGGTACTGCCCTATGAAACTGATGCGTAATCGTCTGCAGAAAGCGATTGTTACCCTGATTGTCAGCTGGCTGACGCTGTTTGTGCTGCTGCCCAATCTGATGATTATCGTCACCAGCTTTCTGACGCGCGATGATGCGCACTTTGTCAGCATGGTACTGACCTTTGATAACTACCGCCGCCTGCTCGACCCGCTCTATGCCAGCGTGCTGCTGCATTCACTGAATATGGCGTTTATCGCCACCCTGTGCTGTCTGCTGCTGGGCTATCCGTTTGCCTGGTGCCTGACCCGCCTCTCGCCGCGGCTGCGTCCGCTGATGCTGTTTTTGCTGATTGTCCCCTTCTGGACCAACTCGCTGATCCGCATCTATGGGCTGAAGATCTTTCTCAGCACCCGCGGCTGGCTGAACGACTTTCTGCTCTGGCTCGGCGTAACAGATAAGCCCTTTCGCATCATGTTCACCTCTGAAGCGGTGATTCTGGGGTTAATCTATATCCTGCTGCCGTTTATGGTACTGCCGCTTTACTCCAGCCTGGAGAAGCTTGACCGATCGTATCTTGAAGCGGCGCGCGATCTCGGTGCCAGTAAGCTGCAGACGTTTGTACGCATTATTCTGCCGCTGACTCTGCCCGGCATTGTCGCGGGCTCCCTGCTGGTATTTATCCCGGCGATGGGCATGTTTTACGTTGCCGACCTTATGGGCGGCGCCAGAAACCTGCTGATCGGAAATATTATCAAAAGCCAGTTCCTGAACATTCGCGACTGGCCCTCTGGCGCAGCCACCAGCGTGGTGATGACGCTGCTGATGGGCATTATGCTGCTGTTTTACTGGCGGGCGGCGCGGCTGCTGAATAACCGTATGGATCTCTCATGATGGCGCGTCTGCTACGCGGCGGCTTTATGGCCGCAATCTATGCCTGGTTCTATATTCCGATGATTATCCTGATCGTGAACTCCTTCAACGCCTCGCGCTTTGGCATTAACTGGCAGGGATTCAGCACGCGCTGGTATCAGCTGCTGCTGAACAACGACAGTCTGATTCAGGCAGCGCAGCACTCACTTATCATGGGTGTGATCTCCGCAACCTGCGCCACGCTGATTGGCGCGCTTACGGCCGTCGCGCTCTACCGTTACCGTTTTCGCGGTAAGCCCTTTGTCAGCGGGATGCTGTTTGTGGTGATGATGTCGCCGGATATTGTTATGGCGATCTCCCTGCTGGTGCTGTTTATGCTGCTGGGGATCTCGCTCGGCTTCTGGTCGCTGCTGTTTTCGCATATCACCTTCTGCCTGCCTTTTGTGGTGATCACCGTTTACTCGCGGCTGAAAGGGTTTGATGTGCGCATGCTGGAGGCGGCAAAAGATCTCGGTGCCAGTGAAGTGACGATTCTGCGTAAAATTCTGCTGCCGCTGGCGATGCCGGCCGTGGCAGCGGGCTGGCTGCTGAGTTTTACCCTCTCTATGGATGATGTGGTGGTCTCATCATTCGTTACCGGGCCGGGTTTCGAAATCCTGCCGCTGAAGATCTACTCCATGGTGAAAGTTGGTGTTTCACCCGAGGTGAACGCGCTGGCGACGATCCTGCTGCTGCTGTCGCTGCTGCTGGTGGCGATCAGTCAGCTACTGCTCCGTGATAAAACCCAATAGAGGATACCCCATGAAAAAACACGCTTGCTGGCTGATAGCGGGAGCGATGGCGCTGTGTATGCAGAGCGCGCAGGCTGACAATAAAACGCTCTACTTCTATAACTGGACAGAGTATGTGCCGCCGGGTCTGCTGGAGCAGTTTACCAAAGAGACCGGGATCAAAGTGATCTACTCCACCTATGAATCCAATGAGAGCATGTACGCCAAGCTGAAAACCTGGAAAGATGGCGCTTACGATCTGGTGGTGCCTTCGACCTATTTTGTCGCCAAAATGCGCAATGAGGGGATGCTGCAGAAGATCGATAAATCGCAGCTGAGCAACTTTAAGAATCTCGATCCCGACCTGCTCAACAAGCCGTTCGATCCCGATAACGACTACTCCATTCCCTATATCTGGGGCGCGACCGCTATCGGTGTCAACAGCGATGAGATCGATCCTAAAACGATCACCCGCTGGGCCGACCTCTGGAAGCCGGAATATAAGCAGAGTCTGCTGCTGACGGACGATGCGCGCGAAGTGTTCCAGGTGGCGCTGCGCAAGCTCGGTTATTCCGGCAACACGCAGGACCCGGCGCAGATCGCTGCCGCGTCAGAAGAGCTGAAAAAGCTGATGCCGAACGTGCTGGCGTTTAACTCCGATAATCCGGGCAACCCGTTTATGGAGGGCGAAGTCAACGTCGGTATGATCTGGAACGGCTCCGCTTACGTGGCGCGTCAGGCGGGCACGCCGCTGAGCATTGTCTGGCCGGAAGAAGGCGGCATTTTCTGGATGGATAACCTGGCGATCCCGGCCAATGCGAAAAACCGGGAGGGGGCGCTGAAGCTGATTAACTTCCTGCTGCGCCCCGATGTGGCAGCTCAGGTGGCGGAAACCATCGGTTACCCGACGCCAAATCTGGCGGCAAAAAAGCTGCTGCCTGCGGCCGTTGCGCAGGATCCGTCACTCTATCCGCCTGCTGACGTCATCAGAAAAGGCGAGTGGCAGAATGATGTCGGAGCCGCCAGCATACAGTATGAAACGCTGTTTCAGCAGCTGAAAGCGGGCCGCTGAAAGGCGTAACGGGCGCCGCACAGGCGCCCGGTTTAGTGCTCCAGGCTCTGCAGCAGGCGCTGCACAAACGCCGGTACCTCTTCGCTCGCCAGGCCATATTTTCCTTCGGCAAACTCATTGCCCACCTGACTTGGCTCCAGGTTCAGCTCAACCGTATGCGCGCCCTGCAGCGTGGCTTCATGTACAAATCCGGCGGCAGGATAGACATGGCCTGAGGTGCCGATGGCGATAAACAGATCCACCTGCTGCATCGCCTCATAGATCTCTTCCATGCCGAGCGGCATTTCGCCGAACCACACCACGTGCGGCCGCAGCCGCGCCGGAAACTGGCAGCAGGTGCAGCGATCGTCGGCGGTCACGTCGCGATGCCACGCCACCACCTGGCCACTCTCCTCACAGCGCACTTTCAGCAGTTCGCCATGCATATGCAGCACGCGCTGGCTGCCGGCACGCTCGTGCAGATTATCGATGTTCTGTGTGACCAGCAGAAAGTTATCGCCCAGCGCCTGTTCCAGCTCTGCCAGCGCCAGATGTGCGGCGTTAGGCTGGATCTCCGGCTGCTGCAGCTGCTGGCGGCGGATATTATAAAAGCGCTGCACCAGCGCCGGATCGCGGCGAAAGCCCTCCGGCGTAGCAACATCTTCAATACGATGTTCTTCCCACAGGCCGTCGGAGGCGCGAAAAGTACGAATGCCCGATTCAGCAGAGATGCCGGCACCGGTCAGTACCACCACGCGCGGCAGCGGATGCGCGGCGAGTTCAGCGCTGCGATCGCGCTCAAAGATGCGCTGGCGAAAGCGCTGATGCACTTTACGGCGGTTTTTCCGGTCGCGGGCGAGCCTCAGGCGGCGGCGCTGTATGCGCATAAAAACTCCTTGATCTGCGGCGCAGTACGCCGTGTTTCGGGTGTTGTAGTGGGCAATGCTGTCCCGGTAATAGCGACTGCGTGGCGACACCGCCGTACGCAGGCGCTGAAACCGGACGCAGCCGCCGGAGCGGCTGCGTCAGGGCGGTTACTGACCGCTCAGCACGCGGGCCGGATCGAGGCGGCTGGCGCGTCGCGCCGGGTACCAGCTGGCGATCAGGCTCAGCACGATAGCGGTTACCAGTACAATGACAACATCCAGCCAGTGCAGTTCCGACGGCAGAAAGTCGATAAAATAGATATCGCCTGCCAGCAGCGTATGCCCGGTCAGATGTTCGATGCCGCGCATCACCGGCGTCAGGTTCAGCGCCACCAGCACACCGGTGACAACGCCGCTGACGCTGCCCAGCAGGCCCGCCAGCAGCCCGTACCAGATAAAGATAGCGCGGATAAGCCCATCTTTCGCCCCCAGGGTACGCAGTACGGCAATGTCTGCGCTCTTATCTTTAACTGCCATCACCAGCGTGGAAACGATATTGAAACAGGCGACGCCAATCACCAGCACCATCGCCAGATACATAATGGCGCGGATCATCTGGATATCGCGATACATATAGCCGTAGGTGCCAATCCAGCTTTTGATATAAACATAGGCGTGGGCTACCTCACCGGCCGTGCGCACCAGCTTTTGCGCCTGAAACGGATCGCTCATCTTCAGTGCGATACCGCTGACGCTGTCGCCCAGGCCCAGATAGCGCTGCGCATCCGCCAGCGGAACCAGCGCCAGGCTGTGATCGAGCATGCCGCTCAGCTGAAGAATACCGCTGACCTGCAGCCGGATGCGCTTTGGCTGCTGCAGCTTATTATCCGCGCTGCTGTTAGGGATCATGATGGTGATCCAGCTGCCCTGCTTCACGTTCAGTGATTTGGCGATACCGCCGCCCAAAATAATCTGCTGCCTGCCGGCGGCAAACTGTGCCCAGGCGTCGCCGGCGACAAACTGCGGCAGTGCGCTGAGACGCGACTCCTGCTGCGGATCAACCCCTTTGACCTGCAGCGCCTGTAGCCTGGCGCCGCTCTCAATCAATCCGGTAAAATTAACGTAGGGGGCCGCCGCCGCGATGCCGGGCACCTGCTCCATCGGGGCGATCAGAGATTGCCAGTCGCGCAGCGGCCCTTCGACCGGCTCAATTTCACCATGCGGAACGACAGCCAGAATGCGGTTATTCAGCTCACGCTCAAAACCGTTCATGGCGCTGAGGCCGATGATCAGTACCGCCACGCCCAGCGCAATTCCCACGGTGGAGATCACTGAAATCAGCGATACCATGCCGCCGCGCCGCCGGCCCCGGCTGAAACGCAGCCCCAGCAACAGCGAGAGTGAAGAGGTCATGCCTCTGCTCCCAGCGTCAGGCGATCGCTCAGCTGTCCGTCACGCATCTCCATCTGCCGCGTCAGCCGTTTTGCCAGCTGCAGATCGTGAGTCACCACCAGAAACGCCGTGCCCTGACGCACGTTAAGCTCGCCCAGCAGTTCAAATATCGCGTCGGCGTTGCGCGCATCGAGATTGCCGGTGGGCTCATCCGCCATCACCAGACGTGGACGGTTAACCAGCGCCCGGGCAATCGCCACGCGCTGACGCTCGCCGCCTGAGAGCTCAGAAGGACGATGCGCGGCGCGCTTCTCCAGCCCGACCGCCGCCAGCATTTCGCGGGCGCGACTCTCAGCTTCCGCTTTGGCGGTTTTGCCAATCAGCAGCGGCATCGCCACGTTCTCCAGCGCGCTGAAGTCAGGCAGCAGGTGATGGAACTGATAGATAAAGCCCAGTTCGCGGTTGCGCAGCTCCGCTTTTGCGGCGGCGCTCATGCCATTAAGCGAGCGGCCATCAAACACCACGTCGCCCGAGGTCGGCGCATCCAGCCCGCCCAGCAGATGCAGGAGCGTACTTTTACCAGAGCCGGAGCTGCCGACAATCGCCGCCAGCTCGCCGGGCTGCAGGCTGAAAGCCACGTTGCGCAGCACGTCGGTCTGCACGCTGCCTTCCTGATAGCGTTTGCACAGGTCGCGACACTGCAACAAAGGGGTATTACTCATAACGTAAAGCCTCAGCGGGTTGAACGGCGGCAGCGCGCCAGGAGGGGTAAAGGGTTGAGAGCAGCGCAACCGTCATTGAAATCAGGGCGATCATCACCACCTGCCAGGGATTGATGTCCACCGGCAGCGCCGCGCCATCGAGAAACAGGCCGATGACCGGCATCAGCGTGTTCAGCTGGCTGGCAAGCAGCACGCCAAGCAGCGCACCCAGCAGCGCGCCAATAATACCGGCACTCGCGCCCTGCACCATAAAGACCGCGACAATCTGCCGCCGGGTTAAGCCCTGCGTCTGCAGAATCGCCACTTCGCCCTGCTTCTCCATAATCAGCAGACCCAGCGAGGTGATGATATTGAACGCCGCTACGGCGATAATCAGACTCAGCAGCAGCCCCATCATATTTTTTTCCATGCGTACGGCCTGGAAAAGATCGCCTTTGCGCTCGCGCCAGTCTTTCCACACCGTGCCCTGCGGCAGCGGCTGGGTACTCAGCGTATCCACGCTCAGCGGCTTTTCCAGCCAGAGCCGCCAGCCGGTGATGCTGCCTGCCGGATAGCGCATAACGCGCGATGCATCCTGCTGATTAACGAGGATCTGGTAACCATCTACCTCACTATTTGCCGCGTAAGTCCCGGCAACGGTAAAGATGCGCTGGCTGGGCAGGCGCCCGACCGGCGTAAACTGGCTGACCGAAGGCACCATCAGACGCAGCGCGTCGCCCCGCTTCACGCCGAGCTGTGCGGCGAGCTGCTCACCGAGGATCACATTATATTTGCCCGCCTGCAGCACCTGCTGCTGCGTGTTAACCAGGTAAGGCGTGAGCGGATCGGGTTCGTCCGGATTAACCCCCAGCATCACGCCGACCGAGACGTTGTGCGCACTCTGCAGCACCACATCGGCCGTGGTCAGGGGAGCAACGCGCGTGACGCCCTGCAGCTTCAGGCTGTCAGCCGGCAGCTGCTGCGGATCGATACTGCCTTTGTCACTGGTAATGAGCGCCTGCGGCATCAGCCCCAGGATATTCCCCTCCAGCTCACGCTCAAAGCCGTTCATCACCGACAGCACGGTCACCAGCGCCATTACGCCCAGGGTAATACCGATAGTTGAGAGCCAGGAGACGAAGCGACCGAAGCGGTCTGAAGCCCGTCCACGCATGTAGCGTAAACCGATAAATAGCGCAACTGGTTGATACATGAGTTCCGTTCTGGCCATTGCCTGATAATAAGGTAGAGGGATGATAATGGAGCCGCCTGCTTTATGAAACCTCTAACCCACTGAGTGATGAGCGAAGTTGCATCAAAATGCGTCCCTGCCGCGCCACAGGAGAGATTTCTTTCGCCGCAACGGTTCTGCCCCGCCGTGCGGCCGGATAAAAGCTGTACGAACGGTTGCCGCTGGCGGCGCGCGCATACCATCACTGGCATATCGGGACTATTATATCTGTCAGGCTGATAGCGCGGAGTCGCTGTCGCTCCCTTCCGGCCTGCCTGCGGGCACAATGGAGAGATGATCATCAGGGCGGTTTATGGAATGATGACGCCCTGAAATACAAGGAGAGCACGTCGAGACCCTATGTCGGAACAGCATCGTTATACCCTGCCTGCCAAAGCAGGAGACCATCGTCAGCTCGGCCAGCTGGTCGGCGCCGCGCAGGCGGTTGAGTGCGCCAGTATCACCGAACGCCATCAGGGTCCGGTGTTGATGATCACCCCGGATATGCAGTCCGCGCTGCGGCTGCAGGAGGAGATCCGTCAGTTTACCGACCTGCCGGTGATTAATCTGCCGGACTGGGAAACGCTGCCCTACGACAGCTTTTCGCCCCATCAGGATATTATTTCAGCGCGCCTCTCTACGCTTTACCAGCTGCCGATGCTGGCTCGCGGCATGCTGATTCTGCCGGTCAATACGCTGATGCAGCGCGTCTGCCCGCACAGCTTCCTGCACGGGCACGCGCTGGTGATGCAGCAGGGACAAAAACTGTCCCGCGACGCGCTGCGCGATCAGCTGGAACAGGCGGGTTACCGCCACGTCGATCAGGTGATGGAGCATGGCGAATATGCCACGCGCGGTGCCCTGCTCGATCTCTTCCCGATGGGCAGCGACCAGCCCTATCGCATCGACTTTTTTGATGATGAAATTGACAGCCTGCGCCTGTTCGACGTCGACAGCCAGCGCACGCTGGAGTCAGTGGATGCGATTAATCTCCTGCCGGCGCACGAATTTCCTACGGACAAAGCGGCGATTGAGCTGTTTCGCACCCGCTGGCGCGAGATTTTCGACGTGCGCCGCGAGCCGGAGCATATCTATCAGCAGGTCAGTAAAGGCACGCTGCCCTCCGGCATCGAATACTGGCAGCCGCTGTTTTTTGAGCAGCCGCTGCCCACGCTGTTCAGCTACCTGCCCGCCAGCACGCTGGTGCTGAACTGCGGCGATCTGGCTGGCAGCGCAGAGCGCTTCTGGCAGGATGCGCACGCACGCTTTGAAAACCGGCGCATCGACCCGATGCGCCCGCTGCTGGAGCCGGCCACGCTCTGGCTGCGGCCCGATGCGCTGCTCAGCGAACTGAAAGCCTGGCCGCGCATGCAGCTCACTGCAGAAACGCTGCCGGAAAAAGCCGCCAATACCAACCTGGCCTATGAACCGCTGCCGGAACTGACCGTGCAGGCCCAGGCGAAAGCACCACTCGACCTGCTGCGCCAGTTTCTGGAGCAGTTTAGCGGCCAGGTTATTTTCTCGGTAGAGAGCGAAGGCCGCCGGGAAAGTCTGCAGGAGCTGCTGGCGCGCATTAAGCTACGCCCTCAGCCGGTTGAACACTTCAGCGAAGCGGCGGCTCAGCCTTACAGCCTGATGATTGGCGCCAGCGAGCGTGGCTTTATCGATACGCTGCGCAATCGCGCGCTGATCTGTGAAAGCGACCTGCTGGGCGAGCGCGTCAGCCGTCGCCGGCAGGATAATCGCCGCACCATCAATCCGGACGTGCTGATCCGCAACCTGGCGGAGCTGCATCCGGGGCAGCCGGTGGTGCATCTGGAGCACGGCGTCGGACGTTATATCGGACTCACCACACTGGAGGCTGGCGGGATTGTGGCGGAGTACCTGATGCTCTCCTACGCCGGCGACGCCAAGCTTTATGTACCGGTCTCCTCACTGCATCTGATCAGCCGCTACGCCGGTGGCGCCGATGAAAATGCGCCGCTGCACAAGCTGGGCAGCGACGCCTGGTCACGCGCGCGGCAGAAAGCGGCGGAAAAGGTACGCGACGTGGCGGCGGAGCTGCTGGATATCTACGCCCAGCGTGCTGCGAAAAGCGGCTACGCCTTTAAGCACGATCGCGAGCAGTATCGGCTGTTCTGCGAGGGCTTCCCGTTTGAAACCACGCCGGATCAGGCGCAGGCAATTAACGCCGTGCTGAGTGATATGTGCCAGCCGCTGGCCATGGATCGCCTGGTGTGTGGCGACGTGGGCTTTGGTAAAACGGAAGTGGCGATGCGCGCGGCGTTTCTGGCCGTGGAGAACACCAAGCAGGTGGCGGTACTGGTTCCCACCACCCTGCTGGCGCAGCAGCACTATGACAACTTCCGCGATCGCTTTGCCAACTGGCCGGTGCGTATCGAGATGCTGTCACGCTTCCGCAGCGCGAAAGAGCAGGCACAGGTGCTGGAGCAGGCGAGCGAAGGCAAAATCGATATTCTGATCGGCACGCACAAACTGCTGATGAGCGATCTCAAATGGCGCGACCTCGGGCTGCTGATTGTGGATGAAGAGCACCGCTTTGGCGTGCGGCACAAAGAGCGCATCAAGGCGATGCGCGCCGACGTCGATATCCTGACGCTGACCGCTACGCCTATTCCGCGTACGCTGAATATGGCGATGAGCGGCATGCGCGATCTGTCGATTATCGCCACGCCGCCTGCCCGTCGCCTGGCGGTGAAAACCTTTGTGCGCGAATATGACAGCCTGGTGGTGCGCGAAGCGATTCTGCGCGAGGTGCTGCGCGGTGGTCAGGTTTACTACCTCTATAACGACGTGGAAAACATTGAGAAAGCGGCGCAGCGGCTGGCGGATCTGGTGCCGGAAGCGCGTATCGCGATTGGTCACGGCCAGATGCGCGAGCGCGATCTGGAGCGGGTAATGAACGATTTCCATCATCAGCGTTTTAATGTACTGGTCTGTACCACCATCATTGAAACCGGTATCGATGTACCCAGCGCCAACACCATCATCATTGAACGTGCCGATCACTTTGGTCTGGCGCAGCTGCACCAGCTGCGCGGGCGCGTTGGCCGCTCGCACCATCAGGCCTACGCCTGGCTGCTGACACCGCACCCGAAAGCGATGACCACCGATGCCCAGAAGCGGCTGGAGGCGATCGCCTCGCTGGAAGATTTAGGCGCCGGCTTTGCGCTGGCGACGCACGATCTTGAAATCCGCGGCGCCGGTGAGCTGCTGGGCGAGGATCAGAGCGGTCAGATGGAGAGCATCGGCTTTACGCTCTATATGGAGCTGCTGGAAAATGCGGTGGATGCTCTGAAAGCGGGAAGCGAGCCGTCGCTGGAAGATCTCACCAGCAATCAGACCGAGATTGAACTGCGGATGCCGGCGCTGCTGCCCGACGATTTCATTCCCGATGTCAGCACCCGTCTTTCACTCTATAAGCGGGTTGCCAGCGCCGCCGACGAGCAGGATCTGGCTGAACTGCGGGTAGAGATGATTGACCGCTTTGGCAAACTGCCTGACGCCGCGCGCAATCTGCTGGATATCGCCGCGCTGCGCCTGGCCGCGCGCGAGCTGGGCGTGCGCAAAATTGAAGCCAGTGACAAAGGCGGCTTCTTTGAGTTTGCCCCGCAGAACCAGATCGATCCCGGCTGGCTGATTAGCCTGCTGCAGAAAGATCCGGCACAGTGGAAGCTGGATGGCCCGACGCGGCTGCGCTTCACGCGCGATCTGGCTGAACGCAAGCTGCGCATGGAGTGGGTTCAGGAGTTTATCACCGAACTGGCAAAGCACCGGCTGCCGGCGGGCTGATGCAAAAGAAAAAAGCGCCTTACGGCGCTTTTTTATCTGGTTTGCTGTGAAATAGCTTTGCCCAATCAGGCCTGATTCGAATTCAGGATGAGCTGACCGTTGCGATCAAGCGGGATGCGGGTGCCAGGGTCATTCTCCATACGGATTTTGCCCTGCTGGTCGCCTATTTTATAGGTCACATCATAACCCAGCATCTTTTCCTGTTTACTGTATACCGTTCTGCAGCGCTGTTCGCTGGTGGTGTAGGTGTCCCGCTCCTGCAGAGCGCCCTGCACCTGATTACCGCCGTAGCCGCCGGCCAGCGCACCCGCTACGGTAGCCACATCGCGACCGCGACCGCCGCCGAACTGATGACCCAGCACGCCGCCCGCGACGGCACCCAGCACCGAACCGGCAATGCGGTTCTCATCCTGTACCGGACGACGGTGCGTCAGCGTAACGTTACGGCACTCCTGACGCGGCTGTTTAATACTCTCTTTAATCGGGGTGGCTGACAGCACCTGAGCAAATTGCGGACCGCGATCAAACACGTTCATGCTGGCGACCGCCGCCACGCCCAGCGCTGCTGCTACGCCGATTCCGATACCCGCAAGCATTGATTTATTCACAGGAATATCCTCCTGACAGTGTTACCGCGCATTCCCGTCGCTACAGGCTGTAGCGGAGGCATAACCGGCGTGCGCGCCGCGCCGTGTTCCTGAAGATAAGTTTTGCAGATGGTCCGGAATTGCAACATCAGATTAATGGAGGAAACGCAGCGTAAGCGCAGCAGGGCCAGCTTTTAGGAGAGTTCCGAGCCGCGGATTCGGGGCGGGTAATGTTGCGGTGAACTGATGATTATCAGCAGCTTATTGCGGGCAAAACGGGCGCGGGCGACACTGTGTCGCCCGCTATTGATTAGTGCAGTTTAAGTCGCGGACGCAGTACGCGGTTCAGACTGCCAACCAGCATCATCAGGCCGGTCTTGAAGTATCCATGGAGCGCAATCTGGTGCATACGATACAGAGAGATGTAGACAAAGCGCGCAATGCGCCCTTCCACCATCATTGAGCCGCGCATCAGGTTACCCATCAGACTGCCCACGGTGGTAAAGCGCGACAGCGAAACCAGCGAGCCGTGATCTTTATAAACGTACGCTTTCAGCGGCTTGCCTTTACGCTGTGCGAGGATGTTATCCAGCACCCGTGACGCCATCTGATGCGCCGACTGCGCGCGCGGCGGCACGAAGCCGCCACCTGGCAGCGCACAGGAGGCGCAGTCGCCGAGCGCGTAGATATTTTCATCGCGCGTGGTCTGCAGCGTCTCTTTAACCACCAGCTGGTTAATGCGGTTGGTCTCCAGGCCGCCGATCTCTTTCATAAAGTCAGGCGCTTTGATGCCTGCTGCCCACACCATCAGATCGGCAGCAATATACTCACCCTCTTTGGTGTTAAGCCCTTTCGCATCGGCGCTGGTCACCATGGTCTGCGTCAGAACGCGTACGCCCAGTTTGGTCAGCTCCTGATGGGCCGCCGCAGAGATGCGCGGTGGCAGCGCAGGCAGAATGCGCTCACCCGCTTCCACCAGCGTGACGTTGAGCGCGCTGCTGTCGAGACCTTTGTAGCCGTAGCTGTGCAGCTGCTTCACCGCATTGTAGAGTTCAGCGGAGAGCTCCACGCCGGTGGCGCCGCCGCCAACAATGGCGATATTCACTTTCTGCAATTCGCCTTCGCTGGCGGAAAAACGCAGGAACTGATTCAGCATCTCATTATGGAAGCGACGCGCCTGATGCGGATTGTCGAGGAAGATGCAGTGATCTTTCACGCCCGGCGTACCAAAATCGTTGGACGTACTGCCCAGCGCCACCACCAGACGATCCCACGCCAGCTCACGCTGCGGCACCAGAATCTCACCCTGAGCGTCGCGGATTTCTGCCAGTTCAATGGTTTTGCGGTCGCGGTGGATCTGCGTCAGCGATCCCAGCTGAAACTGAAAGCCGTGGTTACGGGCGTGAGCCAGATAGCTCAGCGCGTCAATGCCCTCATCCATAGAGCCAGTCGCCACCTCATGCAGCAGCGGTTTCCAGAGATGACTGTGGTTGCGGTCAACCAGAATAATCTCCGCTTTTTTGCTGCGCCCCAGCTTATGCCCCAGCTGCGTTGCCAGCTCCAGGCCACCGGCGCCTCCGCCAATAATGACGATCTTTTCCATGGTTGTAGTCAATGCAGACCCCCTCAAAGTTGTAAACCAAAAGTTAATTAATGGTTAAATAAAACCTTAATAAACATAGGGTTGGCGATGTTTAATCGCGCGCTGAGGGCAGAATATCACGCCGGTCTAACCAGATCATAAGGAAATTGATGCAGATCAATCTTTCGCGGGGATTATCAGAATGTTACACGTTTTGTGAATAGCATCACACGACAAACGCCGCATTCCCCCAGGGAACGCGGCGCTTCGCAACGCTTACTGCTGTGCGTTATGCGCCAGCCAGCGCGCCTGCAGATCGCTGAGCTGACGCTGATTCTGCCGCCAGCGCGCGCTGCTCTGCAGCTCATCCAGCGTATGCTGCCCGCGATGCCAGAGCCGTGCAATACGTTCTGCCGGACCCGCCTGCAGATTATCCAGCACGCTAATGGCGCCCGCCCGCTGGTTGCAGACCAGAATCATATCGCAACCGGCATCCAGCGACTGCTGCGCCCGTTCGGCGTAGCTGCCCATCACGGCGGCGCCCTCCATTGAGAGATCGTCGGAGAAGATCACGCCGTCAAAGGCGAGCTCCTGACGCAGCACTTGCTGCAGCCAGTAAGGCGAGCCGCTGGCGGGCAGCGGATCGACCTGGGTGTAGATAACGTGGGCCGGCATCACCGCATCCAGCAGCTGTTCACTGATGAGCTGCTGAAAAATAGCCATATCGTGCTGGCGCAGCGTGGCGGCGTCGCGCGTATCACGCGGTGTCTCTTTATGCGAATCCGCGCTGACCGCGCCGTGGCCGGGAAAATGTTTACCGGTGGTTTTCATACCGGCTTCGCGCATGCCGTTAATAAAGCGCCGCGCGATCTGCAGCGCAATGGCCGGATCGGCATGAAACGCCCGATCGCCGATTGCGGCGCTGATGTGGCCGATATCGAGCACCGGTGCAAAGCTGATATCGATATCGAGCCCGGTGATCTCCGCCGCCATCTGCCAGCCCGCCTGCTGCGCCAGCTCGCCTGCCGCAGTCAAATCGTGCAGGGCAGCAAAAGACTGCATTGCCGGCAGCTGCGTGAAGCCTTCGCGGAAACGCTGCACGCGCCCGCCTTCCTGATCCACCGCCACCACCAGCCGGTTACGGGAAGCGGCGCGGATCTGACGCACCAGCTCGCGGAGCTGAGCAACGTCATGAAAGTTGCGCGTAAACAGAATAAGTCCGCCCACCAGCGGGTGCTGCAATATCTCGCGCTCTTCTGCGTCCAGCGTATAGCCCGCCACGTCCAGCATCAGCGGGCCGGGTGCATTGATTGTCATAGCTCAGTTCCTGAATTAAATATCCTGCCAGCTGGTCTGCGCCAGCTGCTGTAAAGTTGCCTCGCCGCTCTGCTCGGCGCGCAGCTGATACCAGCTCGCCATCAGCAGCTGCAGCCACGGCTGCCAGCGCGCGATCTGACGCGCCAGCACGGCCGCATCCATGTGCGTCCGTGCGGCATACTCTTCTGTCCACGCCGCTGCCTGCGCCGGCGCCCATGCACAGATGGCAGCCAGCTCCAGCGCCACGTCGCCATCGGCTGCATACTCCCAGTCAATCAGCCTCAGCCCGGCTGGCGTCGCGATCACATTGCCCGGATGGACATCCATATGCAGCGGCGCAAGGCGCAGCGGGCGCGGTTCCCCCTGTCGCTGCAGCCGCTGCAGGCGCGCCAGCCAGCGCCAGTGCCGCTGGCGGCAGCGCTGCCAGTAGAGCTGCAACAGCGGCAGCAGCCGCAGGGGATAGCCGGTCAGCGGCTGCCGGTGCAGCGTGCTTACCAGCGCCACTATTGCGCTGCGCTGTGCGTCAAAGGCGGCAGGCGTCAGCGCCTCACCCGGCAGCCAGCGCTGCAGCAGCCACGGGGAGCGCCAGCTGAGCGGCTCCGGCCCCAGGCCGGCGTTACGCAGCTGGCGTAAAATACGGTATTCGCGCTGCCGGTTAACAAAAGGAATCGGCTGCAGAGGCGTGCGCCGGACCAGCAGCGTCTCCTGCCCGCCCGCAATCTGAAAACTGTTGCCGCTCAGACCCGGCAGCGCGAAAAAATAGCCGGCGGCGGGTGCCGTCGGCCACTGTTGCTGCACCAGGTCAACCAGTGCGGGATCAGGGTTGTGTTGCACCATTACCTGACCAGATGATTTCGCCGGTCTGCACCAGCATCAGCTGCATCTGCAGCGTGGGTGACTTCACCTCGCCTTTCGCATTGCTGTAAAGCACATACTGCGCGTTTACGATGCGCGCCAGTCCAATCGCTTTGCTGCGCGAGTTCAGACTATCTTCCGGTGAGAGGCCCAGCGTCTGGCGAGCCTGATTCAGCTGATCATCAGATACCAGGGTAAACTTGCCGTTGTTCGCCAGCGCGCTCTGAATGGCACTGGTGGCTTTTTCGGTCTGCAGCGCGCCGTTGGTGCTGTTTTTAAGGCGATCGACCAGCAGCACGCTGCCCGGATTCACCCCGGCAGACTGCACCATATTGGCCACCAGCGGTGAGACGCTGGCGCTCCAGTTAATGGTCTTTAGCTTAGGCGGCTGCGGCACATTTTGTGGCGGCGGCACGGGTTGCGGCTCCGGCTGAACCGGGGTCGTCGGCTGCGTCGGTTCGACCGGCGCCGGCGTCTGCTGTTTTACCACACAGCCGGTAAGCATCAGCGCAAACAGTAGCGCGCCAGAACGTTGAACACTGCGGATCACGGGGTTACTCCTTAGAGATAAAGATAAAGCCGCACTTTGCTGGCGGTAAGATTGCCCATTTGCGAAGCCACCATCACGCTGCCGTGTGCGGGAACAGTTTGCGTCTGTGCCGGCTCCTGCGGCTCAATTTCCAGTCCCTTATCGTCATACCAGTAGAAACGATAATGAACCGTAACAGGCGCTTCACGCAGATTCTGCAGCGTGCTGGCCGCCTGCAGCTGACCGTCGCGGCTGGTAAGCTGTGGCTCGTCAGTAATAATCCCCGCTGACAGCACGGATGACTCCATCACCAGCGATTGCGAGGTATTAATCATCGGTTTATCACTACTGCAGCCTGCCAGAGTCAATAATAGCAGGCCGCTCAGCCATCGACGCATATCAGGTCCGCCTGAGGTTAATAAGCAAGCATCGGGCCCAGGGGTTCACCACCCACCAGGTGCATGTGTATATGATAGACCTCCTGACCGCCGTGGCGATTGCAGTTCATGATCAGGCGATAGCCATCTTCAGCAATGCCTTCATCGCGGGCAATTTTCGCCGCCACGGTGATCATCCGCCCGAGCGCATGTTCATGCGCAGGCTTAACGTCGTTCGTCGTAGGGATCAGGACATTAGGGATAATCAGCACGTGAGTGGGCGCTTTGGGTGCAATATCACGAAAGGCGGTGACCAGTTCATCCTGGTAGATAATATCGGCCGGAATTTCACGGCGAATGATTTTACTGAAAATAGTCTCTTCAGCCATGGTGCGGTTCCTTTTTACCTGAGTCAGTCTGGCAGTATGCGCGAGAAAATCCGCTTCTTTCAACCTTCTCCCGGCTTTTCTTCGCTGACTGGCTGCTTTTACAGCGTCGCGCAGACAAACAAAAACCCCCTCACGGGAGGGGGTTTTCAGTAACGGTGCACAATCTTGCTGCAAAGGCGTTACATGCTGCGGATGTAATCATCCATTTCCGTTTTCAGATTATCTGATTTAGTGCCAAAGATAGCCTGTACACCGGAACCGGCAACCACAACGCCGCGGGCGCCCAGGTTTTTCAGCTCAGCCTGATCAACCTTTGCCACATCGGCCACGCTGACGCGCAGACGGGTAATACAGGCATCCAGATTGGTGATGTTCTCTTTGCCGCCAAAGGCGCTGACCAGCTTGCCCGCCATTTCACTGCCGGTGACGCTGCTCTGCTCAATCGCGGTATCTTCACGACCTGGCGTTTTCAGATTCAGTTTTACAATCAGCACGCGGAAAACGGTGTAGTAAACCAGGCCGTAGATGATGCCAACAATCGGGAACAGCCAGATTTTGCTGCTGTTACCGCTCAGGACGATAAAATCGATCAGGCCGTGCGAGAAGCTGGTACCGTCACGCATACCCAGCAGGATACAGATAGGGAACGCCAGACCTGCCAGAATCGCGTGGATCACGTAGAGGATCGGTGCCACGAACATGAAAGAGAACTCAATCGGTTCGGTAATACCGGTCAGGAACGAGGTCAGCGCGGCAGAGATCATGATACCGCCAACTTTGGCACGGTTCTCAGGCTTCGCCGAATGCCAGATAGCAATAGCAGCAGCCGGCAGACCATACATTTTAAACAGGAAGCCGCCTGAGAGTTTACCGGCAGTCGGGTCTCCCGCCATGTAACGCGGGATATCGCCGTGGAATACCTGGCCGGCCGCATTGGTGAACTCACCAATCTGCATCTGGAAAGGAACGTTCCAGATATGATGCAGGCCGAAAGGCACCAGCGCACGCTCAATCACGCCGTAGATGCCAAAAGCGACAACCGGGTTCTGATACGCAGCCCACTGGGAGAAATCCTGAATTGCCGTACCCACCGGTGGCCAGATAAACGACAGCACAATACCGGTAAAGATAGCGGTCAGACCGGAAATAATCGGAACAAAGCGTTTACCGGCAAAGAAGCCGAGGTACTCCGGCAGCTTGATACGGTAAAAGCGGTTAAACATATAGGCAGCAATCGCACCGGCAATGATCCCGCCCAGTACGCCGGTGTCCGCCAGATGCTTCGCTTCAATCTCTGCGGCTGGCAGATGCAGTACCAGCGGCGCCACGACCGCCAGCGTTTTAACCATAATGCCGTAAGCGACAACCGCCGCCAGTGCTGACACGCCGTCGTTATTGGTAAAGCCCAGCGCCACACCGATCGCAAAAATCAGCGGCATATTGGCGAACACCGATCCGCCCGCCTCGGCCATGACGTGGGAGACCACGGCCGGCAGCCAGCTGAAGTTTGCAGAACCAACACCTAACAAAATACCGGCAATCGGCAGAACCGATACCGGCAACATCAGCGATTTACCTACTTTCTGCAGGTTCGCAAATGCGTTCTTGAACATAGAAGCTCCTGAGTATGAGTGCATAGTTGCGCGATGCGCGTGGCAGCGGGGGAGGTTCCGCAGCCGGGTGACGCTGAGCGTCTTTTGATTTATTACGAAGAGTAAAATAAATGGGGGCGCGTTACTTTGACGGCTATCACGTTTCCTCAATGAGAGCCGGCAGCTTTCAGCACTTTCTGACTGACCTGCCGGATAATAGCGCAATAAAACACTGCCTGCGTCGGAAATAACCTGACGCAGGCAGTTCATTACGGATTAATTACAGCGTTTGAAATAAAGCTCAGGCGCCCAGACGCGTCATAGGAATGTGAAACAGGCGTGAGAAATTCTCCGTAGTCGTCGCGGCCAGGGTCTCGATATCCACCCCTTTCAGCACCGCCATATAATCGGCCACGTCGCGGGTAAATGCAGGCTGGTTCTCTTTACCGCGATGCGGCACCGGCGCGAGATAGGGAGAATCTGTCTCTACCAGCATCCGATCCAGTGGCACAAAGCGCGCGGCATCGCGGATCTGCTCCGCATTACGGAACGTCAGAATACCGGAGAAGGAGATATAAAAGCCGAGATCCAGAAGCTTAGCTGCGGTTGCGCGATCTTCGGTAAAACAGTGCAGCACGCCGCCGCACTTTTCGACCTGCTCTTCACGCAGGATCGCCAGCGTATCGTCACGGGCGTCCCGGGTATGCACGATGATCGGCTTATTCAGCGCAATACCGGTGCGAATATGTTCGCGGAAAGCGGCCTGCTGCTGCGCTTTGGTCTCCTGCTGATAGAAGTAGTCGAGGCCGGTTTCACCCAGCGCTACCACCTGCTCTTCCGCTGCCAGGCGACGAAACTCCGCCACATCCCAGGGTTCATCCTGGTTCAGCGGGTGAACGCCGCAGGCCAGCGCAATATTCTGTCGCTCGCCGACCAGCGCTTTGATGCGATAGTAGTCTGGCAGCGTGGTGGCAATTGCCAGCATAAATTTTACGTCGCGCGCGGCGGCTTTGGCGATAACGTCATCCAGGTCGCGGTGCTGGTTTTCATAGTCAAGGCCATCGAGGTGGCAATGGGAATCAACAATAAACATAATTTTCTCGGATAATTACGGGCTGATGACAGGCGGTGCCAGTAAACGGCTCCACGCCAGCAGCCGGTCGGTCAGAATAAGTTCGCGGTTAAGCGATGCAACGTGCAGCAGCTGTTCGCGACAGGCTATCCACTGCTGCACACTGCTGTTCAGGGCGTTGCTGTTCAGCTGCCGGGCCAGCGCGGTCACAACATCAGGCCGATCGCCATTACTCAGCCACGCCGCAGCACCCTGCTGCATTTTCATGGCGTCCACCAGCAGCGAGATAAGCCAGCTGAGGCGATCGGCCACGTCATCACTGTTCAGCGCAGGCAGCAGCTGCAGAATGTCATCATTCAGCACCGCGATCAGCGTATCGCACAGTGCCTGACGCGTCTGCCAGCGCGCGGGCTGCAGCAGCGCCAGCGCTGCGGCGGGCGCACCGCTGCTCAGACGCAGCGCAGCGCGCAGCGCCGCTTCTGGCTGTGTTACTTCACGGCCCAGCCAGGCGAGGCTCTGCGACTCCTCCGGCGGAATTAGCGGCCAGCTGAGACAGCGGCTGCGCAGCGTAGCCAGCAACCGGGAGGACTCACGCACGCTGAGAAAGAACCAGCAGTTTGCGGGTGGCTCCTCCAGCGTTTTCAGCAGCGCATTGGCAGCCGCTTCCGTCAGCTGCGCGGCGTCCGGCAGCCAGACCACTTTCGCACCGCCCTGCTGCGCAAAATGATAGAGCTTTTCCGTGACGTCGCGCACAGCATCCACGCCCAGCGACGCCTTTCCTTTTTCTGCTTCCAGCCGATACCAGTCCGGATGCGTATGCGCCTGCATCAGTTCACAGCCGTGGCACGTGCCGCAGCTTTTAGCGCCTTCCCGCCGCTGACACATCAGCCAGCGGCTAACGCCCCACACCAGCGCGTCATCCCCCATACCTTCAGCTGCCTGCAGCAGCAGCGCATGATGCGCTGCGCCCTCCTGGTGACGGGCAATAATTTGCCGGTAGGGCTGGTTCAGCCAGGGATACCAGTTCATGGGCGCTGCCCGGCCAGCCAGCGATGCAGGGCCGCTTTAAGTGACGTTGTCACCTCATCGATAGCCTGCGTTGCATCAACAGTGACGATGCTGGCGTCCGCCTGCGCCAGCGCAAGGTAGCGCGCGCGGGTCCGCTCGAAAAAGCGCAGCGACTCCTGCTCAATGCGGTCCAGCGCGCCGCGCGCACGGGCGCGCTGCAAGCCGATTTCCGGCGTCACATCGAGATAAAGCGTGAGGTCGGGGCGAAAATCGCCCAGCACCGCATCGCGCAGCGTGGTCATCAGCGCGGCATCCATTTCACGGCCACCGCCCTGATAAGCCTGCGAGGAGAGATCGTGACGATCGCCCACTACCCACGCGCCGCGCGCCAGCGCCGGCTTGATCACGTTTTCTACCAGCTGCACCCGGGCGGCGTAGAGCATCAGCAGCTCCGCTTTGTCGGTAACCTGTTCACCTTCAATACCCTGCTTTACCAGCACCCGCAGCTGTTCCGCCAGCGGTGTGCCGCCCGGCTCACGGGTAAAGACGATGTCGTGGATACCGTGCTGCTGCAAAACTTCCACCACCGCCTCGCGCGCCGTGGTTTTGCCGGCGCCTTCCAGCCCCTCAATGACAATAAACTTACTCTTCATTTTTTTCCTTCAGCGCCTGACGATAAGCCTGTACCGCCCGGTTATGGCTGGCAAGGTTGGTGGTAAAGGTATGCCCGCCTTTGCCATCCGCAACAAAATAGAGATAGCTGCTCTTTTCCGGATGCGCAGCGGCTTCCAGCGAGGCGCGTCCGGGCATCGCAATCGGTCCCGGCGGCAGGCCGCTGATGCTGTAGGTATTATAGGCGGTCGGCGTGTCGAGATCGCTGCGCGTCAGCGTGCCGTTATAGCGCTCACCCATCCCGTAGATAACGGTGGGATCGGTCTGGAGCTTCATTCCGGTCCGCAGACGATTAATAAATACTGACGCTACCCGCGCGCGCTCCTCGCTTACGCCGGTCTCTTTCTCGATGATTGACGCCATCGTCACCAGATCCCGCGGCGCTTTGTAGGGCAGATTCGCCATGCGCGTCTGCCAGACCTCATCGACCAGCTTGTTCATGCGGAGATGCGCCCGCGTCAGCACCGCCACATCCGTAGTATTGGCAGTATAGAGATAGGTGTCGGGATAGAAGCTGCCTTCAAGCTGTGCCGCGTCCAGCTTCAGCGCCGCCGCTACGCTGGTAAAGCTGTCGTCCGGCAGCGTATGCTTCAGATAAGGCGCTTTGCGCAGCTCGCTCAGCCACTCGCTGAGGCGTGAGCCCTCGATAAAACGAAGCGGAAACTGCGCCTCTTTACCGCTGGCCAGCAGCTGCAGCAGCTGACGTACGGTCATGCCCTGTTCCAGCCGGTAGGTACCCGCTTTAAACTCCGCCAGCTCCGGCTGCAGCCTGAGCAACGGCCCAAACCAGATAGTGTGCGGAATAATATGCTGGCTCTCCAGCTGCGCTTCCAGCACAACGCGTCCGCTACCCGCCGGCAGCGTATAGAGCGTTTCCTGGTGAATGGTCAGCGGCGTATCTGCCAGGCGCTCTGTCTGCCAGTAGCTAAACGCGGCAGCGGCGGCAGCGATGACTGCCGCGCCCGCAATAATTTTTTTGATTCGACTCATGTTACGTCCATTTTCTGGCAACAGGTAAAAAGTTGCTGGTACAGCGTGCGTTCACTGAAAATAATGTTATCGATTTGCCGCACCGGCAGCACCGGCATCAGTGCATTACAGATCACGACTTCATCAGCGCCAAGTACGCTTTCGCGCGGCGCGCTGATTTCCTGACAAGCCTGGCCGCTGGCCGCCAGCTGCGCCATCAGAAAACGTCGCATAATGCCGTTTACGCCCGCCTGGCCAAGGTGAGGCGTAAAAATCTGGTTGCCGCGGCGCCAGAAGAGATTGGCAGCGCAGCATTCTACCACGCATCCCGCGGTGTCCAGTACCAGCGCCTCATCAGCATCCGTCTCATCAAGGTGGTGGCGAATCATCACCTGCTCCAGCCGGTTGAGATGTTTGATGCCCGCCAGCAGCGGATTGCGCGCCAGCGGCACCGGGCTGGTAATCAGCCTCACCCCCTGCTGCTGCAGCGCGGCGTAATGGTGCGGCCAGGGGGAGAGCGAGAGGATGCGCACCGGGTCCTGACAGCCGCGCCGGCTGTAGCCGCGTCCGCCAGCTCCCGGCGTCAGGATGATCTTCATCACTGCCCGGTCGTGCCCCTGCGCAATGCAACGCATTTCATCTGCCAGCAGCGTCAGGTCGGGCAGCGGCAGCAGAAGCTGCCTGCACCCCTGCTCCAGGCGCTGCAGATGCGCCTCAGCCATCACGACGCTGCCGTTACGCACGGCGGCCGTGGTGAAACAGCCGTCGCCAAACTGGACAGCTCGATCGCTGGCCGGCAGCATTGTTTGCGGGATACCGTTAATCCACACCGCGCGCTCCTCAGGCAGTCAGCCCTGAAATGATCTCACCTGCCCGGACAGTTGTGCTGAAGAGCAGATCAGAAAAAAGGCCCGCATTGCGGGCCTCTGTTCGGCAGAATAGCGATTATACCTTGCGGAAGATCAGCGAGCCGTTGGTGCCGCCAAATCCAAAGGAGTTACATAGTGTATACTCCAGACCGCTAACCTGACGCGCCGTATGCGGCACAAAGTCCAGATCGCAACCCTCATCCGGATTATCCAGATTGATGGTTGGCGGTACAACCTGGTCGCGCAGCGCCAGAACCGAATAGATCGCTTCTACGGCACCGGCAGCACCCAGCAGGTGACCCGTCATCGATTTGGTCGAGCTGACCATAACGCTGTGCGCTGACGCGCCAAATACGGATTTCACCGCCTGCGCTTCAGCTTTATCACCGGCTGGCGTAGAGGTGCCGTGCGCGTTAACATAGCCGATCTGAGCCGGGTCGAGTCGGGCATCACGCAGCGCGTTGACCATCGCTGCAGCGGCGCCTGAGCCATCTTCCGGCGGTGACGTCATGTGGTAAGCATCGCTGCTCATGCCAAAACCAACGATTTCAGCATAGATTTTCGCACCGCGCTTTTTGGCGTGCTCATACTCTTCCAGAACCACAATACCGGCGCCGTCACCCAGTACAAACCCGTCACGATCTTTATCCCACGGACGGCTGGCCGCCTGCGGATTGTCGTTTCGTGTTGAGAGCGCACGCGCCGCGCCAAAGCCGCCAACGCCCAGAGGCGTACTGGCTTTCTCTGCGCCACCCGCCAGCATCACATCAGCATCATCGTAAGCAATGATACGTGCAGCGTGGCCGATGTTATGTACGCCTGAGGTGCAGGCCGTTGCAATCGAAATACTCGGGCCTTTCAGGCCATACATAATAGTGAGATGACCGGCGACCATATTAACAATGGTAGAAGGTACGAAGAACGGGCTGATTTTGCGCGGGCCGCCTTTAACCAGCGAGCTGTGGTTCTCTTCGATCAGACCCAGTCCGCCAATACCTGAACCAATAGCCGCGCCGATACGTCCGGCATTCTCATCAGTTACGACCAGACCGGAGTCCGCCATAGCCTGAATGCCAGCCGCGATACCATACTGGATGAAATCGTCCATCTTGCGCTGATCTTTCCGCGAGATGTACTCATCACAATTAAAATCTTTCACCAGGCCCGCAAAACGCGTTGCATAAGCACTGGCATCAAAATGGTCGATCAGGGTAATGCCGCTCTGACCGGCAAGGAGAGCACTCCAGGTAGACTCTACGGTATTGCCGACAGGAGACAACATGCCAAGACCGGTCACAACTACACGACGCTTAGACACGTTCGTCCTCCAGGGAGGGAAAAATAACGCTATGTGGGGCAAACATAAAACTCAGGCGGTCATATGACCGCCTGAAGATATTCATTAGCCTTGATGGCTAGTGACGTAATCGATCGCTGCCTGAACGGTAGTGATTTTCTCAGCTTCTTCGTCTGGAATTTCAGTATCAAACTCTTCTTCCAGAGCCATTACCAGCTCAACGGTGTCAAGAGAATCTGCACCCAGGTCTTCAACGAAAGAAGCAGTGTTAACCACTTCGTCTTCTTTAACGCCCAGCTGCTCAGCTACGATTTTCTTAACGCGTTGTTCGATATCGCTCATACTATTTAATTTCCTATCAAAACTCGCTTTCGCGATGGTTTTCGTAGTGTATAAAATGGTGAAAAAGATGCAACAAAATCCCGGCTGGTCGAACCACGATTTTGCGCTATTCTGCGGTGTTTACCGCAAATAATGCAAATGATTTCGTGATTATCAGACCATGTACATGCCGCCATTGACGTGCAGCGTTTCACCTGTGATGTAGGCTGCTTCGTCAGAGGCTAAGAATGCAACAGCATTGGCAATTTCCTGCGGGTCGCCTAAACGGCCTGCAGGCACTTCTGCCAGAATGCCCGAGCGCTGATCTTCATTCAGTGCACGCGTCATGTCCGTCTCAATAAAGCCCGGAGCCACGACGTTTACGGTAATGCCACGTGACGCGACTTCACGCGCCAGTGATTTGCTAAAGCCAATTAAACCCGCCTTTGCTGCAGCGTAGTTAGCCTGGCCCGCGTTACCCATGGTCCCAACTACAGAACCGATGGTAATGATACGGCCCACACGTTTTTTCATCATGGCACGCATGACCGCCTTGGAGAGGCGGAAAACTGATGTCAGGTTGGTATTAAGAATATCATCCCACTCATCATCTTTCATGCGCATCAGCAGATTGTCACGCGTGATGCCTGCATTATTGACTAAAATATCCACTTCGCCAAATTCAGCGCGCACTTTTGCCAGCACGTCGTCGATAGAGGCTGCATCCGTCACATTCAGCGCCAGGCCTTTGCCGTTGTCGCCAAGATAGGCGCTGATGGCTTCAGCTCCGCTTTCGCTGGTTGCTGTGCCGATAACTTTTGCACCGCGCGCCGCCAGTGTCTCTGCAATGGCCCGGCCAATACCGCGGCTTGCGCCCGTTACCAGCGCAACTTTACCTTCAAAATTCATGATTTTCCTCTTATTCCTGAGAGAGAGCCGCAGAAAGCGACGCAGGATCGTTCACGGCAGTAGCCGTCAGGTTATCAGCAATCCGTTTGGTCAGACCGGTCAGGACTTTGCCCGGACCCATCTCCAGCAGCTGAGTCACACCCTGTTCTGCAATAAATTGTACTGATTCGGTCCAGCGTACCGGGCTATAAAGCTGACGTACCAGCGCGTTGCGGATAGCCGCAGCATCGTTTTCGCATTTGACATCAACGTTATTCACTACCGGCACATCTGGCGCATTAAAGGCGATCTCTTCAAGCGCAACAGCAAGCTTAACTGCAGCAGGCTTCATCAGCGCACAGTGCGATGGCACGCTGACCGGCAGTGGCAGCGCACGTTTCGCGCCGGCCGCTTTACAGGCAGCGCCAGCACGCTCAACGGCGTCTTTGTTACCGGCAATCACCACCTGGCCTGGCGAGTTGAAATTCACCGGCGAGACCACTTCACCCTGCGCACTCTCTTCACAGGCTTTACGAATCGCCTCATCATCGAGACCGATAATTGCCTGCATAGCTCCCGTCCCTTCCGGAACCGCCTCCTGCATCAGCTTGCCGCGCAGTTCTACCAGCTTAATGGCATCTGCAAACGCCAGCACGCCTGCGCAAACCAGCGCCGAGTACTCACCCAGGCTGTGGCCTGCCAGCAGCACCGGCTGAGCGCCCTGTTTCTGCTGCCAGACGCGATAGATAGCGACTGAAGCTGCCAGCAAAGCGGGCTGCGTCTGCCAGGTTTTGTTCAGCTCTTCAGCCGGCCCCTGCTGAACCAGCTGCCACAGATCGTAGCCCAGCGCATCAGACGCTTCGCGAAACGTCGCTTCAACCTGAGGGTTGTCAGCAGCGAGTTCAGCCAGCATGCCAACGGTCTGAGATCCCTGTCCCGGGAAAACAAAAGCTAATTGCGTCATCTGTCCTTCCTGTCAATCAAAAGCGTACCAGCGCAGAACCCCAGGTAAAACCACCACCAAAGGCTTCCAGCAAAATCAGTTGTCCCGGCTTGATGCGGCCATCACGCACTGCTTCATCCAGCGCGCTCGGCACCGAAGCCGCAGAGGTGTTTCCGTGACGATCGAGCGTGACCACAACTTTGTCCAGGCCCATGCCGAGTTTACGGGCAGTTGCGCTGATAATGCGCAGATTTGCCTGATGCGGCACCAGCCAGTCGAGCGCGCTGCGATCGAGATTATTCGCCTGCAGCGTCTCATCAACGATATGCGCCAGCTCGGTTACCGCAACTTTAAAGACTTCATTACCCGCCATGGTCAGGTAGGCAGGTTCATCCTGACGCGCGCGATCCTGATAAGGCAGGGTCAGCAGCTGGCCATAGCGGCCATCGGCATGCAGATGGGTCGAGAGGATACCCGGCTCGCTGCTCTGGCCCAGTACCACGGCGCCCGCGCCGTCGCCAAACAGAATAATTGTCCCGCGATCGCTGGGATCAAGCGTACGCGCCAGGACATCAGCACCAATCACCAGCGCGTGTTTAACCGCCCCGTTTTTAATATATTGATCGGCAACGCTCAGCGCATAGGTAAAGCCGGCACAGGCGGCGCCAAGATCGAAGGCTGCGCAGTCGTTTATCTCCAGCATCTGCTGAATCATGCATGCGGAGCTGGGGAACGCGTGGCTGGATGAAGTTGTGGCGACGATAATCAGACCAATGTCGCTGGCGGCAACGCCGGCCATTTCCAGCGCGCGCTGTGCGGCGTTAAAGCCCATGCTGGCAACCGTTTCATCCGGTGCAGCAATACGGCGCTCGCGAATACCGGTACGGGTGACAATCCACTCGTCTGAGGTTTCCACCATTTTTTCCAGATCGGCATTGGTGCGGATCTGTTCAGGCAGATAGCTGCCTGTTCCGATAATTTTGGTATACATCTACGCTTTGTCACTCCTGGCTAATACAGCGTCAAGGCGCGCGGCAATTCTTTCGGGAACTTGCTTACGCACCGCCTGCTCTGCCTGTTCTATCGCCACAGCGAATGCCTGAATATTGGCCGCGCCGTGGCTTTTGATCACTGTTCCGCGCAATCCTAACAGACAAGCGCCGTTATACTGGTCGGGGTTTAGATGACCGAAACGCCTGATCATACGCTTTTTCAGCCAGCGTCCCAGCAGTTTCAGCCACCAGGTCCCTTTACCTTTATTACCTTCGCCTGACGATTTCAGCAGCGACAGAAACAGCCGCACCACACCTTCCATCGTTTTCAGCGTTACATTACCGGCAAAGCCATCGCACACCAGCACATCTGTTTTGCCGGTCAGCAGGTCGTTACCTTCAAGATAACCAATATAGTTGATCTGAGGGCTTGCCCGCAGAACCGCAGATGCGGCGCGAATCGACTCAAGCCCTTTGGTCTCTTCCTGACCAATATTGAGCAGCGCAACGCGCGGTTGCCGGATCTCCAGCACCTCTTCCGCCATGACAGCTCCCATGATGGCAAACTGCACCAGCATATCGCTGTCAGAGTCGACGTTAGCCCCCAGATCAAGAATGACCGTTTTGCCCTGCTGCTGATGGGGCAGAACGGTCATCAGTGCCGGACGTGCAATGCCGTCCAGCGGTTTTAACAGGAGTTTAGCCAGCCCCATCAGCGCACCGGTATTACCGGCACTGATACAGGCCTGCGCCTTACCGGCCACAACCAGATCCAGCGCCACGCGCATAGAACTGCCACGGCTCTGACGGATGGCCTGCGAAGGCTTCGCATCACTTGCAATAACCGATTCGGCAGGGATAACCTGCACACGCCTCAAAAGTGAGGAATCCGCTTTGGCAAGAAATGACGAGATTGTGTCGGGATCGCCGACCAGAAGAAGAACCAGCTGCGAATGAGAGGCCAGTGCCTGCAAGGCTGCAGGCACTGTCACGCAGGGACCGAAGTCCCCGCCCATGGCATCAACTGCCAGGGTCAAACGTGTCAAGGTATCGCCTTGCGTAACCGCAAAGAATTACTTGGTGATAACCTTGCGACCGCGGTAGTAACCATCCGCAGTGATATGGTGACGCAGATGAGTTTCGCCAGAAACTTTATCTACTGACAGAGCGGCAGTGGTCAGGGCATCGTGCGAACGACGCATGCCACGCTTGGAACGGGTTGGTTTATTCTGTTGTACGGCCATGGACCTTACTCCTATTACTTACGCTTTAAACTGGCTAATACGGCAAATGGATTTGGTTTTTCTGCCTCTTCAGGCAGCTTACCAAAGACCATGTCCGCGTCGGACACTTCACAGTGTTCAGAATCATGCACCGGAACCACCGGCAGTGCGAGGATGAGCTCATCTTCTATCACTGCCAGCAGGTCGATCTCACCAAAATCGTTGACATCAACCGGCTCGTAGGCTTCCGGTAGTGCCTCAGCCTGGTCGTCAGAAGAGACCGGACTAAAGCAATAGCTTACGTGTACAGCTTGCGGAAATGGCTGGTTGCAGCGTTGACACATTAACGTCACCTGCACATCCGCCGTTCCTTGCAGAACCGCGAGGCGCTGGTTGTCAACCGCAAACGACATGGTACATTCCACATCACTGTCCACACTCACGACCGTTTCGGCCAGACGCGCCACCAATTCAGGTGCATAAACACCATGATAATCCAGGCGTTTTTGCGCGGCGCGGACCGGATCGAGCGTCAGGGGTAATTTTACCTTTTGCATAGGGCGCGCATATTAACTTTGTAACGTCTTAGAGTCAAAGAAAAAGGCCGTTTTACGGCATCTTTCACCTGCTATTCGCATCCAGTGCGGCGCATAGTTTAAAATGCCCGTCATGTTTACGCTATCTATTCTGTAAAAAAATGATGATGCCACTGGTTTTAGCCTCAACCTCCCCGTTTCGTCAGGCGCTGCTCAGCAAGCTTGGCGTACCGTTTGTGACTGCTGCGCCTGACTGCGATGAGACCCCGCAGCCCGAAGAGAGTGCGCCTGAACTGGTGCAGCGCCTGGCGCTGGCCAAAGCGCAGGCGCTGGCTGCGCAGTTTCCGGATCGCTGGATTATCGGCTCCGACCAGGTGTGCGTACTGGAGGGCGCTATCGCCGGCAAGCCGCACACCCGCGAAAACGCCTGCCGCCAGCTGGCTCAGGCGAGCGGAAAAGCGATTGTGTTTTATACCGGGCTGGCGCTGCTGCAGCCCGCCAGCCGGCAGCAGTTTGTGCTATATGAGCCCTTTACAGTGCACTTCCGCACGCTGAGCAGTCAGGAGATAGCGCGCTACGTTGAGCTGGAGCAGCCGCTGGCGTGCGCCGGCAGCTTTAAAAGCGAAGGACTTGGCATTTGTCTGTTCGACAGGCTGGAGGGGCGCGACCCGAATACGCTGGTCGGGCTGCCGCTGATTGCACTTAATCAGCTGCTGATTAAGGCCGGCATCAACCCGCTGGGCTGATGCCGGTATCGTCAGCTTTTTTTCTGCCGCAGTCTGGTCAGGCAGTGTCTGAGTGCCGCATCCAGCGGCGCCTCCATGCGTAATGTTTCGCCGGTGGCAGGATGCGTAAACGTCAGCGCTGCCGCGTGCAGAAACAGGCGCGATAACCCCGTGCCAGCCAGCTGACGATCAAATTCGCGATCGCCATAGCGATCGTCAAAGGCGATCGGATGGCCACCATGCAGGGTATGCACGCGGATCTGATGCGTGCGCCCGGTCACCGGGCTGGCTTTAACCAGCGTCGCCAGCCCAAAACGCTCTTCTACTTTGAACCGGGTTTCTGAAGGCTTGCCTTCTGCGCTGACGCGCACTACCCGCTCTCCGCTCTGCAGAATGTTTTTCAGCAGCGGAGCCTGCACCACTTTCAGATGAGAAGGCCAGTCGCCGCGTACCAGCGCCAGATAATCTTTCTGCATCCCCTTTTCACGCAGCTGCTCATGCAATGAGCGCAGCGCCGAACGCTTCTTAGCCACCAGCAATACGCCTGAGGTGTCGCGATCCAGCCGGTGTACCAGCTCCAGAAAACGCGCCTCCGGACGCAGTGCCCGCAGCCCTTCAATAACCCCAAAGCTCAGGCCGCTGCCGCCGTGTACTGCCGTACCGGACGGCTTATTCAGCACCAGCAGATGATCGTCCTCATACAGAATGGCATCCGCTAACGCCGCGACTTTATCAAGCTTTGGCGACACGGCCTGCTCTTCCCGCTCTGCGACCCGCACCGGTGGTACGCGGACTTCATCGCCATCCTCAAGCTTATATTCAGGCTTCACGCGTTTTTTATTTACCCGCACTTCGCCTTTCCGCAGAATGCGATAAATCATGCTCTTTGGCACCCCTTTGAGCTGGGTGCGCAAAAAGTTGTCTATACGTTGTCCGGCATTTTCAGCCGTGATGGCGACAAAATGTACGCCGGGATTCTCTGTTTTCATGCCGGCGATTCTAAATAGTGTCCCCTGATAGCGCCACCCCTTTTTCTGTGCTTAACTCTCTCTGGTTTCAGGCTTCTGACCGCTCAAAACGGTGGCTTTTTCGGCAAACTGCCGATTAGCCCCGCAAATGAACAGGTTAAGAGTCTACAAACTTCACAGCTCGACAAAAGTCGCCTTGCTATATGCGGGTGAGCAGTGGAATAATGCTGCTGTTTCTGCACCAGAAAGATTCGGGCAGAAAAAGAGCGAAATTAAGGTAATTTGCCGGATAAAACGAGCACGCTGCAATGGCGTAAGACGTGATGCTTTATCAGGCACTTAGCGGGCTGCGGGTTGCGGCCTGGACAACAGACTGGGATGTGTGGATTTTCAAAAATTTTGTATTATTTCCACCTTCAGGCGCTGGTTTTCCTTATGAAAAGCAGGCCACCGACAAGATTTGCGCCCCTTTAGCCGCCGACAACCGTGAGGTTGACGTCAGTGCATGCAGACACGGGGCCATCGGTTGATTCTCGTCCAGGGTAACGATGCCCGCAGCTTTATCACTCATGTGAGAATAACGAGTAAGTCACGATGAAAAGAATGTTAATTAACGCAACTCAGCAGGAGGAGTTGCGCGTTGCCCTTGTTGACGGTCAGCGTCTGTACGATCTGGATATCGAAAGCCCCGGACACGAGCAGAAAAAAGCCAATATCTACAAAGGTAAAATCACCCGCGTTGAACCCAGCCTTGAAGCGGCATTTGTCGATTATGGCGCTGAGCGTCACGGTTTCCTCCCTCTGAAAGAAATTTCCCGCGAATACTTCCCAGCTAACTACAACGCGCACGGCCGTCCTAACATCAAAGATGTGCTGCGTGAAGGCCAGGAAGTGATCGTTCAGATTGATAAAGAAGAGCGCGGTAATAAAGGCGCTGCACTTACTACCTTTATCTCTCTCGCAGGCAGCTACCTGGTTCTGATGCCTAACAACCCGCGCGCCGGAGGCATCTCCCGCCGGATTGAAGGCGATGACCGCACTGAACTGAAAGAGGCACTTTCCGCGCTGGAATTGCCGGAAGGCATGGGCCTGATTGTACGCACCGCAGGCGTGGGAAAATCAGCTGAGTCGCTGCAGTGGGATCTGAGCTTCCGTCTCAAGCACTGGGAAGCGATCAAAAAAGCGGCAGAGAGCCGTCCTGCACCCTTCCTGATCCATCAGGAAAGCAACGTCATTGTGCGCGCTTTCCGCGACTACCTGCGTCAGGACATTGGTGAAATTCTTATCGATAATCCTAAAGTGCTGGAGCTGGCGCGTCAGCATATCGCTGCGCTGGGCCGCCCTGACTTTAGCAGCAAGATCAAACTCTACACCGGTGAAATTCCGCTGTTCAGCCACTACCAGATTGAGTCGCAGATCGAGTCCGCCTTCCAGCGTGAAGTCCGTCTGCCTTCTGGCGGCTCAATTGTTATCGACAGCACCGAAGCGTTAACCGCGATCGATATCAACTCCGCTCGTGCAACCCGCGGCGGCGACATCGAAGAAACGGCCTTCAATACTAACCTTGAAGCAGCCGATGAGATTGCCCGCCAGCTGCGCCTGCGCGACCTCGGTGGCCTGATCGTTATCGACTTTATCGATATGACGCCGGTCCGTCATCAGCGCGCCGTAGAGAACCGGCTGCGCGAAGCGGTACGTCAGGATCGTGCACGCATTCAGATTAGCCATATCTCCCGTTTTGGTCTGCTGGAGATGTCGCGTCAGCGTCTCAGCCCGTCACTGGGTGAGTCGAGCCATCACGTCTGCCCGCGCTGTAGCGGTACGGGTACCATCCGCGATAACGAATCACTGTCACTCTCTATTCTGCGTCTGATTGAAGAAGAAGCGCTGAAAGATAACACCAAAGAAGTACACGCCATTGTGCCGGTGCCGGTTGCCTCCTACCTGCTGAACGAAAAACGTGAAGCGGTGAGTGCGATCGAGAAGCGTCAGGGTGGCGTACGCGCCATTATCGTGCCTAACGATCAAATGGAAACGCCGCACTACTCCGTGCTGCGCGTGCGCAAAGGTGAAGAGACACAAACGCTCTCTTATCATCTGCCGAAGCTGCACGAAGCTGAAATGGCGCTGCCATCAGAAGAGGATCACGCCGAGCGCCGTCGTCCGGAACAGCCTGCACTGGCCGCCTTTGTGATGCCAGATGCCCCGCCTGCACCGGTTGAAGTCACTGCCGAAAAACCTGCAGCGAAAAGCGAGCCAACCGCACAGGCTACAGCGCGTCCTGCGGCTGCGGCTGCCACCGTCAGTACGGGTCTTGTGAGTCGTCTGCTTAACGGTCTGAAAAAGCTGTTTGCAGGTGATACTCCGGCAGCAGCCCCGGCGGAAGCACAGCCTCAGCAGGCGAGTAAGCCGGCAGAAGAAGAGAGCAGCACGCAGCAGCGTGGTGAACGCCGTAACCGTCGCAACAATAATCGTCGCGATCGCACGCCGCGTAATGGCGAGCAGGCTCAGAACCGTGAGCCGCGTGAAGCGCGCGAGCCACGGGAAGCCCGTGAGCCCCGTGAAGCGCGCGAGCCGCGTGAAGCCCGTGAGCCACGTGAAAATCGTGAACCGCGTGACAATCAGGAGAATCGTCGCAACAAGCGTCCGAACGAGCCGCGTGCCGAGCGCCCGGTCCTGACTGAAGAGCAGCAGCAGCAGCGCGATGAACAGCAGCAGCAACGTCGCGAACAGCGTGCCGAGCGTCAGCGTCGTCGTCAGGAAGAGAAGCGTGCTCAGCAGCAGGAAGAGAAAGCCGTTGAGTCCGTTACAACCGAAGAGATCCCTGCAGTTGACGCAGCGGTACAGGAAGAAGAGCGCGTTCAGGTCATGCCACGTCGCAAGCCGCGTCAGCTGACTCAGCGTATCCGCAGTGGCGAGGTTATGGAAGCATCACCAGCCGCAGCGCAGCCAGAGGCAGCAGCGGAGATTGCACCGCCGGTTAACACCGCTGAGCAGCCGGAAATGAGTGATGAGCAGGATGATAACGAGAACCGTGAAGGCGCGAACATGCCACGCCGTTCACGTCGTTCTCCGCGTCATCTGCGCGTCAGTGGTCAGCGCCGCCGTCGCTATCGCGATGAGCGTTATCCGCTGCAGTCGCCGATGCCGCTTGAAGCTGCAGCCGCCTCGCCAGAGATGGCATCAGGTAAAGTCTGGGTTTCCTATCCGGTTACGCAGACGCACGAGCAGTTCACCTCTCAGGCGCCGCTGAACGAAATGACCGAATATGGTTATCAGGATGCAGCAGACGCGCTGCCGGTGGCTGCCGAAGCCGCCTCAGCGGGCGTGCCGCAGCCTGAAACGTCAGAGGTTGTACATCAGGCTGAACCGCAGGCGCACACCGAAGTGCCAGTGGTAAACACCGATGACCTGACACCTGTTGCCGCGCCGGTTGATCATGAGCCTGCCGTTATCTCTGCCGCCGATGAAGCGGTGGCGCAGGAGACGGCTGCGGAAGCCGAGCCTGCGATCGTAACTGAGAACGTGTCAGAAGAAGCGCCACAGCCTGCTGTGCAGGATGCGGTACAGCCAACTGTGACCGAAGCCGCTGCCGCAGCAGAACAGGCACCGGCGGATGTGACTCCTGCTGTTGAAACGCAGGTTGAAGAGGTGCTGTCAGCGCCAGTCGCGGCGGAAGCCCCTGCTGCGCCAGTGGCTGAACCTCATGCGCCGGTTCCGGCACGCGATGTGTCAGTTGAGCAGTCAGAGTCACGCTTTAAGCTGCACGCCACGGCACCAATGACCCGCGCGCCAGCACCGGCCTGGGAACCAGAGCCGGCACGTCACAGCGACTGGGTACGTCCGCCGTTCAGCTTTGAAGGCCGCGGCTCTGCCGGTGGTCACAGCGCGACGCATCAGGCTACCGCACCGGCAACCCGTCCGGACAGCGTGTAACTCTGCGCGGATAAAAAAACAAAACCCCGGCTGGTCCGGGGTTTTTTATTGCCTGCTGTTTACCGGGAGCGGCCTGAACCGCAGCCAAAAAAAACCCACCGCCCGCGAAGGCGATGGGAAAAACAAGCGCACCCGGTTAAGTACGCTGAATGTCAGGTCAGTTACGAATTAAGCTGGAACAGCGACATCTTTGACATATCGCTAAAGGTTTTATACGACGCCTGCAGGGCTGTCTGCTGCATGGTGTAGCTGGAGATCGCCTGGGTGTAGTCAACCTGTACCAGATCGCTCATCTGCGTGGTCATGATGGTATTGCGATCGTCACCCTGCTGATTGAGCGCACTCACCTCAGCCATCTGGATCCCCACAGCAGAACGTACCGTCAGCACGTTATTAAGTGAGTTGCTCAGCCCGCGGTTGGTTTTATCCATTGCGGCCTGAAACGCCTGCTTTGTGGCGTCGTCCGCGTTATCCTGCGGCGTTTTCAGCGCGGCAATTGCGCTGTCGAGCATGCTGAACAGGCTGGTCTCGCTGGTGCCGTTATCAGGCTCTGGCTTTGCATTGCTGGTGATCGCCATAAACACGGACTTACCGGTGCTGCCCACCTGCATGGTGCGGCTTTCATCGACTTTCTGCGTAATCGGCTCATCCCCGCCCACATAGGCCACGCCGGTGCTGCTATCGCTAAACGGCGGCGCATCGGTCTTATAGCCGGCAAAAATATAGCGCCCGTTACCATCCTGACTGTTTGCCTGGTTCAGCAACTGCGCGCGCAGCCCTTCCAGCTGCGTAGCCAGGGAGCCACGATCTTCATCACTCAGGGTGCCGGTGGAGGCATTTACGATGGTGGTCTGCGCATCCTGTATGGTACTGACCACGCTGGAGAGCGCATTCTCTTCCATCGAGAGGCTCTGATTAGCAAAACTGCGTGCCGTGGCATACTGGCTGCTTTTTACCTGCGACTGTGACAGCACCACCGCGCGTGAGGCTGCGATAGGATCGTCAGAGGGATTACTGACCCGCAGCCCGGTTGCCAGCTGCTGGCCTACCTTCAGCCAGGATGATTGCGAGTCGGTGATCCCGCGCACCTGCTGGTCAAAAATCATACTTGAGCTAAGACGCACTTTCTTCTCTCCTCTGCTTAGCTGCGAATGCCCATCAGCGCATTAAACACCGCGCTGGCGGTCTGCAATACCTGCGCATTCGCCATATAAAACTGCTGATACTTCGTCAGGTTGGCGTACTCTTCATCAAGGTTAACGCCGGAGACGGACTGCTGCCGGTTGTTCAGCTGCGTGACCACGTTTTTCTGCGTGGTGCTGGCGGTTTCCAGCGAGTTGGTTTTATTACCTACGCTGCTGACAAGGCTGGCATAAGCCTGCGCAATCGTTGCATTTCCGTTAACCAGCTTGCTGTCCTGCAGATCGAGCAGCTTCTGTGCGTTGCGGTTGTCGCTTTCGCCGCTGCCTTTCGCTGCTGCTGCTGCGATCTCTGACTCGCTGGTGATGGCAACCGACATGCCGCCAATCACGTTCTGTACCGGCTTAACCAGAAAACTGTCACCGCTCTTCGCGCTGCCGCTGACCGTCAGCTGCAGACCATCAAAATTCAGCGTGCCGTCGGCCGCCGGCGCTACGTCAAAACGCACGTTATCGGCAGCACGGGTAACGGACCAGGTGCCGCTCTCATAGCTAACGGTATAGTTGGACGCTTTCAGGGCGCTGGCGTCACTCCAGCTGGCGCTGACCGATGCCGTTGAGGTGTTTTTCAGGTTGCTGACCACATCCGGACTGCCGATAGTAAAGAACGCTTTTCCTGCGTTGCCTTCGCTGTCAAAACCGCCCTGATGCACGTCGTTAAATGCGGTGGTAAACGCTGCGGCCAGCTGGCCCAGCTGGTTCTGGGCGCCGTCCAGATCCTGCGTACGAAACGCCAGCAATCCACCCAGCGAGCCGGTGGTCAGCGTTTTTTCCGGGATCGCTACGTTACCGGCCTGTTTGTCGCTGTAGCCAACGGTAAGGCGCGTAGAGTCGGCGCCCGAAGGCATCGCCACCAGGCTGGTCGCATTACGACCGTTAACCAGGGTGATATTGCCTGCTGAGACGATATAGCTGCCATCCTGCTGCGCAACTTTCACGCCCACCACGTTGTTCAGACTATTGACCAGCTGATCGCGCTGATCCAGCAGATCGTTAGGCGCAGCGCCACCGCCGGTGGTGAGCTTTGCAATCTGCGTATTGAGGTCGGCAATCTGGCGTGTAAAGGTATTGACCTGATCGACGCTGGCAGCGATATCGGTATTCACGCTGGTCTGCATGTTATTAAGGTATTGCGCCGTGGTCTGGAACTGATTAACCAGCCCCTGGGCATAACTCAGCATCGACTGACGCGCTGACGGATCGTTGGCGTTACTGACCACGTTCTGTACGTTGGTAAAAAAGCTCTGAATCGATGTTGAGAGGCTGGTGGTAGACGTAGAGAGCAGATCGTCGATATTGGAGATCTGATTATGCTGGGTATTGACCGCGCTGTAGCTGGCGCTGGAGCCACGCAGCTGCGTCGTGATGAACTCATCATACTCACGCTGTACGCCGCTGACATTCGCGCCGTTGCCATAATAGCTGTTGCCCTGCAGCGTGCTGTTAGCCTGCGACAGCAGAATAGTCTGCCGCGAGTAGCCCGCCACTGTATAGTTACTGATGTTGTTACTGGTGGTGCTTAATGCGGCCTGTGCGGCGCTCAGCCCGCTCATTGCGGAGTTAATTATACTGGACATCTCGGTTCCTTTCTTTCCCGTTAACCGGGCTGGCAGTCATCAGTGCAGTTGTGCGGACGGCAGGCGCCCGCAACATATGAAGGTTATCGGCGTGCTTAAGGGAAACTTGAGGCTAAGACGTCAGAACAGATCGGTGATATCCTGGCCGTAAGCTTTTACGACTTTTTCGCCCATGTTTTTGAATTGCTGAATCATTCCCACCAGTTTTTGCGCATATTTCGGATCGGTAGCGTAACCCGCCGCCTGCAGCGCGCGCGCGCCCTGTTCAGCACTCGGCGCGCTGGTGACCGCCGCATAGCGCGGATTTTTCGACAGCAGGCGCACATAGTCGGTCAGCGCCTCCAGGTAGGAGCCATAGACGCGGAAGCTGGCGCGCACTTTCTTCGCCTCACCCGCCTCATACTCGGTGGTCATGATATCCGTGGTTTCGCCTTTCCAGTCGCCGCTCGCCTTGATACCAAACACGTTATAGCTCGGCTTGCCGTCGCGGGTCAGGATCTGACGTTGACCCCAGCCCGACTCCAGCGCCGCCTGCGCCAGAATCAGGTGGTGCGGTATACCGCTCTGCTGGCTGGCGAGTTTCGCCGGCTGCGCCAGCTGGGCGATAAACTCACTGCTGTCAGAAGGCGGGTTCGCAGGCGTTACCGGCAGACGCGGTACCGCTTTGCGCACAATCTGTTCCAGCTGCATTGGCACGCTGTTGCTGCTGCTGTAGATAAAGCTGTTATCCAGCTTCATCGGCAGCGTGCCGGCCCGCTCATCCGGTGCCTGCGCGGGCTGCATCTGTTTGACAATCGTGTCAGCCAGACCCAGTCCGCGTTTGCCTATATCCTGCGCAATCTGCTGATCGTAGAGCGAGGTGTAGAGTCGCGTCTGGTCGTTGCTCAGCGCGCCATCCTGCGGCAGCGCGTCGCGCATGCTTTTCAGCATCATCTGCACAAACATGCCCTCTACCTGTTTCGCCACCTGCAGCGCTTTTCCTTTGGGATCGGCAGCGGCCTGGCGTTTCAGCTCGTTCAGCGAGCGGCTGTCATACGCCGCATTGTTCAGCGATTGCATATCGGTCATCAGATGATTTCCAGCTTCGCGCGCAGACAGCCTGCGCTCTCCATCGATTGCAGAATCGACATCAGCTCTATCGGCGTTGCACCCAGCGCATTCAGGGCACGCACCACATTGTTCAGATTTGCGCTGGCGTTGACGCGCTGCAGTGCGCCACCGCTCTGCCGCAGATCGATCTGCGTCTGCGTTGTCGCCACCGTCTGCCCGCCGGCCAGCGGCGTATCAGGCTGACTGACGTTCTGCTGCTGATTCACCGTCACCGACAGATTCCCCTGCGCCACTGCACAGGTGTTCAGCGTAACCTCGCGGTTCATCACCACCGTGCCGGTGCGTGAGTTGACGATCACTTTGGCATCTTCCAGTGGCACAGAGACATCGATGTTCTGGATCTCCGCCAGCGCCCGCACCTGAGAGCTGTTGTTGGGTGAGACGCGGATCTGCACGGTGCGTGCATCCAGCGGCAGTGCCGACCCGACGCCGCGGCTGTTGATGGCATCCGCAATGCGCTGCGCCATGGTGAAATCTTCATTATTCAGCTGCAGGTTAATGGTGTTCTGGCTGCCAAAGTTGCTCTGCAGCTCGCGTTCAACGGTCGCGCCGCTGGTGATACGGCCGCCGTTAAGCTGGTTAACCTGTACGCTGCTGCCGCCGGCCGACGCGCCCGCGCCGCCGACCAGAATATTTCCCTGCGCCAGCGCATACACCTGATTATCCACCCCTTTCATCGGCGTCATCAGCAGCGTACCGCCGCGCAGGCTTTTGGCGTTACCCAGCGAAGAGACCACGACGTCCAGCGTCTGTCCCTGACGGGCAAACGAAGGCAGCTTCGCTGTCACCATTACTGCCGCCACGTTTTTCAGCTGCATATTGGTGCCAGCCGGCACGGTGATCCCCAGCTGGGAGAGCATGTTGCTGACCGTCTGGGTGGTGAACGGTGTCTGGGTGGTCTGATCTCCGGTACCGTCCAGTCCCACCACCAGCCCATAGCCAATCAGCTGGTTTTCACGTACGCCCTGAATGCTGGTCAAATCGCGAATACGATCTGCCTGCGCCATCAGACTGCTGACAGCGAGCAGTAAACCGAGGCCCGCGCGCAGCAAAATACTTTTTTTCATCATGACCTCTTACATCGGCGAGATGTTCAGGAAGAAGCGCTGGAACCAGCCCATAGTCTGCGCCTCATTGATATAACCGTTACCTACGTACTCAATGCGCGCATCGGCCACCTGAGTAGAGAGTACGGCGTTGCTGGCACTGATGGTGCGCGGATTGACCACGCCAGAGAAACGAATAAATTCGGTGCCCTGATTAATCTCAATCTGTTTCTCACCCACGACGCGCAGGTTGCCGTTAGAGAGCACCTGATTCACGGTCACGGTGATGGTACCGGTAAAGGTGTTGTTGGCGGTGGCGCCCCCTTTACCTGCAAAATCATTTTTGCCGCCGGCACTCAGTGCGGCTTTCTCACCGCCTGCGCCCAGCAGGCCTTCCAGCCCGGTCGGCACGCCGGTTACGCCAAAGCTGTTGCTGCCATTGCGGTTAGCGCTGGCGGAGGAGCTTTTGCTCGCGCTGACGTTCTCCTGCAGCGTGATGGTCAGCGTGTCACCAATATTGCGTGGACGACGATCCTCAAACAGCGGCTGGTAGCCGTAGTTCAGCGGCGCAACGCCCTGAAAAATAGAGCCGTTCACCACCGGTGGCGCAGACGGCGTAGGTTCTGCCGTGGTTACCCCTTGTACCAGTGGCGTGCGCGGCACCAGCGCACAACCGTTGAGCGTCAGTAGCAGCGTCGCTACTAACCAATGACCAGGCTTGAGAATCGCTTGCTTCGCCACGGAGTTCTGACCTTCTGTATGTTCTTAATCGGGCCAGCGGAGTGGCCCAACGATCCCGGCGTTAAAGCTGGGTGAGTTTCTGCAGCATCTGATCGGAGGTACTGATCGCCTTGCTGTTAATTTCATACGCGCGCTGCGTCTGGATCATGGTCACCAGCTCTTCCGCCACGTTGACGTTTGAGGTTTCCACATATCCCTGATAGAGCAGGCCTGCGCCGTTCTGACCAGGCGTGCTCTCAGTAGGCGCGCCAGATGCCTGCGTCTCCTGATAGAGGTTCTCGCCGACGCTGTCGAGACCGGCATCGTTCATAAAGGTGCTCAGCGTGAGCTGGCCCACCTGTGCGGGCTGCGCCTGCCCCTGCTGCGTCACCGTAACCACACCGTCGCGGGCAATCGTGATGCTGGTGGCGTTTGCCGGGATCGTGATACCCGGCTGTACCGGGAACCCGGCGTTGGTCACCAGCTGACCATTCTGATCCACCTGGAAAGAGCCATCACGCGTATAGGCAGAGGTGCCATCCGGCATCTGCACCTGAAAATAACCCTGTCCGTTTACCGCCACATCTTTTGAGTTGCTGGTCTGCGACAGGTTGCCCTGGTTATGCAGACGCTCAGTGGTAACCGGGCGTACACCGGTACCGATCTGCAGACCAGACGGCAGCGTAGTCTGCTCAGAGGATTGCGCACCAGGCTGACGCAGCGTCTGATACATCAGATCTTCGAAGACCGCGCGCGAACGCTTAAAGCCGTTGGTGCTGACGTTTGCCAGGTTGTTGGCAATGACGTCCATATTGGTTTGCTGTGCGTCAAGACCGGTTTTCGCGATCCATAAAGAACGAATCATTCTGTTTTCCTTACGCCTTAGCTGCTCATATTGAGCAGCTGATTAGCGCGCTGTTCGTTTTCATCAACGTTTGAGATCACTTTCATCTGCATCTCAAACCGTCGGGCGTTGGCGATCATATCGACCATGGTTTCAACCGGCTTGACGTTGCTGCCTTCCAGCACGCCCGGCATCACCTGCACCGTCGCGTCGTTAGCCAGCGCAGCACCGCGCTGCGCCTGGGTCGCCGCGCTGGGGCGAAACATGCCGTCGTCACCGCGCGTCAGCTCCTGCCCGGTGGCGCGCACCAGCTTGAGCCGGCCGAGCTGAACCGTGGCGTTAGGCGCATCGCCCGCATTGAGTGCGGTGATCGAGCCATCTGCCGCGATGGTGAGCTGGGCACCCTGCGGCACCGCAATCGGTCCGCCGTCACCCATGACGGGATTGCCCTGAATGGTCAGCTGACCGGTGGGACTGATCTGCATATTCCCGTTACGGGTATAGGCTTCACTGCCATCCGCGGTGCGTACGGCCAGCCAGCCCTCCTGCTGTACCGCTACATCCAGCGGACGCTCGGTGTAGTCGAGCGAACCCTGCGTCATATCGGCACCCGGCGTTGAGGCGGCTACCAGCGTGCGCGTTGGCAGAGACCAGCCGCTGACCGGCACCGCGCGCAGCGCATTCAGCTGCGCCCGGAAGCCCGGTGTCGAAGCATTGGCGAGGTTGCTGGCGGTAACAGACTGCTGCTCCATCGTCTGACTGGCCGCGCCCATCGCGGTATATATTGCGTGATCCATAAAGCAATCCCGTTAGCGTATTAACGAAGGTTAACCAGGGTGTTAAGGATCTGATCCTGGGTTTTAATGGTCTGGCTATTCGCCTGGTAGTTACGCTGTGCCACGATCATATTCACCAGCTCTTTACTCAGATCGACGTTGGAGGCTTCCAGCGCACCAGAGGTCAGGCTGCCGTAGGTGCCGGTACCGGCCAGACCGATAGCCGCCTGCCCGGATGAGCTGGAGGCGGACCAGACGTTATCCCCTTCTGACTTCAGCCCTTCCGGGTTAGAGAAGCTGGCCAGCACGATCTGACCCAGCAGCTGGGTTTTACGGTTGGAGTAAGTCCCGCTGATGGTGCCGTCATCGTTAATGGTGTAGCCGGTGAGGTCGCCAGGCGCATAGCCATCCTGCGTCGGGTTACCAAAGTTAGTCGCGCCGGTGTTCTGCTGCAGGCTGCCCAGCACGCTCAGTGCAATCGGCTGGCCCGCTGCGGCGCCGTTAGAGCCGTCAATGGTCAGGCCGATGGTGTTAGCGGAGGTCAGCTTGCCGCTGGTGTCAAAGGTCATCGTAAAGTTACCGGCGGTTTTACCGGTGGTAGAGTCGATCGCGTGCACCGCCCAGGTATTATCCGCGCTCTTGGCGTAGTAGAGATCCAGCGCGTGATCGTTACCCTGCGAGTCATACACGGTCACGGTGCTTTTCGCGTTATAGCTGTCCACTTTGCTGGTATCAAACGGCGTGACGGTCGGGATCGCATCGGTTGAGTTCAGGTTAGACACCAGCGTCGCGCTGCTGGTGGCGCGCGCTGACATCTGCGTGGTGGGAATGCTCAGCGCAATCGGGTTCGCACCGTTCTGGATGGTTGGCGGGGTGCCGTTTGCCGGATAGCCGGTCACTTTCATCCCCTGGGTGTTCACCAGGTTACGGTTCTCATCCAGCGTAAACTGACCGTTGCGTGAATAGAACACGCCGCCGCTGGCGTCGGTCATACGGAAGAAGCCGTTACCGCTCAGCGCCACATCCAGCCCGCGGCTGGTTGAGGTGGTGGTGCCGTCATTGAAGTTCTGGATCACCGCCGCCACTTTGGTTCCCATACCGACGTTAGAGCCTGCGAACATATCGGCAAAGGCGATGGTGCTCGACTTAAAGCCCGCCGTGGCGGAGTTGGCGATGTTGTTACCAATGACATCAAGGTTGCTGGAAGCAGCACCCAGGCCGCTCACCGCTTGTGAAAAAGACATGTAATCTCTCCTGCTAAGGGGTTAGTCAGAGAATCTGACGAATTTCATCGAGGGTCGCGGAGCCCATGGTGCCGAGATCCAGTTTCGCGGTGTTGTTCACGGTGCTGACGCCATTGACATAGGCGTAGTTCAGCGGCTGTGCCACCAGCTGTGTGCTGCCATTGCTGGCGGCGAGTGCTACAGAATATTTGCCATCCGGCGCGACGCTGCCGTCATCGAGCTTGCCATCCCAGGAGAAGGTGTGTACCCCTGCGGTCAGGCCGCCCAGATCGATGTTACGCACCACGTTGCCGTTGGCATCTTTGATGGTCACGCCGGTGCCGGTTGACGCCGTGCCCAGCTCCACACCAAACGGCGTCGTGGTGCCTTTACCGACCAGCACCTGATCGCCTTTGACCATCACGCCATGCCCAATCAGCGTTGAGCTCTGCAGTGACTGGCTGGTGCTGATCTGGCCGGAAATCGATCCCAGCGTGGTGTTCAGCTTCTCAATCCCGCTCAGGGTGTTGATCTGCGCCAGCTGCGTGGTGAGCTGGCTGTTATCCATCGGATTGGTCGGATCCTGGTTCTGCATCTGCGTCACCAGCATGTTCAGAAACTGGTTCTGCAGCTCCTGTGCGCTGTTACCGGTGCCGGCCGAGCCGGAACTCAGGATCGTCGGGTCGAGATTGTCTTTAATGCCTACGGTTAAGCTCATCGTATCTCTCCGTTACTGCCCGATGGTGAGCGTTTTCATCATCATCGACTTCACTGTGTTCAGGACTTCGACATTGGCCTGATAGCTGCGCGACGCAGACATGGTGTTGACCGTTTCAGCGACCACATCCACATTGGGCATTTTGACGTAGCCTTTCTGATCGGCCATCGGATTGCCCGGGTCATAGACCAGTTTTGCGGGCGTGGGATCGTTGACCACGCCCGCCACTTTAACGCCGCCGGTGGCCGCGCCCTGGGCGGCATTGGTCTGGAAAATCACCTGCTTCGCCACGTAAGGCTGTTCATCCGGTCCGGTTACGCTGTCGGCGTTGGCCAGGTTACTGGCGCTGACGTTAAGCCGCTGCGACTGCGCGGTCATCGCCGAGCCGGCGATATCAAATATATTCAGCAATGCCATGCTTATTGCCCCTGCAGTACGCTCATCATGCCTTTAATCTGGCTGCTGATGAGGGTGAGATCGGTTTGATACTTCAGGCTGTTATCGGCGAACTGCGTACGCTCGCGATCCATATCGACCGTGTTGCCATCTGCAGCGGGCTGGTCGGGAATGCGATACAGCAGATCCATCGCGGGCTGCGCCTGCGTTTGTGCTTCAATATGGCGCGATGAGGTCACATTCAGCGCCAGACCGCTGCCCTGCGCGCGGCCGTTCTGCATCACTTTGTTCAGCTGGCTGGCAAAGTCGATATCGCGCGCCTGATACCCGGGGGTATCCGCATTAGCAATATTTGACGCCAGAATCTCCTGACGCTGTGCACGCAGGTTTAACGCTTCGGTACCGAATCGCAGTGCGGCATCGAGTTTGTCGAGCATGCTTCCTCCGCGAATGAAAATTTTGAGCTGACAGCTTAATCGGGGGATTGCAAGGGCGATCGTCTGAATAACAGCAAAAACCACGGCTATTTTTACCCTTGATTTTTTTTTGCAGCGGGTAGACTCATCAGCAACTTTCAGTGGGAGGCGTTATGCGCAGAGCATCACAAGGGCTGTTTCTGGCGGTACTGCTGCTGGCGCTGCCAGGCTATGCGGCCGATCTGAACGCGCAGCTGACATCCTATTTTAAAGCGCGCGATCCGCAGCACGCCGCTGGCATGGTGGTTATTGTTCGTACCCCATCCGCACAGTGGCCCGCCTGTGAGACGCCGCAGCTGCAGCTGCCCGGTAACAGCCGTCAGTGGGGTAATCTGAGCATTGCCGCCAGCTGCGGACAAAATCGCCGCTATCTGCAGGTGCAGGTGCAGGTGACCGGTGACTATCTGGTCGCGAATCACCAGCTCACGCGCGGCACTGCCGTCAGCGCGGCTGATTTCAGAACGGAAACGGGCCGGCTCGATACGCTGCCGGCTCGCGCGCTGGTTGACGGCACGCATCTCGCAGAGGCGATTGCCCTGCGGGATATACCGCCCGGGCAGCCGGTTACCGCCTCAATGCTGCGCCAGCCGTGGCGGGTTAAAACCGGTCAGTCGGTGATGGTCACGGCGAGCGGCGACGGCTTTAATGCCAGCAGCGAAGGCCGCGCGCTGAGCAATGCCGGCGTCGCGCAGACGGTGCGGGTACGTATGGGAAATGGTCAGGTGGTAAGCGGTCGCGTCGGCGAGGATGGGAATATTCTGATATCACTCTAAAGCGCTAAAGAACAGAGGTGTTCAGCCGATAGAGATAACAGCTAAAATATAACCCTATGCCGATTCAGTGGGCGCATTCCACTGTACTTACAGGAGCCAAGCCATGAACGTCGACAAAACCGAACCGTCAAAACCGGTCAGCACGGTACAACCCCGCGACGCCAGCGACAACGCAGGCAGAGTCCGTCAGAACACCGCGCCGGCCGCCTCTGCTGTCAGTGAAAAGAGTGCTGAAGTCAGTCTGAGCTCGCTTCAGGCGCAGCTGAAGGAGCCCGGCAGTCGCGATATTAATACCGCTCGTGTTGAGCAGTTAAAAACCGCCATCCGCAATGGCGATCTGAAAATGGATACCGGCAAAATTGCGGATGCATTAATTGCCGATACCCGGAAATATTTAGAAGGCAACTGATCCCGATGGATAATCTGCTGACGACCCTGGATAAAATGCAGGATGTACTGGCTTCACTGACTCAGATCATTGAGGAGGAGCAGCAGCAGCTCGCAGCCGGGCAGGTTAACGGCAACCTGCTGCAGCGCATTACTGAAGATAAAGCCGCGCTGCTGACAACCTTAAATTATCTGGATGAGATGCGCCATAATACGGAGAAAACGCTCGGTATAGCGGCGCCCTATCGCGGTCAGCAGGATATCGCCCGGCGCTGGGCCACTATCGCGCGCGTCACGCAGCAGCTGCGCGACGCCAATCAGCATAACGGACTGCTATTGCAGCATCAGGTCGCATTTACCCGCGATGCGCTGCAGGTGCTGAAGCCGCATCAGACCCAGGCATTTTATGGCCCGGACGGACGCGGACTGGGCCAGGCCACGCTGCGCAGCAAAGGCTGACGCCTTAGCCGCGACCAGGGCAGCCGGACTGCCCTGGCAATGCGCATTCAGGCGACGGTGCGGCGGGCAAAATCGCGCGGCCGGAACCCGAGCACGCCGAGCACCACAAAATAGGCTCCCCCGCCGACGGCACAGACCGCCGCCAGGCGCACCAGCCGCCAGCCCATCTCGCCCTGTTCCCATGCAGGCATCACCTGCAGCATGCCCAGCAGCGCGGCGGCCATGACCGCGACCGCGATAAACAGGCGTAATAAAAAACCCATCCAGCCTGGCTGTGGCTGAAAAATATCCTGTTTGCGCAGCTGCCAGTAGAGCAGCGCAGCGTTGAGGCAGGCCGCCAGCCCAATCGACAGCGACAGCCCCGCGTGCTTCAGCGGACCGATAAACGCCAGATTCATCAGCTGCGTCATAATCAGCGTCACTATCGCTATCTTCACCGGCGTTTTAATATCCTGCCGCGAGTAGAATCCTGGCGCCAGCACCTTGACCACAATCAGCCCCATCAGGCCAACGGAATAGGCAATCAGTGCGCGCTGCGTCATTGCCGCATCAAACGCGGTAAATTTACCGTACTGAAACAGCGCTACCGTCAGCGGTCCGGCCAGAATGCCCAGCGCCACCGCGCAGGGCAGCGCCAGCAGAAAACAGAGGCGCAATCCCCAGTCCATCAGCCGTGAATACTCGCCCTGGTTGCCGCTGGAGAAGCTCTTCGCCAGCGACGGCAGCAGAATGGTCCCCAGCGCTACGCCCAGCACGCCGGAGGGGAACTCCATCAGGCGGTCAGCGTAGTACATCCAGGAGACGGAACCTGACACCAGAAAGGAGGCGAAAATAGTATTGATGATGAGCGAGATCTGGCTGACTGATACGCCGAGGATCGCCGGTCCCATCTGGCGCATCACGCGCCAGACGCCGGCATCGCGCAGATTAATGCGCGGCAGTACCAGCATACCTATCTTCTTCAGGTGCGGCAGCTGGTAGCCAAGCTGCAGCACGCCGCCCACCACCACCGCCCACGCCAGCGCCATAATCGGCGGATTAAAGTGCGGTGCGGCAAACAGCGCAAAGCCGAGCATGCTGATATTCAGCAGCGTGGGCGCAAACGCCGGAACCGAAAAGCGATTCCAGGTATTGAGGATCGCCCCCGCCAGCGACGCCAGCGAGATCAGCATAATATAGGGGAACGTCACCCGCAGCAGCGCGCTGGTAAGTGCAAATTTATCGGCGGTATCCGCAAAGCCGGGGGCTGTGATCATAATCACCCAGGGCGCGGCGAGCATGCCCAGTACCGTCACCACAGCCAGCGCCAGCGTCAGCAGGCCTGACACATACGCCACAAAAACCTGCGTCGCCTCTTCACCCTGCTTCGCTTTGTACTCCGCCAGAATCGGGACAAACGCCTGTGAGAACGCGCCCTCGGCAAAAATCCGGCGCAGCAGGTTGGGCAGCTTAAACGCTACAAAAAACGCATCCGTCGCCATCCCGGCGCCAAATACGCGCGCCACAATGGCATCGCGGGCAAAGCCCAGCACGCGGGAAAACAGGGTCATCGAACTGACCGCAGCCAGCGATTTTAGCAAATTCATAATGAAGGGTGCGTCCTGAAAAAGTCGGAAAAAGCGCCATGCAGCACGGGCATCCACGATGCCCGGCGTTAGTCTACTGAGGTCGCGGCAAATGACCAGCATCGAATGTTACAAGGCGTTATTCCCGCTCCACCTCGCGGATCAGTTTTTCTGTCAGACGCTGCGCCACCAGCGCCTGCTCGCCGCTGGTTTCAGGCATAGTCTGATTTTCCACGCAGCGGATAAAGTGATGCGCCGCGCCGGTAAAACCGCGCTGCGTCAGATGGCTTTGCCACGCAGGCGGCATCTCACGCAGCAGCCCGCGGCTGTTCTCCTGCTGCCAGTCGCGCATCTCCTCAATCTGGTAGTAGTCTCCGTCGCAGACCGCGGTGACCACCTCCCGCTGCGTGCCGGCGCGCCGGTGCATGCTGGTAGAGACCTGCAGCCCGCCGGCGCTGAAATGGTGCTCTGCGTAGAGCAGTGCGCCTTCATCTGTGGTCCGGATATGGCCATCACCCGGCTGCAGTTTGCCCCCCGCCAGCCACAGGGCGGTATCCACCACGTGCAGATAATCATCCAGCAGCGTAAAGCGCAGCCCCTGCGGCCCCACGCTATCCATGCGATGCTTTTCGATGCACAGCGAGGCGGCGCGCGGCATTTCCTGCTTCAGCTGCTGATAGCGCGGGGCAAAGCGCCGGTTAAACGCTACCATGAGTTTGCGCTGGCGCTTTTCCGCCAGCGCGACCAGCGCTTCAGCCTGCTGCAGCGTCTCTGCCAGCGGCTTATCCACACAGACATCTTTGCCCGCCAGCAGCAGGGCCTGAACCACGTCAAAATGTGAGGCGGTGCTGCTGTGCACGAACACGGCGTCGCAGGCGGCAGCCAGGGCGTCAAGCCGGTTAAAACAGGGAATCCGATAGCGAGCGCATACCGCCTCCGCCTTAACCTGATTGGGTGAAAATGCCCCCACCAGCTGCCAGCTTTCTGCCTGCGAGAGCACCGGCAGCCAGGCTTTCTGTGCAATTCCGCCTAAACCGGCAATACCAATTCGCAGCGTCATCTTAATGCTCCTGTGCCAGCAGCAGAGTCAGTTGCATCTGCAGTTCAGCCACCTGCTGCTCCAGCGCGGCAACCCGATCGCTGAGCTCCGCTTCACCAGCGGCGGGAGACGGCGAGCAGGCCGTCTCCTCTGCGGCCAGCAGGTGCCGGTAGCGACATTCGCGGCGGCCTGGCTCACGTGCCATTCTTGCCACCAGCGGTCCCTCCTGCCGGCTCATCAGCCCCTCCAGCGTCTGCTCGGCCTCACTGACATCGCTGAACTCATACAGCCTGCCGCTGCGGGTACGCAGCTCGCCTGGCGTTTGCGCCCCGCGCAGCAGCAGCAGGGTCATCACGGCGACTTCAGCGGCGCTGAGCTGCAGCTGACCAAACGCAGAGTTACAGAAGCGCTGCGCATATTTGCTGACCCGCTGGCTGGCGCCGCTGGTAGCGGTGACCAGATGTTTTTTAACCAGCTCATCCAGCTGCGCCTGCACCTCCTCTTCGCTGAGCGTCATAACCGGCTCACGGTTCGATTTCTGATTACAGGCGGCTACCACGCCGTTCAGCGACAGAGGGTAATATTCAGGCGTAGCGATCTGCTTTTCCAGCAGCGCACCCAGCACGCGTTGCGCCTGGGAAGAGAGCGCGATTTTCATGGATCCGTTTCCTTTTAAAATTGAGTGCGCTTGTCCGGCGTCCACGCATGCCAGGTCAGCGCCGTCAGTACGTGATCCTGCCAGCGGCCATCAATGAGCAGATAGTTTTTTGCATAGCCTTCCTGCTCGAAGCCGAGCCGTGCCAGCAGATCGCCGCTGCGCTGATTGTGCGGCATATAGTTAGCCATAATGCGGTGCATGCGCTGCTGTCGCTGCATATAGCGAATTGCCGATTGCAGCGCTTCAAACATCATGCCCTGCCCCTGCCACTTTTCGCCCAGCGAATAGCCGAGATAGCAGGCGTGAAAGGAGCCACGCAGAACATTGCTGAAATTTGCCACGCCGCGGATCTCATGCTCGTCGGGGTCCATCAGCACAAAGTAGAAAGCGGAGCCCTGCTTATGCAGATCGCCAATCAGGCCGAGCCGCGCCTGCCAGCCGGAGGGATAACAGTGGCTGTCATCGCGCACCGGCTCCCACGGCTTGAGGAACGCGCGGTTTTCTGCGTAATAGTCTGCCAGCCGCCAGGCGTCGCGTTCATGCACCAGACGCACCACCAGACGATCGGTCGTAAGCCGCACGCGCGGGCCTGCAGAGCGATAGCCAAACATCAAATCTCCTGAAATCCTTAGCGAAAGAGAGTGAAACGCCGCTGGCGTTTTCTTCACTATAACCGCCCCGCAGGCTGCGACACAACGTTGCTGAACAGGGGCAGGGTTTGCCCCTTCCACGGTTCTCTTCCATACTTCCGGCAGGATCGGAAAAAGGGTGAATCCCTCACCCGGAAAACCACAGGAGAAACGGGATGAAACTTTACATCTACGATCACTGCCCCTTCTGCGTCAAAGCGCGCATGATTTTTGGCTTAAAGAATCTGCCGGTAGAACTGGTGGTTATGCTCAATGATGACGAGGCGACACCGGTAAAATTAATCGGCCAGAAAATGGCGCCGGTATTGCAAAAAGCGGATGGCAGCGCCATGCCGGAGAGCATGGATATTGTGCATTGGGTAGACAAACAGGATGGCGAACCGCTGCTGACCGGCAGAACCAATCCCGCTATCGCCGACTGGCTGCGCCACGTCAACGGCTATATTAATAAGCTTTTAATTCCGCGTATCGCCGATGCTGCTTTTGCTGAATTTGCCACCCCGGAAGCGCGACGCTATTTTCACGATAAAAAAGAGGCGAGCCTCGGTGATTTCGACGAGCTGCGTAAACACGCGCCCGGCCTGATCAAGAAGATCAGTGACGATCTGCGCCAGCTGGATCGCCTGATTGTGAAGCCCAACGCCGTTAACGGCGAGCTGTCAGAGGATGATATCAACCTCTTCCCGCTGCTGCGCTCGCTGACGCTGGTGTCCGGTATCGACTGGCCAAGCCGCGTCACTGATTACCGCGATAACATGGCGAAACAGACGCAGGTTAATCTGCTCTCTTCTATCGCCGCCTGAATGTTAAACCGGGAGGAACCCGTTCGCGGGTTTCTCATCTTATCTGATGACACCTCGCGCCGATTCAGGCAGGCTTAGCGCTGTTTGCCACACCGGAACGAGGATGCAATGAAAAAGAAATTTTATGGGATCGCGGCACTGTTCGGCATGCTGCTGCTCAGCGGCTGTAATCAGCTGACGCAATACACCATCACGGAACAGGAAGTGAATCAGGCGCTGCAAAAGCGCAACAATTTTGAAAAAGAGATCGGCGTATCCGGCCTTATTAATGCGCATATCGTGCTCAGCGATCTCAGCAGCGAAATCGGACGTGAAGAACCTGACCGCGTCACCCTCTCCGGTAAAGCGAAAATTGATGTCACCTCACTGTTTGGCCCGCAGCAGGCTGAAATGCTGCTGAAAATGAAGGCGCAGCCGGTTTATAACGCGCAGGAAGGCGCCATCTACCTGCACAACCTGTCGATTGTTGATGCGCAGGTGGAGCCAGAAAAAATGGCGTCGATTGTGAAAACGCTGACCCCCTATCTCAATCAGTCCCTGCAGCACTATTTCAATGAACGGCCAGCCTATCTGCTGAGCGCTGACCGCAGTAAAGGCGAAGCGCTGGCGAAAAAGCTGGCAAAAGGACTGGAAGTCAAACCGGGCCAGCTGGTGATCCCTTTCACCGACTGACACCGTCCCGTGCGGCCAGCGTTTATCTGGCCGCACGGGTCATCACTTTCCGGTGATAAAAAGCCGTGCAAACGGTTGCCTGCCCGCTTAAGATATCGCCCCGGCCTGAATGCGCCATTCTGTTTTCACTTAAGCCGGAGCCTGACCATGACCTCTCAACCTCAGCACATCACCATTTGCCGCCCTGATGACTGGCATATCCACCTGCGCGACGGCGTGATGCTTGAAAGCGTACTGCCCTATACCAGCGCCGTGAATGGCCGGGCGATTGTCATGCCAAATCTGGTGCCGCCGGTCACCAGCGTGGCGGCGGCCCGTGAGTATCGCGCGCGCATTCTTGCCGCCCTGCCCGCTGCGCACAATTTTACGCCGCTGATGACCTGCTATCTGACCGATTCACTCGAACCCGATGAGATTGAAGCGGGGTTTCGCGCGGGCGTGTTCACCGCTGCCAAGCTCTATCCGGCACACGCTACCACTAACTCAAGCCACGGCGTAACAAACACCTCGGCGATTGCTGCGGTGCTGGATCGCATGCAGCAGATTGGTATGCCGATGCTGGTGCATGGTGAAGTCACTGATTCCCACATTGATATTTTTGATCGCGAAGCGCGCTTTATTGAGACCGTACTGCATCCGCTGCGCCAGCAGTTTCCCGGCCTGAAAGTAGTCATGGAGCACATCACCACAAAAGAGGCCGCTGACTATGTGGCTGAGGGCAACGCGCTGCTGGGCGCAACCATCACGCCGCAGCATCTGATGTTTAACCGTAACCATATGCTGGTGGGCGGGATCCGTCCTCATCTTTATTGCCTGCCTGTTCTGAAGCGCAACACACATCAGCAGGCGCTGCGTCAGCTGGTAGCCAGCGGCCATCCGCGCGTTTTCCTTGGCACCGATACTGCGCCCCACCTGCGGCATGCCAAAGAAGCAAGCTGCGGCTGTGCGGGCGTCTTCAACGCGCCGACCTCTCTGCCTGCCTACCTTACCGTGTTTGAAGAGCTTAACGCCCTGCAGCACTTTGAAGCGTTCTGCTCAGAAAACGGTCCGAATTTTTACGGCCTGCCGCTTAACGAGGGAACGCTGACGCTGGTCCGCGAACCCTGGCAGGTGGCTGAAAGCGTCACCGCAGGCGACGATACGCTGGTGCCATTTCTTGCCGGCGAAACGCTGAACTGGCGCATTAAAGAATAAGCGATAACTGCTTGCCTTCGGCATTAATATACTGTACAAATAACCAGTATATTAAACCGGAGGCGTCTATGCGTATCGATATTACCGTAGCGAAAAACCGCCCGCTGCCCGCAGGTGCACTCGATGCGCTTAGCGCGGAGCTTTCCCGTCGTATTGCACACGATTTTCCTGAAGGCGAGCACCACGTTAATGTGCGCTATGCCACCGGGAATCAGCTGAGCGTGACCGGCGGCTGTAAAACTTCACGCGACCGCATTACCGATCTCCTGCAGGAAACCTGGGAAAGCGCCGACGACTGGTTTACTCACGATTAACCGCCAATGTGCCGTTTTTGCCGGGTTTCGCCCCGGCTTTTTTTGTTTCATTTCCCCTCGCCAGAAAAACAGCCGCCATCTAGACTCAGGTTTATCGATCCCCTATTCTTGCCTCGCCATGCTTACAGGAGGTGTTTGACAGATGATCACAGATAAACCCGAAGAGGCGATGACCTTTGGTGAACTGCTGGCGCTCATTGCCGAGCAGCAGCGCCGTTTAACCGTCCTTGAAACTGCCTTTACCAGTCTGACGCTTTCGCTCGATGCGCCCGCAGTCCAGCTGCTTGCCCAAAACCTGACGCAGGAAGCGCAGAACCAGCAGCACGATGCCTCGCTGCAGCAGCAATTTTTCCGCCTGGCGAAGACGCTCCGGCAGCGCACAGATCCGCTCTCTGCTGAAGCGCAGCCCTGATATTCCGCGACTGAGTCCGGCATGTTCCGCTGAAGTTTCTGTCGCTTTCGCCGATAAAACAGGTAATGTTGCCGGGCTGGTTACGTCTGTAGCAGGAAACCAGCCCGTCATCTTCCGGCGCTTTTACAGCATTTTCTGGTGCATTTCGCAGTCATATAGCCGCATTTCATCACTATTGACCTGTCTGACCGCTATTTCATGTTATAATTAGCTCGCTAGTGCATGTAGCAGCCGCATTGAACCTCAAGAAGCACTTCGTTTAACGAGTAATAAGGAGGTTATAATGGACAGTAATAAAGACGTCATCCAGACTCATCCCCTGATTGGATGGGACATCAGCACCGTTGACAGCTATGACGCCATGATGATACGCCTGCACTCGCTCTCCTCGCAGGATCAAAAAGAAGAAGAAGCTGACGTCGGTTTGACCTACTGGTTAACCACTGACGTTGCCAGACAGTTTATCTCTATACTGGAAGCTGGCATTGCTAAAATAGAATCTACTGAGCAAAACCTGCGCGATAGTCGCAAGCACTGATCGTTCCTGTTGCGCGAAAAAGGCACCCATCGGGTGCCTTTTTCATATCGCTCCCGCTTTTGGTATGCTGTTGAAAAATTTCGCCGTTTTGCAGGAGTGTTCGTGTCATGGTTTACGATCTGATTATCGTGGGCAGTGGGTCAGTCGGGGCCGCTGCGGGTTTCTACGCTACACAGGCTGGCTTATCGGTGCTAATGATCGACAGCGCGCATCCCCCGCATCAGCAGGGAACACATCACGGCGAGACCCGCCTGATTCGCCACGCCTATGGTGAAGGAGAGCGTTATGTGCCGCTGGTACTGCGCGCCCAGTCACTGTGGGATGCGCTGGAGCAGCAGAGCGGCGAGCGTATCATGCATCGCAGCGGCATTCTCAACCTGGCACCCGCTCATTCGCCATTCATTGAGAACGTTATTCACAGTGCGAAAACCTGGCAGCTGGATGTCCAGCTACTGCAGGCGGATGAGGTGCGACAGCGCTGGCCGCAGTTTACCGTGCCGGATGGCTACATCGGCGTCTTTGAGCCGAAGTCGGGCTATCTGAAATGTGAAGAGGCGGTGCGCAGCTGGATAAAACTGGCTGAACAGGCTGGTTGTGCACAGCTGTTTAATTGCCCGGTCAGCGATATCGGTCGCGACGGCGAGCTGCAGCAGGTCACCACGCTGGATGGGATCTATCGTGCGCGCAAGCTGCTGGTCAGCGCCGGTACCTGGGTCAGCGAGCTAATAGCCGATCTGCCGGTTACGCCAGTGCGTAAAGTGTTTGCCTGGTATCAGGCTGACGGCCGCTACAGTGAAAACAATCACTTTCCCGGTTTTACCGTAGAGACGCCAGACGGCAGTCACTTTTACGGGTTTCCGGCAGATAATAACGCTCTTAAAGTGGGCCGGCACGATGGTGGTCAGGTCATGCAGACCCCGCAGGATCGCAAACCTTTTGGTGCTGTGGCCTCAGATGGCAGCGAAGCGTTTCGCTTTTTGCGGCAGTTCCTGCCCGGCGTCGGCGTCTGTTTACACGGCGAGGCGTGCAGCTATGACAATACCCCTGATGAAGATTTTATTATCGATACCCTGCCGGATGAACCCAACCGCTTAATCATTACCGGCCTTAGCGGTCACGGTTTTAAATTTGCCAGCGTTCTGGGCGAGCTTGCCAGCGAATTTGCTCAGGATAAACCTTTCAGTTTCGATCTTACGCCCTTTTCTTTACGGCGATTTTCCTGATACTCAGGCTGGCAGCACCGCAGCTGCCAGCCCTCCCATTTACATTTGTTTACGCCCGACACTCAATAATGCCTCATCCTGTGTAGTAATTATATTTATTACCTTAAAATGCCCTGCTTTCAGTCAATATTACTGAAGCAGTAGCGCGCCGCTATTTTAAAATTTTGACAACGATCCGCTTTTTTATAGAAAAGTAAGGCTCATTGCTTTTAGTTAATGAATTAAGGATGCTTGCAGCACTTATTTCATGGACAGGAATAAAGGCTATGTGGCGCAACACTGCAGATCGATTCGGCCTGCTCTCAATTATTATCCACTGGAGCATGGCGGTTGCCCTCTATGCGATGTTTGCCCTGGGATTATGGATGACAGGCCTGGGCTATTATGACAGCTGGTATCATACTGCACCGGACATTCATAAAAGCGTCGGGATAATACTGTTTATTCTGCTGTTGCTGCGCCTGCTCTGGCGCTGGCACTCCCCTGTACCCGCCCCGCTCGCCAGCTATTCTGCCACGGTGCGCCGTACCGCCCGGGGTGTGCATGCCCTGCTTTATCTGCTTTTCCTCCTGCTGCTCGTTAGCGGCTATCTGATTTCGACCGCTGACGGTAAACCGGTCTCTGTATTTGGCTGGTTTAACCTGCCGGTAGTCGTTGCTGGCGGACCACAGCAGGCGGACCTGGCAGGCACGCTGCATTTGTGGCTGGCCTGGAGCCTGGTTCTGCTTTCAGCGCTGCATGCGCTGGGGGCGGTTAAACATCATATTATCGATCGGGACGCGACGCTCAGGCGCATGCTCGGTTTACGCTCACGTTCACTCTCTCAAAAGGATGTATCATGATCAGAAAAACGCTTCTGGCCGTCAGTGCCGCCGCGCTGTTTGCCACCAGCCTTAATGCCAGCGCCGCAGAGTATAAAATTGATAAAGAGGGGCAGCACGCATTTGTACAGTTTCGTATTCAGCACCTCGGCTATAGCTGGTTATATGGCACATTCAAAGATTTTGACGGCGGATTCACCTTTGACGATGCTAATCCGGCAGCCGATAAAGTGAATGTCACCATTAATACCGGAAGTCTGGATACCAATCATGCTGAGCGCGACAAACACCTGCGCAGCGCAGATTTCCTTAATACCAGCAAATATCCTCAGGCAACGTTCACCTCAACAGAGGTTAAAAAAGAGGGAGAGCGTTATAAAGTCACCGGCAATCTGACGCTGAACGGCGTAACAAAACCCATTACGCTGGATGCGCGCCTGATGGGTGAAGGTAAAGATCCGTGGGGCGGTTACCGGGCAGGTTTTGAAGCCAGCGGCGAGGTCGTTCTGAAAGAGTTTAATATCAGCAAGGATCTGGGCCCTGCCTCTCAAAAGGCTGAGCTGATTATCTCTGTAGAGGGAGTACGTCAGTAAGCGGCAAGCCGCCTGAGATCACTTCCTCAGGCGGCACCCGTCATTATGACTTATCGGGCGCGGGAATGGTCATCGTCATATTCAGCAGACCACGCGATTTGTTAAACACCTTATTGCCGTTTTCGCGTCCGGCACGACGTGCGCGCTGCTCTTCAGGCGACAGTTTTGCCTCTTCCATGCAGATTGGGCTGCAGCAGTTCTGATATTTTTCAGCGCAGGCGGGACACTGAATAAACAGCAGATGGCAACCGTCATTAACACAGTTAGTATGGCTGTCGCATGGCGTACCGCACTGATGGCAGCTGGAGAGAATATCATCAGAAATACGCTCGCCCATACGCTCATCAAAGACAAAATTTTTGCCTTTGAAACGCACCGGTAATCCCTGCTCGCGCGCGCGGCGCGTATATTCAATAATGCCGCCTTCAATGTGATAAACATCATCAAAGCCGTTATGCTTCATCCAGGCGCTCGCTTTTTCGCAGCGAATACCGCCGGTGCAGTACATCACAATTTTTTTATCTTTCTTATCCTGCAGCATATCGACTGCCATGGGCAGCTGATCGCGGAAGGTATCCGCAGGCACTTCCAGCGCATTATCAAAATGGCCCACTTCAAACTCATAGTGGTTACGCATGTCGACAAATACGGCATCAGGATCATCCAGCATCGCATTAACGTCTGCTGCCTTCAGGTAGCTGCCCACATCGCTGGCGTCAAAACTGCCATCGTCGATGCCATCGGCAACAATACGGTCGCGCACTTTCAGGCGCAGCACCCAGAATGATTTACCGTCATCGTCCAGCGCAATATTCATGCGCAGATTATTCAGCGCCGGATCAAAAGCGTACAGCATCGCTTTCATCGCTTCATATTTCCCGGCCGGCACGCTGATCTGCGCGTTAATCCCTTCCCGGGCCACATAGACACGACCAAATACGCTAAGCTGCGTCAGCGCAATATAGAGGCGATCGCGGAACGCTTTGGGATCGGCAATCTGGAAATATTTATAAAAAGAGACTGTCGTACGCGGCTCTGTTTCCGCCAGCATGCGATCTTTCAGCTCTTTATTGGAAACGAGGTTATGTAACACTGGCATGGTGAACACCTGTTAGCAATGAGAGAATTTCAGGGCGCACATGATACCTGAATTCACAGCTGTGCCTAGCCCCCGAACCGAATTGGTGGTGATACACGCGTGCCGATTTTCTGCGCTGTTCGTCTGTTAATGCGGCAAACACCAGCCTGACGGGTGTTGTGAACGCGGTGTGATTACAGTTAACGACAAAAAATGGCATAATTGCGTTAAATAACAGAAACCGGACTCTCTGGTACAGAACGCAGGATACTGATTCTTCCATGACCCAACTTCCGCAATTTACCCGTGAACTGCTTCATCCGCGCTACTGGCTCACCTGGCTGGGCATTGGATTTTTATACGTGCTGGTTTTACTTCCCTACCCGCTTCTGTATGCATTTGGTTGCGGCCTGGGGCGTATTGCCATGCGTTTTATGAAGCGCCGCACAGAGGTTGCGCGACGCAATCTGGAGCTCTGCTTTCCTGATATGCCCGTCAGCGACCGCGAGGCGATGGTTAAACACAACTTTGAATCAGTCGGAATGGGACTGATTGAAACCGGCATGGCCTGGTTCTGGCCCGACTGGCGTATCCGTAAATGGGTTAAGCCGGAAGGACTGGAGAATGTGACTCAGGCGCTGGCAGAAAAGCGCGGAATTCTGCTGATCGGTATGCATTTTCTGACGCTTGAGCTGGGCGCTCGCGTTTTCGGCATGTACAACCCGGGTATTGGTGTGTATCGCCCGAACGATAACAGACTGCTCGACTGGCTGCAGACCTGGGGCCGGATGCGCTCAAATAAAAGTATGCTGGATCGCAAAGATCTCAAAGGCATGATCCGGGCACTGAAGAGTAATGACATCATCTGGTACGCGCCGGATCACGACTACGGCCCGCGCAGCAGCGTGTTTGCCCCTTTCTTTGCCGTTAAGGAAGCAGCCACCACAACCGGAACCCATATGCTGATTCGGCTGGCTAATCCCAGCGTGGTGCCTTTCCTGGCACGTCGTCTGCCGGACGGACGCGGCTACGAGCTGAAACTGATGCCGGATATTCGCCATCAGTTCTCACTGGAGAGTGAGCTTGATACGGCAACGGTGATGAACCGCGTTGTTGAAGAGACGGTGTTACTCGCGCCTGAGCAATATATGTGGCTGCACCGCCGCTTTAAAACCCGTCCGGAAGGCCAGCCGTCGCGCTACTGATGCAGCACAGCGTTCAGGCTATCAGCGATATCTGATAGCCTGAACCGCACCTGATATGTCCATCAGATCCAGCATTATTTCTGGTTTCGTCTGAAAATCATTAGCTCCGGTAACAGGTTATGTTACCGGATTTGCCTGCACAGACGCTCTGCAGCAGGCAATCAGCCGTCTGACACCGGCTTTCTGGGCCACACTTATCAATTAAAAGAGTGCAATCTGGTCCTGATCATCTATAATTCCAGGCCTAATCCTATTTATTTTTTTCAAAATCGTTTGACTTACTTATCAATGCAGAAAAATTGACTTATTTTACAATGCGTTGTCGATAAAACAGGCTGCTTATTCCATATTGTCATTTTAAAAATTTTTTTAATTACTTTATTACACTGGTTCACTCTGCTGATTCCGGTTAATTTCAGTTGCAACAGTTAACCAATTAACTGTTCTCAGAAAAATAAAAAAGATTACACACAGCAAATCTCATGCAGGACAAAATAATATGAACAAAGGTCATTATTATTACGTTACGATCGGTACCGATCAGGAAGGCTATCATCTGCTGCATCGTAAAGAGTGCAAACGGATGCCGCTTAAAGAAGATATGGTGTTTATTGGCACCCTCTATAACCTGAATCAGGCGCTGGCCACCGCGCGTATTAACTTCAAAAAAGTAAAGCCGTGTATCAAATGCTGTATTCGCTACTCTGCACCGGTAATGCGCGAAACTGTCCGTCCGGTTCTGCACTTTCCGCAAAAAATGCTCTGATGCGTATGGGCGGGTGATTTTTTCCTCACCCGCCCGTACTGCTCGCCTGCCCGCCTGCGTTCTGCAAATTTTCGTCTATCCTTCTGTAAAATCCCCTTTTTACAGTCAAGGAGTCATCAATGGATCTGTTCAGCACCTTAGAAGAAGCAATTGAAGCCGCACGTGAAGAGTTTATGACCAGCCAGCAGGGCGTATCCGAAGAAGATGTCAACGTCAGCCAGTTTGGCCTGCAAAAATATGTCATGCAGGATGGCGACATCATGTGGCAGGCGGAGTTCTTTGCCAGTGAAGATGAACAGGGTGATTGCCTGCCGCTGCTTAGCGGTGAGGCGGCGCAGGCGGTATTTGACGGCGATTTCGACGAAATTGAGATGCGTCAGGAGTGGCAGTCTGAAAATACCCTGCACGAATGGGATGATGGCGAATTTCAGCTGGCGCCACAGCGCGATCTTGAAGAGGGTGAAGTGGCTGCTGAAGAGTGGGAAGATGACAACACGGATTCAGATAATCTGGCGTAATCTCACTCATAAGGCCCATGCTGCGCGTCAACCGGCAGCAGCAGCGTGTCCACTATCAGCGACAGCGGCAGATCGAGGATGGTGACGATGCGCCACGGGCCGTCGCGCACATCCCACTGCACGCCGGGATAATAGTGGTTACCGTGCCCCTGTCCGGGCACGGTACGGCTGATAATGCTGCCGCACCCGCTCAGCATCAGCACACTGCCTGCCAGTATGACCGCCAGAACGCTTTTCACATCGCTTATCCTCACTGATTGACCTGCTACTATACCTGCCCTGCCCGGCTTTAGCACCGGCAATAAAAAAGCGGCATCGCTGCCGCTTTTACTGTTTTACTGCTGCTCAGGCACGCGGTGGCAGTGCCTGCGGATTCAGCGTCAGCTTCTGATAGCTCTCCAGCCACTGATGATACTTATCCGCGTTTTCCCACAGCCGGGTATGCACGCGCGCCAGAACCACAGGATCGCTGATCAGCTGCAGACGCTGTTCGCGATTCAGTTTTTCCGGTGCATCGCTCAGCGCCTGATCGACATGCCGGTCACGGGCGTGATCCAGCAGCGTGCTCTGTTTATGACGCGACGTAGCCAGTGCGGTTGCCAGCGCATTGAACGCCGGGTTAAACAGCGCATGCATAAAGCCATGCTTCAGCGCCCGCTCGCGGTTGATCTGCAGATAGTGATCTGTATCAACCAGCTCTTTTGGCGGCTCATACTCTTCCGGGATCAGGAACAGTTTCGCCCGCCGGCTTTTCAGACCCACGGTCGCGCGGCTCGACATCACCGACACAAACGGCGACAGGATCAGCGAGAAGACAATAGGTGCCAGCCACCACAGGAAGTTGAGGTCCAGCACGCCCATGCCCACGGCCCAGACGATGCCAAGCAGCATCTGCGAACCGTGACGGCGGAACGCTTCGCTCCACGGAGTGGCATCATCATCACGCTGCGGTGAATTCCAGACCACCTCCCAGCCGAGGAAGGCGCTGACCACAAACACGGTGTGGAACAGCATGCGCACCGGCGCCAGCAGCACCGAGAACAGCATCTCCAGCATCAGCGAGATGAACAGACGCAGCGCGCCGCCATAAGCTTTAGCCCCTTTGCACCAAATCAGCACCACGCTCAGCAGCTTCGGCAGGAACAGCAGCACCAGCGTGGTGGAAAAGAGCGCAATAGCCAGATCGGGACGCCATTGCGGCCAGACCGGGAAGAGCTGACGCGGCTGCAGGAAGTAGGTCGGCTCCATCAGGGTATGGACCACCTGCAACGCCGTGGAAAGCGCAAGGAACATAAACCAGAGCGGCGCCGAGAGATAGGACATAACGCCGGTCAGGAAGACGGCACGGTGCACCGGATGCATCCCTTTTACCAGGAACAGGCGGAAGTTCATCAGGTTACCGTGACACCAGCGACGGTCGCGCTTTAGCTCATCCAGCAGGTTAGGCGGCAGCTCCTCATAAGAACCCGGCAAATCGTACGCGATCCAGACGCCCCAGCCGGCGCGGCGCATCAGCGCAGCTTCAACAAAGTCGTGCGAAAGAATTGAACCGGCAAATGAGCCTTCACCCGGCAGCGGCGCCAGCGCACAGTGCTCAATAAAGGGCTGTACGCGAATAATGGCGTTATGTCCCCAGTAGTGCGACTCGCCCAGCTGCCAGAAGTGCAGCCCTGCGGTAAACAGCGGCCCGTAAACGCGGGTGGCAAACTGCTGGCAGCGCGCATAGAGCGTATCCATACCGGAGGCTTTTGGCGAAGACTGGATAATCCCGGCATTCGGGTTCGCTTCCATCATACGTACCAGACCGGTCAGGCACTCACCGCTCATCACGCTGTCAGCGTCCAGCACCACCATGTAGCTGTAGTTGCTGCCCCAGCGGCGACAGAAGTCATCGATGTTACCGCTTTTACGCTTCACGCGGCGGCGGCGGCGGCGGTAAAAAATCTTGCCCGCTCCGCCCACGTCGCGTACCAGCTCCATCCACGCTTTTTGCTCGGCAATCGCGATATCCGCATCGTAGCTGTCGCTGAGAATGTAGACATCAAAATGCTCAGCATTCCCGGTGCGCTTTACCGACTCCCAGGTAGCGCGCAGTCCGGCAAAAACACGCTCCACATCTTCGTTACAGATGGGCATGATCAGCGCGGTGCGGTGCTCCGGGTTCAGCGGCTCATCACCCGTGGTTGAGTAAGAGATACTGTATTTATCGCGTCCAATCAGCAGCTGCAGGAACCCCATCAGCGCCGTCCAGAAGCCCGCCGATACCCAGCAGAACAGAATAGCGAACAGGAACAGAATGCCGGTCTGCAGAATATAAGGCAGGATCAGCTTCACCGACTCGATCCAGTTCTGCTGAAACAGCCCGACAGGATCGAGCAGCGTCCAGCCCTGATAAGGCAGAATGGTTTTCATATACCAGGTCGCGACCACGGTCTGCGCGATGGTCAGAATCAGCAGCGTATAGCGGCGCATTGAACCGACATGACGCCACTTATCCTCCGCGCGCTGCTCCTCTGCCGTTGCATAACGCGGATGCACTTTCTGCCCGCGCAGCGAGTTCCAGGCACGCGCCAGCGGATTGGTACGCCAGGCTTCCGGGAACATCAGCGAGCGTTTAACCGGCGGCATCGCTTTTAACGTCGTGCGATCGAGATAATCTTTACTGAACTGCTGGCCATCCGCTATCGCATCCGGCCACGTCATCGCTATACGTGATGAGACGGATTTCAGCGGCGCATCGTCAGGCCGATCGCTGGCTGCGTTATCCTGCCCCAGCACCGTATGGATGGCGTGGAAGGCGGGCGCATTTTGCAGCGATGTGCTGAGCCGCGCGCGACCTGCCGCATCAAGCGGCAGCGCCTCCACGTAAGATTGAGGTAAAAAAGTCGATTTATTCATTGGCAGGTAACTGATAGCTCCAGGTTTCCGTCAATGTCTTGTCACCGCTTACCAGCGCGGCGCGCATTTCGGTTGATTGCTTGCTGTCTTTCACGCGCAGACGCAGCACCAGACGCCAGCCTTTGGTCACCGGATTGTAGCGTACGCTCTGCTCAACCACTTCAGCGTTATCGCCAACGCTGACCTGCGGTGCTACCTGCGTATCCTCCGGCAGCATGCTCATCGCTTTACCGGTGAAGTCGAGGGTAAAGGCGACAGAACCGTCAGGCTGGCGGACCAGATTAGACTGTTTCACATCACCCGCAGAACGCAGAGTATCTTTGACCCAGGCAACATCATCCTGATGCAGCTGATTCTCATCGCGGGTGAAGTGCAGACGATAGTTGAAATTCATCTCTTTGCCCGCGTCAGGCAGTTTTTCCGGCGTCCAGAAGGCGACAATGTTGTCATTGGTCTCATCCGCAGTCGGGATCTCAACCAGCTCAACGCGCCCTTTACCCCAGTCACCCTGCGGCTCAACCCAGGCGCTTGGACGCTTATCATAGCGATCGTCCAGATCCTGATAGTGGCTGAAGTCGCGTCCGCGCTGCAGCAGGCCAAAACCTTTCGGATTCTCAATCGTAAAGGTGCTGACCGCCAGATGGCGTGGATTGTTCAGCGGGCGCCAGATCCATTCACCGTTACCGGCGTGAATCGAGAGGCCGTTGGAGTCGTGCAGCTCCTGACGGAAGTTGCTGACCGGCGAAGGCTGATTAGCACCAAACAGGAACATACTGGTCAGCGGTGCCACGCCCAGTTTACCCACGTTATCACGCAGATAGACTTTAGACTGCACATCCACCACCGAGGCTTTACCTGGCTTCAGCACAAAGCGGTAGGCTCCCGCAGCGCGAGGTGAATCAAGCAGCGCGTAAATAACCAGCTGCTTCGCCTGAGGTTTCGGGCGCTCGATCCAGAACTCTTTGAAGCGCGGGAACTCTTCACCAGAGGGCAGCGCGGTGTCAATTGCCAGACCGCGCGCGGAAAGACCATAGACCTGGTCTTCCCCGATTACGCGGAAGTAGCTGGCACCAAGGAAGCTGCTGATCTCATCCTGCTTGCCTTTGTTATTCAGCGGATAGAGCACTTTGAATCCGGCAAAACCGAGATTTTTTACCGCATCAGCGTCATGTTTGACGTTGCCGAAATTGAAATAAGCCGGATCGTATTTAATTTCACGCACCGATGAGGCGGTGACTTCATTAATCTTTACCGGCGTGTCGAAGTACATCCCCTGATGGTAAAACTCGAGCTTAAACGGCGTGCGCAGCTTGCCCCAGTATGCTTTGTCGTGGTTAAACTGGATCTGCTGATAATCCGCAAATTTCATTTCACGAAATTGAGAGGGTAAATTACTTTTTGGCGCTTCGAAACCTTTTCCTGCCAGTGCCTTAGCCTGTTTTGCCACATCATCAATGTTAAACGCCCAGCTATTATTTGCGTACAGCGCCAGCAGTACTGCTGCGCTGGTCCAGCGCATCTTCACCAGCCCGCTATTATTTTTCACTTTATTTAGCACATCCCCCCCTTTCGTGTGCTCAGATCAAACCCACTCATCTTAATGGATTATTCGGTTTTCCGACAGCTTATGTAAAACATTGTTCCGCGCAGCGCCAAGCCTCCAGAGCACTTTTCGGAATATTAAACCCGGCGGTTTAAGAAACAGAATCAACTGATAGTATAGGCTGTTAACCGGCAACAGAATGTTCTGCTGCACGATCTGGTTTCAGGGTGAAACCAGCCTGTATAGGATGAACCGGAAGCTTATGAGCGCTGTAAAACCTGAACGCGAATATTTTCTCGACTCGATTCGAGCTTATCTGATGCTGCTGGGGGTGCCGTTTCACGTCTCGCTGATCTACTCGACACAGCGCTGGTCCGTAAACAGCCAGGATGCCACGCTGTGGCTGACCATTTTTAACGATTTCATCCATGCATTTCGCATGCAGGTGTTTTTTGTTATCTCCGGCTATTTTTCCTACATGCTCTATCTGCGCTACCAGCCGGCACGCTGGCTGAAAGTCAGGCTGGAGCGCGTGGGTATTCCGCTGCTCGCCGCTATCCCGCTGATTACGCTGCCGCAGTTCTTTCTGCTGAAATATCTCACTCACAAGCTTGATGGCTGGGATCGCTTTTCAGCGTATGACAAATACAATGCTCTGGCGTGGGATCTGATCTCGCACCTCTGGTTTCTGCTGGTCCTGGTGATCCTGACGGCGCTGGGTATGCTGACATTTCGCTGGCTGCACAACCAGCAAAGCAGGCGTAACTATCAGCAGACAGGCTGGGGTAGCGTAACGCTGGCCCTGCTGGGCTACGCGCTACTATGGTGCCTGCTGCGTCGCACGCTGCTGCTGCTGACGCCGGGCATCATGATGGATGGACTCTTTACCATTGCGGTCATGCAGACGCTGACGTATCTGCCGTTCTTTATGCTGGGCGCGCTGAGCTGGAAACATCCGCCGCTGAAAGCGCTGTTTGTGCGGTTCAACCCGCTGATCTGCTTTGGCACCGTGCCGGTCTTTATCGCCTACTACCTGAATCAGCGCTATGGCAACGGCGACGGCTGGCTCTATGAGACCGATATGCTGCTCTCAACGCTGATGGGCGTGTGCATGCTGAACGTCTGCTATAGCGTCGGGCACCGCCTGCTGAACAGCCACTCTCCGCGTATCGTTTATCTGGTGAACGCCTCGCTGTTTATCTATCTCGTCCATCATCCGCTCACTATCCTGTATGGGATATATGTGACGCCGCACATCAGCAATAACACGCTGGGTTTCTTTGTTGGGCTGATAACGGTATTTGCCGCAGCGTTTGCGCTTTATGAGATCCACCTGCGTATCCCGCTGCTGCGCTTTCTGTTTTCCGGCAAAAAGGCGGCGCAGAAAGGGTGAGGCTGCACCGGCGGCGCGTTTCAGCGCGCCGCTACAGCAGCCACTCTACCGGCAGGCGCCACACCAGCCGCACCAGCAGGCGCTGCAGCAGCGTTGACTGCGGTTCATGTTTATGTACCACTTCTGCGCCCTGCTCATCCTGTTCTATCCAGTTCACCCGGCCCCACTTGTCCAGCCGCAGCGTCCAGGCCCGATGTTGCATACCGCGACTGAAGCGATCATGCGTCTGGCGCGCCAGGGCTTCACTCTCAATGACCAGTCCCATTTCAGTGTTCAGCACCGCAGAGCGGGGGTCAAAATTAAATGAACCCACAAAGACTTTGCGATTATCAACGGTAAACGTTTTTGCATGCAGGCTGGAACCAGAGTTACCCGTTAACCCGCGATCGTGCGGAGGTTCGCCGGCGTGTGCCTGAGGTTTCAGCTCATATAGCGCAATACCGTGGCGCAGCAACTTTTTTCGCCAGCGCGCATACCCGGCATGCACCACGGTGACATCATTGGCCGCCAGTGAGTTGGTCAGCACGGCGATACGCACGCCGCGCCGGCGCAGTGACAATAGCTGCGCCACCCCGGCGCGGGTCGGGACAAAATAGGCTGAGATAATATCGAACTGCTGCTGTGGCGTGCCGATGACCTCCAGCATCCGCTGCGGCAGCAGGCTGCTGCGTCTGGCTTTGCCCAGCCCTTTGCGCGGATCGTCGCTCAGCAGGCGCGCCTCAGCCCAGGTCATCGCCAGCGCGCCCTGCTCCAGCTGGCTGACAAAATCGGAGTGGTTAAGACGCGCCAGATAACGCTGCACCGCCTCGCTCTGCTGCCACTCCGGCGGCAGGCGCACCGCTTCGCCCTCATCGCTGCGCACGTCCACTACGCTGCGCAGCGGCGATACCGCCTGGCTATGCCAGTAGCGCTCGAAATCTGCGGTAACCTCATCGACAACCGGCCCGATGGCCAGCACGTCGAGATCGGTAAACAGGGGCTCATTGCCGGTACCAAAATATTCATCCCCGACGTTGCGCCCCCCCACCAGCGTTGCGGCGCCATCTACCGTCAGACTTTTATTATGCATCCGGCGATTGAGGCGCGCGAAGTCAGTCAGGTAGCCCAGCGCGCGCAGCGTGCGGAATGAAAAGGGGTTAAACAGCCTGACCGAAATGTTCGGATGACGCTCCAGCTCCGCCAGCGTGTTATCCAGCCCCGGCGTATTGTTATCATCCAGCAGTAAGCGCACCCTGATACCGCGCCCGGCAGCGTCCAGCAGCGCGCTGAACAGCAGGCGTCCGGACATGTCGTTATGCCAGATGTAGTACTGTACATCGATAGTGTGCCGCGCCATGCTCATCAGCAGGTAACGCGCAGCAAACGCGTCAAGCCCGTCGTTAAGCGGATGGATGCCACTCAGGCCGGGATGCTGCGCGCACTGCTGCGCCACGCTTTGCCGTAATTCATCGCCCGCGGCTAACTGGCCGGGCAGCGCTGCTGCTTCGCTCATACTGGATCCCTGAATACGTAATCACGCTTATTATTGGCATTGTCGCTGTGGCAGGCAACCTGCACGCCTGACCGGCAGAGCCGGCTGCTAATTTAGTCTAGACTTAGCCCGTGGTTCTGCATCGGGCGATTACCCTGAGGAGTGAAATATGACCGCGTTACTGCCTCATTATCAACCCCGGCTTTTTCGCAGTTTTTTTCAGGGCAGCTTTCCCTGCTCTACCGCCTGTCGCAGCGGCGGCCGCCGTCTGGATATGGTTGTCAGTAGCGGACACGATATGCTGCTGGATAAAGATTACGCCGCGCTGGTGCGGGAAGGTTTGCTCACGGCGCGCGACGGTGCGCGCTGGCATCTGATTGAAGCGACGCCTGACCACTACGACTGGCGCTCCTTTCTGCCGATGATCCATGCGGCCGCACGCCACAATATGCAGATTATCTGGGAGCTGGCGCATTTTGGCTATCCGGCGCACCTCAATATCTGGAAACCGGCGTTCGTTGAGCACTTTGCCCGCTATGCACGCGCTATGGCACAGCTGATGCGCGATGAGGGCGTGGAGCAGCCGTTTTTTACCCCGATTAATCAAATCTCATTCTGGGCCTGGGCCGGGGCGGATGTCTCATGGCTCGATCCTTACGCCAGCGAACGCGGACGCGATCTGAAGCGCCAGCTGGTGCGCGCCTCGCTGGCCGCGATGCATGCGATCCGCGATGTCTATCCTGAAGCTCGCTTTGTGCTGACCGATCCGCTGGTGCAGATCGCTGCGGACCCGGATAAGCCAGAGAGTGCCGGGCATGCTGCCCGGCAGCATGAGATGCAGTTTGAAGCGTGGGACTGGCTGGCCGGGCGCGCTGAACCGGGACTCGGCGGACAGGCGGACTTTCTCGATATTCTGGGCCTGAACTACTATCCCGACAACCACTGGTTCTGGTCAGGCGATACCCTGCCACCCGATCATCCGCAGCGTCAGCCCCTGCACCAGCTGCTGCTGGCGTGCTGGCAGCGCTATCAGCGTCCGCTGCTGCTGGCGGAAACGGGGGCTGAAGGCGATGCGCGCGCGCCATGGCTGCGGCACGTCAGTGCGGAAGCGCGGCTGGCGCTGGCTCAGGGCGTTGCGCTGGAGGGAATTTCACTCTATCCGGTGGTGGAGTATCCCGCCTGGGCGGACGATCGCCGCTCTCCCGGCGCCCTGTTCGGGCTGGGCGATCCTAACGGTAATCGTACTCTGCATGAGGGACTGGCCCTGGAGCTGCGCGGTCAGCAGATCAAATGGCAGCGTCAGGAGCGCTGAGCGTGACGGGAAGCGGGCGCACAGCTTCTGGCGTCCTGCAGCGTATCGGCAGGACGGCGCACATCGGTAAGCCAGGTCATGGTAACAAGAAAAATCACGCCAATCAGACAGGCACAGAGTAAGGCGATGATAGCGATCAGTTTATCGTCGCGAGCGTCCATTTAGCTCTCCTTGCAGGCGTTGATACTGCGTTGCAGGCGTTAGCTCATCCACAGAGTGAGCATCAGGACAAAGATTATAAGCGTTACCGAAGTGACCGCAAGAACCACGATAGCGAAGTGCGCATCATCAAGCGGTTGACGGTGAGACTCGTCGTTATCGTCAGGTGGGGCCGGCAAACTCATGAAAACTCAATAGCGTAAGCAGAATTAGGGCAAAATTGCGCGCTGAGTGTAATGGAAAGTGATAAATATTTCACGACTATTTCTGTGCGAAACAGATACCGCGCGTGACTTTATCACTTTCCTGCTACCGCCAGGATCCCGCTTCAGGCGGCGTGCCAGCCGCCACCCAGTGCCCGATAGAGATCGATTTGCGCCTGCAGCAGATTATTTTTCACCGAGACAATATTAAGCTGCGTGCTGAACAGCGTACGCTGTGCATCAAGCTCATCAAGATACGAAGCATAACCATTCTGATAGCGATTGCGGGCAATCCGGTACGCTTCCGCTACAAACTGCTCCTGCTTTTGCAGTTCCGCCAGCTGCTCCTGATTACGGCGGATCGCATCCAGCGCATCCTCTGTTTCTGAGAAAGCGTTACGCACCGTTTTTTCATAGCTGTAGAGCGCCTGATTGCGCGTAGCCATCTGCACGTCAACCTGTGCCGTCAGCGCTTCGCGATTAAGCAGCGGTGCCAGGATACTGCCCCCCAGACTCCAGAGACGAAACGGATTATCCAGTAGCGTGTGCAGCTCGCTGCTCTGCAGCGTGCCGCTGGCGGTGAGGTTAAGTGAAGGCAGCAGTCTGGCGCGTGCGGACGCCAGAGAAGCATCTGCCGCCAGCAGCTCACGCTGCGCCTGAACAATGTCGGGACGCCGGTTCAGCAGCTGCGACGGCAGCAGCGCGGGCAGAGCGTGCGGCCGGATGTTGTCAAAGCGATGGCTGCGTGCGATTTCACGCGGGTTCATGCCCGCCAGGACGCTTAATGCGTTCTCCTGCTGCGCGATCTGATGCTGCAGCTGCGGAATTTGCGCGCTGGCCGTCTGGTACTCTGACTCCGCCTGCATCCACTCCAGTCGCGACGTATAGCCGGTTTCAAACTGGCGCCGGGCAAGCTGGCGGGAGTTTTCGCGCGTTGCCAGCGTCGCCTGCGTCACGCGCAGCTGTTCATCCAGCGAGGCAAGCGTAACGTAGCCCGATGCCACTGAGCTGGCAACGGTAAGCTCAGCCGCCGCCGCCGCAGCGCGCTGCGCCTCCAGCGTCGCCTCCGCCGCGCGTATGCTGTTACTGCGGCTGCCCCAGAGATCGACCTCATAATTAGCCTGCAGTAAACCCTGAAACACTGCGCTTTCATAAGGCTGGCCGGTTGCCGCCGAGAGCGAACGCTGACGGCTGGCAGCCACACCGGCAGAGAGCGCCGGAAAGTTATCGCCCTGCGCTGCGCGCACCTGCGCCCGGTACTGATCGACCCGCGCCCGGGCAAGAAGAATATCGCTATTATATTTCAGTGCCTGACTGACCAGACGATTCAGATCGCTGTCGCCAAAGGTGCGCCACCATGCGGCTTCCGGCGGCGCCTGCGGTCCGGTCCGATCGCGCCACTGCTCCGGGATGGGCAGCGAAGCGGGCGCTTTTTCAACCTGGGTCGCACAGCCGCTGAGCAGCAACAGCGCAAGTGATAAAGGTAGCAGCGGCTTCACGGCGTCTCCTTCGCCGGCTCTGCGGCAGTATCGATGCTGACCTCCACTGACATGCCCGGACGCAGCAGCTGCTGCGCATCGGGATCAAGGCCGATCCGTACCGGAATGCGCTGCGCAATCTTCACAAAGTTTCCGGTGGCATTGTCGGGGGAGATGGCGCTGAACTCTGAGCCAGCCGCAGGAGAGATAAACTCTACTCTGCCGCTGAAGCGCCGGCCGTTAAGCGCATCAACGCTAAACGTCACCGGTAAGCCCGGGCGAATATGTGCCAGCTGCGTCTCTTTAAAATTGGCAATCACCCACTTTTTATCCGGCACCACCGAAGTGAGACGCGTACCGGCGGTAACATAGGTTCCTTTACGCACGGAGAGCTGTCCCAGCTGACCACTATCAGGCGCCACAATCCGGGTGTTAGCAAGGTCGATATTCGCCAGCTCCAGCGCCGCACGGGCGTTAGCCACGTCAGCTTCCAGCGAAGCGCGGTTTACTACCACCGTTTGCAGATTCTGTTGCGCTACGGCAACCTGCGCTTCGGCCTGCCGCATCTGCGCCTGCGCCTGCGCATCCGCGGCACGCGACGCATCACGCTCGCGCACCGAAAGCGACCCATCCGACGCCAGATTTTCCACCCGTTTCAGGTCGAGCCCGCTTTTCTGCCTCTGTGCCCGGGCATTCTCCAGCGCGGCTTTATTGCTGAGAATGGTCGCTTCAGCGCTTTTTCGCTGCTGCTGATTATTTTTCAGTGCCGCCACTTTCATCTCCAGCTGCGCCTGAGCCTGATGCACGCGCTGACGATAGATACGATCGTCAATGGTCATCAGCAGCTCGCCCTGCTTCACCGGCTGCAGATCCACAACTTCAACGCCGGTCAGATAGCCGCTGACCTGCGGACTGATAAAGGTGATCTGACCGCGCACATAGGCGTTTTCCGTGGTCTGTACGCTGCTGGTAAACGGCCAGAGCTGCCAGGCATAAAGAATTACCAGCACACCCACAATCACAATTCCCGCGCCAGCGGCGATAGAAAGCGTGCGGCGGCGATGCGCACGTTCGCGCTCAGCCACCTGCAGATCATCCTGTTGACTCATCTCTTCTCCGTTTAGTTCGCTGAGGGCGCTGTCTGACGCGGCTCATCATGATGATTTTTCGCCTGCCGCCACGCAAGATAACGCTGACGCGACAGCCGCCATAATACCCACAGCAGCGTGCACATCGCCAGGGCTGCCGTGAGCAGATAAGTGTCATTATACGCAAGGACGTTCGCCTGCAGCGTGGCGACGGTCTGCAGCTGGATGCTGCTCTGGGCGCCCAGCAGCACGCTATCGGTCAGCTGACTGCGAAACAGCGCGCTGTACTGATCCAGCCGTTCCGTCACGTTAGGATCGAGCTGCGAGAGTTTGTCGGCCAGCAGGCTGGAGTGATACTTCTCCCGCCAGGTCTGAAACGTTCCGAGAATGGCTGAACCAATCAGCCCGCCCAGATTCTGGCTCATACCAAACAGCACCACAAAGCTGACCAGGTTTTTCGGCTGCGTCACCACGCTGCCGATCCCCAGCAGCATCGCTGGCGCCAGGAAAAAGGCGCTGCTGAAGCCCAGCAGGAACTGGCTAAAATAGAGGTTGTGCGCGCGCGTCAGCGGATTTGACTGCGCGTCCATCAGCGAAGCCACAATCATAATCGCCAGCGAGGTCACAATTGGCCAGTTAAGCTGGCCAGGCTTGATGGTCAGCGCACTGGCGATGATGCCGCAGATGACGCCGGCAATAATGGCCAGCGCCAGGCCATGCAGCTGATCGTTAAGCAGCCCCAGCTGCTGCAAAAAGCCGATCGCCCCGGTGTTCTGCTCAGCCAGCACAATACGGATCATGATCAAGGCGATACCCAGCCGGACAATCATGCCGCTACTCAGCCAGCGGGTGTTGATCAGTGGATTGGTCCGGTTATGCTCCACCACAACGGCTGAAACAATCAGCACCAGCGCCAGCACCAGACAGACGCCCAGCCACGGCGTGGTAAACCACCATTCGATGCGTCCCAGTGACAGCACACCGCACAGCAGCGCCATACCCGGTGCCAGCAGCAGAAACGTGACAAAATCGAGTTTTTCAAACGCTTTAATGCGGTCTCCCGGGGGCAGCCTGACCACCAGCACGCAGCCGAGCGCAATCAGCGCCAGCCCAAGCTCAAACAGATAGAGACCACGCCACTCCTCCAGCTGCAGCAGCTCGGTAGAAAAGAGTCGCGCCAGCGGGATCGCCAGCTGGGAAGCCGTGATACCGATCACCAGCGCTTTCAGCCGGTGTTTTGCCGGCCACGCCTGTACCTGATAGTAGATCCCCAGCGAACTGAGCGCGGCAGCCACCATTCCGTGTGCGGTGCGCACAATGATGGCGGAACTGAGATCGTTGGCGAACAGATGAAAAAACGCCACGATGACATACAGCACCAGAAACGCTTCGGTAAACAGCCGCAGGCCAAACTGCTGGCGAAATTTTACCAGCAGCAGGTTAATTGAAATGTTTCCCATCACATAAACCGCCGGCAGCCAGGCGATCTCATTGCTGTAAGCGGCAAACGTCCCCTGCAGATTGGTCAGGTTTGCCGTGACCAGCGCGTTGCTGAGCGCGCCGGTCAGCGTGATCAGCAAGCCAATCAGGCCAAACGCGACGCGCTTGCCTGGCGAATGCAGCGGCGTGGAGGGGGAGCCTGGCAGCATCGGCTTTTCATGCGGCAGCCATTCCCGCTGCGCGTAGGGATTACGTCTGGCCATGCTCAGGCGCTACCCAGACGATCGAGCAGCTGCTGCAGCACCGTCTCCGTGACAGCCAGCGCAGCGGGATCGATATCAGCCAGCAGCTGACTGCGCAGATCGTCTGCCTGCGCTTTGACCTGAGTAAACGCCTGCTCGCCCTGCGTCGTCAGCACCAGCAGACGTTTACGCCGATCTTCGGGCGTTTGCAGACGAGCCAGCAGCTGCTGCTTCACAAGCCGATCCACCAGTGGCACCACGCTCGCGTCCTCCAGACCCAGCTGCTGCGCCAGCGCTTTCTGCGTCAGCGGCTGACTGGCGGTGGCGACGCTGGCAATCGCCATCCAGCTGCTCATACTCAAATCGCTCTCTTTCAGCCGGCGATCGACCGCCAGCCGCCATGCATGAGCCGTCTGATGTAAAAGCCGGGAAAAGGGCTGCGGGTAGTCGGTCAAGATTAGCCACCTAATGGTTAGATACCTAACTAAAAGAAGGCGTAATTATAATTCACGCCGCTATAAAAGGGAAAAGGTTGTATCGATTTGAGATAAAAACCTGTACATGTCAGACCACAGCCTGCCGTAACCCCCGCTAACCGGCTAATATCGCACAAAATGCTTAAGAAATTAGTTGTACACAAACCCTTTTTTTGTATAACTTTAGCGCCATGAATCGGCTGACGATTCAGTAACGAATGATGCTTTTGCGTCGCCTCTGCAGGTGTTTTTGGATTTCCACCTGCAGAGGTTATTTTTTTACCCTGCTGCTCTCTCTCTTTCGCTGGTCTGGGCCACCAATGACCGGTAACATTCGCACGCTAAACATCCTGTTTTTCTGCTGCCTCGCTGCCGCATACGCTTTATAACTTAAGAGTCCGCACACGTTATGAATTCACAAACCGATCGCAATAGTGCTGACGCGGGCGATTTAACGGTCGCCCGCGTTCTGCGTTCACCCGCCCTGCTTACCCGCGAATGCCTGGCCGGGGTGATCACCGCGCTGGCACTCATTCCTGAAGTTATCTCTTTCTCTGTTATTGCGGGCGTTGATCCTAAAGTCAGCCTGATCGCTTCGGTCGTGCTCTGTCTGACGCTCTCACTGCTGGGCGGGCGTCCGGCGATGGTGACCGCGGCGGCCGGTTCAGTGGCGCTGGTTATTGGCCCGATGGTTCATGCGCACGGCGTGGCCTATATTCTGCCTGCCGTGATTCTGGCGGGCATTATTCAGATTGTGTTTGGCGTCACCGGCCTTTCGCGCATGATGCGTTATATCCCGCGTTCGGTGATGCTGGGCTTTGTCAACGCGCTGGGCGTACTGATTTTCTTTGCGCAGGTGCCGCACGTCTGGGGCCACTCTGCGCTGGTCTGGGGCCTGTTTGCCGCCACGCTGGCCATTGTGCTGCTGCTGCCGCGCGTACTGAAAAGTGTTCCCTCACCGCTGGTTGCCATTGTCGTGGTTACCGCCGTCGCTCTGCTGCTCGGTTATCGCGTACCCAGCGTGGGCGATGAAGGTCCGATGAGCGCCGGGCTGCCCGGGTTTACCGAACTGCTGGTGCCGCTGAACCTGCAGACGCTGCAGATCGTCTGGCCCGCCGCGCTCTCCGTTGCGTTTGTTGGCCTGATGGAGTCGCTGCTGACGGCAAAGCTGGTGGACGATCTTACCGACACGCCATCAGGAAAACGGCGCGAATCCTGGGCGCTGGGCATTGGCAATATTCTCGCCGGTTTCTACGGCGGCATCGCCGGCTGCGCCATGATTGGGCAGACAATTGTCAACGTCGAGCTGGGCCGCGCGCGTACCCGGATTTCAACCATAGCGGCGGCACTGGTACTGCTGCTGCTGGTGACTGGCCTGAGCCATATCATGGCGCAGATCCCGATGGTGGTTCTGGCGGGCATTATGATGGTGGTGGCGGTGAAGACCGTTAACTGGCACAGCCTGCAACCCGCAACGCTGAAACGGATGCCGTGGTCAGAGACGCTGGTGATGGTGGTGACTGTCGCGATCACCGTCTGGACCAGCAACCTGGCGATTGGCGTGCTGCTCGGCGTGATTCTGGCCATGATGCTGTTTGCCCGGCGTATCGCCCATGTTATTCATGCCGAGCGCACGCTCAGCCCGGAAGGGGATCGGGTTCACTACACCGTACGCGGTCCGCTATTTTTCGCCAGCAGTAATGACCTGTTCGAGCACTTTGATTATGGCCACGATCCGAGCCAGGTCACTATCGATCTGACGCACGCTCAGATCTGGGACGCCTCCAGCGTCGCCGCGCTGGACGCAATCGAATACCGTTATCAGCGTCACGGTGCCACAGTTACCTTTACCGGTCTGGATAACCGCAGCAGCGATTTTCGCGATCGCCTGAGCGGCAACCTCGGTTAATCCGCCTGTCAGCAGGGCGCCTCTGAGCGCCCTGCCCGCGCGCTCCGCGCTGTTTCTGCCCGTCCTTATGTCTTAAATCTCCCGTTTCGCTTGCAAGTTAGCCCTTCAGCGGCTTTGCTTAACGGCGCAACGCGCTGATTGGCAGGCGTATAAAAGTAGTTTATTAAGGGGATTGTATGTCGTGGATTATGAAAGCAGGTCTGGTAGCGGTTACGCTTTTTTCACTGGCAGGCTGCATGCAGCATAGTGATGCCGTGGGTGCCGACGGTCGTCCGCACGCACCAAGTAACCAGCCGGTGCCAGGCGCCAGCGAAGGCGAAGGCCCGGTCGGCCAGCCGCAGGGTTAATTTTCGCTACCCGGCTGCGCCGGGTAGTTATTGCCCGTTCGGGGTATTGACAGGCTCTCTTTGCTGACATTCCGCGTATGAAATCGGGGTTAGCTGTTAGCTTTACTCTTTGCCGACTTTGTCATAAGCAGACCGCGCAAGGGCTATTTTTTGCGGCTCTCTCTCAGCTCTTCTCTCCGATGACAGGTCCTGAAGCCCGTGAGTCCGGTTAATATCAGGGAGACGCTCTGTCATGACTTCCTGAGCTAATTGGCCTAACAACGTATCTACTTCTCTCTCATCCGGTCGCGCTACGGATACCTTTTTTTCTATCAGGCCTGCTACCTGATTGAACAGGTGCTGCTCTTCAGCAACCAGCTTTTCAGTAACCCTCTCCATGTCAGTCAGACGTTGCTTTAGCTCTCCCTCAGTGAGATTTTTCTGCAGAGCCCAGGTGAAAGCCGTAATAGCAGCGTCAGCTTCATTTCTTAACCGGTCTGCCGTACTGATAATCGGCCCCAGATTAGCCGGCACACTCATCTTACGCGCTGCAGCCGTTCCGGATTTGGCTGCCAGCGCTTGCAGTATGGCCTGCATTTTCTTCCCCATCTCTTCTCTTGTACTCTGCCAGGCATCCATGCGGGCATGATAATCCCGGCTGACACGGGCATCGATTTCGCTTCTCTCACGGGCATGTCTGGCCCTGAGATCCTGCCCCCCGGCAACCATATTATCAACGTGGCGATTGAAGGCGTTCCACGCCTGGCGGTCCGCTTCCCTGCGTTTTGCCCGATCTGCTGCTGCCTTAAGTGTCAGCCTTTCTCTGTCCTGCTGAATATTCCTGTCTCGTCGCGAAAGAAGCCCGGTCAGCCTCTGCTCTTTCTGTATAAAACCTTCACGAGTGCTCAGCTGGGTCAACTTTTCTCTGATGCGCTCAGCTTCAGGCGATGGCGCTGCAGACGATCCGGGCTTCCATGCCGTGCCGATGTCAGGATCCCGCTCCAGCTCCGCAGATAATGCGCGCGCAGCTCGCTGAGCCTGCGCACCCTTTCCTGCCGTACTCAAAGTGCGGATCAACCCATCATTCCAGGGGTGCATATTTTGCTGACCACGGTTTTCCAGCAGATGATCCTTTAGCGGGTTGAGCATTGAGGCCAGGGGGGGGTCGCCTGTCGGGTTTTCTTCACTTTTAAGGGTATCGTCTAGTGTCTCAAAGTAATCCGTCGCCAGAGCCTGGCTGAACTCACTGCTCATTTGTGAATAGCCGGCAGGGGAAATATCTTTATCTAAAATAGTCTCAAGCATCTCTTTACCCGGATGGCGCGCCACATCAGCCAGCTGCGGACCCAATTTAAGCAGGGCATTGAGTTCGCGCTGCCGATCCTGGTTCGGCATTCCGTGCTGATGTTTCAGCGTTGTCAGGGTTCTGATTGAGCGTAATTTCTTTATTTCAGGTGAGGCGATCTCAGAAGAGGGGTTATCCGGCGCTGAAGCGAGAACAGCATCGCCGGCCGGCAGTGCATCGGACCAGGCTTTTTTCAGCTGAGAAGCGGTGACCGCAAAGCCAGCCTCTTTTAAATCCTTTAATACCTGTTCTTCACTGCGGCGGGAGGGTAAATCAGTTTCCTTTAGCCAGGCGCTCAGTGCTGAGCGCGTTACCGCACCACTGCTGCTGCTCGCCAGTGAGGCTAAGGGCGTCGGCCTGTCCGGCAAGACGGTTTCAGCGGATTTTGCGAAGGCTGACGCATCGGGACAATGGTTGCCGATAACTCTGAAGTTGCTTTCGTTTACGTACTCAAGGCTATTTTTACTGACCAGAATATGGGACAACCGTATATCGGAGGTGTCAACCAACCGGATTGACGTATCCGGAAAAATCCTGCCTATGATTTTTTTTAACTTTGAGCGGGTATTTAACTCTTTATCAGACACGCCGATTTTATAAACAGAAAATGGAGAAGCGACAATAATCTCAATGGGTTTATTCGGGTTAAGCGCTTTTATTTCTTTCAGTACATCTTTAAGGGCGTTCTTATCTGTGGCTATTGTTAAGTGCGCTCCTGCTAAAAAATTTTCATGTCTGAAAGTAATCGTAAGGCAGCTGCTGACTCCCGGATAGCAGATACGATCGCGGGCTACGCCGGTTTTATCTTCTCTGAGCACCACGGCTGCCGCAACAGGCTCCTGGTCACGGGCCGCAACATGCGTAGTAACCGGCTGCGCCGCTTCACCAAAAGCCAGTTTATACGGGGGTAATTCGCCATATCGATAGCCATGAGGTTTACCAATATAAAAAAATTCACGCTCTCTGTTGTTGAGCTGATCGAGAGCAGAAAGCAGCGTTAGCTTGTCTATCTTTCCTGCTTTGAGCAATCGCCCGCCATGCTGCAGTATCAGTTGTGGTACGGAAATAAACTCGTTTTTATCCGCCTCACTATCAGCATCTACTTTGAGGAGGAGTTTCCCTTCTGCCATAAATTTTTTAGCTGTTTTCTCATGGCTACTGAAAGATAATATGGCTCCCTGGCTGCTGTGCCCGGCAGTATGCTCAAACAACTTTGCCAGATAATCATCAAAACATTCCTCCTCGTTTTCCTGCGTATTGCGGGTTACCCCCGCGCTCGTCACAGTATGCGGATCCGCATAGTGGGCACGATACAGAAACCCATCTTTTATAGCGTAATCGGCGTCTCTTATTTTCTGTTCAGAATCAAAACAGACATCCCGCTTATTAAAAATATTGCTTAACAGCGTTCCCGACTGGTTTTTTTTCAGCGTTGCCGCCAGCGCCAGGTGCTCTATGACATAGGGATCGCTAAAGAATGAGTCCAGAGATACACAGCCCTCTGGTGCCGTGGCATCAGCCGGAGGCAGAGCAACAGGAACAGACTGCGCCGATGCTTTGTTAATAGTAAACATAATAATCTCCATATCTTTACTGGCTTCGCGCCGGGATCCCTTCCGGCAGCAGCAATCACATTTTAAAGCGCAGACTTCTGACGTGAAAACCCGGAAAAATTGGGTTTATCGATAAGGTGGATGACTGGTTTGCCCGAAATCCGCGATGCGGCAAAAAGTATAGATGCGGCTTTTGAAGAACAACTTTCATAAATCGACCATTAACTACGCTATGCAGCGTTGCCAGCACCTGCCCGGTGCTTTATCAATTAATCGCAGGAAAAACATGAATCATGTCACCTGCGCAGGTTCTGTTTTGCAGTGAAAGATCAAAAAGGCTGTTATCCAGGTATTATGATTTGGGATTGGTTATACAGGCACGCACGGTGGGGCGTCAGGAATGAAAAACAGCAGACACAAAAAAACCGCCTGAAGGCGGTTACGACATTACTTATAGCGCTTTTTTAATTCGGTGTTTTGTATGGTGCCCGGGGCGGGACTTGAACCCGCACGACCATAAGCCGAGGGATTTTAAATCCCTTGTGTCTACCGATTTCACCACCCGGGCAGGGTGTAAACTGGAGGCGCGTCCCGGAGTCGAACCGAGGTAGACGGATTTGCAATCCGTTGCATGGCCACTCTGCCAACGCGCCTTTATTCTGATGTGCAACCGGTCAGTGACCCATTGCTGAAACTGGAGCGGGAAACGAGACTCGAACTCGCGACCCCGACCTTGGCAAGGTCGTGCTCTACCAACTGAGCTATTCCCGCATAACTGCTGCTTTACCGAACTTGCTGTTTTTATTCAGCTTCTTGCAGCTGTGCTGCCGTTCGATGCGATGCATTCTACTTATCTCACGCAGTGAGTCAATAAAATTATCACCCACTGCGTCTGTTTGCTGCTTTTTGAATCGTATCGATCAGCTATCGAGCAGATCACCGCGTGCTGCGCTCAGATACTGAAACATCGACCAGAATGTCAGCACTGCCGCGATATAGAGTGCGACCACGCCAACGCCTACTACCGTAGCATCAGGACGCCACAGCAGCGCAACCAGTGAGAGCATCTGCGCCGTGGTTTTGACTTTACCAATCCATGAGACGGCAACGCTGCTGCGCTTGCCAATTTCCGCCATCCATTCACGCAGCGCAGAGATAATAATCTCGCGGGCGATCATGGTGGCAGCAGGCAGGGTTATCCACCACGCGTGGAAATATTCCGCAACCAGCACCAGCGCCATAGCGACCATGACCTTATCAGCCACCGGATCGAGAAATGCACCAAAGCGCGTGGTTTGTTTCCAGCGACGCGCCAGAAAGCCGTCAAACCAGTCCGTTATGGCGGCAATAACAAAAATCAGCGCTGTCGCAAAAGGCGCCCAGTAAAACGGCAGGTAGAACGCCAGTACAAAAAAAGGAATCAAAAAAACGCGAAACAGGGTAAGACACGTTGGGATGTTATATTGCATATGCCAGTAACTGTCTGGTGTGTGTAGGGTTTAACGTATGTTCCTACATTGCCCCCCCTGTTTCAATGTTAGTGTTTCAGCGAGTGGTATATTTTTTCAGCCAGGGCAAAGGAGATACCGGGCACGCGGGCGATTTCATCCACGCTGGCGTTCATCAGCGGCTGCAGGCCTCCCATATATTTCAGCAGCTGCTGACGCCGTTTAGGTCCGATGCCTTCAATACTTTCCAGCGCGCTGGTGTTCTTCACTTTGGCGCGTTTTTTACGGTGGCCTGAAATTGCATGATTGTGAGCATCATCACGAATATGCTGAATGACATGCAGGGCTGGCGAATCCGGCGGCAGAGAAACGCCCTCACCTTCCGCTTCAAAAAACAGCGTTTCCAGTCCCGCCTTGCGATCGCTGCCTTTAGCGACACCAAGCAGAATCGGGTGCTGTTTATCCCAGCTGACATCCAGTTCCGCAAATACCTCTTTCGCCTGCGTCAGCTGACCCTTACCGCCATCAATCAAAATGACATCCGGAATTTTATCCTGCTCCAGCGCTTTGCCATAACGGCGGCGCAGCACCTGATTCATCGCCGCGTAATCGTCGCCCGGCGTGATCCCTTCAATATTGTAACGCCGGTAATCAGAACGCAGCGGGCCATCCTGATTAAACACCACGCAGGAGGCGATAGTCTGCTCACCCATGGTATGGCTGATATCAAAACACTCCATGCGCTGAATGCTCTCCAGCTTCAGCCAGGAAGCCAGCGCGGCAAGCCGCTGCTGAATAGTGGAGTGCTGCGACAGCTTAGTGGTCAGCGCCGTTGCCGCGTTGGTGCGCGCCAGCTTGAGATAGCGTGCCCGATCGCCGCGCGGCTTGGTCTGTATATTGACTTTGCGACCAGCCAGCGTACTGAGTGATTCAGCCAGCAGGTTGCGTTCTGCCAGGTTAAAATCCAGCAGGATCTCTCCGGGCAGGGTGCGCGCCTCGCTTCCCTGCAGATAAAACTGCCCGACAAAGGTCTGCACCACTTCCGTCAGCTCAGTGTCAGGCGGGACTTTGGGGAAATAGCTGCGGCTTCCCAGTACTTTCCCCTGGCGGATAAACAGCACGTGCAGACAGGCCATGCCCGCATCATAGGCCACGCCCATGACATCAAGATCGTCACCCTGATTTGAGACAAACTGTTTTTCAGTAATGCGGCGTACGGCCTGAATCTGATCGCGCAGCCGCCCCGCCTCTTCAAAACGCAATCCCTGACTTGCCGCCTCCATATGCGCTACCAGCTGGTTGATGACCTGATCATCTTTACCGGCCAGAAACAGCCGCACATAGTCTGTCTGCCGGGCATACTCCTCTTCGCTGACCAGACCGGCTACGCACGGACCGAGGCAGCGTCCAATCTGATACTGCAAACAGGGACGCGAGCGATTGCGATAGACGCTGTTCTCACACTGGCGAATAGGAAAGACTTTCTGCAGCAGGCCCAGCGTCTCGCGTACCGCATAGCCATTTGGAAACGGACCGAAATATTCCCCTTTGGCGTGTTTGGCACCGCGATGCATCGCCAGCCGGGGGTGCGTATCGCCGCTAAGAAAAATATATGGATACGATTTATCATCGCGCAGCAGCACGTTATAGCGTGGCTGGTAAAGCTTGATGTAGTTATGCTCCAGCAGCAGCGCTTCTGTCTCAGTATGCGTGACCGTAACGTCGATATTGCAAATATTACTGACCAGCACATCCGTTTTACGGCTGCCAGTCTGCGCACGAAAGTAGCTGCTGAGGCGTTTTTTAAGGTCTTTGGCTTTACCGACATAGATCACCGTACCGGCCGCGTCATACATTCGGTAGACGCCAGGCTGGCTGGTTACGGTGCTGAGAAAGGCTTTGGGATTAAAGAGTTCACTCACTACTTATTAATGGCTCCGCGTTGAACAGACCATGACGAATGGCCAGATGCGTTAACTCTACATCACCGCTGATGTTTAGCTTACTGAACATACGATAGCGGTAGCTGTTAACGGTTTTCGGGCTCAGGTTCAACTGTTCGGATATCTCCGTAACTTTTTGTCCCCGGGTAATCATCAGCATAATCTGCAATTCCCGTTCCGACAAACAACTAAAGGGCGATTCCGCTTTCTGCGGCTCGATTTGGCTCAGCGCCATTTGCTGAGCGATATCTGAGGCGATATAGCGCTGTCCAGCGTGGACGGCGCGAATGGCGCTGACCACCTCCTGAGGCGCAGCGCCTTTGCTCAGATAGCCTGAGGCGCCCGCCTGCATTACCCGGGCCGGCAGCGGGTTTTCGGTGTGAATAGTCAGCATAATGATGCGAATATCGGGGTTGTAGCGGACAATTTTGCGCGTCGCTTCCAGTCCGCCGATACCCGGCATATTCATGTCCATCAGAACGACATTCACCGTGTGCTGACGGCACCATTTTACTGCATCCTCTCCGCACGCCGCTTCGCCGGCAATGACCAGTCCTTTGATATCTTCCAGAATGCGACGAATACCGGCACGTACCAGTTCATGGTCATCAACAAGCAGCAGGCTGATCAACGGGACATACTCCGCAGGTTAGAAAGGTAATTAAAAAAGAGCGTAATCTTAGCGTTTTTTATGCGCATTGAACATCAGACATACCAGAACAACCTGCGACGCAATGCTCTAAATCAAATAATTAAATCTTTTCAGAAAAAAATCCATTTTCTGCAAACTAAACAGCTTTTTTATTTAACATTTCATTGAATAACAGCATGTTGTAATAAATCTGCCTGTTTTCTTTTTTTAAGCCGAAAAAGTATCAGGCGAGCCAAAACGGTCTGCACTGCCCTGCCTTTAACTGGATCGAATAATGATTTTTCTGGCCTCTGAATGAGAAAGCAAACCTATGATATACTCTCTGTTTTATGCACGGAAAGACAGAATCTGTGTAAATCGATACCACCAGGGAGTTGAAGATGAGTGATGAAGATTTCGTAACGTCGCGTGACACTCAGGCACTGGCTGATGAAGTTGCCTGCCTCAAAATGATGATTACTCTGATTCTCAAAGGCATGGGACAGGCAGACGCCGGTAAAGTAATTATCAATATGGAACGCTATGTGCAAAATGCGCTGGCTGATAAGCCCCAGGCTGAAGTATTCAGCAACACGATCCGTCAGATCAAAACCGCTTACCGTCAGTAAGCGGCCAGCCCCGTGCGCTGCACGGGGTATTAATTGTGCGCCTGCCAGTTAACGGAGACGCCGAGCGAAGGCAGCACCTCTTCCGGACTAAAGCGCCGCGTGCCGCGATATTTTTCCGCCAGTGCCGGCTGTTCAACCGGGATACGGATAGCGAACAGATTATCTTCCGACTGGATCAACCCTGGCGTCAGCGGTTCATAAACCACATTATGCTGTGCAAACATCTTCTCCAGCATCGGCGTGGCCGAGCTAATCAGATACTCCATGCCGCTCAGCTCTGCCAGCTGCACCGAGTGCCACAGGATATTCAGCGGTAATTCCGCATCCACCTCCAGCCGTGCTGAGTAGCGTGACATCTCCCAAACCTTATCCTGCGCAAACGGCAGAATAATACCTTCAGCCACTTCCGGTTCATGCCACGGCAGTAATCGCGCGCAGCCACAAATGCCTTTACGTGCATTCCAGGCGATAAGCCAGGTCACGTCTGAACGGTCGTAGCGATCGTACTCCTGCCCCGGTGTGCTCAGCCGCGGAGGAATTGACCAGCCTTCGCCACGCGCAAACACGCTATAACGATAGGTACCCAGTTCGGCTAGCAGTGAGGAAGGCATATCCTTTAGCTGTGTTTGAATTATTTTCATCATGCGCCTCTGACATCCCCATGTGTGCAATGATTTTTATCGTGCCAGCCTGGCTAAGTTTCCGGCGCAGGGTAGACAACTCAATACGGATAGGGAACTACCAGTATTAGTAGTTGCCTTTTGCTATATCAGACCTGTCGCTGCGGCATAACACGCTATCTGCGTTTTATTTGAAACGTTAAAACGTTTTTGCATGTTTTTTTGGTGAAAATTCACCGTATGTTCTGATATTGCCAAAATAAGCGAAATCTCTGCCGAGGTTTTTCCTTCAGCTGTCCATTTCAAAATTTCCAGCTCCCGCTCGCTAAATCCCTTAGCCAGCACCACCATTGAGCTATCTTTTAAGCGCTCAAGAACCCGTAAGCTCAGGTCCGCCAGAAAGTTTATCTGTACCTCAAGCTCAACGGTGCGGTGCCTGGAGCGTCCGGGCTGACGTGATGCTATTGATAATATACCAATGGCACGATTTGATGCCATCGCTGAGCAAGAAAAGCCGCTCAGGAGTCCCGCTGCCTGCGCATCTGGCCAAAGATTAGCCGCCCCGGTGAAAATCTCAGCACACCACTCAATCCCTTTTCCGGGCTGCTGACAAAGCCGCAGTACAGGATCGACGGCATAGTAGTTATGCCGCTCATAATGCAGGATCCAGGATTCAGGGTAGGTGCTGAACAGGAAAAAACGCGGTCGGGTGAAGGGAACCGGCTGCTGCACAAAAAAGGCAAAGAAGTCGAATCCCAGAGCGACGATTTGCTTTTGCAACAGTGCTTTTAATTGCACCACCTCCGTCAACCCCTGAAACGCTTTTGCTGTTTCGGCTCGCCAGACAAAATAATTATCGGTAGTCATTATTATCCTGACGTATTTAACGTCTTTTATTAACCTGATGCTTGTCCGATTATATCGGTGAGACGTAATCTGAACAGAATGAATAAAAGGCTCCTGCTGTAGATTGCGTTATACAGCCGGAAAGTTATCGAATTGTTGCCATAAAGCGAGCGCCGCAGTGACCTGACTGCCAGGCCTCAGGCGCATAAAGATACGTGAAACCAGCATAGGATTTTTCTGATAAAGTTTCAATCTTCCACCCATTAAAATTAATTATTAGATGGATAAAAGTTTAGCATCGATTTTAAGTAAAATAATGATTAGCAGAGACATTCACCTTCAGTTAAAAGCGCTAAATGATTTAGTCATGGACGGTTTTTAATTCCACTGATAAATAAAGTTACCTCCGGCAATCGGCAACCCTGAGCTATCTGTATCCGCACCACGCTGATGCCTGCGCCATGCGCGACTACGCATTTTATCGGCATAAACTGCCTGCCGCAGTTGCATACGCTGTCATCAGCCGCTGGAATGAAAACAGAGTGAGGCGGATAACCAATATAATTCTGTTTTAACGCGATGATGTCCGCTGCAGATAGCCTGAACAATCTGACGCTGGCACCCGATTTTTCTTTTGGAGAGTAAATAAATTCACCGGAGATATCTCATTATTAAAACAGATGAGTGTTATTTAAGGCAGACTTATTTCAAACATAAAAATTAGTCGGGTAATGGTTCTCATTTGTAATCACGCCTTCTGCGTCTTTGAGGGACTGGATCTAAAATAGCGTTGGCGCAAATTAACTATTAAGCCTGCCCGGCTTTTAAAATTAACAGCCTGCCGCATCAGCGGCAGAATCCACCGCCGCGCATGCCCAGATGAAAGTGTGTGGTATGAGCTGCGTTGTAGTCTGGTCCCAGTGCGTTTCCAAAGCTGGCACAGCCGTTGCGCCAGAGTGCATGCAAACCCGCCGCGCTGCTGGCGGGCTGCTGCCAGTTTCTGGCGACCCGTAACCAGCGGCCATCGGCCAGCTGAAAAGCGGTGACATCCCACGCCTCTGCCGTAGCGTGTTCGCTGCGGCGTCCCTCCTGGCGATGATAGACGTTGCGGCAGGCGTAGCTGCCAACATGCTCAATACGCCGCAGCGGACTGGTGATACCCGCCTGCTGTAATGCAGCATTACTGCGCGTGACATACATCGTACTTGCCACGGCCATCGGACAGCTGGCAAGAAAACTGCTGCTGAGCGTAACCGGCCCAAACTGGCTGATACGAACCGGCTGTTCAATTGTGCAGTTACCCCGCACCGGAGGCGTCGTGCGAAAACTTACCCGTCCCTGCGCACTGGCGCGCTCCAGCACCGCCAGACAGGCGGCTGGATCGTGACGCAGTTTCTCCAGCTTGTAACGTGTTATCCAGCCTGGCGCATCCGTGACGTTAAGCGGAATAAACGGATTCCACTGCGCCGGAAGCTGCGATTTCAGCCAGGGCAAACTCCACCACCCCACCAGAGCAATTATTCCTGTCGCAATGAGTGCGCGCACCATCTCTGCCTTATCACTTTGTAAACCTGTGACTAAGTGTAGCTGGCTTGCCTCATCTGCCTGTTCTTCCGGGAAAAAGTGCTGCTTATTTACGCAAAGTGACTAAAAGAGCAACCATGTAAATATTTGCTGACAGAGCAAAAAACGCAAAAGGTCACAAAGGTTAAAAAACAATTACCAGACCCGGTGGCCTTTCCTCTATCTTATGCGCTCTTGCCCTGTGCAAAGGCACGTATTTCAACAGCCATCAGAGCTGACACAACATCAAGACAGGAAAGCTATCTTTATGGTTGATCAATCCAAAACAGCCCTCAGTGAGGCTGAACAGCCGGAAAAACTCCGGCGCAACCTGCATAACCGTCATATTCAGCTTATTGCGATTGGCGGCGCTATCGGAACCGGGCTCTTTATGGGGTCAGGCAAAACCATCAGCCTGGCGGGGCCGTCGATCGTTTTTGTTTATATGATCATCGGCTTCATGCTGTTTTTTGTTATGCGCGCAATGGGAGAGCTGCTGCTCTCTAATCTGGAATATAAATCGTTCAGCGATTTCGCGGCCGATCTGCTCGGCCCGTGGGCGGGCTATTTTACCGGCTGGACCTACTGGTTCTGCTGGGTCGTTACCGGCATCGCTGACGTGGTCGCCATCAGCGCCTATTTTCAGCTCTGGTTCCCCGGATTCTCTATCTGGATGAGCGCGCTGCTGTGCGTCTTTGTCTTTCTGGCGCTGAATATTGCCACGGTCAAACTCTTCGGGGAAATGGAGTTCTGGTTCGCAATTATCAAAATTGTCGCCATTGTTGCCCTGATTATTACCGGTATTGTGCTGGTCAGTACGCACTACCCTTCACCCGGCGGCAGCACGGCATCGCTCAGCAATATCTGGCAGCATGGCGGGATGTTCCCGAAAGGGCTGAGCGGCTTTTTCGCCGGCTTCCAGATTGCCGTGTTCGCTTTTGTCGGTATTGAGCTGGTAGGCACCGCCGCGGCAGAGACCAAAGATCCGCACAAGGTCCTGCCCCGCGCCATCAATGCCATACCGCTGCGCATTATTATGTTTTACGTTCTGGCGCTGCTGGTGATTATGGCCGTTACGCCATGGAATCAGGTGATGCCGGATCGCAGCCCGTTTGTAGAGATGTTTGTGCTGATTGGCCTGCCCGCTGCTGCGAGCATCGTTAACTTTGTGGTACTGACCTCAGCGGCCTCGTCAGCCAACAGCGGCATCTTCTCTACCAGCCGCATGCTGTATGGCCTGGCAGAACAGGGGGTAGCGCATAAGGCGTTTGGTCGTCTCTCCGCGCGCGCCGTGCCCACCACCGGCCTGTTCTTCTCCTGTCTCTGTCTGCTGGGCGGCGTCGCGCTGATCTACCTGATCCCGGACGTGATGACGGTGTTTACCATGGTGACCACGGTATCCGCCATTCTGTTTATGTTTGTCTGGACCATCATTCTCTGCAGCTACCTGGCCTACCGTAAACAGCATCCGCAGCGTCACGCGTCGTCAACGTTTAAGATGCCGCTGGGCAAAATTATGTGCTGGGTCTGCATGGCATTTTTTGCTTTCGTGCTGGTGCTGCTGACGCTGCAGGAGGATACCCGTCAGGCGCTGATGGTTACGCCGCTGTGGTTTATGCTGCTCACTATGGGCTGGCTGCTGCGACGCCGTAAAGCCTGATCCCGTTCTGTTTAAGGCCCGCATCAGCGGGCCTTTTTCATTTATAACCGCTGCCAGAACTGATGCCAGGCACGCTGGAGTGACGGGCGTGCGGCCGCCTCACGCTGCGGCGCCGCTGCTGGCGCTTCCGGCCTGCCAAGATTAAAAGTAAAGGTGTAATCGGGCGCCTCACCCATACGCAAATCGCTAATCAGCGTATTGCCCGCCTGCTGACGCAGCGCGTAAAAACCGTGACTGAACCAGACAACGCGCTCCGCATGCCACTGCCCTTTAAAAGGTGTCAGCAGCGCCATCTGACGATCGTGCCACGCAATCTGTAACGGCCGCCGGGGTGAAAACAGCGACCAGTACGCTTCGCCATAGCGATCCGGCGTAATAATGACCGTACGCCAGACCAGCGTGTTGAACGCCGTCGGCGTGACCAGCAGCCGCTGTGATACAACGTGTTGCTGCGCCAGCTGCTGTTCAATCTGCCGCGTGGCGACGCCCTGTATCACCATGCTCCAGCCCAGATAAAGCGTGCTGATTAACAGGCCCAGGCGGGTCCAGCGCACGCCGGTGGCATCACGCCGCCATAGCGCTACGCCCAGTGCGATAAGCAGCGGCAGCGTATAGAGCGGATCGACAATAAACATACTGCCGATGGCAAACGGATAGTCAGTGAGCGGCAGCCCAAGCTGCGTACCATACACGGTAGTGAGATCGAGCAGCGGATGGGTGATCAGCGCCAGCCAGAGGGCCAGGCACCAGCTGCGCCAGTGCGCTTTGCTGCGGGTGATCCCGGCGGCCAGCCAGCCGGCCAGCGGCGCCAGCAGCGTCAGGATCAGCAGCGCATGGCTCTCGGTGCGATGCAGCGTCATATTGCGTATTGCGTCGCCGTGATCGACGAACACATCCAGATCCGGCAGCGTGCCGGCGACTGCCCCCGCCAGGGCCGCCTGCCATACCGGTACCCGGCGGTTCATGACGGCAATGGTAACTGCAGCGCCCAGCGCCAGTTGCGACAGCGAATCCATGCTTCTCCTCCCTCAATCGTTAGCGCACGCGAATGCCTTCGATAATCATCCGCTCTACGTTCTGCAACGTCTGTGCAAAAAAGTCGGGATCCTGCAGCGTCTGCCCGGTGACCGCCTCAACCTGCGAGGCAAAGTCAGCATAGTGCTGCGTGGTGGCCCAGAGCATAAAAAAGAGATGCTGCGGCTGAATGGCAGCCAGCTGTCCGGCGCTGATCCACTGCTCGACTATTGCCGCCTTACTCTCTACCAGCGCTTTCAGGTCGCCCGCCAGTTCACCACGCAGCAGTGGTGCGCCCTGCAGCATCTCCAGACAGAACAGCCGCGATGCCTGAGGATGATCGCGGGAGACCTCAAGCTTCAGGCGAATATAGTGGCGAATGGCCGTCAGGGGATCCTGGTCGGCGCGCAGCGCGCGCAGCGGTGCCAGCCAGACATCCAGAATCTCTTTCAGCACGGCGACATACAACACTTCCTTTGAAGGGTAATAGTAGAGCAGATTCGTTTTTGACACCTCTGCTCCCTCAGCCACCCGGTCAAGGCTGGTGCCATGAATACCGAACTGGGAAAACAGCGCCAGCGCCGCCTGCAGGATAGCGGCGCGTTTTGCGGTCGCCGCCTGCGAACGACGGCGCGGTTTTTTCTCATCATTTTTCATGCTGTTACCTCTCCCTGTCGTGAATTCACATCATAACACAGCTGGCAGATATGGCGGGCTGCACCTTTTTTGCCCGACGGCTGCCTGATTGCTGTGCATTTGTTTTGACCAAATGGTCTGAAAATCGCGGTGCCGTCCCGGCTGGCCGATCGGCGGTTCATATCCTGATGATAAATATAAAAATTATTTATGTGGCACGCGACTTGCAATCAAGAGAGAGCGCCGCCCGCAGGATGCGTGCAGGAAGCAGCGCAGCGCGTGAAACCGTCCTATCAATGCAAAGAGGTGACATATGAAAATTGGTGTCTTTGTTCCGATTGGCAATAACGGCTGGCTGATCTCTACGCATGCGCCGCAGTACATGCCTACTTTTGAACTCAATAAAGCGATTGTGCAGCGCGCTGAGCACTATCACTTCGATTTTGCACTCTCAATGATCAAGCTGCGCGGCTTCGGCGGCAAAACGGAGTTCTGGGATCACAATATGGAGTCCTTTACGCTGATGGCCGGCCTGGCGGCGGTCACCTCGCGGATTGAGATCTACGCCACGGCTGCCACGCTGACGCTGCCACCCGCCATCGTGGCGCGTATGGCTGCGACCATCGACTCAATTTCTGGCGGACGCTTTGGCGTAAACCTCGTCACCGGCTGGCAGAAACCAGAGTATGAGCAGATGGGGATCTGGCCGGGCGATGACTATTTTGCCAGCCGTTATCAATACCTGACTGAGTATGTCACGGTGCTGCGCGATTTATGGGGAACCGGCCAGAGCGACTTCAAAGGTGATTTTTTCACGATGAACGACTGTCGCGTCAGTCCACGGCCGCAGAAGCCGATGAAGGTGATATGCGCCGGACAGAGTGATGCGGGCATGGCATTTTCAGCTCAGCATGCCGACTATAACTTTTGCTTTGGTAAGGGCGTTAATACGCCAGCCGCCTTTGCACCGACCGCAGCCCGCATGAAGCTTGCTGCTGAGCAGGCGGGCCGCGACGTCGGCTCCTACGTTCTGTTTATGATCATCGCCGCCGAGAGCGACGAAGCGGCCCGCGCAAAATGGGAGCACTACAAAGCTGGCGCCGACGAAGAGGCACTCGCGTGGCTCACGACTCAGAGCCAGCAGGATACCCGTTCAGGCAGCGATACTAACGTGCGTCAGATGGCTGACCCGACCTCCGCCGTTAACATCAATATGGGCACGTTAGTTGGCTCCTTTGCCAGCGTGGCACGCATGCTGGATGAAGTGGCTCAGGTTGATGGTACGCACGGCGTGCTGCTGACCTTTGATGATTTCCTGGAGGGTATTGAAGCGTTCGGCCAGCGCATACAGCCGCTGATGCAGTGCCGTCGCAACGTGATCGCTGCGGCGCAGGAGGTAGCATAATGAAAACCGTCACCTGCGCACACACCGGCACCACACCGCATATCACTCTGCCCGCCCGTCCGGAGGCGATCGCCCTGCCTCCGGCTCAGAGCGCGCTGATTGTCGTCGACATGCAGAATGCCTACGCCACTAAAGGCGGCTATCTCGACCTGGCGGGATTTGATGTCTCTGCCACCGAGCCGGTTATCGCCAGAATTCATCAGGCGGTCACCGCGGCACGCGCTGCCGGCGTACAGATTATCTGGTTCCAGAACGGCTGGGACAGCGATTACACTGAGGCGGGCGATGCGGGCTCCCCCAATTTTCACAAATCTAATGCGCTGAAAACCATGCGCCGCCAGCCTGAGCTGCAGGGCACCCTGCTGGCGAAAGGCACCTGGGATTATGCGCTGGTGGATGCGCTGACGCCCGAACCGGGCGATATCGTGCTGCCAAAACCGCGCTACAGCGGCTTTTTCAATACGCCGCTCGACAGCATGCTGCGCAGCCGCGGGATCCGTCATCTGATTTTTACCGGCATCGCCACCAACGTCTGCGTCGAGTCCACGCTGCGTGACGGCTTCTTTCTGGAATATTTCGGTGTGGTACTGGCTGACGCCACGCATCAGGCCGGACCTGATTTTGCGCAGCAGGCCGCGCTGTTCAATATCGAAACGTTTTTCGGCTGGGTCAGCGATACACAAACGTTCTGCGAAGCCCTGCAGGGTCAGTAACTTTTCGCTATCAGGAGATCAGACTATGCCCAAACGCGTCATTATCCCGGCTGGCAGCAGTACGCCGATCGCCCCGTTCGTACCCGGAACGCTGGCTGACGGCGTGGTGTACGTTTCCGGCACCCTGCCGTTCGATGCGGACAATAACGTGGTTCACGTCGGCGATGCGGCCGCGCAAACCCGCCACGTGCTGGAGACCATCAAAAACGTCATTGAAACCGCCGGCGGCTGCATGGCTGATGTCACGTTCAACTCTATTTTCATTACCGACTGGCAGCACTACGCCGCCGTGAATCAGGTCTATGCCGACTATTTTCCCGGCGATAAGCCCGCGCGCTTCTGTATTCAGTGCGGTCTGGTAAAACCTGACGCGCTGGTTGAGATTGCGTCTGTGGCGCACATCGGACAGGCGGAGGCGTAATGAAGCTGGATATCCACGGGTTGACCACTGCCGATGCGCCCACGCTGGTCCTCGCATCAGGCCTTGGTGGCGTTGCCGGATTCTGGCAGCCACAGCTGGCGGCGCTCAGCACCCGCTACCGCGTTGTCACATACGATCAGCGCGGCACCGGGCGCAGTGCAGCGCCGCTGCCTGAGGGTTACAGCCTGGCAATGATGGCAGCCGAGCTGGCGGAGGCGCTGGAACAGCATCAGATCGCGCGCTACAGCGTGGCTGGCCATGCGCTTGGGGGGCTGATTGGTTTGCAAATGGCGCTGGATCACCCCGATCGGGTTGAGCGCGTGGCGGTCATTAACGGCTGGCTGACGCTCAGCCCCCATACCGCGCGCTGTTTTAAGGTCAGAGAGGATCTGCTGCTGCAGGCGGGTACCGAAGCCTTTGTACGCGCTCAGCCGCTGTTTCTCTATCCTGCCGAATGGCTGGCGCAGCATCAGGCGCGCGCTGAGGCAGAAGAGAGGCATCACCAGCAGCACTTTCAGGGCGCACAGAATCTGTTGCGTCGTCTGCACGCGCTGAAAACGGCAGATTTTCGTGCCTGCGCCGCGCGCATCACCCAGCCGGTGCTGGCGATCTGCAGCCAGGACGATCTGCTGGTGCCGTGGAGCTGTTCAGCACAGCTGGCGGCAGCGCTGCCGCAGGGCCAGCTGCTGACCATGCCGTGGGGCGGCCACGCCATGAGCGTGACCGATAGCGATAATTTTAACACGCTGCTGCTGCGCTGGCTGGCTGAGACCGCTCAGCCCGCCTGTCTGGCAGCGGGCTGAGATCAGGAGTCTGAACATGAGCCTACATGCCCTTCCGGATTTACCCACAGTCGATCGCGACACCTTTCGCAACGCTATGGCGCAGCTGGGTGCAGCCGTTAATGTTATCACCACCGATGGCCCGGCAGGCGTGGCTGGCTTTACCGCCTCCGCCGTCTGCAGCGTGACCGACTCCCCGCCGACGCTGCTGGTCTGCCTGAACCGCTCCGCCTCAGCCTGGCCGGCGTTTCGCGATAACCGTGCACTCTGCGTCAATACCCTCTCGGCAGACCAGCACGCCCTTTCCACGCTGTTCGGGGGCAAAACCGCGATGGCGGATCGCTTTGCCGCCGCGCAGTGGCAGACGCTTGCCAGCGGTGCTCCGCTGCTGGAGGCCGCGCTGATCTCCTTTGACTGCGAGATAACACAGCGGGTCAGCGTTGGCACACACGATATTCTGTTCTGTACGGTGCTGGCCGTGGCCCAGGGCGAGGCGCGCCAGGGGCTCGCCTGGTTCGATCGCGGTTATCACACCTTCTCCCGGCAGGATGCCCGCTGATACCGCATAACGCGGCCTGTTCTACTCACTCTCAGGAGATGATCTATGGCGAGTACCTGGTTTCCACGCTGGCGCGTTAAGTCAGCAATGACCGACGACGGCTTGATTGCCCCGGACGAGACGCTGCCGCTCGGGCAGACGCTGGTGCTTGGGCTGCAGCATGCGGTCGCAATGTTTGGCGCAACGGTACTGATGCCGCTGCTGATGGGGCTGGATGCCAATCTCGCTGTGTTACTCTCCGGGATCGGTACGCTGCTGTTCTTTTTTATTACCGGCGGGCGCGTACCGAGCTATCTCGGTTCCAGCGCCGCTTTTGTGGGCGTAGTGATTGCGGTCACCGGTTTCACCGGCCAGGGCCTTAACACTCACCTCTCCGTGGCGCTGGGCGGCATTATCGCCTGCGGCGCGCTCTATACCCTGATTGGTCTGATTGTGATGAAAGTGGGTACCGGCTGGATTGAGCGCCTGATGCCGCCGGTCGTCACCGGCGCCGTCGTTATGGCGATTGGCCTGAACCTGGCGCCGATTGCGGTGCACAGTGTTTCTGCCACCCTGTTCGACAGCTGGATGGCGGTGCTGACGGTGCTCTGTATCGGACTGGTGGCGGTCATGACGCGCGGGCTGGTACAGCGCCTGTTGATCCTGGTAGGGCTGATCGTGGCCTGGGCGTTCTATGCGCTGCTGACCAATGGCTTCGGCCTCGGTAAACCGGTGGATTTCAGCGGCGTGGCGCACGCCGCCTGGTTTGGCGTGCCGCATACGACCGCCCCTGTGTTCGACCTGCAGGCGATAGTGATGATTGCGCCGGTCGCCATTATTCTGGTCGCTGAAAATCTGGGGCATATTAAAGCGGTAGCAGCTATGACCGGACGCAATCTCGATCCGTGGATGGGCCGGGCGTTTGTTGGCGACGGTCTGGCCACTATGCTCTCTGGCTCTGCCGGCGGCAGCGGCGTGACAACCTATGCCGAAAACATAGGCGTCATGGCGGTTACGCGCGTCTACTCTACGCTGGCGTTCGTCGCCGCGGCCCTGATCGCAATACTGCTGGGTTTTTCACCGAAATTTGGCGCACTCATCCATACCGTGCCAGCACCGGTCATAGGCGGCGCGTCTATCGTGGTATTTGGCCTGATTGCGGTGGCCGGTGCCCGTATCTGGCTGCAGAATCAGGTCGATCTCGGGCAGAACGGTAATCTGATCATGGTCGCTACCACGCTGGTTCTGGGCGCCGGCGATTTTGCGCTTAAGATCGGCAGCTTCACGCTCGGCGGTATCGGCACCGCGACCTTTGGCGCCATTATCCTGAACGCAATTCTGCAGCACCGTAGCCGCGCGCCGGCCGGTTCAGCTGCACAGCCACACGGTTAAGGCTTCTGCGGTGCCTCATCGGGCACCGCTTTCTTACGCCGCAGCCGCAGCTCACTGACAATCACGCCACAGACAATCAGCGCACCGCCCAGCAGCGCGGCCGCAGGCAGTCGCTCCCCCGCGAGACGCCCGACAATTCCCGCCCAGACCGGCTCTCCGGCATAAATTACCGTAGCGCGTACCGGTGACACACTGCGCTGGGCCCAGTTCATCGTCACCTGAATCAGGGCGCTGGCGGCGCCCAGGCCTGCAGCGCTCAGCACCAGCGGCAGAGAAAACGACGGCAGCGCTTCACCGTTCGGGATCATAAACAGAAAGGCGCAAGCGGAGGCGACCAGCAGCTGCACCAGCGTTACCCGCCGCACATCCACCTGTCCGGCATAGCGGCTAATCAGAATGATCTCGGCAGCAATCGCCAGCGTGCTCAGCAGGGTCGCGCTCTCCCCGGCGCTGAGGGCGATGCCGCTCTGCTGCGGCCCCGCCACCAGCACCAGGCCGCTGAACGCCAGCGCAATGCCCAGCCATGCCATAATGCCAGGCGGCCGGCGCAGCACCAGCCACTGCAGCAGCGGCACCACCGGAACATAGAGCGCCGTCAGAAAGGCAGACTGGCTGCTGGAGATAGTCTGCATCCCCCAGGTTTGCAGGCCATAACCGCCCGCAATAGCCAGGCCAATCATTGTGCCCGCTCTGATTTCAAGCCAGGTCAGCGCGCGCAGATAGCGCCAGAAAAAACAGGCCAGCAGCAGTGACGCCGTGGCAAATCGCAGTCCGACAAAAAAAAACGGACCGGAGTATGCCATGGCGCGGTGCACCACCAGAAACGTGCCGCCCCAGACCATGGTGATGAAAATCAGCACCAGTTCCTGACGGGTAATGCGCAGATAAGGACGTGCAGGTAACGCAGACATAGAACACCTGATAAGTAGCCAGGCGTCATTCTGGCGTAACCCGGCCCGCAGGCGCAACAGCCGGCCGGGGTTATCTGCTCAGCGTGCAGCAATGTGATTCGCGTTCAGAATTACGACTCATCTGAAAAAATGCCATTTTAATACTAAAAATCATAACGTTAAATTTTTAAGCGTGCTAAATCTCAGCGGGCAGCAGCGCCATTTCCCGGCAGCCCGCGCATGCTCTTCTATACTCTTTTTACTTATCTTACCGGGAGGTTAGAACCACAATGGCAAAAGTTCTGGTGCTCTATTACTCAATGTATGGACATGTGGAAACCATGGCGCAGGCGGTTGCAGAAGGCGTGCAGCGCGTCAGCGGAGCCGAAGTGACTATTTTGCGCGTGCCGGAGAGTATGGATGCGGCGCGTTTTGCTGAGGTTGGCGGCAAGGTCGATCAGCAGGCAGCTGAGGCAACGCCGGACGATCTGACGCAGTATGATGCCATTATCGTTGGCACGCCGACCCGCTTTGGCAACATGTCAGGCCAGATGCGCAACTTCTGGGATCGTACCGGCGGGCTGTGGGCCTCGGGCGCACTGCACGGAAAACTGGCCAGCGTGTTTACTTCTACCGGTACCGGCGGGGGCCAGGAACTGACGATAACGTCAGTATGGACTACGCTTGCCCATCACGGCATGGTCATTATTCCAATCGGCTACGGCACTAAAGAGATGTTTGATATCTCACAGGTGCGCGGCGGAACGCCTTATGGTGCGTCGACGCTGGCAGGCGGCGATGGTTCACGCCAGCCCACGCCTGAAGAGCTGCAAATTGCCCGCTATCAGGGTGAACATGTCGCCACTCTGGCGGTAAAACTCAAAGGATAAACTCAACAGGAGATCATTATGTCTACAGACCAGTCCAGAGCACATCGCGTCGGCGAATGGGCGAAAATTCGTCAGACGTCCCCGGAAATTGCAGAAGCGATCTTTGAAGTTGCCAATTACGATGAAAAACTGGCAGAGCAGATCTGGGAGCAGCAGGGCAATGATGATGTGCTGATGCGCGCGTTTGATAAAACCGATCAGGATGTTCTGACATGGGACAACGTCCCTGTCGAGCGCAAAAACGTGTGAGAACCGGCGGGCATGGCCCGCCTTTTTTATGGCAACACCAACAGGGGGACGCGATGACGGCTTACCAGAGCATCAATCCGGCAAATAATCAGCTGCTGAAAAACTGGGAGACACATGATGACGCCCGCGTGTACCAGGCGCTCGAAACCGCAGATGCGCTCTACCACTCAGCCTGGAGCAAAGGTGATATCCAGCCACGCCTCCAGGTGCTGAGCCGCCTGGCCGATCTCATGGAGCAGCGCAAAGAGGAGCTGGCCACCATAGCGAGTCGCGAAATGGGCAAGCTGATTGGTCAGAGCCGTGGTGAAGTCAGCATCTGCATCAGCATTGCGCGATATTACGCTGAGCATGCCGCTGCTTTTCTGCAGCCTCAGCCCTACGCCAGCGAAATCGGGGAAGCCTGGGTGGAATATCATCCGATTGGCGTTATCGTTGCGGTTGAACCATGGAACTTCCCTTATTATCAGCTGATGCGTGTTCTGGCACCTAATCTGGCGCTGGGTAATCCGGTGCTGGCAAAACATGCCAATATTGTGCCGCACTGCGCGGATATCTTTGAGCAACTGGTACGTGAAGCGGGTGCACCAGAAGGTGCCTGGAGTAACCTGTTTATCTCCAATGAGCAGGTGGCGGATCTTATCGCTGACGATCGCGTTCAGGGCGTGGCGCTGACCGGCTCCGAACGCGCCGGCAGTGCGGTTGCACAGCAGGCGGGCAAACACCTGAAAAAATCCACCCTTGAACTGGGTGGCAATGACGTCTTTATTGTTCTGGACGATGCTGACCTGGATGAAGCGGTACGCCAGGGCGTGCAGGCACGTCTGAGCAACTGCGGACAGGTCTGCACCGCTGCTAAACGGTTTATTGTGCACGCGCAGATCGCCGAGGCGTTCATGAGCAAATTCAGCGCCGCGCTGCAGTCCGCTGTGCCGGGCGATCCGCTGGATGAAAAAACCACGCTCGGACCGCTCTCGTCCCTTGATGCGCGTGACCGGCTGGCGCGACAGGTTGAAGAGGCGGTAGAGCATGGCGCAGAGCTGCGCTTTGGCGGGCGCATTATTGAAGGCGTCGGATGCTATTATCAGCCCACTCTGCTGACCGGGCTGACGCCCGATAATCCCGCTTATTATCAGGAGTTTTTTGGCCCGGTTGCGCAGCTCTATATTGCAGAGAGTGATGAGGCTGCCGTGGCGCTGGCGAACGATTCGCACTATGGCCTTGGCGGATCTATCTGGACGCGGGATATTGCGCGCGCGCGCCGGCTGGCGTCACAGATTGAGACCGGCATGGTGTTTATCAATTCACAGAGTGACACCGCAGCTGAGCTCCCCTTTGGCGGGATAAAACGCTCCGGTTACGGGCGTGAACTTTCCGATCTCGGTCTGAAAGAGTTTGCCAATCAGAAGCTGGTGGTTATTGCCGGCTGACGACCAAAAAAAACCCCGCCAGAGCGGGGTTTTTTATAGCCTGCTGCCGGTTAACCTGCGGTAGCAGGTTGCTGAGCTGGCTTTGCCTCAGCGGCGGGTTTACCGGATGCCGCCTCCGGCTGCGCGTTTTGCGCTGCAGCAGCATCAGCTTTCGCTTTATCTTCTGCTGCTTTGTCCGCTTTCGCTTTATCAGCCGCCGCTTTATCAGCGGCTGCTTTGTCCGCTTTCGCCTTATCAGCAGCGGTTTTCTCTGCGGCAGCGTCTGCTTTCGCCTTATCTGCGGCGGCGTCTGCTTTCGCTTTATCAGCAGCCGCCTGTTCAGCTTTATCTTTAGCTTTAGCGTTATCGTCAGCCGGTTTCTCTGCGGCAGCTTTCGCGTCCGGCGCACTATCTGCAGCCTGCTGCGGCTTCGCTTCCTGCACGGCCGCAGGCTGCATAGGCGTCCCCTGCAGTGCGCTGTTCAGTGCCGCAGAGAACTGCTCCCAGCTGCAATAGCCATTGGCATCAGTATCACAGCCGGCAAGCTGCAGCGTGACACGTTTTGGCGGGTTTTTGAGGCTCAGCACATCTGCGTTACGCAGCTGATCGGCGGTCTGATAGACATACTCTATTTTCAGCAAATCTTTGTTATTTTTGCCATCGTGCCAGCGTTCAAATACAACCTGTCCGCCGATAGGGGTTTTCTCATCGTTGCCCGGCAGAGTGTAAGGCTTCACCTGCAGCGCGCTGAGCAGCGAGGCGATATTTGAATCATGCCCTACCATCAGCGTTACTTTAGGTGCGCTGGCCTTATCTTCATCAACCAGCTGGCTGCGGATGTAATCCACCAGCGGTGCAGCAACTTCACGCGCAACCTCTGGCGAGCTGAAGAGCGCATCCTGATAACCGTTTTTGACTGACGCCAGCTCTTTCCACTGCTCAGGCGTTTTAATCTGCCCCCAGGCAACCTGCTCTGCCGGGAAACCTTCGTAATATTGCAGCGTGAACGCATCAACAAGGGAATTACCGATTTTCAGCGGACCGCTGACGCCTGGCTCTTTGCCATTATCTGCGCTGAAAGTGTTATCACCGCTGTCCAGCGTGCACTGCTTTTTACCATTGCAGGCAGGCGACGATTTATAATCAACAATCTTTTCCAGACGCTGCAGCGCAGGCTTCAGTGCCAGCTTCTCATTCTCTGCCGTCATCGCCGCCAGCGCTTTTTTGTTAAACGCTTCGCTGTCATCGGTAATCACCGGATTAAAGATGGGATCCATCGTTCCCATGGCATCCTGATGCGTTACTGCAACGTCACAGCCAGGAAAGGCACCCGCAGCAAAAAACTGTGCGGTCGCAACGGTGCGCTGAAGGCTATTTGCATAAATGAAAACATCGCTGGTATCCGGGCAATTGCCGCCAGCCAGCAGCCCCTGCTGCGTCAGCCACTGACGGGTATATTTACCCATATAGACTTCCAGCACGCCGCCTTTGGTGGTGAGTTCACCGCCCGGCACATCCCATTGCGGCCAGCTCTTTTTAGTGGATTGCTCCAGTGCGCTGCCGTTTGTCGCCAGCGGCGCACGCAGATTGTGACGGCTCAGCATCAGCACCTGCTGCAGCTGCATATCCCCTTCTGCTGCGGTCGCTGACAGGCTTACCGGAAGCGCCGCAACAACTGACAACGCGCAAAGACTCAGTTTTTTGATCATTGTGCCCATTCCATAATTCATCAGTGAAACACTCTGGCATTCAAACGATTAGCCCGCCAAAGAGCGAATTACCGCACAGTGTAACTCAGCTTGCTGACGAAAATCGCCCGCTGTTTATAAAAACTGTGAATGGACTATAGCAGCAAACGTCAGGGTTAGAGCAGCAGGAAGAGTCGGGGCGGGAAAAGCAAAAAGCCCGCATCGCTGCGGGCTTCTTTAAATTTGGCGGAGGAAGAGAGATTCGAACTCTCGGATGGTTTCCCATCGGCGGTTTTCAAGACCGCTGCCTTAAGCCACTCGGCCATCCCTCCGGATACAGATTGTACTTTATCTGCAGAGATAAAGTGGCGGAGGAGGAGAGATTCGAACTCTCGGATGGTTTCCCATCGGCGGTTTTCAAGACCGCTGCCTTAAGCCACTCGGCCACCCCTCCGCAATGAGGCGCACTATAAACATCCCCCAGGATGATGTAAAGCGATGAATGAATCGTTCGCCTGAAAAACAGCCAAATTTGTTTTTTTCGCCGTCAAAAACAGCATTCTGCTTACTGAAACAGCAATTTATCGCGTAAAGATGGGTAAAACGCCTTTGCTGTTCTGACCCCGCTGCGTATTCTCAGCGCATGTAAGGTGTCCTCTCTCTTTAAGGAGTAAATGATGGACAAAATTATCAGCTCATCACAGCAACAATCTCTGATCGGCACTCACAAAGTTCTGCGTAACACCTATTTTCTGCTCGGCCTGACGCTGGCGTTTTCTGCAGTGACCGCCACGCTGAGCACGGTCTATGCACTCCCCTCACCCGGCCTGATCCTGATGCTGGTAGGTTTTTATGGTTTGATGTTTCTGACATACCGTCTGGCAAATAGTCCGGCCGGAATAGCAGCAGCGTTCGCCTTCACCGGCTTCCTCGGCTACTGCCTGGGGCCTATCCTCAGTTCGTTTCTGAGCGCGGGCATGGGCGATGTTATCGCCATGGCGCTGGGCGGCACGGCGCTGGTCTTCTTCTGCTGTTCAGCCTATGTACTGACTACCCGGCGCGACATGTCATTCCTTGGCGGTATGATGATGGCAGGCTTTGTCGTTCTGCTGGTTGCAGTCGTAGCAAACCTGTTCCTGCAGCTGCCGGCCCTGCATCTGGCTATCAGCGCGCTTTTCATCCTCTTCTCTGCAGGGGCCATTCTGTGGGAGACCAGTAACATTATTCAGGGTGGCGAGACCAACTACATCCGCGCGACCGTTGGACTCTACGTCTCTCTCTATAACATCTTTGTCAGCCTGCTGAGCCTGCTGGGTTTCGCTAACCGCGACTAACGCTGCAGCGCACAAAAAGCAAACCCCGCTCTGGCGGGGTTTTTGCTTTTCCAGGCGGCGGGAATTTACAATAAGCGCAGATAACAGATGAGGAAAACGCGTGATTGTTAACGGCAGTGAGATTGTAACGGATGCAGAAGGCTATCTGACTAACCACGCAGACTGGTGTGAAGAGGTAGCGCTGGCGATCGCCCGGCAGGAAAACATTGAGATGAGCGAGGCTCACTGGGAGGTCGTCCACTTTGTACGCGACTTCTACCAGGAATTTAACACCTCGCCTGCAGTGCGCATGCTGGTAAAGGCGATGGCGAAAAAGTATGGCGAGGAAAAAGGCAACAGCCGCTATCTGTTCCGCCTCTTTCCGGACGGCCCGGCAAAGCAGGCGACAAAAATTGCCGGCCTGCCTAAACCCGCAAAGTGTCTCTGATCAGCCAGTGGTAAAGCTGGCCGGTCGTTCGGCCGGATCACAGGGCCTGGTCACGACGTTGTCCACCCGCGCACTGCGCGGCCCGCCTGCCTGAAGCCAGCTGATTAGCGTTTCGACCTGCCGTTCCGGACCGCAGGCCAGCACTTCGACGCTGCCATCGGACTGATTACGGGCGTAACCGGTCAGGCCCAGCGCTTTCGCCTGCTGCTGGGTGTGATAACGAAAGCCCACGCCCTGTACCATGCCATATACCCGGATTGTGCAGCTGCGTTCAGCCATAGTGCCTTTCCCCTATTCCGCGTTGCAATTTGGCGCCATCCGCCGGAAAATAGCGCCTCATTTTTTCAGGTAAGCATAGCAAACTATGACCGTTCGATTGATTCTCACCAAGGGACGTGAAAAATCCCTGCTCCGCCGTCATCCCTGGGTCTTTTCCGGCGCCGTTGCGCGCATGGAAGGAAAAGCGCAGTCTGGCGAAACTATTGATATCTGCGACAGCTCTGGCAAATGGCTGGCACGTGCCGCTTATTCACCGGAGTCGCAAATTCGCGCACGCGTCTGGAGCTGGCAACAGGATGAATCAATCGATATCGCCTTCTTTGTTCGCCGTTTAGAGCAGGCGCAACAGTGGCGTGACTGGCTGGCGACCCGCGACGGACTCGATAGCTATCGCCTGATCGCTGGCGAATCAGATGGTATGCCCGGCGTAACCATCGATCGCTTTGGTCATTTTCTGGTATTGCAGCTTCTGTCCGCAGGGGCAGAGTATCAGCGGCCTGCCATTGTCTCTGCGCTGCAGCAGTGCTATCCGGAGTGCGCTATCTACGATCGTTCCGACGTCGCCGTGCGTAAGAAAGAGGGGCTGCCGCTGGCACAGGGCCCGGTGAGCGGCGAACTGCCGCCTGCCCTGCTGCCTATTACCGAGCACGGTATGAAACTGCTGGTAGATATTCAGGGCGGCCATAAGACCGGCTACTATCTTGATCAGCGCGACAGCCGTTATGCCACCCGTCGCTATGCGCAGGACGCGCGCGTGCTTAACTGCTTCTCTTATACCGGCGGATTTGCCATTTCGGCGCTGCTCGGTGGCTGTCGCGAAGTGCTGAGCGTGGATACCTCACAGGATGCGCTGGACGTAGCAAAACAGAACGTTGAGCTGAACGGGCTCGACGTGTCGCGGGCACAGTTCCTGCGGGATGACGTTTTTAAACTGCTGCGCCGCTATCGTGATGCAGGCGAAAAGTTTGATCTGATTATTATGGATCCGCCTAAATTCGTTGAGAACAAAAACCAGCTGATGGGCGCCTGCCGTGGCTATAAAGATATCAATATGCTGGCGATGCAGCTGCTTAACCCAGGCGGTATTCTGCTGACGTTCTCCTGCTCCGGCCTGATGGCTACGGATTTATTTCAGAAGATTGTGGCCGATGCGGCGCTGGATGCCGGACGTGATGTACAATTTATAGAGCAGTTCCGTCAGGCGGCCGATCACCCGGTAATAGCCAGCTATCCGGAAGGTCTCTATCTGAAAGGTTTTGCCTGCCGCGTACTGTGACTTGAAAACCTGATCCCTGCCCCCATATTTAGTGGCAGGTAAAGTTTTGGGAGGTCGCAATGATTGCCAGTAAATTTGGAATTGGACAGCAGGTCCGGCATCGTCTTTCTGGCGTGCTGGGTGTCATCGTCGATGTTGACCCTGAGTATTCGCTGGATGAGCCGGAACTGGATGAAGTTGGTGCAACGGAAACGCTGCGTGCCGCCCCCTGGTATCATGTGGTGATGGAAGATGAAGAGGGCGAACAGGTGCACACCTACGTTGCAGAAGTGCAGCTGGCGGGTGAAACGCTGTTCGAGCACCCAGAGCAGCCCTCTATGGATGAGCTGGCCGCCTCTATCCGGCAGCAGCTGCAGGCACCCAGCCTGCGACATTAATTATATCGGCGACGCAGGTCGCCGTTTTATTGTCTGATTCAGGCTGGCGTAATATTCAGACGCGGGATTTCAATCTTCGGACAGCGGTCCATAATCACCGTCAGGCCAGCATCACTTGCCAGCACTGCCGCCTGCTCATTGATAACGCCGAGCTGCAGCCACAGCGTTTTCGCGCCAATCGCAATAGCGTCCTGTGCCACCTCCCATGCCGCCTCAGCATTACGGAATACATCTACCATATCGACTTTACCGGGGATTTCTGCCAGTGAAGCGTAGGCGGTCTGCCCCATCAGCTGCTGCCCGGCCAGTTTAGGGCTCACCGGAATCACCTCATATCCCTGATCCAGTAAGTAACGCATCACGCCATAGCTGGGACGAGCCGGTTTGTCGCTGGCCCCCACCAGTGCGATACGACGGGTATTCATCAGCACATCACGAATTGTTTGATCGTTCATTCATTTCCCCTTCTCTTTATTGCCAGAGTGTAGCTGCCCTTTCCGCTCGCGGCGCAAGCCGCAAAGATGAAATGTTTGCGCCAGGGCACGAATAAATATGTTTAAATGTAAATTTAGTGCCATAATGAAATACTTTGCTACACATCACTGATTACCCGCCATATTTCGGGAGTAGAAATGAAGCTGTCACCGGCTGTCACAGGCATTATTGCGCTGCTTGTCACAGCATCCTGCCCCGCCATTACGCTTAAACTCGATCCGCAGATTGATTTGCTGGTGCTGGACGGGCGGAAAATTGCCGGCTCACTATTAAAAGGCGCAGACAGCCTTGAACTGGAACAGGGGCAGCATCAGTTTCTGTTTCGCGTTGAGAAACCCTGTCCTGACGCAACCCATTTCCAGTCAGTGCCGATGATTGTCACATTTACCGCGGAAGCACACTCTGTGGCGATCCACCTGCCCTCGCTGAACAGCCGGCGTGAACGCAGCACGTTTAATAAGCTCCTGAACTTCAGGCTGATTGATGAGCGGGGCACAGAAATTGCCAGCCTGCGCGATCGTCTGCCGCAGAGCAGCAGCGGTGACATGATGCAGGCGATGATGGCTTATAACCGCGCAGCACAGACGGCATCCGTACTGCGCTTTGCTGCTCCTTCGGCGACAGCAGTAAGCGAAAACCCCGATTTTGCCTGGCAGGATGCCAGCGATTTGCCCTCAATACAGCGCTGGTTTAAACGCTTTGATGCAGCAACCCGGCAAAAGTTACTGAGCTGGATGAAAACGTTACGCACCAGCTAGCGCCTCACTTTTCCTGGCGCTGCCTGGCTCAGGATTTACGCGCTACCGGTACACCCAGCTCACGCAGCTGTTCAACAAAGCGCGACGGACAGGCTTTATTAAACAGCAGCCACACCTGTTCACGTGCCCGCGTCATAGCCACATAAGCGAGGCGCCGCTCTTCCGCATCGGGAAAATCTTCCACGGGTGGCAGCAGCCCCTCCTCCAGCACCGACTCACGCGCCGGAGCCGGAAAGCCATCGGCTCCCTGATGGAGGCCGGTCAGGATGACGTACTCCGCCTCCTGACCTTTACTGGCATGGATTGTCATAAACTCCAGCTGTAATCCGGGCCAGCGCGTTTTTGCCCGGTCCAGCAGCGCCGGACGCAGATGATGGTAGCGCGCCAGCAGCAAAATCCTCTCTTCCGGTTTCGCAAATCCGCTGAGTTTGTCCAGCAGCCCCTCCAGCTGATCGTCCGGCAGCAGCGTTACCGCCTTTTTACTTCCTTTGCTCAGACTGGTGAGCGTTTTTTTCAGCTGGTGCGGATTTTGCTGGATAAAACTATTGGCAATGTCAGCAATGCGGCTATTGAAGCGATAGGTGGTATCCAGCACGCAGCTGTCGCCGTCGCCAAAATAGTGGTGAAAAGCGGTGGTCAGATTGAGCTTAGCGCCGCTAAAACGGTAGATTGCCTGCCAGTCATCGCCTGCAGCAAACAGGCTGGTATGAGCATTCTGCGCGCGCAACGCCTTTAAAAGTGCGGCACGCTGCGGCGAGATATCCTGAAACTCATCGACCAGAATATGCTTCCAGGGGCTGATAAAACGTCTTTTTTCCAGCACCTCTGTCGCCTGCTGGATCAGGCCGGCAAAATCAACGGCGCCCTCCGCTTTAAGCACACTTTTCCAGGCTTTCAGCAGCGGAGCCATCAGTTTTATCCGCTTACTGAAGCTATCGCGCCATGCTTCCGGAACGGCCGCGATTGTTTCCGCCTGATTACCGCTCTGCATCCGCAGCAGGCCCAGCCACTGCTCAAGACGCGGCGCCAGCCGCTGCGCGATAGCGCTATCCTGCCAGAATGCGCCGTCCGGCAACGTCCACGCCAGATCCTCCTCCAGCCACTGACGCCAGCCGCTGGCCTGCGCCTTTTTAGCCGCGCACTGCTCGCGCCAGCTCTCCAGCAGCAGCTGGCGACGGGCAGCGCTGTCACTCTCCAGCTGGCTGATAACCGGCGACTTGCGGCCACTCTCGCGAATAATATGCAGCGCCAGCGCATGAAAGGTACGCGCCTGCAACGCCTTTACGTTAAGTTGCGTGTCCAGGCGTTGATTTATCTCTTCTGCAGCCTCCCGGCCAAATGCCAGCAGCAGTATCTGGTCAGGATGAGCCAGTCGCCGCTGCAGCAGCCAGCCAGCACGTGCCACCAGCACGGCGGTTTTACCGCTGCCTGCACCCGCCAGGACCAGCAACGTCTCTTCACCATTAACCACCGCTTCTGCCTGCGCACGATTAAGCGGTGAGCGCTCAACCGTGGCGAAAAAATCCGGATTTGCCTGAATCACCTGCTCGCTCCAGCGACGGTTACGCTGGCGAATTGTGGCTTCGCCCTGCTCCAGCCACTGCCGGCAGCGATGCCAGCGTTCACGACAGTTATCCAGCGCCTCCAGGCGCGCCAGCGGCAGCGGCAGTGCCGCAATCGTCTCGTTAACCCGGGCCAGGATAGCAGCCAGCTCACTTCGCTTTAGCCAGCGATCCTCTGCGGTCAGCTGCGAAATATGCTGCAGCAGCTCATCCAGCACGCCCGTACTGATATGGCTCATTTCAGCGCTCCACTGCTGCCAGGCGTGCTGCAGATAGTGATAAAAACGCTGCGTCTCCTGCCACTCGGTACCATGCAGCCGCACCACCTGATTCTCCGCCAGCAAAAACTCCAGCTCGCCCCATACCAGACCGCGTTTGCAGCTGATATCCAGCAGCTGATTAAACGGAATAAGGTATTCATGACGATCGCCGCTGACTTCAACACCGGCGGTCAGCAAACGCACCCGGTTGTAAGGATGCTGCGCCAGACGTTTACCCATTGCTGTTGCTTTCAGTTCCATGTCCGCATCATCAGGTGAAATTCAGTTATTGCGCAGTTTACCTGTCAGACACTTGGCGCTCCAGCCTTAAAACAGGCTAAACTTGGCGGCACATATTGCGGATTGCAAAAGGAAAAACGCGTTATGCGCACCGTACTTAATATTCTGAATTTTATCCTTGGCGGCTTTCTCACTACGCTTGGCTGGCTCTTTGCCACGCTGGTCAGCATTGTGCTGATTTTTACGCTACCGCTGACGCGCTCCTGCTGGGAAATCACAAAACTTTCGCTGGTTCCGTTCGGCAATGAAGCGGTTCACGTTGATGTACTGCGTCCTGACAGCAAAAGTGCGTTTCTCAACGCTGGCGGTACATTTCTGAACATCTTCTGGCTTATTTTCTTTGGCTGGTGGCTTTGCGTAATGCATATCTCAACCGGAATCGTGCAGTGTCTGAGCATTATCGGTATTCCCACCGGGCTGGCGCACTTTAAGCTGGCTGCGATTTCACTCTGGCCGGTTGGCCGTCGGGTGGTCAGCGTGGAAGAGGCACAGGCAGCGCGTGAAGCTAACGCGCGCCGCCGCTACTGAGGATCCGGTTTATGTCCGACGCTATGCCCGCCTGGCGCCGCTATCTGTTTAACAGCAGCCTGCGCTATCTGCTGCGTATTTTTCTGGCGCTGTCGGGCTGCGCTGCGTTTCCCTGGTGGCTGCAGCAGGTAGAGTGGACCATTCCGCTTACGCTGGGGGTGGTCGCTGCCGCGCTGGCCGATCTTGACGACCGCTGGACAGGCCGTCTGCGCAATCTGATCATCACCCTGTGCTGCTTCTGTATCGCGTCGGTCTCCGTTGAGCTGCTTTTCCCCAGACCCTGGGCGTTCACTGCCGGCCTGGCGCTCTCAAGCTGGGGATTTATCCTGCTGGGCGCGCTTGGCCAGCGTTACGCGACCATCGCGTTTGGTGCCCTGCTGATTGCGGTATATACCATGCTGGGTATCGGGCTCTTTCCACAGTGGTGGATGCAGCCCGCGCTGCTGCTGACGGGAGCACTCTGGTACAACCTGCTGACCTTTATTGGCCACCTGATGTTTCCGGTGCGACCCGTTCAGGAGCAGCTGGCGGCCAGCTTTTCCCAGCTGGCACGTTATCTTGAGGCGAAAGCAAACCTGTTTGATCCGGACGGCGGTGAGCAGGATGATGCCGCTCTGATTGCCACCGCAATGGCTAACAGCCAGTTAGTCGCGCAGCTGAATCAGACTAAAAATACCATTCAGAGCCGGCTGCGCGGCGATCGGGGTTCGCGCAGTACCCGCCGCAGCCTGCATTACTATTTTGTGGCGCAGGATATTCATGAGCGCGCCAGCTCTTCGCACATACAGTATCATCAGCTGCGAAATAACTGGCGTTACAACGAAATCCTGTTCCGTTTTCAGCGTCTGCTGAATATGCAGGCGCAGGCGTGTCGCCAGCTGGCTGAAACGATCGTACTGCGCCAGCGCTGGCATCACAGCAGCCATTTCGAGCGTGCTTTTGCGCGCCTTGAGACGGCCCTTGAGCGCCTGCAGCAAAGCGACCCGGATGCCGGACATACCGCCCCGCTCTCCTGGTTACTGCGTAATCTGCGCGCCATTGATGCGCAACTTGCTTCGCTTGCTTCAGAACAGCAGCTGTTTGAGACGCCGCTGCAGAGTGAGCACCATCTTTCGCGTGACACGCTGCGTGGCTGGTCCGATATACGTCTGCGTCTGAGCCGTCATCTTACGCCCGCGTCCCCGCTGTTTCGCCACGCTATCCGAATGTCGCTGGTGCTCTGTATAGGTTATGCCTTTGTTCAGATTACCGGGCTGCAGCGCGGTTACTGGATACTGCTTACCAGCCTGTTTGTCTGTCAGCCCAACTATAACGCCACGCGTCGCCGGCTGGCGCTGCGTATCGGGGGGACGCTGGCAGGTGTGGCAATCGGGCTGCCGGTGCTGTGGCTGGTGCCCTCGGTGGAGGGGCAGCTGCTGCTGATCGTCCTCAGCGGCGTGCTGTTTTTTGCTTTCCGTCAGATTCAGTATGCGCAGGCCACGCTGTTTATTACCCTGCTGGTACTGCTCTGCTTCAATTTACTGGGTGAAGGCTTTGACGTGGCCCTGCCGCGTATTGTTGATACGCTTCTGGGATGCGGACTCGCCTGGCTGGCGGTGGCGTTTGTCTGGCCTGACTGGCGTTTTCGCAAGCTCACCACAATAGCCGATCGCGCGCTGAATGCTAACTGCCGCTATCTGGATGCCATCATGGAACAGTATCATCAGGGCAAAGATAACCGACTGGCTTACCGGGTCGTACGCCGGGATGCGCACAACGCTGACGCCGAACTCGCCTCTGTGGTATCGAATATAAATAGTGAACGCCGGGCAGATCAGACGCTGCGGGAGCACGCCTTCAGACTGCTCTGTCTTAATCACTCGTTTCTGAGCTATATCTCAGCGCTGGGTGCACATCGCACCCGCTTATCACCGGGGAAACTGCTCACGCTGCTTGATGACGCCGTCTGTTTTGTTGAGGATGTTTTACAGATTGAGTGCGTGACAAACGATCGGGTAGCCGCGATGCAACATACGCTCCAGCAACGCATCGGCGAACTGAAAACCAGCTCTGAAGCCCAGGCACCTCTGATTTTGCAGCAGCTCGATTTACTGATCACGCTGCTGCCTGAGATCGCCCGCCTGCGCCGCGCCCTGGCGCAGGCCTGAAACAGTAACAGCGGCTCCCGGGTTTACCGGCGTAGCCGCTCCTGGTACCAGCTGCTCAGCGCCTCTTTTACGTCTGCCGGAAGCGCCGCCTGATGATGGCCAGAGATCGCTCCTTCCAGTGCCAGCAGCGTTTTCAACCCGACATGCTTGTTGACGCTGCGCAGCTTAAGCCAGCTCTGTCGTGACCCCATCTCCTGCAGTGATTCCACCGAGCTGATCCCCGCTTTATGCAGCATCAGCTCCATACGCAAACTGAGATTAGGAAGATCTTTGAGCCGCAGCGAAATATGTTTTACTGCGGCATCAGCCTGTGCCGCCTGCAGGGAGCTGGCTGACAAACTGATCAGCTGTCTCCTGTCCTGCCATAGCTGCTGATCCACTTTGAAGTAGCTCAGGGTGACAGGGATACCGCGCTTGCGGTAAACCAGCGGCTCCAGCGGCCGCTGAACGGCATAAAGCCGCAGCGCCTCACTGGCGCGCAGGTAGAGCGTGTCATTATCAATATAGGCGAACACCACGCGCTCAATGGCCAGCGCATAGCCGCCAAACTGCGTACGCGACTCTATATCTCCCAGAACCGACAGGGCGTCGATCGATTGTTCCACTACCTCATTTTTTCGCTTCATCATGTCCCTTTTCCTCATTCCTTGTGCAGGGTATTTCCTATAAAACAGTGACTATTCATTTAGTTAGAAGATAAAAAAAACGATTTACTGATTCAACGAATAAAACGCTTTTGGTGCCATCTTCTGCCAGTTTTGAGAGACATTTTCAGAAAATGAAGTTGATCTCTGTTAATTTAAACAGTACTGTACATTCATCCAGTTCACTACTGAGCGAGTATATTATGCGCACGCATTTCTCTGGCCCTGTTGATCGTTCCTCCTGGTTAGCGCCTTCCACTGCAGTTCAGCCGTCAATGGGCGGTATAACGGAATTACGCTACAGTGAGCATCCTGGCATGATGCAATTGCTTCTGCTTCCGGTGCTCAAACAGCTGAGCGAACAGTCACGCTGGCAGCTCTGGCTGACGCCAGCGCATAAAGTCAGCCGCCGCTGGATCCAGCAGTCTGGTCTGCCGCTTGAGAAAAGTATGCATATTACTGAATCAAACCGGATCAGTACGGTTGAGAACATGGCGAAAGCGCTGCGTACCGGAAATTACAGCGTAGTGCTGGCCTGGATACCCTGTGAACTGCATGAGAATGAGCGTCAGATGCTGCAGCAGGCAGCAGAAGAAGGCGAAGCTTTGGGTCTGATTATGCGCCCGGAAGAAGCTGATATCATTTCTGCCAGACAACCCGGAAGCACAAAAATTCCCTCGGATTTGTTTCATTAAGTAAAAAGTGAGATTTATCTCAGCTTTTTTTTCCGGCCTGTTGCCGCTAAGCTACTGATAATGTTCCCGCCAGTCAGGACAAGGGCTTAGCTGCAATTCTCTATTTACAGACCGAAAATTTTGCCCCGTCAATTGTTAAAATGTGTGTATTTACACCTGTTTTTTTACCTGCTCACCTCACATCATACTTGTAAGTTTTCAATCTCGTTGTAGACTTTAGCTCGCCAGGGTGCTCAATAACCTCCGTTTTTTCGGTAGAGTCATAAGCGAGCGTTCAGACCCGGCGAAGGATTACAACCAAGAGCAACCTTTTTGCTCATTGCCTATTTGGATGATAACGAGGCGCAAAATGAAAAAGACAGCTATCGCAATTGCAGTGGCACTGGCTGGCTTCGCTACCGTAGCGCAGGCCGCTCCTAAAGATGACACCTGGTACACCGGTGCTAAACTGGGCTGGTCTCAGTATCACGATACTGGTTACTACGGTAACGGTTACGCGAACAACGACGGTCCAACTCACGAATCTCAGCTGGGCGCAGGTGCTTTCCTGGGCTATCAGGCGAACCCATACCTGGGCTTCGAGCTGGGCTATGACTGGCTGGGCCGTATGCCTAACAAAGGCGACAACATCAACGGCGCATTCAAAGCGCAGGGCGTTCAGCTGGCAGCTAAACTGAGCTACCCGATTGCTGATGACCTTGACGTGTACACCCGTCTGGGTGGCATGGTATGGCGTGCAGATTCTACCCAGAACAACACTCTGACCGGCGAACGCCGCAGCGACCACGACACCGGCGTTTCTCCGCTGGCTGCAGTGGGTGTTGAATACGCAGTGACCAAGAACTGGGCAACCCGTCTGGATTACCAGTGGGTTAACAACATTGGTGATGCAGGTACCGTTGGCGCGCGTCCAGACAACGGCATGCTGAGCGTAGGCGTTGCATACCGCTTCGGTCAGGATGAAGCTGCTGCACCAATCGCTGCACCAGCTCCGGCACCAGCTCCGGTTGTTGAAACCAAGCGTTTCACTCTGAAATCTGACGTGCTGTTCACCTTCAACAAATCTACCCTGAAGCCAGAAGGCCAGCAGGCTCTGGATCAGCTGTACAGCCAGCTGAGCTCAATGGATCCTAAAGATGGTTCCGTTGTAGTTCTGGGCTTTACCGATCGCATCGGTTCAGACCAGTACAACCAGAAACTGTCTGAGAAACGTGCTCAGTCTGTTGTCGACTACCTGGTATCTAAAGGTATCCCGGCTAACAAAATCTCTGCACGTGGCATGGGCGAATCCAACCCGGTTACTGGCAACACCTGTGACAGCGTGAAAGGCCGTAATGCCCTGATCGACTGCCTGGGTCCAGACCGTCGCGTTGAGATCGACGTGAAAGGCATCAAGGACGTTGTAACTCAGCCACAGGCTTAAGTTATCGCGTAAAAAAAACCCCGCTCCGGCGGGGTTTTTTGTTTCTGCTATCTGCTTACTTTTTGTTCTCTTCGCTGCCTAAGATGGCCTGCAGATCCTGCTTTAACGTAGACATCTGGCTGGCATATTTCTCTTTCCGTTCGGCATCTTCAATCAGCTGTACAATTGTCTCAGAGAGCGTGCAGTGGCGACGCTGCGCCAGGCCCGCCAGCCGTTGCCACACAAGATATTCTAAATCGATAGATTTTTTACGCGTATGCTGGTGTTCAGCATTGAAGTGACGCTTGCGGCGGGCACGTATGGTTTGCTTCAGGCGATTTTCCAGACCCGGATGAATATGCTGCGCAATCCACTGGTTCACCTCAACCGGCGTATTTTCCAGCGCAAGCAGCGCGTCAACCGCAGCCTGTGCCGCGCTGAGCTCCAGATAGCGGGTGATTAGCTCCCCCTCCCGATGTTTTTTCACCAGGTATTTCCATTTCCATCCACTTTCCAGATTTTCAAGCTGCTGGTATTTCATCGGAATCCCACCGTGACCACGTAACAACTTAAGAATAACAGCTTTTTTGCGCGATGCAGCAACGAAAAACATGTTGCTCCTGTCACATTCACTACCGGAACTCGCCGTGATAAACCCGGTTGTATCCTGTATAATCACGCTTTTCCTAAATCAGACTAATGCGAATATTTTGACCAGCAACCAACTTACGTGGCAAGCCCTGCAGCCAGATAGCACCCCCTGGCAGACCCTCTTTTCAACGGTTTCACTGAAAGATAGCGATAGCCTTGCCGCGGTTCAGCCGCGTTTGCTGAATGCGCTGGCGCATTTACACCATCAGTCTGCGGGTTTTCCGCTGCTACTGTTACGCAGCCAGGAAAATAGCGACTATCTCGCCTGGATTGCCGGGGCCGCACGGCGTTTTCAGCCTGATGCCGGGCAGCTCTATGGCGGTGACTATCATGTGATGGGCGATACCGTTACGCTGCTGCCGCCTTCAGACATCAACCGTCCTTTTACCAGCAGCGGCGGCGTATTTTATGCTGACTGGATCGAAGCAGAGCAGCTGTTTGGCTGCGTGCGTCAGTATAAAGATCGCGTGATGCCTGAGCCCGGGCTGCTGCATCGCGCCAACGGCGGCACGCTGATCCTCTCCATTAATACGCTGCTGGCACAGCCCCTGCTCTGGCTGCGTCTGCGCCGGTGTATTGAACTGCAGCGGTTTGAGTGGTATTCGCAGGATGAGCGACAGCCCCTGCCGGTAACAATTCCAGCTCTGCCGCTCAGCGTCCGGCTGGTTCTGTGCGGCGATCGCGATGCGCTGGCCAGCTTTCAGGAGCTGGATGCCGAAGTGCACAAAATGGCTCTCTACAGTGAGTTTGAAGAGAATCTGCAGATTGCCGATGAGAGCGATATGCTCAACTGGTGTCAGTGGGTTCTGACGCAGGCAGCACGGGCAGACCTTAATGCTCCGGAGGCTGATTTCTGGCCACCGCTGCTGACGGAAGCGGTACGTTTTACCGGCGATCAGGATACGCTGCCGCTCTGTCCGCGCTGGCTGAGGCGACAGCTGCATGAGGCCGCCCTGCACGGCGACATCATTAATGGTGAAGCGCTGACGGAGGCGCTTGAAGCACGCCAGTGGCGGGAAAACTACCTTACTGAACGCATGCGCGATGAGATCCTGCTAAATCAGATCATGATTGAAACAGATGGCGAGGTTATCGGACAGATCAATGGCCTGTCGGTTATTGAGTTTCCGGGGCACCCGCGTGCCTGGGGTGAGCCGTCACGTATTACCTGTGTGGTGCACCCAGGCGATGGTGAACTCAACGACGTGGAGCGTAAAGCTGAGCTGGGCGGTAATATTCATGCCAAAGGCATGATGATTATGCAGGCCTATCTGATTGCTGAGCTGGAACTCGATCAGCCGCTGCCCTTCTCCGCTTCGATGGTGTTTGAGCAATCTTACTCTGAAGTGGATGGTGACAGCGCCTCGCTGGCAGAGCTGTGCGCATTAATCAGCGCGCTGGCTAATCAGCCGCTGAGCCAGCAGATTGCGGTGACCGGCTCTGTTGATCAGTTTGGCAATGTGCAGCCGGTCGGTGGCCTCAACGAAAAAATCGAAGGCTTTTTTCATGTCTGCCAGGCGCGTGAGCTGACCGGTAAGCAGGGCGTCATTCTGCCTGCCTCTAACGTGCGTCATCTCAGTCTTAGTCAGGAGATCGTTGACGCGGTGAAAGCAGGAGAGTTTCATCTGTGGGCAATTGACCGTATCGATGAAGCCCTGCCGCTGCTGACCGGCGTGGCGTGGCAGAGCGAGAGCGGTGAATCGCTGCTGACTATGATTCAGACCCGCATTACGCAGTTTAACCAGCAGGAATCTGCACCCCGCCCGTGGCCGTTACGCTGGCTTAACTGGTTTAACCACAAATAGGGGCATTGCCCGGCGTACAACTGTTCGCTAATATTTGGGCTTCACTAAAAGAAGGCATATTGAGAACATGGTAGATAAACGCGAATCCTATAGCAAAGAAGACCTGGTTGCCTCAGGTCGCGGCGAACTGTTCGGCGAAAATGGGCCACCGCTGCCCTCTGACAACATGTTGATGATGGACCGTGTGGTCAAAATGACCGAAGATGGCGGTAACTTCGACAAAGGTTTTGTTGAAGCTGAACTGGATATCCGCCCCGACCTCTGGTTCTTCGATTGCCATTTCAAAGGCGATCCGGTTATGCCTGGCTGTCTGGGCCTGGATGCCATGTGGCAGCTGGTTGGTTTCTATCTCGGCTGGTTAGGCGCGGAAGGCAAAGGCCGTGCGCTGGGCGTGGGCGAAGTGAAGTTTACCGGTCAGGTGCTGCCAACAGCGAAAAAAGTGACCTATAAAATTCACTTCAAGCGCGTAATCAACCGCAAGCTGGTGATGGGTGTTGCAGATGGTGAAGTCTTTGTTGACGGTAATCTGATCTACACCGCTACCGATCTGAAAGTCGGTCTGTTTAAAGATACTTCTGCGTTCTGATCCTGCTTAACAAAACCTCCGCCGCGGCGGAGGTTTTCCCTTTGCTGACATCCGGCAGGGCTACGCCACCGCCGACCTGTCCTCCATGGCCTGACGCCAGCCTCCCAGCCAGTGAGACCGCGCATCGATCAGTTGATAGGGGCACAGCTCCTTAGAGCGGCCAGTAATGCCGGCCTGATAACCGCGTGAATGTGCACGTTCTAAACGGTCTCTCTTCTGTCTCTTCATACCGCGTTTCCCTCATTTCAGGTCTGGTGGAATCTGGTGGAAAGAAAGAGTGGCGAATTAATGTTCAGCCACAGTAAAGTTCTAACCCCAATGCGCAGAAAAAGCAATGCGCAAAATTCACGCCAGCGTCACGGTTTTGCCGTTAAAACGACATAAAGAAATGTCAAAGCAGTGTCTATGTTTCTGATTAGGCAAAAAAAAGCCCCCGATCTCCGGTGCAACGTTGCTACGAAGAATCAGGGACTTAGCAGTTATCTAAACCAATTCCTAATTTAGCGAAGCCACACTGTCTGCGATCTGCTGTGCGGTCTGCTGCCAGCCTGCAGCCAGCGTGCGGACCAGCGCATCATAACCATCCTCATTTTGCGGCAACGTCACACTAAAGCTGCGCTTGATAAGCTGATCCTGATGCTGCAGCAGCCATTCACCGCTGACCACGACCCGCCCGTCGTAACGTCCCTGAAACCCACTTACGCTGACGTTAAGCGTATCGTAGCCCTCTCCATGCGGTGACGCGGCGACCACGCGGCCCGGCAGCGCCTGGCTTAGATTAGTAATCAGCGTCTGCTGCAGCTGCTGATCGAGCGGGCTGGCCCAGAGATTGTTGGTGGCAATGACATATTTAACATCGCTGGTCTGATAAACCAGTCCGTTGCCTGCCAGATAATCAGGCACGTTCACATGTTCCACCCAGAGCATCGGCTGGCTGCTGCCCGCGCTGCTGGCGACGCGTACCGTACTGCTGCCTGCCGGCAGCTGATAGTAGGTGGTGTCGATGGTTGTGCTGCACCCTGCCAGCAGCAACATAGCTCCTGCGATGATGGCTTTTTTCACTGTTTCGCCCTCTTTGGCTGCGGATCCTGGCCTGGCTTCGCTTCAAATACCAGGGCATTGCTTTTCGCATTCAGCGTTTTCAGCACTGGCTGCAGCTCACGCAGCACCTGATCAAGCCGCTGCATATCTCCCACCAGTTTATTGTACGCTGGCGATCCCGGCTGCAGCCCTTTCATGCTGCGGTTGAGTTCACGCAGCGTCTGCTGCATATCAGCAGGCAATGTTTTCATTGCCGGACTGCCGGTAAGCTGGTTCAGATTATTCAGCGTATTCTGCAGCTGACGCAGCGTGCGCTGACTCTCTTTCAGCGTGCCGGTCGCCTCATTAATCATCGGATTAAGCGGCAGCGCGTTGATCTTATCCAGCGCCGCCATCAGCTTCTGCTGGATCTGGCTGAGACCACCGCTGACGGTAGGGATCACCTCAAGACCTGCTACGCTGTTCGGTCCTTTATAGGCTGGCGCTTTATCGTAGAAATCGAGATCGACAAACAGCGCGCCGGAGAGCAGGTTGCCGGTTTTCAGCGTGCCGCGCAGGCCACGTTTCTTCCCATCCTGCAGATGCTGCTCCAGATTAAAATCACTGCCCAGTCGTGCGGTAAAGCGATCGGGTTCGATGCGAATCAGCACCGGCACGCGATAATCTGTGTTCAGCGCCTGGTCCATACCCGGGATCATATAAGGCACCTGCGCGACGGTTCCCAGACGAATACCGCGGAACTCAACCGGTGCACCCACCTGCAGGCCGCGAATCGAATCACTGAAGAACATCAGGAAATCAGTGTGTCGGGTATAGAGTGAATCCTGAATGCTGCGCTGATCGTCATACAGATGATAATCCGCTTTGTTCTGTGCGACCTCACCCAGATCCCAGCCATCCGGTACGTCAAAGCTGACGCCGCCGCTAAACAGCGTGGTCAGTGAACCCATCTCCACGCGCATCCCCGAAGCAGACATATCAACGGCAATGCCGCTGTCTTTCCAGAAACGCACATTCGTGGTCACCAGCCGGTCATAAGGCGCAGTGACAAACAGCTGATAGGTCATCATACGTTTGTCAGTATCAAAGGTGCTGGTTTCCACCGTGCCGACGCGGTAACCGCGGAACAGCACCGGATCGCCCGGATTGAGCTGACCCGCTTTGTTGCTGTCGAGCACAATGCGGACCCCTTTCGCATCCGGCGGCGCCAGCGGCGGTGAATCGAGCAGCTGATAATGCTCCGGCTGTTCGCCTTTTGCACCGGGCTGCAGCTCGATATAGGCGCCTGAAAGCAGTGTGCCAAGACCGGTGATCCCTTCGCGTCCAATCTGCGGTTTAACCACCCAGAACACGCTGTCTTTATAAAGCAGCTTCTCCATGCCGGCGTTCAGACGGGCTGTGATCTCGACGTGATGCAAATCGTCAGTCAGCACCGCACTCTCTACGGTGCCCACATCCACACTGCGGCTTTTGATAGTGGTTTTACCCGCCACGATGCCTTCGGCGTTTTCGGTGATCAGCGTCACCAGCGGCCCCTGGTGGCTGAAGTGATAAAAAAGGATCCACCCGCCGATCAACAGCGTAACGATGGGTACGATCCAGACTGGCGACCAGCGTTTGATCTGATCGACCTTAGCAGTCCCGTGATTGTTGTCCGTCAAGACGCGACTCCTTACGTTCAGTTTCCTGTTGGCGATCCCAAATCAGACGCGGATCGAATGTAATAGCGGCAAACATGGTCAATATCACCACCAGGGCAAAGAGCAGCGCGCCCGGCGCGGGATAGACGTTCATCAGCTGTCCCATGCGCACCAGCGCAGAGAGCACGGCGATAACAAACACATCGATCATCGACCAGCGACCAACAAACTCCACCACTTCGTAGATCAGATGCATTTTTTCGCCATCCCGCTGGCCGCGCCCGCTGGCGTGCCAGCAGAGCCAGCCAATAGCGACCATTTTCAGCGAGGGCACCATAATACTGGCGATAAAAATCACCAGTGCAACGGGCCAGGAACCATCGCTCATCAGCAGGATAACGCCGCCCATGATCGTTGAGGGATACTGGGAACCCAGCGTCTCAGTCACCATGATCGGCATAATATTAGACGGGATATAAAGCATAACGGAAGTCAGCAGCAGCGCCAGCGTCCACTGCAGGCTATGTCTGCGGCGCGGTGCCGCGGCTACCCCGCAGCGATCGCAGCGCGGCTGCGTCGCCGGCAGAATAGCTGTACAGCAGGGGCAGCTGCGCAGCCCCTGCTGCAGACCACTTTTTCCCGCCTGCGGCGTAAACGGCAGCGCGGGCAGCGCGTCGATTTGTTGCCAGACCCAGCGCCGATCCACACACTGAAACGCGCGCAGCTGCAGCAGGCAGAACAGGCACCATGGCCAGAAGCTGCTGCCTAAGCCGATCTCGCCATACGCCATCAGCTTGACGAAGCTCACCAGCACGCCGGCCATAAAGATCTCTGCCATGCCCCAGCTGCGCAGCTGAAAAAGGATACGCGCCAGTCCCCGCCGCAGCGGGTGCGGCAGAGCAATCCGGTTGACCAGCAGCACAATCGTCACCATGCAGAAAGCCGGAATACCCTGTACAAACAGCAGAAACAGGGAAGCCAGGCTGCGGTAATCCTCCCGCACCATGACGCGCGGGATCTCCGGCAGCGTAATGCGGCTGGAGAGACCGGCGACGTGCATATCGATAAACGGAAACAGATTGGCCAGCACCAGCATAAACAGCGCCGCCAGCGCATAACCGGTTGGACGCTTGCGCGGTTCATGCCAGTTAGCCAGCAGCTGCGTATGGCAGCGCGGGCAGCGGGCACGGCTGCCCGCCGGCACAGCGGGCAGCCTGACGGTTAAATCACACTGTGGACAGAGCATCCACTGCTGCGCCTGCGGCGACGTTGCGCACATGCCCTTTTCCTCTGTGTTATGCGCCGTTTTTCAGCGCTTCCAGCTCTTCCCAGCGGGCAAAGGCGGTTTCCAGCTCCTGCTCCGTCTGCGCCAGCGTATCCAGCACCGGCTGCGTTTTTTCATGCGGCTGACTGAAGAAATCGGGATGGCTCATCTGCGCCTGCAGCTCACCAATCCGCGCTTCCAGCTGCTCCAGCTTTTGCGGCAGCTGTTCCAGTTCACGCGTCAGGTTATAGCTTAGCTTGCCTGCGCTGCGTTTGGCGGTTTCATTTTTTTCAGCTGTTTTCACCGGTGCGGAAACCGTCGAGGCAACACGCGTCTGTTTGTACGCCGCGCGCTGCTGCTGCGCATCATGATAGCCGCCCACAAACGCGCCTACTTCGCCGTTGCCTTCAAATATCCAGCATTCGGTAACGGTGTTATCCACAAACTGACGATCGTGGCTAACCAGCAGTACGGTGCCCTGATATCCGTCGACCAGCTCTTCCAGCAGCTCCAGCGTTTCAACGTCCAGATCGTTGGTCGGTTCATCGAGGATCAGCAGGTTGCTGGGCTTCAGGAACAGCCGCGCCAGCAGCAGGCGATTGCGCTCTCCGCCCGACAGCGCGCGTACCGGCGTCATGGCACGTTTCGGATGGAACAGAAAGTCCTGCAGGTAACCCAGCACGTGACGGGGTTTGCCGTTGACCATCACTTCCTGTTTGCCTTCCGCGAGGTTATCCATCACGGTCCGGTCCGGATCGAGTTCAGCGCGATGCTGATCGAAATAGGCAATTTCAAGCTTGGTGCCGCAGTGCACCCGCCCGCTGTCCGCTTTCAGCTGCCCCAGCATCAGGCGCAGCAGCGTGGTTTTTCCGCAGCCGTTAGGCCCAATCAGCGCAATCTTATCGCCGCGCTGGACCTGGGCTGAAAAGTCTTTAACCAGCGTTTTGCCTTCCACGCCGTAGTTTACGTTCTCCAGCTCAAAGACAATTTTACCGGAGCGGGCCGCTTCGCCGACCTGCATATTGGCTTTGCCCATCACGTCACGACGCTCGGAACGTTCGCGACGCAGCGCTTTCAGTGCCCGCACGCGGCCTTCATTGCGGGTACGACGCGCCTTGATCCCCTGACGGATCCACACCTCTTCCTGCGCCAGCTTGCGGTCAAATTCAGCATTCTGCATCTCCTCAACCCGCAGCGCCTCCTCTTTACCCACCAGGAACTGATCGTAATCTCCCGGCCAGGAGACCAGCTTACCGCGATCGAGATCGACAATGCGCGTCGCCATATTGCGGATAAACGAGCGGTCATGCGAAATAAACACGATGCTGCCGGTAAAGGTTTTCAGGAACGTTTCCAGCCAGTCGATGGTTTCAATATCGAGGTGGTTAGTAGGCTCATCCAGCATCAGCACGCGTGGGTTACTGACCAGCGCACGGCCCAGGGCCGCTTTACGCAGCCAGCCGCCGGAGAGCGAAGAGAGTTCTGTATCAGCCTGCAGGCCAATCTGCTGCAGAACATCGTTGATACGGCTGTCGAGCTGCCAGAGATTCTGGTGATCGAGAATCGTCTGCAGCCGGCCCATTTCATTGAGGTTTTTCTCGCTCGGATCCTCCATCACTTTGTGCGAAATGGCGTGATAGGCTTTGAGATGCTCCGCCTGCTCGGCCACGCCCTCAGCGACAAAGTCATACACCGAACCGGTAATGTTACGCGGCGGATCCTGCTGCAGGCGCGAAACGATCAGGTCCTGCTCATAGATGATACGCCCATCATCCAGCGGCTGTTCGCCGTTGATGATTTTCATTAATGTGGATTTACCGGCACCGTTACGGCCCACCAGACAGACGCGTTCGCCCTCTTCGATGTGCAGTTCGGTATTATCCAGCAGCGGTGCGTCACTGAATGAGAGGTAGGCACCATGGATACTGATCAACGACATATAAATTATTCCTTACCGGCGTGGCTGACCAGCCAGCAGTTGTGAATTTGACGATTACGGGCAAAGTCCTGTGACAGGGTTTTTTGCGTGATCTCCTGCGCCTGCAGACCGAGCCGTTGCAGGCCCTCCAGATCCATTTTGAAGCCGCGCTTGTTGTTGGAGAACATAATGGTGCCGCCGCGACGCAGCATGCGCTTCAGGTTTTGCAACAGCATCAGATGATCGCGCTGCACATCAAAATCCGCCTCCATACGCTTGGAGTTGGAGAAGGTCGGCGGATCGATAAAAATCAGGTCAAACTGCTCGTCGCTTTCACGCAGCCAGCTCAGGCAGTCGGCGTGCAGCAGGCGATGCTGACGGCCGGTCAGACCATTAATACGCAGGTTGCGCTCCGCCCACTCAAGGTAGGTGCGCGACATATCAACCGTAGTGGTGGATTTTGCCCCGCCCAGCCCGGCGTGCACGCTGGCGCTGCCGGTGTAAGAGAACAGGTTCAGGAAGTCTTTACCTTTACTCATCTGGCCGAGCATCTGCCGCGCGATACGGTGATCGAGGAACAGGCCGGTATCAAGGTAGTCAGTAAGATTAACCAGCAGCCGGGCATTGAACTCCTGCACTTCAAAGAATTCGCCCTTTTCTCCCAGCTTCTGATACTGATTTTTGCCCTTTTGCCGCTCGCGGGTTTTCAGCACCAGCCTGTTAGCCGGGATCTCCAGCACGCTGAGCGTGGCGCTGATAACATCAAACAGCCGCTGGCGCGCTTTGGTCGCGTCGATGGTTTTTGGTGGCGCGTATTCCTGCACCACCACCCAGTCGGCGTAGCGATCCACTGCGACATTGTATTCCGGCAGATCGGCATCATAGAGGCGATAGCACTCAATGCCCGACTGACGCGCCCATTTCTCCAGCTTCTTCAGGTTTTTGCGCAGGCGGTTTGCGAAATCTTCCGCAATCTGCGCGCTGCCAGCCGCACCGGACGCCGCCAGCTGATAATTTTTCTGCACGCACTCCAGCGGGCCATTTTTCGCTTTAAACTGGCGCTCCGCGCGCAGCTGCAGGCAGCTCAGCAGATCGGGTGAGGCGCTGAACAGCGACAGATTCCAGCCGCCAAACTGCTGCTTCATAATGCGGCCCAGCTGGCTGTGCAGCGCAATCAGCGCCGGCTCGCTCTCCAGACGCTCACCATAAGGCGGGTTACTCAGCACCGTTCCGGTCACGCTTTTATCGTCAAGCGGATTACTCAGCTTCAGCACATCCTGCTGCGCAAAGGTAAAAAGCTCAAAGACGCCGGCACGACGCGCGTTAGCGCGCGCCCACTCCAGCACGCGGCCATCGTTATCATAACCAAAGAAGCGAGCCTGGGCGGCTGCGGTGCCAGCCCGCGCGCGCTGCAGCGCTTCGCTGCGCAGCTCCTGCCACAGCGCTGCGTTATGCTGCTTCCAGCGGCTAAAGCCCCAGTGGCTGCGCAGCAGACCCGGCGCGCGATCGCAGGCAATTAAGGCCGCCTCAATCAGCAGCGTGCCGGAACCGCACATGGGATCCAGCAGCGGCGTTTCCGGCTGCCAGCCGGAACGCATAACAATGGCAGCCGCCAGATTCTCTTTCAGCGGCGCCTGACCGGTCTGCTGACGATAGCCGCGCTGATGCAGCGCGGTGCCGCTGAGATCCAGTGCGATGCTGACGCGATCTTTATTCAGCCAGGCGTTAATGCGAATACCCGGCTGCTCGCGATCCACGCTGGGGCGCGGCAGATCCTGACGGGTAAAGCAGTCAACGATCGCATCTTTAATTCGCAGCGCGCCAAACTGGCTGTTGCGGATGACGTCGTTGGTGCCGCTGAAATGGATGGCAAAGGTGGTTTCGCTGTCAAACAGCTCAGCCCAGGGGATACTCTGCGCGCCGACATAGAGATCGAGGTCACTCCAGACACCGAATTCTCCCAGCGGCAGCAAAATACGTGAAGCCAGACGGCTCCACAGCAGGCTTTGATACATTACGCGATCGTCGGCACGGAAGTGGACGCCGCCCTGCACCACCTGCAAATCCTGCGCGCCCAGCGCGTCCAGCTCAGTTTTCAACAGCTCTTCGAGCCCACGCGCCGTACTGGCAAACAGAGAATTCATATCGTCACTTATACTCTTGCTAAAATTGCTGCGCATTATAGCGAATCAGCGTCCTATGTCATAAAGTTAGCTTCTTTTTGTCTGCAAGGAGCGATGATGATTACCTTATCCCGTCTTTATATTCACCCGGTCAAATCGATGCGCGGCCTGCAGCAGTCGCATGCACAGGTGCTGCAGAGCGGTCTGGCATTTGATCGCATCTTTATGATCACCGAGCCTGACGGAACGTTCATCACCGCCCGGCAGTTTCCGCAACTGGTGCGTTTTACGCCGGTTGTGCTGCCGGATGGCCTGCTGATTAACGCGCCGGACGGTCAGCAGGCGCTGATCCGCTATGCCGACTTTGCAGCAGAAGAGAGCGAAACCGTTGTCTGGGGCAACACCTTTACTGCCCGCATCGCGCCGGAAACGATTAACCGCTGGCTGAGCGACTATTTTCCGCGCCCGGTACAGCTGCGCTGGACAGGTGAGACGCCGACGCGGCGCGTAAAGCGCTTTGACGCCGTGCCGCTCGGCTTTGCCGACGGCTATCCGTTTCTGCTGGTCAATATGGCGTCGATGCAGGATCTGCAGCAGCGCTGCCCGGCTGGCGTACGCGTAGAGCAGTTTCGCCCTAACCTGGTGGTCAGCGGTGCCCCCGCCTGGGATGAAGATAGCTGGAAGCGGCTGCAAATCGGTGACGTTGAGTTTGTCGTGCCGAAACCGTGCAGCCGCTGCGTATTTACTACTATCGGGACGGAGAACGGAGAGAAACATCCGGCGGGTGAGCCGCTGACCACGCTGCAGGGCTTTCGCAGCGCGCAGGATAGCAGCGGTGATATCGATTTTGGCCTGAATCTGATCGCCCTGAACAGCGGGCTGATCCGTAGCGGCGACAGCGTGACGATTCTGGAACGCCATACCCCGCGCGCCTACGGTGCCGGCAAGAGTGAAGCTCTGCTGACAGCAGAGACAGGCGCGCCTGCCAGCGTCACCATTACCTGTCAGGGCCGGCGTTTTGAGGGAGATAATCAGCAGGTATTACTGGAGCAGCTGGAGATGGCCGGGTTTCGTATTCCCTACTCCTGCCGGGCCGGGCTGTGCGGCAGCTGCAGAGTCACGCTGGTCGCCGGCACCGTCAGGCCGTTAAAGCAGAGCGCCGTACGTGCTGACGGCACTATTCTGAGCTGCAGCTGTATTCCAGACAGTGATATTGAGCTGGGATAAAATCTAAACCGCGCGCGCGTACCAGGTCGCCAGCTGCAGCGGCTGCAGGCGATCGTTCATGATTTTGATCGCATCGCCAAGCTGCATGCTTTTTCCCGCCATGCTCAGTGCCGGCTGCGCCACCAGACAGAGCGCCGCGTTTTCACTGCTTTCTACTACCAGCAGCTGTGCCTGCTCACCGCTCTCGGCCAGCGTAGCCGTGACCATATCGCCTGCTACCGGCTGCCAGCTATGTTTGTGGCTGATGAAGTGCCAGCTTTTTGGCATCAGCGGCTTGAGGAAGCGGCTTGCCACCAGCGCATTCAGGATCAGCTCGGCACGCTGATGAGCAGATAATTCACTCTCACGACAGCGGTCGTCGAAACTAAAATAGAGTGCGGCATCATCGACGCAAAATCCGCTGCTGTTAAAAGCGTCGGGCGTCAGCATTTTGCGGGAGAAGCGGGAGCGGAAGAGTGTGCCATCAGCCAAATCAAGCATCATACGGTCATGCTCGGCGTCATAATACCAGCGCCAGTTGTCATCGGGTTTGATTTTCATGATGTGCCTTGTGGGATTCTGCTGCGCTAAATGGCGCCTAAAAAATAAAATATCGCTTTAAGCAAAAAGCTGAAAAATAGAACAACAGGGGAAAATATAAACGAGCCAGAGGGAGAAATAAACCCCCTGGCCGGGGAAAGTGAGATATGTCTTAGAGGTGGGTCACGATATCTTTAATTAAAGCCGGTCCCTGATAAATAAATCCGGAGTATATCTGCACCAGGGTGGCGCCCGCGGCAATTTTTTCCCGTGCGGCGATGAGTGAATCTATTCCACCGGCACCAATAACAGGTAAGCGCCCCTGCAGCTCCTGCGCCAGCCGGCGGATTACCTCTGTGCTGCGCGTCTGCACCGGGCGTCCGCTCAGGCCGCCCGCTTCATCTGCATGTTTAAGTCCGCTGACCAGCGTACGATCCAGCGTGGTATTGGTTGCAATCACACCATCAATCTGGTGACGCACCAGGCTGTCAGCAACCTGGATTAATTCCTCCTCAGACAGATCCGGCGCAATCTTTACGGCCACCGGAACATATTTAAGGTGTCGCTGCTGTAGTTCCTGCTGTTTTAATTTAATCGCCGCCAGCAAATCGTCCAGCGCATCGCCATATTGCAGCGTACGCAGACCCGGCGTGTTAGGTGAAGAGATATTTATCGCAATATAACCCGCATGGGCGTAGACCTTCTCCATGCAGATCAGGTAATCCTCTTTCCCCTGCTCAACCGGGGTATCTTTATTCTTGCCAATATTGATCCCCAGTACGCCTTTAAATCGCGCTTTTTTGACGTTCTCTACCAGATGATCAACCCCGTGGTTATTAAATCCCATGCGGTTAATGATGCCGCCCGCCTCAACCAGACGGAACATACGCGGTTTATCATTTCCGGGCTGCGCACGCGGCGTTACCGTACCGACTTCAATAAAACCAAACCCCATTGCGCCAAACGCATCAATGCACTCCGCGTTTTTATCCAGCCCGGCCGCCAGACCCAGCGGGTTGGGAAACGTCAGGCCCATACAGCTTACCGGACGCGCCGGCAGCGACTGCCGAATCAGCCCCTCCAGCGGCGTACCGCTGATAAAACGCAGCTGCTGGAAAGTGAGTTCATGCGCGCGCTCGGGATCGAGTTTAAACAGGGCGGGCCGGACGATGGGATATAACATGCACTCTCCTGAATGGCAGTAAAGGAAGAAACAGCGGGTGCACGGGAATACGTGCGCCAGAATGGTAAGGTGCTCTGGCGCAAAAGTAAATTAGTGACGAACCTCAGAACAGGATCGCGATCAACGGCGGGATGAATAACGACTCAGGCGATTACGGCACGCCTGCAGACCGTGATAGAGCGGCGGACAATACCAGAGCAGTTTCAGCCGGGTATTATGCCGTAATACGCGCCGCACCAGACTGTTTACCCGCGGCTGCCACTCGGCAGGTACTTTAATGCGGTGTTTACGGATCTGTGCCAGGCAGCCATGCATAATGGTCTGATAGTAGTCATCCAGTAATGCCTCATCCTGCGGCAGCTGATGCTCTCGTAAAAACGCTTCACTGCTGTCGCGGGCGATAAAGTAATTTTTTATCCAGGAGAAATCGCGGGTGCTTTGCGACAGCGAACTCTGCATAAAGCGCTTGTAGTAGTAGCTCTCGCCGGTGCAGTAGAAACTGTGCGCCTGCATATAGAGCGCGAACATAAAAGGCGCATCTTCATGATTCTGAATCGGCAGGAAACTCAGCCCCAGCCGCTCAATCAGCTGCCGGGAAATGATGCTGCTCCAGATCACCCGGTGCGCCGACTGATGCTGGATCAGCGTGCGCAGGCTGTCGCTGCCGCCGGAGAAAAGGCCGCTGACGTGACGCTGATGGATCGTCTGATAGTGGCGCTGCGGTTCCGGGACGTCGAAAAACATTTTTGCGCCGAAGCAGAACAGCTCGAGCCCGGTATGTTGCGCCTGTACGCGCCGGAAATCGGCAAACAGAGTGGCGGAGATAAAGTCATCGGCATCCATAAAATAGAGGAAATCGCCGGTGGCGACCGCCAGCCCTTTCATCCGCGCTGCGCTGACGCCGCCGCGGTTGCCGCTCAGCAAAGTGACCTGCGGATGCGCCTCAGCGAACGCCGTAAGCCAGCTCACGCTCTCATCCGTTGAGCCGTCGTCAATGATAATAATCTCATCTGCCGGCGACGTCTGCTGCAGCAGCGACTGCATCGTCTCCGGCAGCCACGGGGCGCAGTTCCAGTTCGGAATAATGACCGATATAGTCGGGACGGAGCGCGACGTCATACTTATCCTCTTTCTTCAGCATTAACAACGGGTGTACGGCGCAGGCGCTTCAGCACCAGGCTATGCAGCAGACAGCAGACGCCGAGATTCACGGCACCAATCAATGCCAGCCAGAGCAGATTAATCCAGCGATTCTGATTCCACTCAATAGGCAGCAACGTGCTCAGGCCGGCAATCAGGCCCGATACCGCCCAGATCAGCGCCACGTCGCGCGTCAGCCAGCTGAAGTGGATACCCGGCGCAAAACGACGGTGTACCAGCCATGCCCAGCCAACCAGGTAGAAAATGTTTTGCGCCAGCCACAGCCAGCCGGTTCCCAGCGCGCCGTAGTGAATCGCACACCAGATGTTAAGCGGCACCAGCAGAATGGCAAACAGGGTAAAGCCCTGCATATGGAGTTTTAGGTTGCCATTCACGTACTGCAGGTGATAGAGCAAGCCACAGATCGCCTGAATTCCGCTGCCTAAGGCGTAAAGCGTCAGGACAAAAGCCATCTCATCGACAATCTGCGTTTTTTGCGTCCACGCCCAGAGCAGCGGACCAGAATAGCAGGCGATAGTGATACTGAGCGGGGCCATAAAAATGGCGACTGCCTGCGTGGTGTAACGGTAGAGACGCAGAGATTCCGCATCGCCCTGCTGCCGGGTTTTCATGCCGGTCATGCGCGGCACAATCGCCTGCATAATCGGGCTGCTGAGCAGCAGGATACCGGTCGCCGCCGTTGCCACGACGGTAAAGGATCCGTACTCGCTCAGCGGCAGGGTTTTAGACAGCACCAGACGGTCAATCTGCGAGATAAACGTCCAGATTGCGCTGGAGAACGCGGCGCTCAGCGCAAAGCGAATAAAAGGCCTCAGCACCTCTTTCAGGTCGCTGCGCTTCTCTTTGCGCGCAGCGCGCGGGATAAGCTGATACGCCTTCCAGATGCAGCAGCCCGCCTCGGCGATGGAGACCAGCAGCTGCCAGATAAAGAATGTCAGCACGGCGTTGGCGAAGAGCTGGATCACCAGCACCGCACCAAAGGTGCGCAGCGTGGTAATAGTCAGGTTAACGCCATTCAGCCAGACCTGATGTTCAAAGCCGATGATCACGCTGCGATAGGGACTGGTGCGCCAGCGAATGGCCGCGGTGATCACCATAATTGCCACGGCGATAACCACATCGCCGGCCGGCAAATGACGCGCATCCAGCCAGTGTGTCGCTATCCAGGGCGTTGCCAGCCAGCCCAGCACCACCAGCACCAGCGTGGAAAAAAGGAAAAAGCGCGTCAGGGTGGTAAACAGCGCCGGAAACCAGACAAATTCTTCCTGATTAGCGCGGTAGCGCGCCGCTTCACGCATCAGCGTGGTGGAGACGCCCGCATCCAGCAGCTGCAGCCAGGTCAGTAATATAGAAAAGAAGCCAACCAGGCCATACGCTTCCATCCCCAGATTCTGAATATAGAGCGGCACCACTAAAATACCTGACAGCGTCAGGTAGATCTGCCCGACATAGTTGGCAATCGCATTACGTTTGATAGACATAAAAGTATGGGGGTCTGGGTATTTTTCTCAATGTCTTCAAGCGTGACACAAAAATGTGACAGCGCCCACAGGAGTAATTCTTAAAAACCACCTGGCATTCACGCCGCAGCTTTTTCTTAAATTCATCAATAAAAAACAGAGATCGGGCCATTTTATCCGCCGCTGCTCTGTGGGCCCGGCTGGCAACGCAGGCAGTAGCGTTTCGCAGGCAGCAGATCGGCAGCAGGATCCGTTTGCCGTTTTAAAGCTTTTGATTGCCGGATAAATCATTTACCCCTTTTCCGGCGCTCTGGCAGGATTAAGACAATCAGTTCTCAATTAAACATTATCGATAACTTTTTGTTATAAGGAGCAGGTATGCGGATCCTAACGCTGGCGGGCAGCCCCCGTTTCCCTTCACGTTCGACGGCGCTGCTGACGCTTTGCCAGCGCCAGCTGGAAGCCCGGGGCGCCGAAGTTATTGCGTGGAATATTCACAATTTTCCGCCGGAAGATTTGATCCATGCCCGTTTCGACTCCCCTGCCCTGAATGCGTTTAAAGCTGACATCGCCAGCGCGACCGGCGTCATTATTTCTACTCCTGTCTATAAAGCGTCATTTGCAGGTGCGCTAAAAACTGTCCTGGATCTGCTGCCGGAGCGGGCGCTGGAAGAAAAAGTCGTACTGCCGCTGGCAAGTGGCGGCAGCGTGGCACATATGCTGGCGCTTGATTACGGGCTTAAACCGGTACTGAGCGCGCTGAAAGCGCAGGAGGTGTTACAGGGAGTATTTGCGCAGGATCTGCAGATTACGCATTACGACCGCCAGCCGGAATTTGCCAGCGATCTCACTTCCCGTATTGATGATGCGCTGGAGAACTTCTGGCTTGCGCTGCAGCGCCGTCATCTGCCTTTTGCCCGGGCTGTCTGAGGAGAGACTATCGTGAAACGACTTATAACGGCTCTGCTGCTCCCGGCGCTGGCTGCCCTGTTTACCCTGACGGCCAGCGCAGCGGACGCGCCTTCTCAGATCCGTATCGGCTACCAGAAAGGCTCGGTCAGCATGGTGCTGGCAAAATCGCACCGGCTGCTGGAGCAGCGTTTTCCGGCGATGGCAATTAAGTGGATTGAGTTTCCTGCCGGCCCGCAAATGCTGGAAGCGCTTAACATCGGCAGTATCGATTTAGGCAGCACCGGGGATATTCCTCCGCTCTTTGCGCAGGCCGCCGGGGCCGATCTGCTTTATGTCGGATCGGAACCCGCGAAACCTAAAGCAGAAGTGATCCTGGTACCGCAGAACAGCCCCATCCGCAGCGTGGCCGATCTGAAAGGCCGCAAAGTTGCTTTTCAGAAAGGCTCCAGCTCGCACAATCTGCTGCTGCGCGCGCTGCAGCAGGCGGGCCTGAGTTTCGCTGATATTCAGCCGGTCTATCTGACGCCAGCCGATGCCCGCGCGGCGTTTCAGCAGGGTAACGTTGACGCCTGGGCGATCTGGGATCCTTATTACTCAGCCGCTCTGCAGCAGGGCAACGTGCGCGTCCTCACTGACGGCAGCACGCTGAACCTGACCGGCTCTTTCTATCTGGCGACCCGACAGTTTGCTGAAGCCAGTCCCGACACCCTCAGCCAGGTGCTGGCCACCTTCAGCGAGGCGGATGCGCTGACGCAGAGCCAGCGAACGCAGAGTATCGACCTGCTGGCGCAGGCGATGGGCCTGCCAAAACCGGTCCTGGCGAGCTATCTCGACCATCGTCCGCCCACCACGATTACCCCCGTCAGTGCACGCACCGCCGCCGCGCAGCAGCACACTGCCGATCTGTTTTACGCCAGCCATCTGTTGCCGGTAAAACTCACCATCGCTGACCGCATCTGGCAACCCCGGACGGCCCATTAATAAGGAACAACACAATGAGCATATCTGTTTTCTGGTTTCTTCCCACGCACGGCGATGGTCACTATCTGGGAACCGCCGAAGGCGCCCGTCCGGTGGATCACGGTTATCTGCAGCAGATAGCACAGGCCGCTGACCGGCTGGGCTTTGGCGGCGTGCTGATCCCGACCGGCCGCTCCTGCGAAGATGCCTGGCTGGTCGCTGCCTCACTGATTCCGGTAACGCAGCGCCTGCGCTTTCTGGTGGCACTGCGTCCTGGCGTGATCTCACCGACCCAGGCAGCGCGTCAGGCGGCAACGCTGGATCGCCTCTCTAACGGTCGTGCGCTGTTTAATCTGGTTACCGGTGGCGATCCGGAAGAGCTGGCGGGCGATGGCGTCTTTCTCGACCATCGCGAGCGCTATGCAGAATCGGCGGAATTTACCCGCATCTGGCGACGTGTTTCTGAAGGCGAAACGGTGGACTATGAGGGCAAACACGTCAAAGTGCGCGGTGCGCGCCTGATGTTCCGTTCAGTACAGCAGCCGCGTCCGCCACTCTGGTTCGGTGGCTCTTCTGATGCCGCGCAGGATCTGGCTGCTGAACAGGTTGACGTCTATCTCACCTGGGGAGAGCCGCCCGCGCTGGTTAAAGAGAAGATTGAGCAAGTGCGCGCCAAGGCCGCAGCGCAGGGGCGCACGGTGCGCTTCGGTATTCGTCTGCACGTGATTGTGCGCGAAACGAATGAGGAGGCGTGGCAGGCCGCGGATCGGCTTATTTCACATCTGGATGATGCCACAATTGCCAAAGCACAGGCGGCGTTTGCGCGCACGGATTCGGTCGGACAGCAGCGGATGGCTGCCCTGCACGGCGGCCAGCGCGATAAGCTGGAGATCAGTCCGAACCTCTGGGCTGGGGTTGGCCTGGTACGCGGCGGAGCCGGTACTGCGCTGGTCGGCGACGGGCCAACTGTCGCAGAACGCATGCGCGAATATCAGGCGCTGGGCATTGAGACCTTTATCCTTTCTGGCTATCCGCATCTGGAAGAAGCGTACCGCGTCGGCGAGCTGCTGTTTCCCCATCTTGACCTGGCCGTGCCGGAAGTGCCAAAACCGCGCGTCGTGCAGGCGCATGGCGAAGCTGTGGCCAATGATTTTACGCCACAGAAAGTTGCGCAAAGCTAAGGAGTCACCATGTCTGAGCAGATAAAAACGCTGCGCAATGCGCTGCTGCCCTGGCTGCTGCCGGTGGGAATAGTGGCGATATGGCAGCTCGCTTCGTCGCAGGGCTGGCTCTCCACGCGTATTTTACCGGCGCCGGAGAAAATTGTGACCGCCTTCTGGCAGCTGACCGCCAGCGGTGAACTGTGGCAGCACCTGGCCATCAGCAGCTGGCGCGCACTAATCGGTTTTGCTATCGGCGGCACGATCGGGCTGGCGCTCGGACTCATCACCGGTACATCGCGCACCGGTGAGCGTCTGCTGGATACCTCGCTACAGATGCTGCGCAACGTGCCGCATCTGGCGCTGATCCCGCTGGTGATCCTCTGGTTTGGCATTGATGAATCGGCCAAAATTTTCCTGGTCGCACTCGGTACGCTGTTTCCGATCTACCTCAATACCTATCACGGGATCCGCAATATCGATCGCGGGCTGATAGAGATGGCGCGCAGCTATGGCCTCTCCGGCTGGTCGCTGTTTGCGCAGGTTATCCTGCCTGGCGCCCTGCCCGGCATCATGGTCGGGGTGCGCTTTGCGCTGGGTCTGATGTGGCTGACGCTGATTGTAGCTGAAACCATCTCGGCCAACTCCGGTATCGGCTATCTGGCGATGAACGCGCGCGAATTTTTGCAAACTGACGTGGTCGTGGTGGCCATTATTCTTTATGCCCTGCTGGGCAAACTGGCAGACGTGGCGGCGCAGCTGCTGGAGCGTATCTGGCTGCGCTGGCACCCGGCCTGGCAACTGAAGGAGAGCAACGCATGAGCAATGCCGTACAGAACCCGGCGCGCCTGATCAGCGGCACGCCGGTCGCCATCAGTAACCTCTCTAAGCACTATGGCAATCGTACTATTCTTGACCAGGTCAGCCTGCATATTCCGGCCGGGCAGTTTGTTGCCGTGGTCGGGCGCAGCGGCTGCGGTAAAAGCACCCTGCTGCGGCTGCTGGCCGGACTGGAAGTCGCCAGTCAGGGTGAGCTGCTGGCAGGCAACGCGCCGCTGGCCGCGGCGCGCGACGATACGCGACTGATGTTCCAGGATGCGCGTCTGCTGCCGTGGAAAAAAGTGATCGATAACGTCGGACTCGGCTTACGCGGCCGCGAATGGCGCAGCGCCGCGCTGGAGGCACTGGAGGCCGTGGGGCTTGCCGATCGCGCAAATGAGTGGCCTGCTGCCCTCTCAGGTGGACAGAAGCAGCGCGTGGCGCTGGCGCGGGCGCTGATCCACCGTCCTGGCTTACTGCTGCTCGATGAACCGCTGGGCGCGCTGGATGCCTTAACCCGCATTGAGATGCAGGGGCTGATCGAATCACTCTGGCAGCAGCACAATTTTACGGTACTGCTGGTGACGCATGATGTCAGCGAGGCGGTGGCGCTGGCCGATCGGGTGTTACTGATTGAAGAGGGTAAAATCGGGCTCGACCTGTCGATCGATTTGCCGCGTCCGCGCCGCAAAGGCTCGGCGCGGCTGGCGGAGCTGGAAGCGAGCGTACTGGATCGGGTGATGACGCGCAGCGCCGCTGAGCAGCCGCTGCGCTTTGCCCGGCAGCGTTAACTGCCCTGCCCGCTGGCGGGTCTGTCCGCCAGCGGGCTGTGCATCAGTGATGCAGCAGGTCATCCACCACCTGCGCTTTACTCAGCTGGTAAGGGAAGAACGTGGGCCAGTTTTCCAGTTCATCAAACAGCGCAGCCTGCGAGACATTACCCGTAAAAATGTGGAAGTGGGATGACTTACGCGGGCTGATAATGTGATCGCTGAACTGTACAAAGTGCGGCGCTTTACTGGCTTTATCAGTGCATTCAAACAGATAACGTACCCCTCTTTTACCGGAAACGTAGTTGAGCACCTTGTAACCTTTATAGGCATATTTACAGCTGCTGACCGCGCCTTTTTCGGTAAATTCCATCACGTCGTTTTCAATGCCGATGTCAGTGATATCGCTGGCATAGCCGGTGAGATAGTAGTGTTTAATGTCGCTGAACGAGCGCGTTTTATCGGCTGCCGCTTTTTTTTGAAATACCGGATCCAGTGAGCCATCTCTGGCATAGGGATAAACGGACTGCCATACCCCTTCCCAGTCGGAAAGCGGCCGATCTTTCACATCGCCATCGGCAAAGATGCCGCTGGCCGCACGCACCTCTTTTTCACTCAGTGGAGCACCGTGCGAATGACCGCCGTGTGCAAACGCTGCTGAACTGCAGGCCAGCCCCAGAAATAGTGTCCAGTACGCTACTTTCATCTTAATATACTCACGCCTCGTTTTATTGATGTTATAACATAACATATAAATTAGCGTAACGCACCCTGCCGGATTAGCGGCCAAAGTGGTGATTTATGAGAAGGTTTGGCACGCCATACTGTAGTGGCCGCATGGCCGCAAAAGGGCAGCCGCAACCGGTGACGGTTGCGGCTGCGGAGGATTACGCGTTCAGCGCTTTGGTGATTTTCTCATAGAGATCGCCGGAAAGATTATCCAGCCCCTTTAGCTGCTGCAGTGCCTGGCGCATTAACGCCTGACGTCCTGCATCATAGCGCTTCAGGCGGATTAGGGGTTCAATCATGCGTGCGGCCACCTGCGGGTTACGCGTGTTGAGATCGGTCAGCATTTCAACCAGGAACTGATAACCGCTGCCATCCTGCGCGTGAAACGCCGCCGGGTTACCCGCCGCGAATGCGCCAATCAGCGCCCGGATGCGGTTAGGGTTACCCATGGTGAAGGAGCGATGGTTCAGCAGCGCACGCACGTTGCGTAACACTTCTGGCGCCGGGCTGGTCGCCTGCAGCATAAACCATTTATCCATGACCAGACCGTCCTGATGCCAGCGCTCATCCCAGGCGGCCAGCAGCGCGTCGCGGCACGGCAGCTGTGCCATCACCGCTGCCGAGAGCGCCGCCAGCGCATCAGTCATATTCGTGGCGTGCGCATACTGCGCCTGAACCAGACGATCGGCCTGCGTCGTATCCCCCAGAGCCAGATAGCTCAGGCAGACATTCTTCAGCGCGCGCCGGCCAATTTCCGCATGATCAACGCGATATTCGCTGCTCTGGCTGGCCAGATAGAGCGCATAGCACTCGTCGTTCAGCTCGTTTGCCAGCGTGCGCATCAGCGCATGGCGTACGGCGGCAATCGCCTGTGGATCGATGATATCGAACAGCTCTGCTATCTCATTTTCTGATGGCAGGGTCAGGATCAGCGCCATCAGCGCCGGATCGCCCTGCTCATCCAGCAGCACCGCCCGGAAAGCGTCAGCAACGTGCAGAGGCAGCGACAGCGGCTGGCCCTGCTGGTAGCGCGCGACGTTGAGACGAATATAGGTTGCGAGCAGACTCTGCGCCGCATCCCAGCGGGAAAACTCATTGCTCGCGTGACGCATCAGGAAGGTGAGCTGTGCGTCGCTCCACTTATAATCGAGTTTTACCGGTGCAGAGAATTCACGCAGCAGTGACGGCACCGGCTGAAAATAGACGTTATCAAAGACAAACGTCTGGAACGCCTGCGTCACGTTCAGCACGTGATGTACCGGCTGGCCGTTATGCTGCAGCGGGATCACTTTGCCTTCGTTATCGTAGAGTTCGATATCCAGCGGAATGTGCAGCGGCAGCTTCTCCTGACCATCTGCGGTTGGCGGCGTATGCTGGGTCACGTGCAGGGTATACTGCTCCAGCTCCGGATTATAGTCATCGCGCACGCTCACGACCGGCGTGCCTGACTGGCTGTACCAGCGACGGAACTGGGTTAAATCGACGCCAGAGGCATCTTCCATCGCCTGGACAAAATCGTCGCAGGTTGCCGCACTGCCGTCGTGACGTTCAAAGTAGCACTGCATGCCCTGCTGAAACTTCTCTTCACCCAGCAGCGTGTGCATCATGCGGATCACTTCCGATCCCTTCTCATACACCGTCAGGGTATAGAAGTTATTCATCTCTATAACCTGATCCGGCCGGATCGGGTGCGCCATCGGGCTGGCATCTTCGGCAAACTGCGCACCGCGCATCACCCGCACGTTATCAATACGATTCACCGCGCGGGAGCCGAGATCGGAGCTGAACTCCTGATCGCGGAATACCGTCAGACCCTCTTTCAGGCTGAGCTGGAACCAGTCGCGACAGGTGACGCGGTTACCGGTCCAGTTATGGAAATATTCATGGCCGATCACCGCCTCGATGCCGAGATAATCTTTATCCGTCGCGGTTTCCGCTTTTGCCAGCACATATTTGGAGTTAAAGACGTTGAGGCCTTTGTTCTCCATCGCGCCCATATTGAAGAAATCCACGGCGACAATCATAAAGATATCGAGGTCATATTCGAGACCAAAACGCTCTTCATCCCACTTCATGCTGGCTTTCAGCGAGGTCATTGCCCAGTCGGCACGATCGAGATTACCGCGGTCAACAAAGATCTCCAGCGCGACGTCGCGCCCTGAACGGGTGGTAAAACTGTCGCGCAGCACATCAAAATCACCTGCCACCAGCGCAAACAGATAGCAGGGTTTCGGGAACGGATCCTGCCACGTCACCCAGTGACGCCCGTCGTCCAGCTCGCCGCTCTTTAGCTTGTTACCGTTGGAGAGCAGATACGGGTAGCGCACCGGGTCGGCCCGGAGCGTGGTGGTAAAGCGCGCCAGAACGTCAGGACGATCCAGGTACCAGGTGATGTGCCGGAAACCCTCCGCCTCACACTGAGTGCAGAGCGCCTCGCCCGACTGATACAGCCCTTCCAGCGCGCTGTTTTTAGCCGGATGGATCAGGTTTACAATGCGCAGCGTGAAGTTGTCAGGCAGCTGACTGAGGATCAGCGCCCCCGCCTCTTCGCGATAGTGCGGCCAGGGCGCGCCATCTACCGTCAGCTCAACCAGCGTTAACGCTTCACCATCAAGATGCAGATCGGCGTCTGCTGCGCCGAGACGTTTCACCTGGCTGATGGCCGTTACGCGTGTTTCTGTTGCATCCAGATCAAACGTCAGGTCGATATCCGTAATGGTGTAATCAGGCGCCCGGTAGTCGTGGCGATATTTAATGTGCGGCTGTTGCGTCATATATCCTTCTCGCATCGTTGTTATGTTGAGGCCATCCTGTTGCGGTGGCGCAAATATCTCAAAGTCTAAGCGGCCTGACGGCGAGTTGCCATGCGCAATGCGCGCTGGCGCAGAAAAGGCTACAATTCAGTAACAATGGCACAATTGCCCCTCGACCCGCCACCTGCAAATGTGGTGTGATCGCAGAGATTACTGTTTTATACTCCTGCGTCTTTAGGATTTTGTTAAACACCGGGCTCTGCTCCGCGGAAGAGGATGCTGAAACGCACCATGACTGGACACGCTTCCCCGATTTTGACCACGCTGCTTGATACCGATGCGTACAAGCTTCATATGCAGCAGGCCGTATATCATCGTTACTACGATGTCCCGGTTACCGCAGAATTTCGCTGTCGCAGCGATGAACAGCTTGGCCGGTATGCCAGCGAGATTCGCGCGCAAATTGATACTCTGCAAGATCTGACCCTGAGCGACGATGAGTTTGCCTGGCTCAGTAACCTGCCTTTTTTCCAGCACGACTATCTGACCTGGCTACGCGCCTTTCGCTTCAATCCGGCGCAGGTTGAGGTACGGGACGAGCGGGGCCAGCTGCGCATCCAGATCCGCGGCCCGTGGCGTGAGGTCATTCTGTGGGAAGTGCCGCTGCTGGCGCTGATCAGTGAAGTGGTACATCGCCACCGCACGCCGCAGATCGCCGCAGAGCAGGCGGTCGCGCATCTGCAGCAAAAACTTTCAGCCTTTCAGACGCAGGTTGCCGATCTCGATATGTCACGCTTTCAGCTGATGGATTTCGGCACGCGCCGCCGCTATTCACAGGAGGTGCAGGAAGCGATTGTCAGTACGCTGAAAGCGGAGTTTCCATGGCTGGTGGGCACCAGTAATTACGATCTGGCGCGTCGTCTGCAGCTGACGCCGGTTGGCACCCAGGCCCATGAGTGGTTTCAGGCGCATCAGCAGATCAGCCCGGTGCTGGCCAACAGCCAGCGCGCGGCGCTGCAGTCGTGGCTGGATGAGTATGATAACCAGCTGGGCATTGCGCTCACGGACTGCATCACCATGGACGCCTTTTTGCGCGATTTTGGTCCCGGCTTTGCCCATCGCTATCAGGGACTGCGCCACGACTCCGGCGATCCGGTTGAGTGGGGCGAGAAAGCCGTTGCGCACTATGAGCGGCTCGGTATCGATCCGCGCAGCAAAACGCTGGTGTTCTCTGACAATCTCAACCTGGATAAAGCGCTGGCGCTCTATCGTCACTTTGGTCAGCGTGCCAACGTGGTGTTTGGTATTGGCACGCGCCTGACCTGCGACATTCCGGGCGTAACGCCGCTTAACATCGTGATTAAACTGGTCAGCTGCAATGGCAAACCGGTCGCTAAACTCTCTGACAGTCCGGGTAAAACGATTTGTCAGGATAAAGCCTTTGTGCGTGCGCTGCGCAAAGCATTTGACCTGCCGCTGGTTAAACGCGCCAGCTGACCTGCCCCGGGCAGGGTTCACTCCCCTGCCCGCCGCCATTAAAATCACTCACTTCCCGCAATTTTGCTTGTTTCCTGATGGCTCGCAAGTAACATAGCAACACCCCTGAACGTGGGAGAATTGGCTGTTTCTGTCAGCACCGTACGTCACCTGTGACGATAGCGAGATGCGACGGGACACCCGTTATTTCATCTATATATAGAGAGATTTTTATGAGCGTAGTGCCTGTAGCGGATGTACTGCACGGCCGGGTCGCGGTTGACAGTGAAGTCACCGTACGCGGCTGGGTGCGTACCCGAAGAGATTCCAAAGCCGGTCTTTCCTTTATCGCCGTTTATGACGGCTCCTGCTTTAATCCCGTTCAGGCTGTCGTCAATAATTCTCTGAATAATTATCAGGATGAAGTGCTGCGTCTGACCACCGGCTGCTCGGTCATTGTCACCGGCACCGTGGTGGAATCACCGGGCCAGGGCCAGGCATTTGAGCTGCAGGCCACCCGTGTTGAAGTGACCGGCTGGGTTGACGATCCTGACACTTACCCGATGGCTGCCAAACGTCACAGCATCGAGTATCTGCGCGAAGTGGCTCACCTGCGCCCGCGTACTAACCTGGTTGGCGCCGTCGCGCGCGTGCGTCATACCCTGGCGCAGGCGCTGCATCGCTTTTTCCATGAGAACGGCTATTTCTGGGTTTCCACGCCGCTGATCACCGCATCAGATACGGAAGGCGCAGGCGAAATGTTCCGCGTATCGACGCTGGATATGGAAAACCTGCCGCGCGATCCGCAGGGTAAAGTGGATTATGACAAAGATTTCTTCGGTAAAGAGGCGTTCCTGACCGTATCAGGCCAGCTGAATGCTGAAACGTATGCCTGTGCGTTGTCAAAAGTCTACACCTTTGGCCCAACGTTCCGTGCGGAAAACTCCAACACCAGCCGTCACCTGGCGGAATTCTGGATGCTGGAGCCGGAAGTGGCGTTTGCCACGCTGGATGACGCCGCAGCGCTGGCTGAAGCGATGCTGAAATATGTCTTCAAAGCTGTACTGAATGAACGTGCCGATGACATGGCGTTCTTCGCCGAGCGCGTGGATAAAGATGCCGTTGCGCGCCTTGAGCGTTTTGTTACCACCGATTTTGCACAGGTAGACTATACCGACGCAGTTGACATATTGCTGAAGAGCGGCCAGAGCTTTGAAAACCCGGTTGCATGGGGTGTGGATCTCTCTTCTGAACATGAGCGCTATCTGGCCGAAAAACACTTCAAGGCGCCGGTGGTGGTGAAGAACTACCCGAAAGATATTAAAGCGTTCTACATGCGTATGAATGATGACGGTAAAACCGTAGCGGCAATGGACGTACTGGCACCGGGCATTGGTGAAATCATTGGTGGATCGCAGCGTGAAGAGCGGCTGGATGTGCTGGATGCCCGTCTGGCAGAGATGGGGCTGAATAAAGAGGATTACTGGTGGTATCGCGACCTGCGTCGTTACGGCACCGTACCGCACGCCGGCTTTGGTTTAGGGTTTGAACGTTTGATCGCCTATGTCACCGGCGTACAAAATGTAAGGGACGTTATCCCCTTCCCGCGTACCCCGCGCAACGCGAATTTCTGATTTCTGCAATTAAATATAAGAAATTCATATATATACCGAGGTCGGCACTGCCGGCCTTTTTTTATTTTTGTAAATCTTGAGATATCTCACAAAGTTCCGTAATTATTACAAATTGTCACACAATTTTTCTTTTTGATACTCAATTAGGAGATTTGAATCATTTTCGGGCTAGAAATAGCAACTGCGGAGTGAAAAGATGCGTGCAGACATATGAGACACCAAACTTCTTTCAGGGTTCCTGTAAAGTTTTCCTGACGGCAGTGGCAGGTGTCCAGATAACTCCAATGAGGGTAATAAATAATGATGAAGCGCAACATTCTTGCAGTGGTTATCCCTGCTCTGTTAGCTGCCGGTGCAGCAAATGCAGCAGAAATCTATAACAAAGATGGCAACAAACTGGACCTCTACGGAAAAGTTGACGCACGCCACACATTCTCTGACGACGCTGGCAACGATGGCGACGCCTCTTATGTGCGCTTTGGTTTCAAGGGTGAAACGCAGATTACCGACCAGCTGACCGGCTACGGCCAGTGGGAATACAACATCCAGGCAAACGTTGCTGAATCTCAGGGTACCTCAGGTTCCAAAACCCGTCTGGGCTTTGCCGGTCTGAAATTTGGCGACTACGGCTCATTCGACTACGGTCGTAACTACGGTGTAGGCTACGATCCACTGGCGTGGACCGACGTTCTGCCAGTATTCGGCGGCGACTCTGGCCGTTCTGACAACTTTATGCTGGGTCGTTCTAACGGTCTGGCGACCTACCGCAACAGCAACTTCTTTGGCCTGGTTGATGGCCTGGCGTTCGCTGCTCAGTATCAGGGTAAAAACGACGAAGCTGATACCGGACGTGATATTAGTAATGCGAACGGCGACGGCTGGGGTACTTCTTTAACCTATACCTCTGAGATCGGCGTAGGCATCTCTGCTGCGTATACCTCTTCTGACCGTACCAACGGCCAGCAGGCTAACTTCTACGGTAACGGCAGCGAGAAAGCTGACGCCTGGTCAACCGCGCTGAAATATGACGCGAACAACGTGTACCTGGCTGCGATGTACGGTGAGAGCCGTAACTCAACCTGGATCAGTACTTCTGTTGCTACTCCAGCTGGCGACCTTGATCGTGCAGGCGCAGTAAACAAAGAGCAGAAGTTTGAAGCCGTTGCTCAGTACCAGTTCGACTTCGGTCTGCGTCCTTCCCTGGCTTACGTCCAGTCTAAAGGCAAGGACATCGAGACCTGGGGCGATCAGGACCTGTATAAGTACGTTTCAGTGGGTACTTACTACTACTTCAACAAAAACATGTCTACCTATGTTGACTACCAAATCAACCTGATGGATGAAAATGACTTTACCCGCGCAGCTGGCATCACTACTGATGACACCGTTGGCGTAGGCCTGGTTTACCAGTTCTGATCCTGCGGATCAGCACGGTTTAACCACGTAAAACGGAGCCTGATGGCTCCGTTTTTCTTTTCAGTGATCCACCTCGCAATTAGCAGTGCTTATATCCGCCACCGGCACAATTCTTTTTGAGATGGGCGGTTGGCAAGCCCCGCGTCTGACGTTAACCTGATAGCTCATTTCGCTAAAGTTCACCCAAACGGAACTGACTCATGTTTGAATCTATCTCTGCCGCACCTGCCGACCCTATTCTGGGGCTGGCCGATCTGTTTCGCGCTGATGACCGTCCGCATAAAATTAATCTGGGCATTGGCGTATACAAAGATGAAACCGGAAAAACGCCGGTGCTGACCAGCGTGAAAAAAGCTGAGCAGTATCTGCTGGAAAATGAGACGACCAAAAACTATCTGAGCATTGACGGCCTGCCCGATTTTGCCCGCTGCACTCAGGCGCTGCTGTTTGGCAACGACAGCCCGCTTATCGCCGCAGGCCGCGCCTGCACGGCGCAGACGCCAGGCGGCACCGGTGCCCTGCGCGTGGCGGCGGATTTTCTCGCCACGCAGACCAGCGTTAAACGCGTCTGGGTAAGCAATCCAAGCTGGCCAAACCATAAAAACGTGTTTAACGCTGCCGGCCTCGAGGTGTGTGAATATCAGTACTACGACGCCGCAAACCACACGCTCGATTTCGACGGCATGCTGGCAGCGCTGCAGCAGGCGCAGGCGGGCGACGTGGTGCTGTTCCACGGCTGCTGCCATAACCCGACCGGCATCGACCCGACGCGCGAGCAGTGGCAACAGCTCGCAACGCTGTCACAGGAAAAGGGCTGGCTGCCGCTGTTTGACTTCGCCTATCAGGGTTTTGCACGCGGTCTGGACGAAGATGCTGAAGGCCTGCGCATTTTTGCCGCAGCCCACCAGGAGCTGCTGGTTGCCAGCTCCTACTCTAAGAACTTTGGTCTCTATAACGAGCGCGTCGGCGCCCTGACGCTGGTAGCGGCCAGCAGCGACGCGGCTAAAACCGCGTTCAGCCAGGTGAAATACAGCATCCGTGCCAACTACTCCAATCCGCCGTCGCACGGCGCTGCCGTTGTCGCCACTATCCTCAGCAATGAGGCGCTGCGGACTATCTGGGTACAGGAGCTGACCGATATGCGTCAGCGTATTCAGCGTATGCGTCAGCTGTTTGTGAACACGCTGGCAGAAAAAGGCGCGCGCCAGGATTTCAGCTTCATCATCAAACAGAACGGCATGTTCTCATTCAGCGGCCTGACCAAAGATCAGGTCGTGCGTCTGCGTGATGAATTCGGCGTGTACGCGGTAAACTCAGGTCGCGTTAACGTGGCAGGCATGACGCCGGATAATATGTCGGCGCTGTGTGAAGCGATAGTCGCAGTACTCTAAGCGAAATGCGTGAACAGGCGGCGGGTGAGGCTATCACCCGCCGCTTTTTTTATGGCTACTGCAGGAAAGGATTAGTCAGACGCTCACGTCCCAGCGTGGATACCGGCCCGTGCCCGGGTACAAACGCAATGTCGTCGCCCAGCGGCAGCAGTTTGGTTTTGATGGCGTTGATCAGATCGCTGTGGCTGCCCTGCGGGAAGTCGGTGCGCCCGACGCCGCCGCTAAAGATCACGTCTCCTGAGATAAGCAGCTTTCCGGCGCGATCGAAAAAGACAATGTGCCCCGGGGTATGACCCGGACAGTGCAGCACCTCCAGCGCCACGTTGCCCAGCTCTACCACATCACCCTCTTCCAGCCAGCGATCCGGCGTCAGCGGTGCACACTCCGGCAGCCCAAACATCCGGCTCTGCGTGGGCAGATTATCGAGCCAGACTTTGTCCAGCTGATGCGGGCCGGTCACCGGTATCTGGAAATGGGCCGCCAGCTCAGCCGCCGCGCCGGCATGGTCGAGGTGGCCGTGCGTCAGCAAAATCTGCGACGGCTTCAGGCCGCGCTCCGCCAGCGCCGCTTTGATGGTTTCCGCATCGCCGCCAGGATCGACCAGGGCTGCAATGCCCGTATCTTCATCCCAGATAGCTGAACAGTTTTGCGAAAAGGCGGTAACCGGAATAATGTGATAATTCATAACGCTCCATGACCGGCACACGCAGCGCTGCCGGCGTCAGGACCAGTGCCTTGCAGGCCCGGTATCTATGTGTACGAAGTTGCTGCGTGGATAATATCCTACACCACCCGCGCGCATAGATAACGCCGCTTTACGCACGTTACTCAGGGCAATGCCCTCAATATGGAAATCCATCGCCTGGCCTTTGGTGTGGTAGCTATGCTTCGCCACGCCAGGGCCCGATTCGCGCAGCATGTTGTTGGTCGACAGCGTACGATAACCTGAGATGAGCTGTACCGGTTTACGGGTATCCAGCAGCGCCTGCAGGCGGTAGAGCTGATCAAACAGATGGGGATCGATACTTTTCACTTTATTTGCGCGGTAGTCGCGGAAAAAGTGATTAAGACGCGCCAGTTCGTCGCGATCGTAGCTTTTACCGTTGAAAAACTCGGTTTTGAGGGTTTCACCGGTATGCATGTTGTTGAGCGTCAGAATACGCGGACGTGAGGTCGACACAGAGGCCAGCGCTGAGCCGGGGAGCAGGGAGAGGCCTGCTGCTGCGCCGCCAAGCAGCAGTAAGCGGCGGCGCTGAGAATCGATATTAGCCATGAAACGAGGTTACCTGAATAAAACACATTGAATGTGTAAAAAGTACACAAGGCCGCACAGTAACGGCAGCATGGATATCAGTCAACCCGGAATCTGTCTCAGAATGTGCAAAACCCGACCAGAAGCAAATTTCTGGCCGGATTTCAGGGGCGTTTCGCTTATCAACAATCTGGCGAAAATCAGCACGCTACAGCAGGAGCTGTCCTGCCCGGGCCAGCACCTGGCTGCCGGAGCGCGCCGTATTATCATAATTGTAAATATCTGTACGATATTGCGCCTGCCCGTCATCGCTGACCCAGGCGGTCAGATAGTACAGATTGACCGGGATACGATGCCGAATCGGCACATAGCGCGTGTCACCCTGCTTCAGCGTGCTGGAAATACGGCTGTCGTTCCAGCCAGCATCCTGCAGCAGCAGGTTAGCCAGATCGGAGGCTTTATTTACGCGTACGCAGCCGGAGCTGAGTGCGCGAATATCGCGCTGAAACAGGCCGTGGTTTGGCGTATCGTGCAGATAGATGGCGTCTGAACTGGGCATATTAAACTTATAACGTCCCAGTGAATTGGTGGCGCCCGGTGCCTGACGGATGCGATACGGGAAGCTGGCAGCAGAAACCATCTGCCAGTTGATCATCGTCGGGTCGATCACTTCAGCGTCAGCGCTCCAGCCTGACAGCAGCGTATAGCCGTGCCGGTAGAGATAACCAGGATCCTGTTTCACCTTCGGCACAATATCCTGACGCACCAGCGTGGTTGGCACGTTCCACGGCGGATTGAGCACCACGTTGTTGAGCGCGCTGCGCATCAGCGGCGTTTTGCGATCGGGCCGTCCGACAATAACCCGCGATGAGAGCACCGTGCTGCCGTTGTTATAGTAGGTCAGCGAATAGTTGGGAATATTCACCATTATCCCGTTATGCATATCATCCGGCAGCAGCCGCAGACGCTGAATGTTCAGCGCCAGCAGTGAGGCGCGCATCTGCGGTGAGACATTCAGCCACTCGCGGGTGCGCGGGCCAATTGCGCCGTCATCCGCCAGCCCCTGCCAGTGCTGAAAGCGCTTCACGCCCTCAACCAGCGCAGTGTCATAGATATTGCCGGCTGCAGAAGGCGATCCGGCCAGTATATTTCCTGCCGGCTGCGGCGTCGGGGCCGGGAGATTGGTGACGCTGGTGGCGGAAGGACTTACTGCCACCGGCTGGCTTTCAGCAACCGGCACGGCACCCGCCGGCACCGCATCTTCATCCGGTGCAGGCGTAGTGGCGTGTTCAGAGGCGGTCAGCATACCGGTGCGCTGAAGAATTTCCCGCAGCGCCGGCACATCATCGCTGACCTGCCCCGGACGCAGCGTCGCTTTGTCACGCAGCTGCGGCCAGGGACGATTATCCGTCAGCAGCGTTTTCAGCGCCGCATGCATCGGCTGATACTGCGGATGCTGCGGCTGCAGTGAGAGCACAAACGCGCGGCTGCCGCCAGCGTTGACCGCGTTTTGCCACTGATTGATCGCTGACAGCGACGGCATGGTAAGCCGGTAGGGCACGTTACTGTAAAGCCAGGTTTCGCCCTGCGCCGGTACGCCCGCCACAAACTGCAGATAACCCAGCATGGCATCGCTCAGCACCACGTCACGCGCAAAACCTTTAATATCGGGATCGGTCAGTCGCTCAACCCAGCGGCTGAACTGCGGCTGCACGCCTGAAAGGGCTACCTCAGCCAGCTGCTGCTGAAACGCCTGTACCGCATCGCGGTCCTGCCAGAGCGGCGCCATCCCGCGGGCTGCATAGAGACCCGCCAGGCCCGGCAGGTAAAAAGGGCGATCGCTGGCGCTGAACGCCTGCAGGATCTGCTGCTGGCTGGCCGCCACCGAGGTCGTGCCGTGCCCGCTGGCTGTCATGCTGGCGGTCTGTGCTGCGGCCAGCGGCGCGCCTGCCAGTACCATACTGAACACCAGCGCCACGCGATTAAATCTGAACGTTTTACTCAGCAACATCCCTGCCCCCTGTTACCTGAGACGCAGCCTGCCCTGTGCGCTGCGTACAACCTGACTTTCATGATGAGTATATAAAGAAAAAACGGCATTCGCCTCTCAGGGCCAATGCCGTTTACAGATTAACGCTGGTTGCGCGGTTTAACCAGACAGGCGCTTAGCTATTTTGCGTTTCCAGCCCCTGCTCGCTTTGCGCCGTTTTTACCGGTGCCGGATCGGCGGAAAAACCACGCAGGCCCACCACGTGCACATGCTCCGTATTGTTAAATACTTTACGAACCAGTTTATAAGTGGTGCCTTTTTCCGGACTGATATTTTCCGGCGCGGCGATCACCAGCTGCATCTCCAGACGCTCGCAGAGTTCAAACAGCGTCGCGATTGAGCGGGCATCCAGACGCGCCGCTTCATCAAGGAACAGCAGACGGCACGGTGAGATATCTTTGCCGCGCAGACGACGCGACTCCTCTTCCCAGCTCTGCACCACCATCACCAGAATTGACATCCCGGTACCAATCGCCTCGCCGGTTGAGAGCGCCCCGCTTTCCGCGCGCAGCCAGCCGTCGGAGCCGCGATTTACTTCAACTTCCATTTCCAGATAGTTGCGGTAATCCAGCAGCTCCTCACCGATGGTCTGCGGCGTACGCTGGCCCATATCAATCTGCGGGTTAAGACGCTGATAAAGTTTGGCCAGCGCTTCCGAGAATGTCAGCCGGTTACTGGTAAAGAGATCCTGATGCTGTTCGTGCTCTTCGGAGAGCGTATCCAGCAGCGTGGCGTGTGTCTCACGCACGTTGACGTTAAGCCGTACGCTCTTCACCTGACCAAAACTCACCGTCTGCAGCCCCTGGTTCAGCTGCCGGATGCGGTTCTGTTCGCGCTGAATAGTCTTGCGAATAATATTGGCCGCACTGCGTGAGCTGATCGCCAGCGTCTGCTCACGCGCCGTCAGCTCTTCAGTCAGACGGTTCAGCTCAATCTCCATCTGCTCAATCGCCTCGACCGGATCGTCAGTGCGGATAATATCCTGACGGATACGCTCGCGCAGATGCTGATAAACGGCGATAAAGAACTGAATTTTACGCTCCGGGCGCTTGGGATCTTCCGACATGCGCAGAACATCACGCAGATGCTCATTATCCGCCACCGCAAGGCGCAGCGCGCCCAGGGCTTTATCGGACATTGAGCGCAGCTCGTCACCGCTCATATAGGCCAGCTCGCGCCGGTGCAGCCGTCGTTCCACGCCGTTGTCTTTCACCAGACGCAGTACGGAGCACCAGCCCGCCTTGGCACTGACCACCTGCTCACGCAGGATGCGATAATCGCGCTCCAGCTTACGCAGCTTTTTCTGCAGGCTGTCCATTTCTGCTTCGCAGAACGTCAGCTGTTTCTCCAGCTGGTTACGCCGCGCCCGGTTATGGCTGAGCGCGGTATAGAGTTCATCGCGCCGGATACGCGCCCGCTCTTCCGCGCTGGCATCGGCGTGAACGCCGATATCCTGCATCTCCTGCTGCAGCTCTTTCAGCATGTCGCGTTTGGCATCGTGCGAACTGCGCAGCGAGGCCAGCACCTGCGAGTACTGCGTCAGCTGCGCCTGATGTTCACGCAGGCGTTCGCGAGCGCGGCTGCGCTCGCCTTCAGCCTGCTCCAGGCGCTGCCGCAGCTTATCAGAGAGATCGCTGTTGCCGGTCAGCATTCCGGCTGAATCGGCATAGCTGAAGTGGGCGCGGCGCTGCACCACTTCCGTCAGCGCAAACGCCTGCTGGCGCGCGCTGAGCTGCTGCGCCTGCGCCTGCTGATAGTCGCGCTGCAGCTGATCGTGCTGCTGCGGATCGTTCTGCAGCACCGCCACCAGCGACTCCAGCTTGCTGAGTTTGCTGCCGTGCTGGTGCAGGAAGCGCGCCGCCTCCTGCGCCTCTTCCACCCGCTCACGGATCTCTTCGCAGCGATCCGGCAGGGTGTCATCCAGCAGCAGATTTACGCGCGGCAGCAGGCGGTTAAGCTGAGCGACGCCGTCGCGCGCCTGTTCAAACTGCGCACGCTGCTGCTGATTATTACTCTCATGCTGCGCCAGCCCGCGCTCCAGCTCACTGCGCCGGCCGTTAAGCTGACGGATTTGCGCTTCCGGATCCTCATCAAACGCCACCGCCAGATGGCTGCCGATAAAGCGGCTGAAAGACTGATGCAGACGCTGCGTTTTCTGTACGTCAAATGAGAGCGTCGCGTAGCGTTCTGCCAGCCTGTCGCGTTCGATGCCCAGCAGCTCAAGCTGATTTTCACGTGCGGCGCGGCCAAACAGCGGCACCTTAGGAAAACGCGAATAGCGCCACTGACGCTCGGCGACTTTGACCACGACAGCTTTATCCAGCTCATCTACGCTGAAGACGCTGTCATCAAAGGATTGCGGATCGCCCTCAATCAGATAGAGATCTTCCGGGCACTCTTCCAGCCCTTCAAGCTGTTCGCGTATCAGAGACAGATCCGGCACCACAATGGCGTGGCGGGAAGGCCCATAGAGCGCGGAAAAATAGGGTGCATCATCCAGCGTGACATCGTCATAAATTTCGGAGAGCAGCACGCCGCCAAAGCGTTCTGCCAGCTGCGTGAGGCGCGCATCTTCTGCGCCGCCTGGCTGGCTGAGGCGTTCAATCTGCTGCTCAACGTCGCGTTTACGCGCCGCAATTTCATCTCGCTCTACGGTGGTTTCACGCTCGCGCTCCAGCAGCAGCTGCATAAAGGCGGTCACCTGCTGACTGCTGCTCAGCTGCTCACCGGTCTGTTCGCTCAGCTGCGTCAGGATCTCCTGAGCGGCCAGCCAGTGCGGTGCGCGTGACGTCAGCGTTGCGATACGTTCGCGCAGCTGTTCCAGCTCCTGACGCATCTGCATGCGCTGTTCACCGGCATCGGCAACGGTGGCGCTGAGCTGCTCAATCTGCGCTTCCAGCTCGCGCTGCAGCCCTTCCAGCGCGTCTGCTTCATAGTGCTGGCCCTGACGTTTACAGAACTCTGCCAGCAGGCGTTCAGCCTCATGCTGCTCGCGCAGGCGACCTTCTGATTCGTTAAGACGCAGCCGCAGTGACGCCAGCTGATCGGCATAGTGACGCTGATTCGCGGCGTCGCGCAGCAGCTGGCGGCCCACCTGCCAGGCGTCCTGACGGCTGACCTCACCGGCAATGCTGGTCACCAGCGCCAGCGCCTGCTCAAACTGGCTGTGTGCGGCTTCCGCCATGCTCAGTTTCTGCTCCAGCCGCAGCAGCTGGCCGGTCGCCTCTTCGTCGCGTGCCTGGAACGTCTCCAGCCAGTCAGCGGCGTTATCAATCGTCAGATCCGGCAGCTGGCAGCGCGTACGGGCTTTCTCCAGCGCCTGCAGCGCCTGCTGATACTGAATAGAGCGCGTCTGCTGAACATCCAGCGCCTGCTGGAAATCGGCCAGCTGACTTTTCAGCTCATCCACTTCAATTTCAGCGGCTTCGGCGCGCGCCTCATTCTCTTCCTGGATCTCACGCGCTTCAGCTACGACCTCATTCTGCTCTTCCAGCCGGTAGCTCAGCTCTTCGAGATCGGCATCATAACGCGCGATTTTCTCCTGCTGGCGCATTGCGGTCTGCACCAGATTAAGATGATCGCTGGCCGCCTGATAATCGATCTCCAGATCGCTTTCAGCGGCGCTGTGCTCAGCCAGCTCACGCGCCATTTCCACGTGACGATACTGCTCCGACACCAGCTGGTTGCGGCTGCTGAACAGCTCATTGCGCAGCTGCAGCGCCGCGTCCAGATGTACCCGCCGTTCGTTTGCATGACGCATATAATCAGCGGAGACGTAGCTGGTCGCCTCAGAGATCAGATGCTTGAACAGATCGCGATCGGACTGCGTCACGCGAATCGCTTCCAGCGTCATGCGGTTCTCACGCAGTGCCGCTTCCATATCCTGAAACGCTTTACGCACGCCGCCGTTTTCCGGCAGCAGATAGTCGCGCAGCGAACGGGTGATGGCGCTGGAAATACCGCCGTAGAGCGACGCCTCAATCAGCCGGTAGAATTTACTACGATCGCTGGCTGAACGCAGGCGACGCGGCACCACGCCGAGTTCAAACAGCATGGCGTGATAGTCAGTAATGGAGCTGTACTGGCGGAACTGCACGCCTTGCTGTGCTTCAACGCGATCTTTAACCTCTGTCAGCGGCAGTACACGCGCCTGACGGCTGTTAAGGATCTCGGTCAGCATGTCCGTGGGCAGCGCATCTGCGGGCAGGCCATGAATACTGAAGGGTTTGATATCCACTTTCTTATCGCGCCCGGCCACCTGCTGCAGACGCACCCCGACTACAACGCGCTGATGGCGTGAGTTGACGACATCCAGCACTGAATAGCAGACGCCAGCGCGCAGTTTACCGTGAAGACCCTTGTCGCGGGAGCCTGACGTGGCGCCTGCTTCCGTTGTATTACGGAAGTGCAGCAGGGTTAAATCGGGGATCATCGCCGTAACAAAAGCGGCCATGGTGGTGGATTTACCGGCACCGTTACCGCCTGAAAGCGTGGTGACCAGTTCATCGAGATCAAAGGTGCGGGCAAAAAAGCCATTCCAGTTGATCAGTGTCAGCGAACGAAACTTACCGCGTTCAATCATACCTGCTTCTCCTCCGCGTTATCAGTCGCATCACCGCTCTCTGAATGTTCACTCTCCTGCTCCGCCTCATCGGCTGTGGCAGAAACGGCAGCCTCTTCGGGTGTCATCGCTTCACCCACGCGGATCAGGCGCAGCTGCGCTTCACGCGGATCGTCGCCGCTGCGCACGTCAGCACCAAAGCGAAAGACTGATTCCATAATGCGAAATTTGCTGCTGTCGTTACCCATAAACCACACCATTCCCAGGCGGCGCAGACGGCTCAGTGAGGCGCGCATCTTCTCCTGCAGGCGGGTGCGATCGAGATCGGAACCGGTTGAGCGCTGATTGACCAGCTTAAGCAGCTTGTGTTCATCCGCCAGCGACAGCAGCTCATCATAGAGCTCCTGCTGGGTAAAAATACCCTCGTTTGCCAGACGCTCCGGGCTCAGATAGAGGTAGCAGAGAATTTTGCCTACCATCATATCCAGCTCAGAGAGCACCGAGCGTGGGATCAGCGTGGTTGAGCGCGGCCGCAGGTAGAAAAAGCCTTCTGGTGCGCGGATCAGCTCCACGTTATAGCGGGCATAAAACTCTTCAAGATAGGTTTGGTAGTCCATCAGAAAAGCGTGATTATCCAGCTCTTCAATACCGATATGCCGGCCCGCGCGCAGCTGACTGTCGAGCGCCGGAAAAAGGGGATTGGCCAGCGCCAGTGCCAGTTTAACCGGCATCACTTGTTCAATATTTGTCGATGACATGCGCCTGCACCTTGGCTCCGTAATCATTAATGGTCTGCCATTCTGCTGGCAAACCGGCTAAATCTGCTTCAGCAACGCCCAGCCGCACCGCCTGATCGATCACGATACGCGCCAGATCGAAATGGCGCGCGCGCGGATATTGCGCCAGGTATTCGCGCATGACGGTGGCAAGGTGCAGCGGTTTTTGCTCGCGACGATACACAGCCAGCGCCTCTTCAATCATGGCGGCCAGCTGCTCGCGGATCTCGTTAAACTCTTCATACTCCATTTCCGGCGGAAGCTCGCCCATGACCTCATCGTTACGCAGCGTCATCTCTTCATCGCGCATATCGAGCAAACGGTCAGCGCTGGCGTAAGTCAGCATCCACGGCTGATCAAAATAGTTCTGTACCGACTGACGCAGCCGCTGTGCAAAGACCCGGTTCTTATCCATATCAATCGCGGTACGGATAAACTTGTGTACATGACGGTCATAGCCGATCCACAGATCAATCGCCTGCTGGCCCCAGCTGATAATGCGATCGAGTTTGTTCTGCAGGTCATAAACCAGTTTGTCGACGAAACCGAGATCGGGACTGCTCAGCGTGGCATCCTGAATGCGCAGCAGGTTAGCCTGCAGCTTATCCCCCGCCGCTTCCAGCGTATCCTGCAGTTCACGCAGCGTGCCGGAGGTCTCAGAGAGCAGCAGTTCACAGCTGGAGATCGCGGCGCGCCAGTCTTTGTTGAGCAGCGCGGCGATATCATTTTTTACCGTCTGCTGCTGCTCATCCATCAGGCGCTGCGTCATATCGATGCTGTCAAAAATCTCAGCAACCGAATATTTCAGCGGAGCAAATACGTTGCGGTGCCAGTGAAACTCATCGCCATCTTCTTCAGCGGCGTCAGCAGCGCGCTTCAGCTCCTGACCCACAATTGAGAGCTGCATTGAGAGGCGCAGCGTGGAGAATTCGCGCTGGCGGATATAGTAGTCGGTGATGCCAATTCCCAGCGGCGTCAGGCGGTAGATAGCGTGCCCTTCAGACACCTCGCTGGTAAACCGGTTAAGCAGTCGCTGCCGTACCAGGTCGTTAATCGCATTGTTCGCACGCACCTGTACGGTTTCATGCGTCTGTTCAAACGCTTTGCTGACGTGACGAAAGGCGTCGGTCAGCTCACCTTCACTCATTTCACCGTCCATGCGCTCACCGTTAAGGGTAGCGATGGCCAGCAAAAAGGCCAGACGTTCTACCGGCAGCGCAAGCGAGAAATCGTTTTTGCGTGCCCAGGCCACCAGTTCTGGCACCGTCTGGGAAAAATCGCTCATAGTTGATCCTTTTACCTGGGTTTGCGCGCCGTCACATGGATATAACGCCCTAAGCTTAAAAAGGGCTCCTGACGACAGTAGCGCCGCTCCATTTCAATAATCTCTTCCACGCTCTTACCTGCACCGGGCTGCGGTTTCATGTAATCACTGAACACGCGAACACCGGTGCGCTGCTCAATCACAAAACCGCACTGCGTCAGCCACTGATAGACGTCCTGCGGTTCGCGCGGAAAATCGGGCGACAGGGTACGCTTTTTGCGTTTGGTCATATTGGCGCGCAGGTAGCCGAAATTACCCAGCGTAAGCGTGCGAAACGTCAGCCCGTGCGCGTTGTAAAACATCAGCGACAGCACACCGCCTGGTTTCAGCGTCTGCCACAGCGCCTGCAGCACGGCCAGCGGATCGGCCACCCACTCCAGTACCGCGTGAAACAATACCAGATCGACTGGCGTATCCAAATGCTCGCCTACCTGCTGAGCGCTGACTTGCCGGAACTGCATATTGTGGCTGACGCCGGTTTCCCGTGCGTGGTCCGCCGCCAGTTTCAGCATTTCACCGGAGAGATCGCAGAGCGTGACCTGATGCCCGCGGGCAGCGAGTCCGCTGGAGATTTGCCCCACGCCGCCGCCAGCATCCAGCACAGAGAGCGGTCCGGCAGGCAGTGACGGCAGCAGCGCCTCCAGCTCATCCCACAGAATGGCCTGACGCACCAGCCCTTTGCGGGTGCCGTAAATGTTTTGCGAGAATTTATCCGCCAGATCGTCGAAATTACGATCCTGCATGGTGTGCGCTCCGGTTTGCGGCAGTTAACTTGTGCTATTTTGTCACAGGCTCACCAGGAATGAACCTTTCACGCTGCAGTAACTGTCTGGCTGCTGTTTTTTCAGACAAAAGGAGTAAAAAAGGATGTTATTTGCCTTAAAAAAAGTCATTGGCGGCTTGCTTCTGCCTTTGCCGCTGCTGTTACTGCTGATGGCAGCCGGACTTTTGCTGCTCTGGCTGACGCGCTGGCAAAAAAGCGCCAAAGTTTTACTCTCCGTCAGCTGGCTGCTGCTGCTGCTGCTGAGCCTGCAGCCGGTGGCCGACCGCCTGCTGCTGCCGCTGGAAAACCGCTACCCGACGTGGAACGGTACAACGCCGGTGGCCTGGATTGTGGTGCTGGGCGGCGGTTATACCTGGAACCCGGACTGGGCGCCCGGCTCTAACCTGATTGGTAACAGCCTGCCGCGCGTGACGGAGGGCGTAAGGCAGTGGCGACGCAACCCGCAGGCCAAAATGATTTTTACCGGTGCGGCGGCAGGCCAGAATCCGCGCAGCAACGCCGCGGTTGCCGCTGACGTCGCGATGAGCCTCGGCGTACCGCATAGCGCCATCATTACGCTTGATTCGCCGAAAGATACCGCTGAAGAGGCGCAGGCGGTAAAACAGATGACGGGCAATAGCGCATTTCTGCTGGTCACCTCCGCCAATCATCTGCCGCGTGCGATGGCTTTTTTTCACCACGCCGGACTGGCACCGATCCCCGCGCCCGCCAATCAGATGGCGATCGTCTCGCCGCTTAACGGCTGGGAGCGTGCGCTGCCCTCGCCACTCTGGCTGAGCCACAGTGAACGGGCTATCTATGAGACGCTGGGACAGATCTGGCAGCATCTGCGCGGTCAGTCGGGCAGCCGTGACGACGCTGCGCCCTGATGTCAGAAACAGAAAGTGTCAGACAGAGCCAGCGGCGTTGCGCCTGCTGGCCTGACAGAGAGAGTTAACGCTGCATCGCCGCGCGTACGCGCGCCAGATCTTCTGGTGTATCCACGCCCACGCTCGGGATAGTTGTGGCAACTGCCACATGAATTTTTTCGCCATACCAGAGCACGCGCAGCTGCTCCAGTAGCTCAATCTGCTCCAGCGCGCAGGGTTGCCAGGCGACATAGCGGCGAATAAAGCCGGCGCGGTAGGCATAAATACCGATATGCCTCAGCAGCGTATCTCCCGCCTGCTCGCGCGACTGCGCATAGCGCTCGCGATCCCAGGGAATGGTGGCCCGCGAGAAATAGAGCGCGTAGCCCTGCCGGTCGGTTACCACTTTAACCGCGTTCGGATTAAACGCCTCATCGGCATCAGCGATCGGCACCGCCAGCGTGGCCATGCCAGCCTCTGCCGCGGCGAGATTGTCCGCCACCTGACGCACGATACCGGCCGGGATCATCGGCTCATCGCCCTGCACGTTGACAATGATAGTGTCATCGTCAAAGTTGCAGGCTTCAATGACTTCAGCCAGCCGCTCGGTGCCGGACTGATGATCGGCCCGCGTCATACAGACTTCACCGCCGGCCGCAGTTACTGCTGCAGCGACTTCGGGGTGATCGGTTGCGACGATTACGCGATCGGCTCCCGACTCCCGCGCACGCTCCATGACGTGCACGACCATGGGCTTACCGTGGATATCGACCAGCGGTTTACCCGGCAGACGCGTCGAAGCGTAGCGCGCCGGAATGATAGCAACAAAACTCATGGATGGATCTCTTCAGCCGTCAGCGTTCGCGCCTCGGTTTCCAGCAGCACCGGAATGCCATCCCGCACCGGGAATGCCAGTCCGTCAGGTTTGCAGATAAGCTCCTGCTGCGCCTTGTTGAAGTAGAGTTTTCCGTTACAAACCGGACAGGCCACAATCTCAAGTAAACGGTGATCCATACTTTTCTCCTTTCAGGATCGGGGTCAGTTAGTCAGCATACCATAGCGGTTGCCAGACTCTATTACGCGCCGCGGGCCAGCCGGGTGATATCGTCGAGCAGCGGTGCCACTGCCGCACCGGAAAGCTGCGCCTCTACCGGCAGATACCACCAGTTGTCGCGCGCAAACTTACGGCACTTCACCGCATCTTTCTCCGTCATCAGCAGACATTGTCCGCTCAGCGTCAGGCCGGCAAGCTCCGGCTCGCTGTAAGCGTGATGATCGGCAAACGCGATTTCCGCTACCGTTTTAATGCCCTGCTGCTGCAGCGTGGTGAAAAAGCGCGGCGGATGGCCAATACCGGCCATCGCCACAATATCTGGCAGCGCACTGAGCGCAGCGGTTTCGCCCGATAGCAGGTTAACCGCCCGACCCGGCTGCAGCGTCATGGCAATTTCCGGACTGGTGGCATTGCCACCATTAACGATCACTGCATCCACCTGCTGCAGCCGGTGCGCACGCTCCCGCATAGGCCCGGCGGGTAACCACCAGCCGTTGCCAAAGCGGCGCACGCCATCCACCACCACAATTTCGCGATCGCGCTGCAATGCATAGTGCTGCAGTCCATCATCCGTGATGATGATGTCCAGCGAATGCGCCGCCAGCAGCGCTTCGATAGCCTGACGGCGCCGGGGCGCCACGGCAACCGGTACGCCGGTGCGTTGTGCAATCAGCACGGGTTCATCCCCTGCCTCGGCCGTTGAGGTTTCCCCGGTCACCAGCAGCGGATAGTGTGCCGCTTTCCCCCCGTAGCCGCGTGACACCACGCCCGGACGCAGCCCGCGCGCCTGCAGCGCTTCTGTCAGCCAGATCACCACCGGCGTCTTACCGTTGCCGCCTGCCGTCAGGTTACCGACCACCACCACCGGACACGGTGCCCGCCAGCTCTGCTGCCAGCCACGCTGATAGCTCAGGCGAATCAGCCAGGTGATAGCACCATACAGCAGGCTAAGCGGCCACAGCAGCAGCCACAGCGGCGAGCGCCCGCTCCAGATGCGTTCAATCATTGACCGAACTGTAACTTATGCAGCTGTGCATAAGCCCCTTTCTCCGCCAGCAGCAGTTCATGCGTACCGCGTTCAACAATACGGCCATCCTCGACCACAACAATCTCATCTGCTTTTTCAATGGTAGAGAGACGGTGTGCGATCACCAGCGAGGTCCGGTTTTTCTGCAGCTCATCCAGCGCCGACTGAATGGCGCGTTCTGACTCCGTATCCAGCGCAGATGTCGCCTCATCCAGAATCAGAATCGGGCAGTCGCGCAGCAGCGCGCGCGCAATCGCAATACGCTGGCGCTGACCACCGGAGAGCAGTACGCCGTTTTCACCGATAACCGTATCCAGGCCTTTATCCATTTTGTTAATGAAATCCATAGCGTGCGCCATGGTGGCGGCCTGTTCAATCTGTGCCCGGCTATAGTCACCGTTACGCGCATAAGCGATGTTATTGGCGATGGTGTCATTAAACAGATGCACATTCTGCGATACCAGCGCTACCTGATTACGCAATGAGCGCAGGGTATATTCACGCAGATCGTGCCCATCCAGCAGAATTTCGCCGGAATCGATATCATAAAAGCGCGTCAGCAGGCTGGCCATGGTCGATTTGCCCGAGCCGGAGCGGCCGACCAGTGCAACCGTTTTACCCGCCGGCAGCGTCAGGTTAATATCGCGCAGCGCCGGGATCTCACGCCCCGGATAGGTAAAGGTCACGTTGCGAAACTCAACGTCGCCTTTAGCCCGTTCAACCGTGCGCGTGCCGTTATCCACTTCCTGCTCACTGTCGAGGATGGAGAACAGCGTCTGGCAGGCTGCCATACCGCGCTGAAACTGGGCGTTAACGTTAGTCAGCGATTTCAGCGGACGCATCAGGGCAATCATGGAAGAGAAGACCACGGTAATGGTACCGGCGGTCAGCGTTTCCATCACGCTGGGGAAGCTGGCGGCATAGAGTACAAACGCCAGCGCCAGTGAAGCGATAAGCTGGATCACCGGATCGGAGATGGAAGAGGCAGAAACCAGTTTCATCCCCTGCTGACGCATTTTATTGCTGACCTGAGAGAAACGTTCCGCTTCCACTTCCTGACCGCCAAAAATCAGCACTTCTTTGTGCCCTTTCAGCATCTGTTCTGCGCTGGTGGTGACCTGTCCCATGGTGTTCTGCATGTTTCGGCTGATGTTGCGGAAGCGCTTTGAAACGGTGCGGATAGCGAACGAGACCAGCGGTGCCAGCAGGATCAAAATCAGTGAGAGCTGCCAGCTGTAGTAGAACATCATGATAAACAGGCCGATGATCGAGGCGCCCTCGCGCACCACGGTTACCAGAGCACTGGATGAGGAGGAGGCCACCTGTTCTGAGTCATAGGTAATACGCGACAGTAGCGTGCCGGTAGACTGCTGATCAAAGAACGCCACCGGCATTCCCATCATGTGTCCGAACAGACGACGACGCATGTTCATCACCACATTACCTGACACCCAAGAGATGCAGTAGCTGGAGATATAGCTGGTGACGCCACGTATCAGCATCAGGCCCATGACAGCCAGCGGCATCCACAGCAGAACAGATTTGTCCGCTTTACCGAAACCATCATCCAGTAAAGGTTTCAACAGGGAGAGCATTAGGGTGTCGCCTGCCGCATTCAGCACCAGTGCCACGGCGGAGACGATAAGGCCAGCCTTGTGCGGCGCAATCATTGGCCAGAGCCGGCGGAATGTCTGCCAGGTTGAGAGATCTTTGTCTTGATGCATTATTTATTCACGCTGTTTGAAATAGCCGCTCATTCTACCTGGAATCATCTTTTACGCCAAACCACTGATGATACCAGCGCGGCTTTATTTGCTCGCGCAGCCCCTGCATCTGCCAGCGGCCCTGGCTGACACGAATGCGAACCTGCCCCGAGCGTGCGGTATCTGCCCAGCGATAGCCCTGCTCCTGGTAACGCTTTACCACTGAGCGGGCGGGCATACGCCAGGCGTTATAGCGCGCCACAGAAGCCACCGCCGCTTCGCCCGCTATATGCCGGAGAAACAGGGGCGTAGAGGAGGTCCGGCTGCCGTGGTGCGGCACCTGAAGCAGTGTAGCCTGCAACTGACCCTTTTCCAGCGCTGCCAGTTTGCGTTCCCCCGCCTGCTCCAGATCGCCAGTCAGCAGCAAACTGACCTGGCCATCATCCACCCGCACCACGCACGAATCATTATTGTGCCCCGCTACCGGCAGTGCTGGCGGCCACAGGGCGGTAAAACGCAGCCGCCCCCACTGCCACTGCTGGCCACGCACACAAGGCAGATGGCCGGGTTCTCCCAGCGCGCTGCGGATCGCCGGCGCCGGGCGGGCACGTAGCAGCGCGTTCAGCCCGCCACGGTGATCGAGATGCCGGTGACTCAGTATGACGCCCTGCAGCGTGCGTCCGGTGTAGTTCAGCCAGGGCAAAATCGTGCGCTCGCCGGCATCGCCCTGCTGCCACGCCGGCCCGGTGTCATACAGTACCACCTCCCTTCCCTGCGTGATCGCAACCGCCAGACCATGACCAATATCGAGAAAATCGATTTGCCAGTCGCTCTGCTGCGCGTCAGTGCGCCCCAGCAGCAGTGCCAGCAGCAGGCTGGCGAAACGGACCGACGTACGGGCAATCAGCCCGCTGCGCCACAACAGCAATCCGCCCCAGACCACTATGACAGCGGGCAGCGTCTGATGCAGGCTCAGCCAGCCGGCGGGCAGCCACTGGAGCGCCTGCACCAGATAGTCCACTGAACGATCGGCTAACCACCACAGCGGCTGTGCCGCCTGTTGCAGTGGCACCAGCAGCGCCAGCAGCAGCAGCGGCACCGTAATAAATGAGATAACCGGCACGGCCAGCAGGTTGGCCAGCAGCGCAGTCAGGCTGATGCCCTGAAACAGAAAGATCTGCAGCGGCGCCATCAGAATCATCATGCCGAGCTGCAGGTGCAGTAGCTGCAGCGGCAGCCAGCGACGTTGCGTACGATAAGGATATGGCAGGGCAAACCAGCTGAACCAGATAATCAGCATCGCTACCGCCAGGGCCGAGAGCCAGAAGCTCTCCGACAGGACCGCCAGCGGATCAAACAGAAGCAGTGTGCCCACGCACAGCAGCCAGATTTGCCAGGCGCTGAGCTGCCAGCCCGCTGCGCGTATAGCGCTCCAGAGCGTCAGCGCGAGCATGGCCCGCTGCGCGGGCGCATGGCTGCCGGCGATCCAGCAGTAGAGAGCAGCGGTCAGCCAGCTGACGATCAGCGGAAATCGCCAGCTGATATAGCGGGCAGGTAACGCAAACTGTATCGCACGCGCCAGCAGCCAGCCACCAGTGGCCGCCAGCGCAATGTGCATTCCGGAAATGGCCATCAGGTGCGCGGTGCCGGTATCGCGCAGAAGCTGTCGCAGCGGCGCCAGCATCTGCGATCGATCGCCAAAAGCCAGCGCCTGCAGAATTGCCGGCTGCTTAAGCTCCGCGAGCGCGGCCTGATAGCGAGCCACCAGGGTTGCCCGCAGGCTGCAGCGTTCTGACATCTGCTGCTGATGCATGATACGCCCCTGCAGCGGCATATGATTTGCAACCCGCACGCGCTGCAGATCGTATCCGCCTTCATTCAGGCGACCATGTACTGCCCGCAGCCGCAGCCGCATGTGCCAGCGCTGCCCTGCGCACCAGTTTTCTGTGTTATTTACATTACTGATTTGTACAAACAGCGGCGGAAACTGCAGCCGCCCGTCAACGCGGATAAGCCTGACCAGCAGCAGGTTTTGCCGGGTGTCGACCGCGCTGACGCTGACCATGGCGTCGACCGGCCGTCGGGTGAGCAGCTCCATCGCATTCAGCAGGCTGCGCGCTTCACCCTGTGCCCAGCACGCCACCAGCAGCGCTATCCCTGCCAGCACGGCAGCTTTATGCGACCAATGCAGTAAAAAAATAGCGATGAGAGTCAGTACGGCCAGCGTGATGCCGGATGGGATCTGCGGCAGCAGCAGCAGAGGCAGGGTGGCAAGAATGGCGATACCTGCGCCAGTGGTCCATGTAATGTGCATATTTCTCTCCGTCAGACAGCACCATTGTGCGGCAGTCAGTGAGAGAAAAAAGCTTACGTCATATGGATTTGCGTCAGCGCGCCGGTACTTTTTCAGGTGCAGTGATAGGCATTACAGCGCGGCGGGATCGCGCTCGCAAATCACAGAGTGGCAGCAAAAAAAAACGACACCCGGAGGTGTCGCTTTATGGTTCGGTAACGGCTTAGCCGTAGATATTTGCACGGTCACGCAGTTCTTTGCCTGGTTTAAAGTGGGGAACGTATTTACCTTCCAGTTCCACTTTGTCACCCGTTTTCGGGTTACGACCAGTGCGCGGTGCGCGGTAGTGCAAAGAAAAGCTGCCGAATCCCCGGATTTCGATGCGCTCACCCTGTGCCAGCGTAGTGGCCATGTGCTCGAGCATCTCTTTGACCGCATCCTCAACGACTTTCGCCGGAATATGAGTATGCTGGCCAGCAAGTCTTTCAATCAGTTCTGACTTGGTCATGAATCCTCCGGTTAATCCCTGTTTGGAAAGGTATGACAGCTTTTACCGAAACCGGACGATATGACTATCGTCCGGTGCTTCGGGTCGATTACTCGCCTTTAGCCGCTTTGAACGCTTCAGCCATTGCGTTAGAGAAGTTGCTCTCATCCTGTTTGGTGTTAACAGTGTTGATAGCTTCTTTCTCGTCAGCCTGGTCTTTTGCACGTACAGACAGGCTCACAACGCGGTTCTTACGGTCAACGCCAGTGAATTTAGCTTCAACGTCGTCGCCTACGCTCAGAACCTGAGTCGCGTCTTCGATGCGATCCAGTGAAGCTTCAGAAGCGCGCAGGTAACCCTCTACGCCATCAGCTAATTCTACTGTAGCACCTTTCGCGTCAACTGCAGTGACTTTACCCGTCACGATAGCGCCTTTCTTGTTCAGGGTGATGTAGTTGTTGAATGGATCTTCAGCCAACTGCTTCACGCCCAGAGAGATGCGCTCGCGCTCTGCATCAACCTGCAGTACAACGGCAGCGATTTCGTCGCCTTTCTTGTACTCGCGTACGGCTTCTTCGCCGGTTGCGTTCCAGGAGATGTCAGACAGGTGAACCAGACCGTCGATGCCACCGTCCAGGCCGATGAAGATACCGAAGTCAGTGATTGACTTGATTTTACCTTCAACGCGATCGCCTTTGTTGTGGGTCTCTGCGAACTGCTGCCATGGGTTAGATTTGCACTGCTTCAGACCCAGGGAGATACGACGACGCTCTTCGTCGATGTCCAGAACCATAACTTCAACAACATCGCCCACGTTAACAACTTTAGATGGGTGAATGTTCTTGTTGGTCCAGTCCATTTCAGAAACGTGTACCAGACCTTCAACGCCCTCTTCGATTTCTACGAAGCAGCCGTAATCAGTCAGGTTGGTTACACGACCGGTCAGGCGGGTGCCTTCCGGATAGCGCTTAGCGATAGCAACCCATGGATCTTCGCCCAGCTGTTTCAGGCCCAGAGATACGCGGGTACGCTCGCGGTCGAACTTCAGCACTTTAACAGTGATTTCGTCGCCCACGTTGACAATTTCGCTTGGATGCTTAACGCGTTTCCATGCCATGTCGGTGATGTGCAGCAGGCCGTCAACGCCGCCCAGGTCAACGAATGCGCCGTAGTCAGTGAGGTTCTTAACGATACCTTTGACTTCCATGCCTTCCTGCAGGTTTTCCAGCAGCTGATCGCGCTCAGCGCTGTTTTCAGATTCGATAACGGCACGACGTGAAACCACGACGTTGTTACGTTTCTGATCAAGCTTGATTACTTTGAATTCAAGCTCTTTGCCTTCCAGATGCAGAGTATCGCGAACCGGACGCACGTCAACCAGTGAACCTGGCAGGAACGCACGAATACCGTTCAGCTCAACTGTGAAGCCACCTTTAACTTTGCCGTTGATAACACCGGTAACAGTTTCAGCGTCTTCGTAAGCTTTTTCCAGCGTGATCCAAGCTTCATGACGTTTAGCTTTCTCACGGGACAGCAGGGTTTCACCGAAGCCGTCTTCTACTGCGTCCAGAGCAACGTCAACTTCGTCGCCCACCTGGATTTCCAGTTCGCCAGCTGCGTTCTTGAACTGCTCTGCAGGAATTGCAGATTCAGATTTCAGACCCGCATCAACCAGCACGACGTCTTTGTCGATAGAGACAACAACGCCACGAACAATGGAACCCGGACGGGTTTCGATTTCTTTCAGGGACTCTTCAAAGAGTTGAGCAAAAGATTCAGTCATATTGATAATCTTAGGATTCTTCAATTTAACGTCCACCTGACGTCACTGTCGGATGGGGTTGTTTCACATGCCCTGCACCGGTTCCGTGGTACAGGGTTACAGCAATTCTGTCACCGAAAGATTATACACCCAGTTTCTGCCGGGCGTAATCAAGCGCCTGCTCAATCACCTGCTCAATCGACATGCTGGTTGAATCCAGCACCAGAGCATCAGCGGCAGGCACTAAAGGGGCGATAGCGCGATTACGATCGCGGTCGTCGCGTTCCTTTATCTCGGATAAAAGGCGCTCAAAGTTAACATCAATGCCGCTTTTCTGCAACTGCAGCATACGTCGCTGAGCACGTTCTTCCGGGCTGGCATCAAGGAAAATCTTCACTGGCGCATCGGGGAAAACCACCGTGCCCATATCACGCCCGTCGGCAATCAGGCCAGGTTCTTCACGGAAAGCGCGCTGGCGACGCAGCAGCGCTTCGCGCACGCGCGGAAAGGCTGCAACGCGTGAGGCGGTGTTGCTTACCTCCTGCGTGCGGATCGCGCTGGTCACGTCCTCACCTTCCAGCACCACCTGCATCTCGCCGTCAGCCGAAAGAAAACGCACGTCAAGATGAGCGGCAATAGGTACCAGCGCCTCTTCAGATTCAATATCTACCTGGTGATGCAGCGCGGCGAGCGCCAGCACGCGGTAGATCGCGCCAGAATCGAGCAGGTGCCACTGCAATGACTCCGCCATCGCTTTGCATAATGTCCCTTTGCCTGCGCCGCTTGGGCCATCGATAGTAATTACCGGGGCGATTACCGTCATTGTTCTCTCCTGTTACAGCCTGCTTATTAACAGTCTCTTAGACTATCTGAATTGCGCAGTAGTATACGCTGCCTGCGGCCGGTTAGTTACCCCCGCACACCGACAGCGGTGACAGTTTGCGCTTTTTCAGATGAATTTCTGTGCAGAAAGACCAGCGGAGTACAAAGCGATCCGGCGCCAGCGCGCCGGATCGGGCTATCAGGAGGCGTGGCTGACTTTTGCCAGCTGCTGGAAATAGTCCGGAAACGTTTTGGCCGTGCAGCCGGGATCGAGAATTGTTACCGGCGTATCGGACAGCGCGACCAGCGAAAAGCACATCGCCATACGGTGATCGTTATAGGTGCCGATATCCGCATGCCGGAGCTGCGCAGGTGGTGTAATCCGGATAAAATCGTGGCCCTCTTCGACTTCTGCACCCACTTTACGCAGCTCAGTTGCCATCGCCGCCAGCCGATCGGTTTCTTTCACGCGCCAGTTGTAAATATTACGCATCAGCGTTGTGCCCTGCGCAAACAGCGCCGTCGTCGCGATAGTCATCGCAGCATCCGGAATGTGGTTCATATCCATGTCGATGGCGTTCAGTTCGCCACGCGTACAGGCGATATAGTCATCCCCCCACTCGATAACCGCACCCATGCTTTCCAGCACGTCAGCAAAGCGAATATCGCCCTGTACGCTGTTGCGGCCAATGCCGGTAACCCGAACGGTGCCGCCACGAATGGCTGCTGCGGCGAGAAAATAGGAGGCTGAAGAGGCGTCACCTTCCACCAGATAATCGCCCGGTGACTGGTACTGCTGCTGGCCTTTCACAATAAAGCGCTGATAATTCTGGTTTTCAACCTCTACGCCAAAGCAGCGCATCAGATGCAGCGTGATATCAATATACGGTTTAGAGACCAGCTCGCCTTTGATCGTGATACAGGTATCCTGCTGCGCCAGCGGTGCCGTCATCAGCAGCGCAGTCAGGAACTGGCTGGAGACGCTGCCGTCTACGCTGACGTCGCCACCACTGAATCCACCGTTCAGGCGCAGCGGTGGGTAATCACTCTGTTCCAGATAATCAATTCTGGCACCGCCCTGACGTAGCGCATCGACCAGGTGACCGATAGGACGCTCTTTCATGCGCGGCTCACCGGTTAATACCACGTCGTGATCGCCCAGGCAGAGTGCAGCAGCCAGTGGACGCATAGCGGTACCCGCGTTGCCGAGAAACAGCTCCAGCGGCTGTTGCGCATGAAGGGCGCCACCGTTGCCTGTGACTTCGCATACGGTGCGGTCAGGAGAAAGCGTGTAGCTGACGCCCAGCGCCTGCAGCGCAGTAAGCATGTGCTTTACATCATCGCTATCCAGCAGGTTAGTCAGACGCGTTGTGCCGTTAGCCAGCGCGGCCAGCAGCAGTGCACGGTTTGAAACGCTTTTTGAACCCGGCAGGTTGACCGTGCCGTCGATGCGGGCAATCGGTTGAAGAGTGAGGGAGTCCTGCATGTGAAACGAAATCTCCAAAAATACGAAACCCCGTCTGGTGACGGGGCCTGATACCAGACAAGCTGGCGTGAAACACAGATTAGCCGTGGCGACGCTCGAACTCTGTCATAAATTCAGTCAGCGCCTTAACGCCTTCCAGCGGCATGGCATTGTAGATAGACGCGCGCATACCGCCTACGACACGATGGCCCTTCAGCGCATGCAGGCCTGCTTTCAGCGACTCTTCCAGGAACAGTGCATCAAGTGAGGCATCCGCCAGCTGGAACGGCACATTCATACGCGAGCGGTTTGCGCTGGCAACCTCATTACGATAAAAACTGCTGTTATCAATGGTGCCATAGAGCAGTTCAGCCTTTGCCTGATTCAGCTTATCCATCTCACCAATACCGCCCTGCTCCTTCAGCCATTTAAAGACCAGACCAGAAAGATACCAGGCGAAGGTGGGCGGCGTGTTAAACATTGAGTCGTTTTCTGCCAGCACGCTGTAGTCAAGAATGGAAGGAACATGGCGCTGTGCTTTGCCCAGTAGATCCTCACGTACCACCACCAGCGTCAGTCCTGCCGGACCAATATTTTTCTGCGCACCGGCATAAATTACGCCATAGCGGCTGACGTCGATCGGCCGGGAAAGAATGGTAGAAGAGAGATCGGCAACCACAATTTTGTCGCCAAAATCGGGCTCTTCATCAATCGCCAGACCATCAATGGTTTCGTTAGGGCAGAAATGCACGTAAGCAGCACTGTCGCTCAGCTGCCAGTCGCGCATCGGCAGCAGCGCGCGCTTGCCGTCCAGCGTGGTTTTGATGTCGATCGCGTTTGGCGTGCAATATTTTTCTGCTTCTTTAATTGCACTGTGTGCCCAGTAGCCGCCATCGATATAATCAGCAGTGGTCGCTTCACCCAGCAGGTTACCCGGGACAGCCGCAAACTGCGCGCGGGCGCCACCGTGACAGAATAAAACTTTGTAGTTGGCCGGGATTTTAAGCAGATCGCGAAAATCCTGTTCCGCCGCTTCCGCCACGGCCATAAACTCTTTACTGCGGTGGCTAATCTCCATCACTGACGTGCCTAAACCATGCCAGTTGGTCAGCTCCTGCTCTGCGCGACGAAGTACTTCCACCGGCAGCATTGCCGGGCCGGAGCTAAAATTGTAAACCTGCGTCATGTCCCCTCACCACTCTCAGCTTGAACGGTTATGAATCTCTCCCCGGTTTTATCATTGCCTCCGGGCGGCTGCAATCATTTATCCGGTCGCGATCACATTTCTGGCGCCCGCTCCGCCGCAGCTTATATTACAAATGTAACGCACTGCGGGATATTGTGAGGCGGGCTGCACCAGGCCTGCGCGGCAGCGGCCCGCTGCTGTCCGTACCGGCGTCATGCAGAGAGAAAATGCCGGCGATGATAGCGCCACTGCGGTAAAACCCGTATTATTGCGCGCTTTACGCCCACCTTATCGACTTGAGAGAGCGCCACTATGACGCAAACGTTTATTCCAGGAAAAGATGCTGCGCTGGAAGACTCCATCGCCCGTTTCCAGCAGAAGCTGCAGGATCTGGGTTTTAATATTGAAGAGGCTTCATGGCTGAATCCGGTTCCGCACGTCTGGTCCGTACATATTCGCGATCGCGATTGCCCGCTCTGCTTTACCAATGGCAAGGGCGCGAGTAAAAAAGCGGCGCTGGCTTCCGCGCTGGGTGAATATTTTGAGCGTCTCTCAACCAACTACTTTTTCGCAGACTTCTGGCTGGGCAAATCCATCGCGAATGGCGATTTTGTTCACTATCCCAATGAGAAGTGGTTTCCTCTGCCGGCTGATGAAAGCCTGCCTGAAGGCATTCTTGATGCGCGCCTGCGTAAGTTCTACGATCCGGACGACAGCCTGAGCGCCGCTGATTTAATCGATCTGCAGTCCGGTAATACAGAGCGCGGCATTTGCGGCCTGCCGTTTACGCGCCAGTCCGATCAGCAGACTGTTTATATCCCGATGAACATTATCGGCAACCTCTATGTCTCCAACGGCATGTCCGCAGGCAATACCGCTAATGAAGCGCGCGTACAGGGGCTGTCTGAGGTTTTTGAGCGTCATATTAAAAACCGTATTATCGCTGAATCTATCAGCCTGCCGGAAATTCCGGCTGAGGTGATGCAGCGTTATCCTGATGTCATTGAAGCTATCGGACGCCTGGAAGCGGAAGGCTTTCCTATCTTCGCTTATGACGCCTCTCTGGGTGGCAACTATCCGGTTATCTGCGTGGTGCTGTTCAATCCGGCCAATGGCACCTGCTTCGCCTCATTTGGTGCCCATCCTGACTTTGGCGTGGCGCTGGAGCGTACCGTTACCGAACTTCTGCAGGGTCGGGGTCTCAAGGATCTCGATGTCTTCACGCCACCGACTTTTGACGATGAAGAAGTGGCTGAACATGCCAACCTGGAGACGCACTTTATCGATTCCAGCGGTCTGATCTCCTGGGATATGTTTAAAGATGAGGCAGACTATCCATTTGTGGACTGGAGCTTTGCCGGCACGACCCAGGAGGAGTTCGCTACGCTGATGGCGATCTTCGCTGCGGAAGATAAAGAAGTCTATATCGCAGATTACGAACATCTGGACGTGTATGCCTGCCGCATTATCGTACCGGGCATGTCTGATATCTATCCGGCTGAAGATCTGCTGCTGGCGAATAACAACATGGGTGCTTCACTGCGCGAAACCCTGCTGGCGCTGCCGGCCAGTGAGTGGCAGCCTGAGGAGTATCTGGCACTCATTGAACAGCTGGATGAAGAGGGTCATGACGACTTTACCCGCGTGCGTGAGCTGCTGGGCCTTGCCACCGGTAAAGATAATGGCTGGTACACGCTGCGTATTGGCGAGCTGAAAGCGATGCTGGCGCTGGCGGGAGGCGATCTCGATCAGGCGCTGATCTGGACGGAGTGGACCATGGAGTTCAACCAGTCTATTTTCAGCGCGGAGCGTGCTAATTACTACCGCTGTCTGCAGACGCTGCTGCTGCTGGCTATGGAAGACGAGCGTGAACCGGTGCAGTATCATCGTGCGTTTGTCCGCATGTATGGTCAGGCGACAGTTGATGCCGCATCCGCTGCGCTGAGCGGTGAAGCGCCGTTTTATGGTCTGCAGGCCATTGATGAAGATCTCCATGCGCTGCCTGCCCATCAGGCGCTGCTGGCCGCCTATGAAAAACTGCAGGCGGCAAAACGTCGCTACTGGTCCGCTGCATAACCGCTGCGCCAGGTGGTTTGATGACTCATCTGAAACCGGTATGGCCAGGCGGTCATACCGGTTTTTTTAACCGTATGAAATGCTGATTAAAATAATAATGTAAAGTTTAAAATTATTTTTTTATAATATATTCATTAGTTTAAATGATTTTAACGCTGCATTCCTTCTCCTCTTCCGCTCAAAGATGATCCATATCAATTCCGCTGCTCACCCGCTTTGTTAGCATCTCCTCAGACCTGTTACGGAGAGCGTAAGCGTGAAAGCTGACAACCCCTTTAATGCTTTACTGCCTGCGGCAATGGCTAAAGTTGCTGAAGAAGCGGGTGTCTATAAAGCGACTAAACATCCCCTGACAACCTTTTTTCTTGCCATTACCGCCGGCGTCTTTATCTCAATCGCATTTGTGTTCTATATCACTGCAACCACCGGCAGCGCGCCGCTGCCCTGGGGCATAGCCAGGCTGATCGGGGGCATCTGCTTTTCACTGGGTCTGATGCTGGTAGTGGTATGCGGGGCCGATCTTTTTACCTCAACGGTGCTCATCGTCGTGGCTAAAGCCAGCGGGCGTATCAGCTGGCTGCAGCTGGCCCGTCACTGGCTCAATGTCTACATCGGTAATCTGTGCGGCGCGCTCTTTTTCGTCATGCTGATCTGGCTGGCGGGTGAGCATATGGTTGCCGGGGGTGCCTGGGGTCTTAATCTGCTGCAAACCGCCGATCACAAGATGCATCACAGTTTTATACAGGCCGTTGCGCTGGGTACGCTGGCCAATCTGCTGGTCTGCCTGGCCGTCTGGATGAGCTATTCCGGCCGCAGCCTGACTGACAAGATGATTGCCATGATTCTGCCGGTGGCGATGTTTGTTGGCAGCGGCTTCGAGCACAGCATCGCCAACATGTTTCTGATCCCGATGGCCATCCTGATCCGCGATTTTGCCGCACCGGAATTCTGGCAGCTCACCGGCGCCACTGCCGCTCAGTTTCCGGCACTCAATCTCAGCGACTTCGTTTTCAACAATCTGATCCCGGTTACGCTCGGCAATATTATTGGCGGTGGTGTGCTGGTTGGATTGACTTACTGGGTTATTTATCTGCGCGGCTCCGCGCCGGCAGCGTGATTGCGGCCGGGGGCAGCGATGCGTCCGGCAAGAAAGTCTCCTTACATAAGGCAGGTATATCATGTCCGAACTGAATGAAAAAATGGCAGCAGCCTGGAAAGGATTTAAGGCCGGCGAGTGGAAAACCCGCGTCAACGTACGCGACTTTATCCAGCTGAACTATACGCCGTATGAAGGCGATGAAGCATTTCTCGCGGGTGCCACCCCCGCCACAACGGCACTGTGGAACCGCGTGCTGGAAGGGATCAAAATTGAAAACCGCACGCATGCACCGGTGGACTTTGATACCGATCTGGCTTCAACCATTACCTCGCACGACGCAGGTTATATCGATAAATCTCTGGAAACCATCGTTGGGCTGCAGACTGAAGCACCGCTGAAACGCGCCATTATTCCCTTTGGCGGCATCAAAATGGTGGAAGGCTCTTGTAAGGTCTACGGTCGCGAACTCGATCCGGCGCTGAAAAAAATCTTTACGGATTACCGTAAAACCCATAACCAGGGGGTATTTGATGTCTATACGCCCGATATTCTGCGCTGCCGTAAATCAGGCGTCCTGACCGGCCTGCCTGACGCCTACGGCCGTGGTCGTATCATCGGCGATTACCGTCGCGTTGCGCTCTACGGCATTGACTATCTGATGCAGGACAAAGTGGCGCAGTTCACATCGCTGCAGCACGATATGGAAAACGGCGTGGATCTGGAAGCCACTATTCGCCTGCGCGAGGAGATCGCTGAACAGCATCGCGCGCTGGGCCAGATCAAAGCGATGGCGGCAAAATATGGTTGTGATATCTCGCTGCCGGCTACCACCGCACAGGAAGCGGTACAGTGGACCTACTTTGGTTATCTGGCGGCAGTAAAATCGCAAAACGGTGCCGCCATGTCGTTTGGCCGCGTGTCTACTTTCCTCGATATCTATATTGAACGTGATATGCAGGCTGGCAGGCTCACCGAAGAGCAGGCGCAGGAGTTGATTGACCATCTGGTCATGAAGCTGCGCATGGTGCGTTTCCTGCGCACGCCGGAATATGATGAGCTCTTCTCAGGCGACCCTATCTGGGCGACCGAATCACTCGCCGGTATGGGCGTTGACGGGCGCACCCTGGTGACCAAAAATACGTTCCGCTTCCTGAATACGCTGTACACCATGGGTCCCTCCCCTGAACCCAACATGACCATTCTCTGGTCCGAGAAGCTGCCGCTCAACTTTAAGAAATATGCGGCTAAAGTCTCCATCGATACCTCGTCGCTGCAGTATGAAAATGACGATCTGATGCGTCCTGACTTTGATAATGACGACTACGCTATCGCCTGCTGCGTCAGCCCGATGATTGTCGGCAAGCAGATGCAGTTCTTTGGCGCACGCGCCAACCTGGCTAAAACGCTGCTGTACGCTATCAATGGCGGGGTTGATGAAAAACTCAAAATGCAGGTCGGACCGAAAGAAGCGCCGATTACTGATGAAGTACTCGACTTTGACACGGTCATGGCGCGTATGGATCACTTTATGGACTGGCTGGCGAAGCAATATGTCACCGCGCTGAACATTATCCACTTCATGCATGATAAATACAGCTATGAAGCTGCGCTGATGGCGCTGCACGATCGCGACGTTTATCGCACCATGGCGTGTGGTATTGCCGGGCTATCAGTGGCAGCGGACTCCCTCTCCGCCATCAAATATGCACGGGTAAAACCGGTGCGTGATGCGGATGGGCTGGCCACCGACTTTGAGATTGAGGGCGACTATCCGCAATTTGGTAATAACGACCCGCGCGTAGACGATCTGGCCTGCGACCTGGTAGAGCGGTTTATGAAGAAAATTCAGCAGCTGCAAACCTATCGTAATGCCGTGCCGACCCAGTCCGTGCTGACCATTACCTCAAATGTGGTATACGGTAAAAAAACCGGTAATACCCCGGATGGCCGCCGCGCCGGTGCGCCGTTTGGTCCGGGGGCTAACCCGATGCACGGACGCGATCAAAAAGGTGCCGTGGCCTCGCTGACCTCGGTGGCTAAACTGCCATTTGCCTATGCAAAAGATGGTATCTCCTACACCTTCTCTATCGTGCCCAACGCGCTCGGCAAAAATGATGAGGTACGAAAATCAAACCTGGCGGGCCTGATGGATGGCTATTTCCATCATGAAGCGGCGCTGGAAGGCGGTCAGCATCTGAATGTTAACGTCATGAATCGCGATATGCTGCTGGACGCAATGGCGCATCCGGAAAATTATCCGCAGCTCACCATACGCGTTTCAGGTTATGCGGTACGGTTTAACTCGCTGACCCGGGAGCAGCAGCAGGATGTGATCACCCGGACCTTCACTGCCTCACTCTGATGATAAACAGGGCTCCCTGACAGGAGCCCTGCTTCAGAGTCCGTTTTGCCAGCGTGCTGACGCGGGAACGCTGGCAAAACGGACTTCCCTGCTGAGCACAACAGAGATTGTGCTGCCTGAAACAGGCCAAACCGGAGAACCATCGCTATGTCTGCTGTCGGTCGCATTCACTCTATTGAATCCTGCGGGACCGTTGACGGTCCTGGCATCCGTTTTATCACCTTTTTTCAGGGCTGCCTGATGCGCTGCCTCTACTGCCATAATCGCGATACCTGGGATACTCACGCGGGTAAAACAGCGACGGTTGAAGAGCTGATGCGGGATGTGATCGCCTGTCGCCATTATATGAACGCGTCAGGCGGTGGTGTGACCGCCTCCGGCGGAGAAGCGATCCTGCAGGCTGAATTTGTGCGCGACTGGTTCCGCGCCTGTAAGCAGGCGGGCATTCACACCTGCCTTGATACCAACGGCTTTGTGCGGCGCTACGATCCGGTAATCGATGAGCTGCTGGAGGTCACCGACTTAGTGATGCTCGATCTGAAACAGATTAACGATGAGATCCATGAAATTCTGGTCGGCGTTTCCAATCACCGCACGCTCGATTTTGCCCGCTACCTGCAGAAGAAAAACAAACGCACCTGGATCCGCTACGTGGTTGTGCCGGGCTATTCAGATGATGACGACTCTGCACACCGCCTCGGCAGGTTTACCGCTGACATGCAGAATGTGGAAAAAATAGAGCTGCTTCCCTATCACGAGCTGGGCAAGCATAAATGGGAGGCTATGGGGGAAACGTACCAGCTGGCTGGCGTCAGGCCACCAGCCAGAGAGACGATGGAGCGGATTAAAGCGATTCTGGCAGGCTACGGGCACAGCGTGATGTACTAAGACCCGCGCGCGCGACCTGCTCTCTGATATTTACACCTGTCAGGCGTGCGCCACCGGCGTCGCATGATGATCGGCTTTGCGCAGCAGCATGACCAGATAGACCAGTGCCACCGCAGCGATCATCACAAACAGCAGCTGGTCAGAGTAACGCTGCATTAGCATTGAAGTCATTGCCGGCCCCACCAGGCTGCCCACGGTATAGCTGAACAGCAGCGCCTGATTCATCGCCACCAGCTCATGGTGCGCAACGGTTTCACAGGCCCATGACATGGCAACCGGATAGAGCGTAAAGCCTGCCAGCCCCAGCACAAACAGCGCCGGCGCCATCGCCGTATCGCCCAGCATCGCCACGGCGCCGAGGATCACGACAAACACCTGCACGCGCAGGACCATCAGGCGTCCAAAGCGATCGGCCAGACGCCCGACGGGCCACTGTCCGATAATACCGGAGCTCACCAGCAGCGCCATCCAGTAGCCTACTGAGGCGTCACTCATACCGCGATGCGACAGATAGAGCGGCATCAGTCCATAGAGCGAGCCCAGCACAATGCCGGAGATGATGCAGCCATTGATGCCCAGACGTGAACTGCGGCGGCGCAGCATGCTCCAGATACGCGTAGTGGACGCCTCTTCGCTCTCTCCGGCCGTGCTCACCTGCACAAAAAGCAGTGGCAGCATAGCGCAGACAATCAGTGCCGTGACCCAGGGGATCACGTGCAGCAGTTCAGTGGACACGCTGCTGACCAGCAGCTGCCCGGCTACCGTACCGAGATAATAGACAATCATATAGGCAGCCAGCAGCTGACCGCGGTTACGCACCGTACCGCTGCAGAGCAGAGCGCTTTCAACCACTACCCAGATCAGCGCGCAGCCCACGCCGGCGCTGAAGCGCAGCAGCGTCCAGCTGGAGAAGCCTTCCAGCAGCACCATTCCCATCGTCGACAGGGCAAACAGCACGCTGGCGAAATAGAAGCAGCGATTAAAGCCGTAGCGCGCAATCAGCCAGCCAGCCAGCAGCGTACCCGCCAGATTCCCGGTGTAATAGGCGGAACTCGCCATCCCTACCTGCCAGGTAGGCAGCTGCTCATGGGCAAGCCAGAGCGGCACCAGCGTATTAAGCACAGCGATAGAAACCGTCATCAGCATTAAGCCGCAGAGCAGCAGCAGGACGGGGCGCGACCAGGTAAGCATAAGGATAAAACCAATGGAAAGAAGCGAGAATTGCGCGCAGTTTGCCACTGGAAAATGGAAAGTCAACGAACAGAAAAACAGCACCGCACAATTTGCTGCTGAACAATTTATTTTTTTTATCTTCAGGAGGTTAGAAGCATCATCGCCAGAGCAGAATTAAAATCTATCGCTATGAATTTACAGATTTTTAGCGCTTAACCGCTGCTTCTCTTCGATAACGTTTATTTGTGATAGCTTTGCCGCAAAATCGGATTGCTGCGCACGGCATCGCCCATAAAAAAACCCGGCCAGAGCCGGGTTCTTTTAATCAGCGGACAATCAGCCGATATACTCCAGACCGCCCATATAAGGACGCAGTACGTCCGGTATGGCAATGCGGCCATCTGCCTGCTGATAGTTTTCCAGAACCGCGACCAGCGTACGCCCCACCGCCAGACCCGATCCGTTCAGCGTGTGCAGCAGACGCGGCTTTTTATCGCTCTTGCTGCGGCAGCGTGCCTGCATACGACGCGCCTGGAAATCCCACATGTTGGAGCAGGAAGAGATTTCACGATAGGTATCCTGCGCCGGCAGCCAGACTTCGAGATCGTAGGTTTTAACCGCGCCAAAGCCCATATCGCCGGTGCAGAGCAGCACTTTACGGTATGGCAGATTAAGCAGCTGCAGCACTTTCTCCGCATGACCGGTCAGCGCTTCCAGCGCATCCATAGAGGTTTCCGGCGCCACAATCTGCACCATTTCCACTTTATCAAACTGATGCATACGGATCAGCCCGCGCGTGTCGCGGCCGTATGAACCCGCTTCAGAGCGGAAACAGGGCGTGTGTGCGGTCAGCCTGATCGGCAAACTCTCTTCTTCAACGATTTCATCACGCACCAGGTTGGTCAGCGGCACTTCCGCGGTAGGGATCAGCGCATAGTTGCTGCTACCCGCTTCTTCACCCAGCGGTTTGGTGTGAAACAGATCTTCGCCAAATTTTGGCAGCTGCCCGGTGCCATACAGCGTATCGTGGTTAACCAGATACGGCACATAGGTTTCCAGGTAGCCATGTTCCTGCGTGTGCAGATCGATCATAAACTGGCTCAGAGCGCGATGCAGACGCGCAATCTGGCCCTGCATGACGATAAAGCGAGAGCCGGTCAGTTTAACAGCGGCGGCAAAATCGAGCCCCCTGACAGATTCACCCAGCTCTACGTGATCTTTTACCGGGAAATCAAACTGGCGCGGCTCGCCCCAGCGGCTGATTTCCAGATTCTCACTGTCATCTTTACCCAGAGGAACGTCATCAGCTGGCAGATTGGGCAGCGCCAGCGCAAAATCGCGGATCTCATTTTGCAGCACATCCAGTTCCGCTTTTGCCGCATCCAGACGTTCACCCAGCGTATTCACTTCCTGACGCAGCGGCTCGATATCTTCCCCACGGGCTTTTGCCTGGCCGATGGATTTGGATCGGGCATTACGCTCAGCCTGCAGATTTTCGGTTTCGACCTGCAGTACTTTGCGGCGCTCTTCTAAGGAGCGCAGCGTATCCACATCCAGTTTAAATCCCCGGCGTGCCAGTTTTTCTGCGACTGCGTCTGGCTCGTTACGCAGCAGATTGGGATCGAGCATGCTTATCCTGTGTAATAAAAGGTTGATTGAAAAATGAGGGGTTGCATCCCACTGGAATGCAATGAATTCCTTACTCACCTTACCGTAACGCGTTTATCAGCGGTAGCGTTTTATCGGGCTATTTTCATCCTGCTCAGCCAGCCAGGCGAGTTTTTCACCGATCTTTCCTTCCAGTCCGCGCGGCACAGGATGGTAATAGCGGACATCGCGCATTTCCGGCGGGAAAAAGACTTCGCCGGCCGCATAGGCGTTGGGTTCATCATGCGCATAGCGATAGCTTTTACCCAGCCCCATCTCTTTCATCAGCTTTGTCGGCGCATTACGCAGATGATCCGGCACATCGTAATCAGGATGCTCGCGCGCATCGCGCAGCGCCGCTTTGAAAGCCGTGTACACTGCGTTGCTTTTCGGCGCACATGCCAGATAGACAATCGCCTGCGCAATCGCACGCTCGCCTTCTGCCGGCCCGACGCGCGTAAAGCAGTCCCAGGCTGAAATGGCTACCTGCATGGCGCGCGGATCGGCATTTCCGACATCTTCCGAGGCGATAGCCAGCAGACGCCGTGCGACATAGAGCGGATCCCCGCCGGCGGTAATAATCCGGGCGTACCAGTAGAGCGCCGCGTCGGGCGCAGAGCCGCGCACCGATTTGTGCAGCGCCGAGATGAGATCGTAAAAGCGATCGCCCTGGTTATCAAAGCGCGCCGCACGCTCGCCAGCCACTTCGGTCAGCAGCTGCGGCGTCAGCTCCCGCTTGCCCTGCGCGCTGACATCTGCCATATCCGTCATCATTTCCAGCGTATTCAGCGCACGGCGCGCGTCACCGCTTACCAGTTCGGCAATCATCCGGCGCGTGGCGTCAGGCAGCACGATATCACTGTCACCATAGCCGCGAGTGCTGTCTTCCATCGCCTGCGTCAGCACCTGCTCAATCTCCTCTGTCGTCAGTGATTTGAGCAGATAGACGCGCGCACGCGACAGCAGCGCAGAGTTGAGTTCAAACGAAGGGTTTTCCGTGGTAGCACCGATAAATGTGATGGTGCCATCTTCAATATGTGGCAGAAAGGCATCCTGCTGGCTTTTATTGAAGCGATGGACCTCATCCACAAACAGGATAGTGCGGCGGCCGGCGTGGCGGTTTTGCCGGGCGCGCTCAATTGCCTCACGAATATCTTTTACGCCTGACGTGACCGCTGAGATGCGTTCCACATCAGCATTACCGTAGTGCGCGATGATCTCTGCCAGCGTGGTCTTGCCGGTGCCCGGCGGTCCCCACAGAATCATCGAGTGCAGCTGCCCGGCTTCAATCGCCCGCGGCAGCGGTTTGCCAGGGGCCAGCAGATGCTGCTGGCCGATATACTCCTGAAGCGTCGTAGGCCGCATTCTGGCGGCCAGCGGTTTAAACGCATTTGAAGGGGCAAAATCCAGAGAGAGATTACTCAACTCAACCTCACTGACGCTGGTCGTCTACCGTTACCCCTTTTGGTGGCGTAAAGGTAAATTTATCGGGACTGATAGCACCATTTTTCTGGCTCTTCAGCTGGTAGCTGCTGCGCTGGCCATCCTGCTCAACCGCGCTGAACTGATTGATAGTGCCCGATGACGATACGTTGATGGTGAACTGTTTCAGGTTGCCGTCGCTGTTTTTTGGCGTCAGCTCAAAGCTGTCACCCTGCTGTTTGATGTTGTACTGCTTCCAGTCGCTGGGCTGATTGCGGGCAATAAGCATAAATGGCGTATTGCTGGTGGCATTCTGCAGCAGGCTCACGCTGGCCTGTTCAACAAACGGATTGTAGAACCACAGGTTTTTACCGTCGGAGACAATAACGCTCTCATCCGGCGCCGTCATGTGCCAGTTAAACAGGCTGGGACGCTTAACCCACAGCTCGCCTTCACCATCCTGCACATTGGCACCGCTGCCGTCGGTGACTTTCTGGCTAAAGCTGGCATGGAAACTGTTTACTTTGTTCAGGCGCTGCTGCAGGTCGCCGGAGGCATCCGCCAGCGCTGATGCTGAAACAAAACCGGCCAGCAGGCCACAGGCAATAACGCGTAATTTCATCTGATTCGATTCCTTATTCACTGTTCCTGATACTCACTGCTATTAAACGTAGTTGCCGTATTGTCTCTTCGACAGAAGAAAAAGCCGAAAGGTCCCAAAGATATGGGGATTGCGCAACAGATAAACAATGGGCCAGTTGTTAACTGGCCCATCAGGAAAGTTGTGCTGTCAGCCGGCGTTACATTTCATGTGGCGGCGGCGAAAGCACCTCGCGGTTACCGTTATGGCCCGGCTCAGAAACAATCCCCTGCGCTTCCATCTGCTCAATGATACGTGCCGCACGGTTATAGCCGATACGGAACTGACGCTGCACACCAGAGATAGAGGCGCGACGTTTCTCAACCACAAAGGAGACGGCCTGATCGAATAGCGGATCGAGCTCTTCATCACCATCCATCCCGCCTGCGCCGCCTTCGCTCTCCTCGCCCGCGGTGATGCTGTCGATATACTGCGGGCGTCCGCGCGCTTTCCAGTCCTGCACGACAGCATGAACTTCCTGATCGCGCACGAATGCGCCGTGCACGCGTACCGGCATTGAGGAGTTAGGTGGCATATAGAGCATATCACCCATTCCCAGCAGCGATTCTGCGCCGCCCTGATCGAGGATGGTACGCGAGTCAATCTTACTTGATACCGTAAAAGCGATACGCGTAGGAATGTTGGCTTTAATCAGACCGGTAATCACGTCAACCGACGGACGCTGGGTTGCCAGCACCAGGTGAATACCGGCAGCACGCGCTTTCTGCGCCAGACGCGCTATCAGCTCTTCTACCTTTTTACCCACCGCCATCATCAGGTCGGCAAACTCATCCACCAGCACAACGATATAGGGCAGCTTCTCGAGTACGGGCGGCGTCATGTCCATGCTGTCACCCGGCTTCCAGAACGGATCGGGAATCGGACGGCCCATCGCCGCAGCCTGCTCAATTTTTTCGTTATAACCGGCGAGGTTACGTACGCCCAGCGCAGACATCAGTTTGTAGCGACGCTCCATCTCCACCACGCTCCAGCGCAGCGCGTTAGCAGCGTCTTTCATGTCGGTGACCACCTCGGTAAGCAGGTGCGGGATCCCTTCATAAACTGACAGCTCAAGCATTTTCGGGTCGATCATGATAAAGCGCACCTCTTCCGGGGTCGCTTTATAGAGCATACTGATAATCATGGTGTTAACGCCAACCGACTTACCGGAACCGGTGGTACCGGCAACCAGCAGGTGTGGCATTTTTGCCAGATCGGCGACAACAGGCTGTCCGGATATATCTTTACCCAGCACCACTGACAAAGGAGAAGGATTATCGCGGAACTTATCGCAATCCAGCACTTCACGCAGATAGACCGTCTGACGATGTTTGTTCGGCAGCTCAAGTCCAACGTAAGGTTTACCGGGGATCACCTCTACCACACGCACTGCCACGGCTGACAGTGAACGCGCCAGATCGCGGGAAAGGTTTGAGATCCTCGCCGCTTTAACGCCCGGCGCCAGATCGAGCTCAAAGCGGGTGATCACCGGACCCGGAGAGATCCCTACCACTTCCGCTTTTACCCGGTAGTCAGCCAGACGCGCTTCTACCAGGCGCGCCGTCTGTTCCAGAGCAAACATATCCACCGGCTCTTCTTCTTCCGGAGGAGCCGTCAGCAGCTCAAGTACCGGAAGCGGCGTGGAAGGTTTTTCCAGCGGTCGTTCATGACGCACCAGGAAAGGGTGAAACAGACTATCCTGCGCCGGTACGGCCGGTGCTGCGGCAGGCTCTGCTGCCGGTGCAGCTGGCTGCTGCCACTCTACGGCTGGTTCGGCTGCCGGTGCGGCTGGCTGCTGCCACTGCGCGGCTGGTGCTGCTGCCGGTGCGGCTGGTTCGGCTGCCGGTGCGGCTGGCTGCTGCCACTGCGCGGCTGGTTCGGCTGCCGGTGCAGCTGACTGCTGCCACTGCGCTTCAGGCTCCGGCGTTGCCGCAATAGTAAACAGCGGTTCACTCGGCGTATCATCAACCAGATCTTTCATCGGCGAGAAGTCAAAAGCAGCCGAGGTATCCAGATTAAACACCGGCGCTTTTTCTTCCTGCGGTGCGCTGTAACGCTGCTGCTGCTGCGCCGCAAACTGGCTCGCCAGCTGCGCCTGATGCTGCGCCTCCTGATCGTCCTCTTCAGTATGCGACTCCCAGCTTTCACCATAGCGCTGCTGCTGCTGTGACTGAAATGCATCACGCAGCTGCGCTTCCTGAAGCGTAGCCTCTTCCTCATACTGTGGCTGATGCAGCGTGGCGCTCACGTCGGGCTGTTGCTGCTCTGCTTCTTCGCGCGCTTTCTCCTCTGCCATACGCTGTGAAGGCAGTTTGATGCCATAAGAGGCGAGTTCACGTCGGGTCGGCAGTTTAACTTTGTTAGGTCGCGGCAGCTCCGGACCAATCCCCTGTTTTACCTGCGGGTTACGATCGCGCTCAGGCACAATGTCAAAAACAGGCGACAGCGACTCTTCCGCACGCTGTACGGCCGCGGTGGCAGCACCTGTGGCCGCGGCGGCCGTGAATGCAGGGGCGGCAGCAGAGAAGCGATCGGCACTTTGCCAGTCGCCCATGCGCGGGCCATCTTCATCCGGTGCAGCAGGCGACGCGACAGGCTCTGCCGGCAGTTCAAAATGATAAAGCGGTGGCGTCTGCGGTGCTGGCGTGGCGGTCACAACCGGTTGAGATGTGACCGGTTGCGGCACGGCAGCCTGCGTAACTGCTGGCTCCGCCGTCGGTGCAGGTTCTGCTACGGCAGCCGAAGCGGGCGGTGCCTGACGGGCAGCTTCACTGACCGCAGAAAGCGCCGCAGCGGTTGCGCTGGACGCTTTAGCCAGCAGCGGTTCGCTGGCCAGCTCAGCAGAGAGTGCAGGCGCAGACGCAGGCGCTCGCGGCGCAGCCAGCAAAACATCCTCTTCGTCAGCAGCCTGAGACGCCACAACCGGGCGCAATGGGATATTCGCTTCCTCTTCATACTCATCCTCTTCCCAGCGATCGTCATGACGAGAGCGGTTGCTGGCAAAAGTCAGCACGCCCATCACTACGCTCCCGATTTTTTCAGCGATAGCGAGCCATGACCAGCCGGTATAGAGCGTGATGCCTGCGGCCCAGATACAGAGCAGCGTCAGCGTGCCGGTTGCACCATGCAGCCACGGCGCCATGGCATTGCTGACCAGACTGCCAATCACCCCGCCTGAGGCAAAGTACCAGATATCATCCACGTTCAGCGCAGCCAGTCCGCAGGTGGTCACCACCAGTGCCAGCACGCCTATCAGGCGCAATCCAACGGCAAAATAGTCGATATAATCCTGCCGATCGCGCTGACGGAAAGTGATCCAGCACAGCCCCAGGATAACGGGTGGAATGGCATAGGCCATCACGCCAAAGATAAACAGCAAAGTATCTGCCAGCCAGGCACCTGGACTACCCCCGATATTGTGGATAGGTTCATGCCATGCGGTCTGGGACCAGCTGGGATCGGAAGGGTTAAAACTGACCAGTGACACCATCAGATAGATGGCGAACAAGGCTACAAGGATGAGCAACGCCTCGAGCAGACGACGTCCACTGCTCAGCGGTTGTAACGAAACATCTTTATCTTCTGTGTATTCCTGGCTCAAGAGAACTCTCCAGGTGCCTGTAAAATAAGAAGGCAACAGCGCCGGAAGAGCCCGACGCTGGTCCTGTATGAATTCACAGGAGTGTACCTAAATCCTGCACGCTTTGCACCTTCCCTGCGTTAGCGGGTTTTAATGACCAGCCGGTTACTCTGTTTCACCTCTTCCATCACGACATAGGTGCGGGTGTCGTTTACGCCTGGCAGGCGCAGCAAGGTTTCTCCCAGCAGTTTACGATAGGCAGACATATCAGGCACGCGGGTTTTCAGCAGATAGTCAAAGTCACCGGAAACGAGGTGACACTCTTGAGTTTCCTCAAGTTTTTGCACTGCGGCGTTAAATTGCTCAAACACGTCAGGGGCACCGCGATTCAGAGTAATCTCAACAAATACCAGCAGGGATGCATCAAGGTAGTGCGGGTTAAGCTGAGCGGTGTAGCCGAGGATAAAGCCCTGTCGCTCCAGGCGGCGAACACGCTCAAGGCATGGCGTTGGCGAAAGGCCTACGCGCTTGGAAAGCTCAACATTGGAGATACGGCCATCTTTTTGCAGTTCATTCAGGATATTTCTGTCGATACGATCCAGATCTTTTCCGGGGCGCTTTTTATTGTCTACCATTATTATTGTCTCTCTTAATTCCTTCCCTATGCCTGCCACAACCCTGAAAAATGCGTATTCCAGAGCCTTACTGAATTGAAGACCATAAGCCTGTGCAGTCGCGCACCATCCGTATGACGCATGCTGTCTGTCCACATCATGCGTCATTACCAATGTCAGGCTGAGATTTTCTGACGCCACCGCGCAAAACAGCAATCAATTACCGTTCTGAACCGCCAGAGACTCTCTGCTTCTTCCAATGTTTTCGCAAATGCGCAGGCGATTGTCAAAGTAAAACATCTAAATTCAGTACAAGATGCCAGATACCGTGCTGGAGCCCTGTTTTTAAATGATATTTTCAGGGCGGTGATGCCTTTTATTTACTCAGAATGCACTCTTTTAGCGCAACGCTGCAGCAAAGATGCGTTTCATCGTCTACGCCGCTTGCAGCAATTGCTAACAAAATGGTGCAAAGCTTTTTTTGCTGTCCTAATTTCCCTACAATCAAAATCACTGTTGTCAGAAACACACTGAGGAATGCATGAGTACGGCCAAACACAGCAAACTGCTTATCCTGGGCTCAGGCCCAGCCGGTTATACCGCTGCAGTTTATGCGGCACGCGCTAACCTGAATCCGGTTCTGATTACCGGTCTGGAAAAGGGCGGCCAGCTTACGACGACCACCGAAGTTGAAAACTGGCCAGGCGACCCGCATGACCTGACCGGGCCGTCGCTGATGGAGCGTATGCATGCGCATGCCGAAAAATTCAACACTGAAATCCTGTTCGATCATATTCATACCGTTGACCTGCAGCAGCGCCCTTTCCGCCTGACCGGCGACAGCGGCGAATATACGGCGGACGCCCTGATTATTGCGACGGGTGCATCTGCACGCTATCTGGGTCTGCCTTCTGAAGAGGCATTTAAGGGCCGTGGCGTCTCTGCCTGTGCGACCTGCGACGGTTTTTTCTATCGCAACCAGAAAGTTGCGGTGATCGGCGGAGGCAATACTGCTGTTGAAGAGGCGCTGTACCTTGCCAACATCGCGTCTGAGGTGCACCTGATTCACCGCCGCGACACCTTCCGCGCAGAGAAAATTCTGATCGACCGGCTGATGGAGAAAGTGCGCAGCGGCAACATTGTGCTGCATACGCACCGCACGCTGGAAGAAGTGACCGGTGACCAGATGGGTGTGACCGGCGTGAAGCTGCTGGCAACTAACGGTGAGCCTGCAGAATCGCTTGAGGTCGCAGGCCTGTTTGTCGCCATCGGCCACAGTCCAAACACCGCCATTTTTGAGGGCCAGCTGGCGCTGGAAAATGGCTACATTAAGGTGCAGTCCGGCCTGCACGGTAACGCCACGCAGACCAGTATTCCGGGCGTCTTTGCCGCAGGCGATGTGATGGATCACACTTATCGTCAGGCGATTACCTCTGCCGGTACCGGCTGTATGGCAGCGCTGGATGCAGAGCGCTATCTGGATGGGCTGGTTAAAACCGATCGGTAACGTGTTAATAACCTGATCATAATCAAAGTGAGGCGACCTGTTCAGGTCGCCTTTTTTATGTACCGCGTGCTAAAGTGCTGCCGACCGCAATAACCGGATACTTTATCGGGTTTTCGCCCTGTTTCAGAAGAGCAGACGACAGTATGAATAAATCACGGCAAAAGCGCCTGCTGGGCTGGTTACGGCAGCAGCGGGCCTCCGGCGCTACCGCCCTGCGGCTGGCTGCGCTATGCGGCTTTGCCTCCGCACTCGTTCTTATCGCCCAGGCGTGGCTGATGGCTACGCTACTGCAGCAGCTGGTTGTCTCCGATTGGCCCCGCTCGTCGCTGGTCACTCAGTTTCTGCTGTTGCTGTTCTGTTTTCTGTTGCGTGCCAGCTTTAACTATGGCCGGGAGATGGCAGGCTTCCGCGCCGGTCTCGCCATCCGGCGGGCGCTGCGGCGCCAGCTGCTTGATCGCATCGATGCGCTCGGACCGGCCTGGATACAGGGCAGACCTGCCGGCAGCTGGTCAACGCTGCTGCTTGAGCAGATTGAACAGCTGCAGGAATATTATGCGCGTTATCTGCCACAGATGACGCTGGCGGTTGCTATTCCCTGCGCAATTTTGCTAGCTGTGTTTCCCGTTAACTGGGCTGCAGGGCTGATCCTGCTGGTCACCGCTCCGCTGATCCCGCTATTTATGGCGCTGGTGGGCATGGGCGCAGCGGACGCCAGCCGGCGTAACTTTCTCGCGCTATCGCGCCTGAGCGGCGATTTTTACGATCGTCTGCGCGGACGCGACACGCTGCGGCTGTTTCACCGTGCAGCGGCTGAGAAGCAGGCTATTGCCGCCAGCACCGATAGCTTTCGGCAGCGGACAATGGACGTGCTGCGCCTCGCTTTTCTCTCCTCGGCGGTGCTGGAATTTTTCGCCTCGCTGGCGATTGCCGTTGTCGCCGTCTATTTTGGTTTTTCTTACCTTGGCGAATTTAATTTTGGTCATTATGGTACTGGCGTAACGCTGTTTGCCGGCTTTCTTGCGCTAATCCTTGCGCCGGAGTTTTTCCAGCCGCTGCGCGATCTGGGTACCTTTTATCACGCCAAAGCGCAGGCGGCAGGCGCAGCAGATGCGCTGGAAACGTTTCTGCAGGCGACACCGGATGCCCGGCCACAGGGGCCAGTTCGCCCGTGGTGTGACGAGGCTCCTCTGACGCTGACCGCAGAGGATCTGGTGGTAATGAGTCCTGGCGGCCACGCGCTGACGCAGCCGCTTAACTTTACCCTGCGCGCAGGCTGCCGGGTCGCGCTGTTCGGTGAAAGCGGCGCAGGCAAAACCGTGCTGATGAACGCGCTGCTCGGTTTTCTGCCCTGGCAGGGCGTGCTGCGGGCCAATGGCGTGGATCTGCGCCATATCGATCGTGCAGAGTGGCAGCGGCAGCTTGCCTGGGTGGGACAGAATCCGCAGCTGCCTGCACAAACGCTGCGCGATAACCTGATGCCGGATCGACCCGTTGAGGAGAGCAGACTGCAGGCTGTATTAGCCCAGGCTGGCGTAAGCGCATTTCTGACGAGCCTGCCGCTGGGGCTGGATACGCCGACTGGCGAGGATGGTGTCGGGCTTTCTGTTGGTCAGGCTCAGCGGATTGCGGTTGCCCGTGCGCTGCTGAAGCCGGCAAAACTGCTGCTGCTGGATGAACCGGGTTCAGGTCTGGACAGCACCAGCGAATATCACGTCATGCAGGCGCTTAACCAGGCGGCACGGCAGCAGACAACGTTAATGATTACGCACCAGCTGCACGATCTGGCGCAGTGGGATGAAGTGTGGGTCATGCAGCAGGGTGCGCTGGTACAGCAGGGAAGCTGGCAGCAGCTCAGCAGGCAGCCCGGGCTGCTGCAGGAGATGATACGGCAACGTCAGCAGGAGGTTTCACTGTGCGCTCAATAATGCCTTTTCTGCGTCTGTTCCGGCAGCACCCCTGGCGCCTGGGATTGGGGATCGCGCTGGCTATCCTCACCCTGCTTGCCAGTGTGAGCCTGCTTACGCTCTCGGGCTGGTTTCTGGCTGCCTCCTCGCTGGCAGGGCTGGCCGGGCTCTACGCCTTCAACTATATGCTGCCGGCGGCAGGCGTGCGCGGTGCCGCGATTATACGCACCGCCGCGCGTTATTTTGAGCGTCTTGTCAGTCATGACGCCACTTTCCGGGTGCTGCAGCATCTGCGTGTCTACACCTTCAGCCGCCTGATGGCGCTGGCACCTGAGCAGCTATCGCGCTTTCGTCATGGCGAGCTGCTGAATCGTTTTGTCAGCGATGTCGATACGCTCGATCATCTCTACCTGCGTATTATTTCGCCCCTGGCCGGTGCGGCAGTGGTCATTATCGTCGTAACCTGCAGTCTCTCTCTGCTCAGCCTGCCTCTGGCGCTGCTCTTAGGCGGCAGCATGCTGCTGACCCTGCTGCTGCTGCCCGCCCTCTTCTGTTATTTTGGTCAGGCTTCCGGCGCGCGTATCGCCCGCTCTCAGGCGAGCTGGCGGCTGCAGCTTGCTGGCTGGCTCATGGCTCAGGCTGAGCTAAAAATCTATGGTGCAGCGACGGCCTGGCGTCAGCGGCTGGACAGCACAGAGCAGCAGTGGCAGCGCGCGCAGCAACAGCAGCATCACCTGCAGGCGTTTGCGCAGAGCCTGCTGCTGCTGATAGCCGGTCTGACCGTAACGCTGTTGCTGTGGGTGTCAGCTGCTTCTGTCGGGGGCGCAGCGATTGCGCTGTTTCTGTTCTGTGGCCTCGCGGCGTTTGAAGCGCTGGCACCGGTTGCCGGCGCTTTTCTGCCGCTGGCGCAGGTCAGCAGCGCCGCACGGCGCGTGCAGGAGATTATCGATCAGCCGCCTGCCATCCATTTTCCGCCAGCCATGCCGAATACGGCGCCGGGTATCAGCCTCACGCTGGATAACGTTTCATTTAGCTATCCGCAGCGCCCGGAGCCGGTATTAGCGCATTTTTCACTGCAGCTGCGACAAGGCGAACGTATCGCTCTGCTCGGCCCGACCGGCTGCGGTAAATCGAGCCTGCTGGCGCTTATCACCCGCAGCCGGGAAGCCACTGCGGGAAGTATTCAGCTTAATGATACTCCGCTCTCACAGTGGGATGAGACCAGCCTGCGGCAGCGTATCAGCGTGGTGACGCAGCGCGTGCATCTTTTCAGCCAGACGCTGCGGGACAACCTCTTACTGGCGCGCCCCACGGCCAGCGACAGTGAGCTGACAGCCGCTCTGACACAGGTCGGGCTCGGCTTTCTGGCTGAACAGCCTGGCGGACTGGATAGCTGGATGGGTGAAGGCGGCAGACCCCTTTCCGGCGGCGAACTGCGGCGGCTGGCCATCGCCCGCGCCCTGCTGCACAACGGCGATCTCTGGCTGCTGGATGAACCCACTGAAGGGCTGGACGCCACGACCGAGCAGCACATTCTGCAATTACTGCTGCGGGTCAGCAAGGGTAAGACGCTGATTATGGTGACACATCGCCTGCAGGGTCTGGAGAAGATGGATCGCATCTGCGTCATGGATCAGGGCGCCATTGTGGAATCAGGTTCTCATGACGTATTAATCTCAAAAGCGGGTCGCTACTGGCGTTTCCGTCAGCGCTTTGCGTTATAGTCTGGAGATGACGCTTCTGAGTAGCTGATGCCATGAGACTGGTACAACTTTCACGTGATTCACTGCACTTCCCGCCGCCGGAAATGGCGCTGCGCGAACCAAACGGTTTGCTGGCGATGGGCGGCGATCTCTCGCCTGCACGTCTGATTAACGCCTACCAGCACGGTATTTTTCCCTGGTTTTCGCCCGGCGATCCGATTCTCTGGTGGTCGCCCGATCCGCGGGCCGTGCTGATGCCAGACGCCTTTCATCTCAGCCGGAGCATGGCGCGTTTTCACCGTCGCTCTCCCTATCGCGTGACCATGAACCACGCCTTTGCACAGGTACTTGAAGGCTGCGCGACCGGACGTCAGGAGGGAACCTGGATCACCTTTGAGGTCAAACGCGCCTGGCTGCGCCTGTATGAACTGGGGCATGCGCACTCTGTTGAAGTGTGGCATGAAAACAGCCTGGTCGGGGGTATGTACGGTCTGGCGCTCGGCCAGATGTTCTGCGGAGAATCGATGTTCAGCCGGCAGGAAAACGCTTCAAAAACCGCGCTGTGGGTATTTTCGCAGCACTTCCGGGCTCATCAGGGCAGGCTTATCGATTGTCAGGTGCTTAATCCCCATACGGCATCGCTCGGCGCAACGGAAATTCCGCGCGCTGACTATCTGCAGGAGCTAAAAAAGCTGGCGTGGCAGCCGGTTGCTGAAGGATGCTGGCAGACGCAGACCCTTTTTTAGCCCTCTCCGCAGATGTTTTGCACACAAATCCACATAAAAGTGATACAATAAGCGAGTTTGGTATGTCGTCCGCGCTTCGCTGTGGCGAGCCGGAATTGCCAGGCTGGGAATCTCACCTGTTTCCTGAAACTGTTTCATCCACCCCAGCCGGGCCGGTTGCTGCAGATTCTTAGCCCGCTAATCCCCCGCAGACGTCAACAACACCCGAATTTATCCGTACTGCACGCGCGACAGCGCGACGCACGGCGAAGCGTTGGCAAAAACAGCCAACGTTTCTTTACATAAATCATGGAATTCGGCATTATCTTGCCGGTTCAACAGTTTGGTAGTTCACCCAGAGGATTCGATGGCCAAAGAAGACAATATTGAAATGCAGGGTACCGTACTGGATACGTTACCTAACACCATGTTCCGCGTAGAGCTTGAAAACGGGCACGTGGTTACCGCTCATATCTCCGGTAAAATGCGCAAAAACTATATCCGCATCCTGACGGGTGACAAAGTCACTGTAGAGTTGACCCCGTACGACCTGAGCAAAGGCCGCATTGTCTTCCGCAGTCGCTAAGCTGCTGCACACGTCGCGGGCTGGTTAAGTTTCCAGCCGCAAAAAAAAAGGCCGGATAATTATCCGGCCTTTTGTTTTATTGCCCTGGCATTAGTGCACAGTGCCTTCCGTTTTGCGCTTCTCTGCGCTCAGGAAGTGATAAGTAAGCTGGTTTTTTTCTTTATCCAGCGCCACTGACACAGAGCCACCATCCACCAGCGAACCAAATAGCAGTTCATTGGCCAGCGGTTTTTTCAGGCTTTCCTGAACCGTACGCGCCATCGGACGCGCGCCCATCGCCTTATCGTAGCCTTTTTCTGCCAGCCAGTCGCGCGCGTCGTCGCTCACTTCCAGTGAGACGCCCTTCGCATCCAGCTGCGCCTGCAGTTCAACAATAAACTTATCGACGACCTGATGGATCACCTCAGTAGAGAGGTGACGGAACCAGATAATGTTGTCGAGACGGTTGCGGAACTCTGGCGTAAAGATCTTTTTGATCTCCTCCATCGCATCCGTACTGTTATCCTGCTGAATCAGACCGATTGACTTACGTTCAGTTTCGCGTACGCCGGCGTTAGTGGTCATGACCAGCACCACATTACGGAAGTCCGCTTTACGCCCGTTGTTGTCGGTCAGCATACCGTTATCCATAACCTGCAGCAGCAGGTTAAAGACATCCGGGTGCGCTTTCTCAATTTCATCCAGCAGCACCACAGCGTGCGGATGCTTGATCACCGCATCCGTTAACAGACCGCCCTGGTCAAAGCCCACATAGCCAGGAGGTGCGCCAATCAGACGGCTGACCGTATGGCGCTCCATATATTCCGACATATCAAAACGCAGCAGCTCAATGCCCAGCGCTTTCGCCAGCTGCACGGTGACTTCTGTTTTACCTACCCCGGTCGGACCGGCGAACAGGAAGGAGCCGACCGGCTTGCGATCCTGACCCAGACCAGCGCGACTCATTTTAATCGCTTCGGTCAGTGCCTCAATCGCATTATCCTGGCCAAATACCAGCATTTTCAGGCGGTCGCCCAGGTTTTTCAGCGTATCGCGATCGGTGGCCGATACGCTCTGTTCCGGTATACGTGCAATCCGTGCCACAACCGATTCAATATCGGATACGTTAACGGTTTTCTTACGCTTGCTCACCGGCACGAGACGCGCCCGCGCGCCCGCTTCATCGATGACGTCAATGGCTTTATCCGGCAGATGACGATCGTTGATATATTTGACCGCCAGCTCTACCGCGGCACGCACCGCCTTCGCGGTATAACGCACGTCATGATGCGCTTCATATTTCGGCTTCAGTCCGTTGAGGATCTGCACGGTCTCTTCAACCGAAGGCTCAGTAATATCAATTTTCTGGAAGCGGCGCGCCAGTGCGCGATCTTTCTCGAAAATATTGCTGAACTCCTGATAGGTTGTGGAACCCATCACGCGGATTTTACCGCTGGAGAGCAGTGGCTTAATCAGGTTAGCGGCATCCACCTGCCCGCCCGATGCTGCACCGGCACCGATGATGGTGTGGATCTCATCAATAAACAGGATGCTGTTGTTATCCTGCTCCAGCTGTTTGAGCAGCGCTTTAAAGCGCTTTTCAAAATCGCCGCGATATTTGGTGCCCGCCAGCAGAGAGCCGATATCCAGTGAATAGATAGTGCACTCTTTCATCACCTCAGGTACATCACCCTGCACAATACGCCAGGCGAGCCCTTCAGCAATCGCGGTTTTACCTACGCCCGATTCACCCACCAGCAGCGGATTGTTTTTACGCCGGCGGCACAGCACCTGCACGGCGCGCTCCAGCTCTTTTTCACGCCCGATAAGCGGGTCGATACCGCCAACGCGAGCAAGCTGGTTAAGATTGGTGGTGAAGTTCTCCATACGCTCCTCCCCGCCTGCCTGCTCTTCATTGACCGGATTGTCCGCGTTATTCTGCGACTGGCCGGGCTCATCTTTACGTGTGCCGTGAGAGATGAAATTCACCACATCGAGACGGCTGATTTCATGTTTGCGCAGCAGATAAGCCGCCTGCGACTCCTGCTCGCTGAAAATGGCAACCAGGACATTGGCGCCTGCAACTTCACTGCGACCGGAAGATTGAACGTGGAATACCGCCCGCTGCAGCACGCGCTGGAAGCTGAGCGTAGGTTGCGTATCGCGCTCAGCTTCGCCGACCGGCAGCACCGGCGTGGTTTGTTCGATGAAGGCTTCGAGTTCCTGACGCAGAGCCACAATATCCACCGTACAGGCTTCCAGTGCCTCTCTGGCCGACGGGTTACTGAGCAGTGCCAGTAACAGATGTTCGACGGTCATAAACTCGTGACGGTGCTCGCGCGCTCTGGCGAAAGCCATGTTTAAACTGAGTTCCAGTTCTTGATTGAGCATTTGGCACCTCCCCCAATTATCGCTCTGACTGCCTGTTTCCTATATGGAGACAGGTTCAGGCTTTTTCCAGCGTACACAGCAAAGGATGTTGATTCTCTCTGGCATAGTTGTTCACCTGCGCAGCTTTTGTCTCTGCTACTTCAGCGGTGAAAACACCGCAGACTGCCTTTCCATGATAGTGAACTTTCAGCATCAGTTGCGTGGCGCGTTCAATATCATAAGAAAAGAACTTTTGCAGAACGTCAATAACAAATTCCATAGGTGTATAATCGTCATTATTCAGGATGACTTTATACATTGAAGGCGGCTTTAACCCTTCACGTACTTTGTCTTCGGCCAGGTGTTCAAAATTAAGCCAGTCGTTTGTGTTTGCCATAATCGTCCATTGGAATTCTGCGTTGCGGTCATGCATTTTAGCCTGCAGTAACCTGAAGTTTAACACGTCTGTCAAGCCGGGTTTGCTATCGCTGCTATCGGTACGAAAAGCAGATGCGCGACCTGTATCACAAAATTTTCAATAGCGTTAACTGCCTCAAATTTTGGTGATTTTCTGCCCATGCATCCGGGTCGATTGCTTGACGATAAGGTCCGTTTCTCTACATTCTACATGCACAAGCTGATTGAGTTTTAAACAACCTCGACTCACAGCTGCGATGACCTCACCTACTTATCAGAATGTCTTGCGAGGGAAGTAAAAGCATGGAGACGGGTACTGTTAAATGGTTCAACAACGCCAAGGGCTTCGGCTTTATTTGTCCGGTTGGCGGTGGCGATGACATCTTTGCGCACTACTCCACCATTCAGATGGAGGGTTACAGAACGCTTAAAGCGGGTCAGCACGTTCAGTTTGATGTTCACGAAGGGCCAAAAGGCAACCATGCCAGTCTGATTGTCCCCTGTGAGGCGTCGCTGCATTCCTGACCGGCGCAGCGCGCGGTTATTCTGACCACTCCGCCCCTGAAATGCCAGCCGGTAACGCTGGCATTTTACTTTTCATCCTATCCTGCACGCCGCTGTGCCAGCATTTTCACCTGACTAAAAAGCGCTCTGAACAGCGGCGGAATCGCCTGCGGACCGCGCTCCCCGGCTGCCAGCGCCACGGCAATGGCCAGCTCAGGCTTAGAGCTGTGATGGATCGCCTGCGTAATAATACGCCGTGGCGTCATCGCAATGTTTAACGGCAGGTGCGCCATCTGATGATAGACCGCGCGGAATCCGTGCTGATAGAGAAAGTGTTCAATGTCAGCTGCCGGAAACTGCGTCAGGTGCACCTCTTCCTTTTCGTGGGTCAGCAGCTGGCTGCGGGTGGTCGCCGCATATTTCTTTCCTGCCTCATCGCCATCGGTCAATACGTGCCAGGCAATTCCCATACGCCGGGCAAATTTCAGCAGTGGCTTCAGGCCTGCCTGGGCAAACTCGATCACCCGGATCCCTTCTGCGGCAAAATGATCGCCCTGCTGTCGCGCCAGCTCGTTAACGATCCACACCTCCGTCTCGCCCTCTACCAGCAGCCAGCAGCGGGCAAACAGCGCGGCGGGTCGATTAACGCGAATATGAAACGCGATGCGGCGATGATCCTCGGCGCTCAGCCCCGCTTCGCCGATACGCCACGCCGCTACGCGGCTCGCTTCACGCACCAGACGGCAGAGGTTTTCCAGCGGCGTCTGGGAAACCAGTTCACCTGAATTGGTGGTGACCAGCCGCTGCAGCGGCAGCAGCGTCAGTAAATTCCAGGTAACCGAAAGCATTATCGGGTGCAGCCGGGTTTCAGGATCCTCGACCAGCAGAACAGGCTGGGCGCCGTCTGGCAGCGCATTGCTGCCGGGCAGCAGTGCCAGCAGCCGCAGCTGCACCTCGCGACGATGCTCTGCACTAGCCCCCGCCAGCAGCCGGTTAAGCGCATCCAGCGCCTGCCAGCCTGCGCTGCCGTCGCGCAGTTCCGGTGCCATTCGCGGGTGACTGACGCCGGGTTGCTGAACGAGAAAATAGTGCGCCATCAGCTGCTGCATTGTCTGTACGCCCCGCAGCAGCACCTCATCGCTCACCGCCCGGCCGCCCGCCGCGCGATTGAGCTGCTGTAACACGCTCTGCAGCGCCTGCAGACCCGGATCCCGACCCTCACCGCCTGGTTCATGCGTCCGATGGCGCTGTCCGAACCGTGCATCGCGTAAACGCAGCACCGGATGGTGCTGCCGCAGCCAGCTTATCGCCGCCGCCGTCGGCTCCGCTGCCAGCAGCTGATTACGCGCGTCAATAAAACGCCAGCTGCTTTTCACGCCGTCCGCTTTGCAGGTAGCCCGCAGACTAAAGCGCAGATAACTCCCCTGCTCATCGTGCTGCCAGAAAGGCTGCAGCAGGGTGTTTTCCCGCTCTGCTTCACAGGCGCGAAAGCGCACCACTATCTGTAGTGTGCGCCAGCGTGCCGCGGGGGCCGCGGCGGGGAAATGGAAATCCTCTTCGCTGAGGGTGGCGTGCGCGCTGGCCGGATCCAGCATGAGTGAGAACGCGTCCAGCAGGCTTGATTTGCCCCAGGCGTTTTCACCTATCAGAAGATTCGTCATCGTAAGCGGCAGCGAGAGCTGATTAATGCCGCGAAAGCCGCTGATATCAATATGATCCAGAATCATAGGGTTATCCTGTACAGAGGTTGCCTGAGCATGGTGTACGGTGGCGTATGGGTCAAGGCGCAGATTATCCGCAGACGGTGATTTACAGCGTGCGCTTTTTTGATTAGCGTGGCGTCCTTTTCCCACGGACGGATGTTCGCTATGTATGGTCTGATGATTATTCTGCTGCCGCTGATCGCTGGTTATCTGCTGCATCTGCAGCAGCCGGTACTGCTACGCGCGGTGGCACGGCTGCTCAGTGCGCTGGTCTATATCATTCTGTTTTTTATGGGCGTGAGTCTGGCATTTCTTGATAATCTCAGCACGAATTTGCTCACCATTTTTTATACCGCTTTTATCTCTGGTCTCTTGATTCTCGCCTGTTCGCTGCTGGCGTTCTGGCTGCTTGAGCAGCGTCTGCCGTGGCGGCATCAGCATAAAGCGCAGGCGCTGCCGTCGCGTCTCGCGATGGCGCTGGACTCACTCAAGCTGTGCGGCTCGGTGCTGGGCGGATTTCTGCTCGGCCTGACGCAGTGGGCTCCGCTGCGCCATGCGGCCACCGTCAGCGAATATGCCCTGATCCTGATGCTGTTTCTGGTGGGCGTTCAGTTGCGCAGCAGCGGCATGACGCTGCGGCAGATTACGCTTAACCGGCGGGGTGCGCTGGTGGCGGCCGTGTCGCTGGCTGGCGCACTGGCCGGAGGCGCACTCGCCGCTGTCTGCCTTGGACTGCCGCTCAAAACCGGCCTCGCGCTGGCCAGCGGCTTTGGCTGGTATTCGCTTTCAGGCATTCTGATGACGGACGCGTTTGGTCCCGTTATCGGCAGCGCAGCGTTCTTTAACGATCTGCTGCGTGAGCTGATCACAATTATGCTGATCCCGCTGCTTATTACCCGGCACCGCAGTATGACGCTGGGCCTGAGCGGTGCCACCTCCATGGATTTCACCCTGCCGATTCTGCAGCGCGCCGGCGGCATGGAGATCGTCCCTGCAGCCATCGTGCACGGCTTTATTATGAGCCTGCTGGCCCCGGTGCTGATCGCCTTTTTTTCCGCCTGACGGGTCTGCAGCGCACTTTTTCACGGCTGGCGCGCAGCGGCTTCGTCTACGCTTTCTGACTGACAGATTTTTGCCATCAGCATAGATGGCCCCCCATCAGAAAGGAGCAAATGATGAAACAAACTGTGGCCGCCCTGCTGGCACAAACGCTGGAGAGCGCAGGCGTAAAACGTATCTGGGGCGTAACCGGTGATTCGCTTAACGGCCTGAGTGACAGCCTGAATCGCATGGGTACGATTGAATGGATGCCAACGCGACATGAAGAGGTGGCCGCGTTTGCCGCCGGTGCAGAAGCGCAAATCAGCGGCGAGCTGGCGGTCTGCGCCGGCTCCTGCGGTCCCGGTAACCTGCACCTGATTAACGGGCTGTTTGACTGCCATCGTAACAATGTGCCGGTGCTGGCGATTGCCGCGCATATTCCTTCCAGCGAAATTGGCAGCGGCTATTTTCAGGAGACGCATCCGCAGGAGCTGTTTCGCGAATGCAGCCACTACTGTGAGCTGGTCTCTAATCCGGAGCAGCTGCCGCAGGTTCTGGGCATCGCCATGCGTAAAGCGATCCTCAACCGCGGGGTCTCTGTGATTGTCCTGCCGGGTGACGTGGCGCTGCAGCCCGCCCCGAAAAGTGCACGCAGCGAATGGTATCCGCCGCAGCTGCCGCAGGTCGTGCCGGCCGCAGCGGAGCTCGCTACCCTGGCGGAAACGCTTAACGGCGCGGGCAATATTACGCTGATGTGCGGCAGCGGCTGCGCCGGTGCCCATGCTGAAGTTGTCGCCCTGGCGGAACGGCTTAAGGCGCCGGTAGTGCATGCGCTGCGCGGCAAAGAACACATCGAATATGACAACCCGTATGATGTTGGTATGACCGGGCTGATTGGTTTCTCTTCCGGCTATCACGCCATGATGAATGCCGACACCCTGATCCTGCTCGGCACGAAATTCCCCTATCGTGCCTTCTATCCTTCCAGCGCGCGTATCATTCAGATCGATATCAACCCCGGCAGCCTGGGGGCGCACAGCCATGTCGATATGCCACTGGTAGGTGACGTTAAAGCCACGATCCAGGCGCTGCTGCCGCAGCTTGAGATGCATGACGATCGCCATCATCTCGATCGTGCGCTGGAGCACTACGCTGACGCCCGCAAGAGCCTGGACGATCTGGCAACCGCAAACGACAACCAGGCGATCCATCCCCAGTATCTGGCACAACAGATCAGCCGCTACGCCGCTGACGACGCCATCTTTACCTGCGATGTCGGCACGCCCACCGTCTGGGCGGCGCGCTATCTGCAGATGAACGGCAAACGGCGCCTGCTGGGCTCGTTTAATCACGGCTCTATGGCGAATGCGATGCCGCAGGCGCTGGGTGCGCAGGCTATCAACAGAGAGCGTCAGGTGGTGGCGCTGTGCGGCGACGGTGGCTTCAGTATGCTGATGGGAGACTTTATCTCGGTAGCGCAGCTGAAACTGCCGGTTAAGCTGGTGATTTTTAACAACAGCGTGCTGGGCTTTGTGGCAATGGAGATGAAAGCGGGCGGTTATCTTACCGACGGCACCGACCTGGAAAATCCTGATTTTGCTGCGATTGCCGCCGCCTGCGGCATCAAAGGTATCCGGGTTGAAAAAGCGTCAGATCTCAATGCGGCGCTGGAGCAGGCTTTTGCGCATGATGGCCCGGTCCTGGTGGATGTGCATACGGCTAAAGAGGAGCTGTCGATGCCGCCGCAAATCAAAGCGGAGCAGGCAAAAGGCTTTAGTCTCTATATGCTGCGCGCCATCCTCAACGGACGCGGCAATGAGATCACCGAGCTGGCGAAAACCAACTGGCTGCGGTAAAACAAAGCTCCTGCCGGACAGGCAATAATGCGGGCGAACAGCCCGCTTTTTCTTTCAGGAGAGCCACGTGATCGATTTGCGCAGTGATACCGTAACCCGCCCGAGTGCGGCGATGCTGGACGCCATGATGAACGCCGCCACCGGAGATGACGTCTATCGTGACGATCCCACGGTCAATGCACTGGAAGCCGAAGCGGCAGCGACAAGCGGCAAAGCGGCCGCGCTGTTCTTTCCTACCGGCACCCAGGCTAATCTGGTGGCGCTGCTGTGCCACTGCCAGCGCGGCGATGAATATATCGTTGGCCAGCAGGCGCACAACTACAAATATGAAGCGGGGGGCGCGGCGGTGCTGGGCAGTATTCAGCCTCAGCCAATCCTTGCCGCGGAGGATGGTACCCTGCCGCTGGCGGACGTGGCCGCTGCGATTAAGCCGGACGATATTCATTTTGCCCGCACCCGCCTGCTGAGTCTGGAAAATACCCATCACGGCAGAGTACTGCCGCTCAGCTATCTGGAGCAGGCGTGGCACTTTACCCGCGAACGCGGGCTGGCGCTGCATATTGATGGCGCACGTATCTTTAATGCCGTGGTGGCACAGCAGGTGACGCTGGCAGAAATTGCACGCTACTGCGATACGCTGACTATCTGCCTCTCAAAGGGACTGGGCACGCCGGTAGGCTCGCTGCTGTGCGGCGACAGCGCTTATATAGAGCAGGCGCGGCGCTGGCGTAAAATGACCGGTGGCGGTATGCGCCAGGCGGGCATTCTGGCGGCGGCCGGACGCTATGCGCTGCAGCACAACGTGACCCGGCTGCAGGAGGATCATGACAACGCCGCGTGGCTGGCAGAGCAGCTGCGCGCGCTGGGTGTGGAGGTGATAAGCCAGCAGACAAACATGCTGTTTGTGCAGGTTCCGCCAGAGCAGACAGATGCGCTGCAGCGCTGGATGCACGCCGCCGATATTCTTATCAGCGTGGGCGCCCGGACGCGCATGGTGACCCATCTCGATGTGTCCCGCGCCGATCTGCAGCAGGTCGTCGCACGCTGGCAGGCGTTTCTGCAATCAGCGGGCTGACCGCTAGCGCGCTGCGCCATACTGTGCCAGCAGCGCCCGGGCTATCGCCAGCGTCTCTGCGTCAGCAACGCCCCGGTAGTCGCGCGGGCGGAAGTGCATCTGAAAGGCCGCAATCAGCCGGCGCTGCATCTCAGGCGTTGTCGCGCCCGCCACGTCATAGCCATACTGCTGCAGCGCTGCCAGCAGCGGCTGCGGATCTACAACGGTGCTGGCAGACTGCCCCGCCAGATAACGGGCAGTAATCGCCGGATCGGGCCAGGCGCCGCTTCCCTGCGCGGCCAGCTGCTGCCAGGGAAAGAGCGGACCCGGGTCCTGCTTGCGCTGCGGCGCAATATCGCTGTGGCCCACGATATTTTCGGGCGCAATAGCGTAACGCTGCTGCAGATCGCGCAGCAGCGCCGCCAGTACGGTGATTTGATCGGCTGTATAAGGCTGCCACCTTAGCCCGGTTAGCGTACGCTGATAGCCTGCATTGACTATCTCAATCCCTACAGACGTGTCATTAATCCGGGTTGCACCGCGCCAGAAACTGGGCCCGGCATGCCAGGCAAGCTGCTGCTCCGGCACCAGCTGCCAGACCACTCCCCTGCCCGCTCTCTGCGGCGGCTGGCGCGGGATCAGATAGTGTGCGCTGACCTGCCGATCGGTCAGGGTTGCCAGCGAAGAGGAGAAATCGTCCGCGGTGTAGTGGATCACTACAACTTTAATGCGCGGTCGCGCCCCCTGCGCCGGATGAGTGGTATCGGCCCAGTAACCCTGACGCGCTTCCATTGAGGAGTGACAGGCGCTGAGCAGCAGCGCCATCGCTGTAACCAGCAGTAAACGCATTAGCGCACGATAACGGCGGTGCCGGAGACGCTGACCATCAGCATACTGCTGTCTTTACCCACGGTTTCGTAATCGATATCGATACCGACTACCGCGTTAGCGCCCAGCGCTTTCGCCTGATCGCCCAGCTCCTTAAACGCAATCTCCCGCGCCTTGCGCAGCTCTTTTTCATAGGCACCTGAGCGGCCACCTACGATATCGCGGATACCGGCGAAGAAATCGCGAAAAATATTGGCGCCCAGAATCGCCTCGCCGGTCACAACGCCGCAGTATTCAGTAATGCTGTGGCCTTCCAGAGTTGGTGTCGTCGAAAATTTCATGGTTATCTCCTGAAGATGTCGATGGAACCCGCACACATGGTGCTGAAAAAGCACGACTATACTCTATGCTAAAACCCATGCTTTGCCACAGAACAATAAGGAACCGGAGATGAGAATCAAAGCCCTTGCACTGCTGGCATCAGCAGCAACGCTGCTGAGCGCCTGTACCACCGTAGAGCCGGTTATCAGGGATAATGGCCCGCGCAGTGCGTCCTGTATCGATGGCGGGCCGGATAGCGTGGCGCAACAGTTTTATGATTTACGCGTGAAGGCACCCTCAGCAGGCCTGCCTGACCCTGCGCTGCTGGCCAGATATCGCCCTTATCTGAGCGATCATCTTTATCAGACGCTGCTGCAGGCGCGGGAAAAACGCAATCAGCCGGCAGAGTGGCGTCAGGGCGATCTCTTTTCCAGCCTGGCGCAGGGGCCGGATGCTGCTGAGGTTGACAGCGCCTCTTCGATCCCCAATCGCGATGCGCGAAATATCCCGCTACGCGTTACGCTGACACGCGGTGATAAACAGTGGCGCGATGAGGTGCTGATGATCCGCGAAGGCGAGTGCTGGGTGGTGCAGGATGTGCGCTATATGGCAGCGTGGCCGCATGCCGGTGGCGGCTCACTCAGCCAGCTGCTGGAGCAGAAAAAATAGCGCATTTTTTTGTTATCCTGCTCACACATTAGGGTGCCACATCGGTAGAGAGCCCCTGACCGGTGTTAACGTCAGGCGTGAAAGTCGCGCAAACCACGCCTGATGCAGGCCGTACAATTTTCTGCTGCACCGGAGCGGGTAATGCGCTGTTTAATAAATTTTAAGTCACCCGATTTGCATAACTATGCCGGGAACGTTAAGATTTGCGGCACTATTTGCTCTCTATTTTTCCGCGCATGAGTATTCAATTAAACGCTATTAACTGCTTTTACGGTGCCCATCAGGCGCTGTCTGACATCAACCTGGAGTGTCCGCAGGGAGAGACGCTGGTGCTGCTTGGTCCCAGCGGTGCCGGGAAGAGCTCACTCCTGCGCGTACTCAATCTGCTGGAGCTGCCGCGTTCTGGTACGCTGCAGATTGCCGGCAACCAGTTTGACTTTACCAAAACGCCTGCTGACAGCGCGATTCGCGAGCTGCGCCAGAACGTCGGCATGGTATTCCAGCAATATAACCTCTGGCCCCACCTGACGGTTATGCAAAACCTCACTGAGGCTCCCTGCCGGGTGCTGGGCCTGACAAAAGAGGCGGCGCGCGCGCGTGCCGATAAGCTGCTGGAGCGCCTGCGCCTGACGCCTTATGCCGATCGTTTTCCGCTGCACCTCTCCGGTGGTCAGCAGCAGCGCGTGGCGATTGCCCGCGCGCTGATGATGGAGCCGCAGGTGCTGCTGTTCGATGAGCCCACCGCCGCGCTCGATCCGGAAATTACCGCGCAGATCGTGACGATTATTCGTGAACTGGCACAGACGCAGATCACGCAGGTTATTGTGACCCATGAGGTAGAAGTGGCGCGCAAAACCGCCAGCCGCGTGGTCTATATGGAGAATGGTCACATCATTGAACAGGGTGATGCCAGCCGCTTTACACAGCCGCAAACCGATGCGTTTGCACACTATCTTTCGCACTAAGTCAGGATGCTAATAATGAAAAAAGTTGTACTTGCTGCCCTGCTCACCACGCTGAGCCTGAGCGCTTCCGCTGCACAGACGCTGCGTTTCGCTACCGAAGCCTCTTATCCGCCGTTTGAATTCGTTGACGCTGAGAACAAAATTCAGGGATTCGATGTCGATCTCGCTAACGCCCTTTGCAAAGAGATGGATGCGACCTGCACCTTTACTAATCAGGCGTTCGACAGCCTGATCCCCAGCCTTAAATTCCGCCGTTTTGACGCGGTAATGGCCGGTATGGACATCACGCCGGAACGTGAAAAGCAGGTGCTGTTCAGCAAGCCTTACTACGATAACTCTGCCACCTTTATTGCGCAGAAAGGCAAGCTGGCTGATGTTGCTGCCCTTAAAGGCAAGCGCGTCGGCGTACAAAACGGTACCACCCACCAGAAGTTCCTGACTGACAAGCATAGCGACATTACTATCGTGCCTTACGACAGCTATCAGAACGCCGTACTGGATCTGAAAAATGGCCGCATCGATGCCGTCTTTGGTGATACCGCCGTGGTCAATGAGTGGCTGAAGCAGAACGCAACGCTGGCGCCGCTGGGTGAAAAGGTCACGGATAAAGATTACTTTGGCACCGGCCTGGGCATCGCCGTGCGTCAGGGCAACGCTGAACTGCAGGGTAAGTTCAACGCGGCACTGGATAAGATCAAAGCTGACGGCACCTACAAGACTATCTACAGCAAATGGTTCCAGCAGTAATCTCTGATGAATGAAATGATCTCACTTGCAAGTGCCGCCGGGATAACCGTCGGCCTTGCTGTTTGTGCGCTGATCGCCGGCCTTGTGCTGGCAATGCTGTTTGCTGGCTGGGAGTCGCTGCGCATAAAACCGCTGGCGTGGGTCGGCACCGTGCTGGTCACGCTGATCCGCGGTCTGCCGGAAATCCTGGTCGTCCTTTTTATCTATTTTGGTGCCTCACAGCTGCTGCTGACGCTCTCTGACGGTTTCAGTCTTAATCTGGGCCTGGTGACTATTCCGGTGCAGCTGCAGATTGAGAACTTTGATGTCAGCCCGTTTCTCTGCGGGGTGATTGCGCTGGCTATGCTCTATTCCGCCTATGCATCACAGACGCTGCGCGGTGCGCTGAAAGCAGTACCGGCAGGCCAGTGGGAATCTGGTCAGGCGCTGGGGATGAAAAAGTCTGCCATCTTTTTCCGGCTGATTATGCCGCAAATGTGGCGACATGCGCTGCCGGGCCTCGGCAACCAGTGGCTGGTGCTGCTGAAAGATACGGCGCTGGTGTCGCTGATTAGCGTTAACGACCTGATGCTGCAGACGAAAAGTATCGCTACGCGTACGCAGGAACCTTTTACCTGGTATCTGGTGGCTGCCGCTATCTATCTGTTGATTACGCTCTTCAGTCAGGCGATTTTACGCCGTATTGAACTACGCACCACGCGTTTTGAGCGGGGAGCCTGACGCATGCTCGACTATTTACCCGAACTGTTAAAAGGTCTGCATACCAGCTTAACGCTGACGCTGGCCTCACTGGCGGCCGCGCTGCTGCTGTCGCTGCTCTGTACTGTCGTGCTGGCGCTGAAAGTCCCGGTCGCCAGCCTGCTGGTAAGAGGCTATATCACGCTGTTTACCGGTACTCCCCTGCTGGTGCAGATTTTCCTGATCTACTACGGGCCAGGCCAGTTTCCCGCTATTCAGAGCGTACCCTGGCTCTGGCATCTGCTGTCGCAGCCCTGGCTGTGCGCGATGCTGGCGCTTTCGCTCAACAGCGCCGCCTACACCACCCAGCTATTTTATGGTGCGGTACGCGCTATTCCGGCGGGTCAGTGGCAGTCATGCGCCGCGCTCGGCATGAACCGCAAAGATACGCTGCGTATTTTGCTGCCCTATGCGTTTAAGCGCGCCCTCTCCTCCTATTCCAACGAGGTGGTGCTGGTGTTTAAAAGCACCTCGCTGGCCTACACCATTACGCTGATGGAAGTGATGGGCCACGGTCAGATGCTCTACGGACGCACCTATGACGTAACGGTCTATGCGGCGGCGGGTCTGATCTATCTGGTGGTTAACGGCGCGCTGACGCTGCTGATGCGGCTGATAGAGAAACGCGCACTGGTATTTGAGCAGCGCAGCTAATCGCCACCGGAGCGGTTGCTTGTGCGCCATGCCGGCGTCAGAGCAGCCGCCCATTACAAAGCCTTAATTATCCAAAATAATTGCATAAAAATTCATTCAATGGCATTGTGTCACGCATTCCGCTTCTGGCTTGCTTATGAGAATGACATGATGAAAAAATGGATTATCGCCGCAGCGCTCGCTGCGGTTACTGTGAATGCTTATGCAGCTGAAAAAATACGTTTTGCCGTTTCCGCTACCTATCCGCCGTTTGAATCACTGGATCACGACAATCAGATTGTGGGCTTTGATATCGATCTGGCGAAAGCGCTCTGTGCAAAAATCAAAGCGGAGTGCACGTTCACAAATAATGCGTTTGACAGCCTGATCCCGTCACTGAAGTTCCGCCGTTATGATGCGGTGATTTCCGGTATGGATATTACCGCCGAGCGCAGTAAGCAGGTCGATTTCAGCCAGCCTTACTATGCCAACTCCGCTATCGTCATTGCCCGTAAAGGAGAGTTCAGCGATTTCAGCCAGCTGAAAGGCAAGCGTATCGGCGTAGAGAACGGCACCACTCACCAGAAATATCTGACTGAAAAGCATCCGGACGTGGTAGCGGTCGCGTATGACAGCTATCAGAATGCGATTCTCGACCTGAAAAACGGCCGCCTCAATGGCGTATTTGGCGACAGCGCCGTGGTCAGTCAGTGGCTGAAAGCCAATGAGGATCTCACTACCGTGGGCGAGCACGTGACCGATGCCGGATACTTTGGCAACGGGCTGGGTATTGCCGTGCGTAAGGGTAACAGTGACCTGCTGAATGAGTTCAATACCGCGCTGGCGGCTCTGAAAGCTGACGGCAGCTGGCAGCAGATCAACCAGAAGTGGTTCCCTGAGTAATTTCTCTTCTCAGCGCGTGCTGCGTTATGCAGCACGCGCCCGATCGTTACGCGTCAGCAGACATAACACTTCAAAATGAGCAGTGTGCGGGAACATATCAAACAGCTGCACTTTTTGTATGTTGTAATCACTAAGCCGGGCAATATCCTGCGCCAGGGTGGCAGGATTGCAGCTGGAGTAAAGAATAAAAGCCGGAGCCATGTTGCTTAAATAGTCGCACAGCTCGCTGCCAATGCCGCGGCGCGGCGGATTAACCAGCACCAGCTGCGGGACATCTTCCCGTGAGGTAGCGAAACGGGTGGAATCCAGAGCGGCAAAGTGCACCTTCTCCAGCCCCAGCTGCTGCGCCGATTGCTGCGCACAGGCTATCGCTTCAGAGCTGATTTCAATGCCCGTCAGCGTCATCTCCGGGGTGGCGCAGTGCAGGCCAAATCCACCCACGCCGCAAAAAAGATCCCACATACTGGTCACGTCCAGCTCCGCTACCCAGTCGCGCGCGGTGGCGTAAAGCGCGGCCGCCACCTGCGGGTTGGTCTGGAAAAAGCTTTGCGGACGGATATAAAGCGGTACCTGGTTAAAGCGTTCCGGCAGCGCCTGCTGCGCGGTGAGCGCAATCTCTTCCTCCCCCTCCAGAATCGCCATATGTACCGGCTGAATATTGGCAGAGATCACCTTCAGCTGCGGCAGCTGCTGCTGCAGCCACGGCAGTGCCGCCTGCAGCTGCGGCACCTTACTGGCTGAACGCAGCACAAAACGCAGCATCATGCCGCCCTCGCTGCTTTCTGTCAGCAGCAGAAACTTCAGTTCGCCGCGCCTGCGCGTCACGCTGTAAGGCGTAAGACCGGCACGGGCGATAAAGGGTTTGAGCAGCGCAAACACCGGCGCAAAGCTGGCGGGATAGAGCGGACAGGCGCAGAGATCGACCGGCTCGCCGTCAGGTGCCACCAGACCAAAAACCGGGCGCTCCACGCTGCCGCTGACGACCATTTTGGCCTTATTGCGAAACCCCTGCTCCGCCGACGTCACCGGACGCCGCCAGTCGCTGACCGGCATCGCTGCAAGCAGCTGAGCAAGCCGCGCCTGCTTATCGCTGACCTGCTGCGGATAGGGTTTCTCCAGCCACTGACATGAACGGCAGCGGCCAGCGTCATAAAGCGCGCAATGCATGGAACAACCTGTACTCGGAGAAAAAATGGGGGGCGATTGTATCACCGGATGCGGAAAAATGCGCGACTGCTGGCCGGCACAAACAGCAGCAGCACAATCAGCACGTCCGGCAATTTCTGCTGCAGCGTGTGGTGAATAATCTGCAGATTGTTTTCACCCGAAATACTGAATATCTCCGGATAGATCCAGCCCACCGACGCCATCAGCATATAGAACAGCACCACAACCTGGCTGAGCGTATAGCCCCAGCGGCCGCGATTGCTGCCGCGCATCAGGGTAAAAGCACAGCGCAGTTCAAACAGAAAAATCAGCTGGCTGGCGATAAATATCAGGGTGGAGTCCCAGGCCTGTGCGCTGCGGTGCACAAAGTTAGCCATCTCCTCATAGCCCAGCTCGCCAGCCATCATCATCACGCTGAGGCAGCGGGTAATAATAATCGCGATACCGGCAATCGTTACCGGCACCGGCGTTGAGCTCAACACAGCGTTTTTCAGCGTTTCCGACATCACCCAGGCTCCATAAGAAAAGGCTGGCAACGCCAGCCTTGCTTATAGTGGCAAACTCACGGGATTTCAGCCACGTTTTGCTTTCTGAATATCACGCAAACGCTGTTTTTCTTCATGCGCCATAAAGCGCCAGGCGATGAAACCGACCAGCCCGACCACAAACAGAATAATCGACGCCAGCGCGTTGATCTCCGGATTCACCCCGCGTCGTACCGTGGCGAAGATCGCCATCGGCAGCGTGGTCGCTCCCGGACCGGTAACAAAGCTGGCGATCACAAGGTCATCAAGCGACAGCGTAAAGGCCAGCAGCCAGCCGGTTACAATGGCGGGCGCAATCATCGGCACGGTGATCACAAAGAACACCTTCAGCGGCGTGGCGCCCAGATCCATCGCGGCCTCTTCAATAGAGCGATCCAGTTCGCGCAGGCGGGCGTTGATCACTACCGCAACATAAGCGGTACAGAATGTGACGTGCGCCAGCCAGATAGTCAGCATGCCGCGGTCGCCCGGCCAGCCCAGCGTGTTCGCCATCGCCACAAACAGCAGCAGCAGCGACAGACCGGTAATCACGTCAGGCATAACCAGCGGTGCGGTCAGCATAAAGGCGAAACCGCTGTGACCGCGAAAGCGGCCAAAGCGCACAATGATCACCGCCGCCAGGGTACCCAGTATCACGGCCATGGTGGCTGAAAGCCCGGCAATGGTCAGGCTCAGCCCGACGGCATCGAGCATCGCCTCATCCTGAAACAGCACGCGATACCAGTGAAAAGAGAAGCTCTCCCACACCGTGACCAGCTGCGAGCTGTTAAAGGAGTAAACCACCAGCAGCAGCATGGGCGCATAGAGAAACAGAAAGCAGAGCACCAGAATAGCGGTACGCCACGGCGAGCGAATAACCGGTAGCTGATTCATGCTTTCTCTCCCGCAGCGCGATTTTGATGCTTGTGGAACCAGATAATCGGCAGGATCAGGATCAGCAGAATGGTTACCGCCAGCGCGGAGGCCACCGGCCAGTCGCGGTTATTAAAAAACTCCTGCCAGAGAATGCGGCCAATCATAATACTGTCCGGGCCGCCCAGCAGTTCCGGGATCACATACTCCCCTACCGCCGGTATGAACACCAGCATCGACCCGGCGATAATGCCGCCTTTGGTCAGCGGCACAATCACGCTGAAAAAGGTTTTCAGCGGACGCGCGCCTAAGTCCAGCGACGCTTCCACCAGCGAATAGTCGATACGCGTCAGCGCGGTATAGATCGGCAGCACCATAAAGGGCAGATAGCAGTAAACAATACCGATATAGACCGCCGTATTGGTGTAGAGGATCACCAGCGGATGATCGATAACGCCAAGCCACAGCAAAAAGCGATTCAGAATGCCGTTATTGTTCAGTAACCCCATCCAGGCGTAAACGCGCACCAGGAATGATGTCCAGGAGGGCAGGATCACCAGCAGCAGCAGTATGGTGCGCATCGACGGCTTGCTGTGCGCAACCGCCCAGGCGAGCGGATAGGCGATAAGCAGGCAAATTACCGTGGAGATCGCCGCCACTTTAAGCGAGGTCAGGTAGGCTTCAGCGTAAAGCGGATCGTCCGCCAGCGTAAAATAGTTGCCGAGGTTCAGCACGACATTCAGCTGGTCATCCGCCCAGGTCACCAGGTCAGTGTAAGGCGGGATGGCGCGGGCGATATCGGCAAAGCTGATTTTAAGCACAATCAGAAACGGCAGCAGGAACAGCAAAATCAGCCACAGGTAAGGCAGCGCAATCACCAGTTTGCGTCCGTGCTGCATCTTCATGCGGGTCGCCCAGCGCTGCAGTGGCGTGCCCGCCAGTACCGGCTGAGGCCGTGGAGAAATCTGACTCATAACCGCCCCCTAGACCGTCAGAACCACACAGCTGTCCGCATCCCAGCAGAGACGCACTTCATCTCCCCAGACGGGCGCACCTTTGCGAAAACGATGCGCGTTCTGCAGCTGCGCGCTGATCATCTGTCCACTGTGCAGGCGCACGTGGTAAATCGACAGATCGCCCAGATAGGCGATATGCGCCACCTCGCCCACGGCAAAGTTGCAGCCGTCAGCCGGTACCGTATCGCACAGCATCACCTTTTCCGGGCGCAGCGCAATGTGGACCGGGACATTGTCGACAATGGAGACATCCGTCTGGACCTTCAGCGGATGCATCAGGCCGGGGCTATCAATCACCACGCCCTCGTCACGCCGCTCGCGCAGCAGCCCCTCAAACACGTTAACCGAGCCGATAAACTCTGCGCTATAGCGGCTGGTAGGATGCTCATAAATCTCTTCCGGCTCACCAATCTGCACAAACTTACCGCGATTCATGATGGCAATACGTCCGGCCATAGTCATCGCCTCTTCCTGATCGTGCGTGACCATGACGCAGGTAGCACCCACGCGCTCCAGAATATCCACCACCTCATGCTGCATGCGATCGCGCAGTTTTTTATCCAGTGCACCCATCGGCTCATCCAGCAGCAGCAATTTAGGCCGTTTTGCCAGGCTGCGGGCCAGCGCCACGCGCTGACGCTGCCCGCCTGAGAGCTGATGCGGTTTGCGGCTGGCGTACTCCTGCATATGCACCAGCGCCAGCATCTCCGCCACGCGGCTGGCGATTTCTGCTTTGGATAATTTATCCTGCTTCAGGCCAAAGGCGATGTTTTGCTCCACTGTCATATGCGGAAACAGCGCGTAGGACTGAAACATCATATTGATAGGGCGCTGATAGGGCGGCACGTGAGAGAGATCCTGACCATCCAGCACGATCTGGCCGCTGCTGGGGATCTCAAATCCTGCCAGCATGCGCAGCAGCGTCGATTTGCCGCAGCCAGATGCACCCAGCAGGGCAAAGATTTCACCTTTGTAGATAGTCAGGCTGACATCATCTACGGCGTGCTGACCCTCAAACGATTTGGTCAGGTTACGGATCTCCAGCAGCGGCGTTAATGCCTTTGCTGATTTACTCTGGGGACGGGAAATCGCGTCGTTCACTAACATTTCTCCGGCGCTAAGCGGGGTAGCGCGGCACAGCCAGCCGCTGGAATGGCACAGCAGAGGCCCGTACTGCGCCTCTGCTGTGGTTACCGGTCAGGGATATCGTTCAGAACGAATCACTTACCACTTTTTACTTTAGTCCATGCGCGGGTGCGTGCGCGATCCAGTTTCGGATCCTGGACCTTGAGCACAAACAGCTTTGCCATCGCGTCCGGCGTCGGGAAGATGCCCGGATTGTTGCGGACGTCGGCGTTAATCAGCGGCAGCGACGCTTTATTGCCGTTGGCATAATTGATTTTGTTGGATATCTCAGCGATCACTTTCGGCTCCATGATGTAGTTCAGCCACTGATAGGCAGCATCCATATTTTTCGCATCTTTCGGGATCGCCATCATGTCAAAGAACGCCAGGGCGCCCTCTTTCGGCACGCTATAGCCCAGGTGAACGCCGTTATTTGCTTTTTCAGCGCGATCTTTCGCCTGCAGAATATCGCCAGACCAGCCTATCGCCACGCAGGTGTTACCATTCGCCAGGTCGTTGATATATTGCGACGAGTGGAAATAGCGAATATTTGGCCGCAGTTTCATCAGCAGATCGGTCGCCGCTCCGGTGTAATCTTTGGCGTCAGCGCTGTTGGGATCTTTGCCAAGATAGTTCAGCACCGTGGCGAAGATCTCTTCCGGCGCGTCCAGGAAAGAGACACCGCAGCTTTTCAGTTTTTCGAGGTTTTCCGGTTTCAGCACCAGATCCCAGCTGTTAACCGGCGCGTCCGCACCGAGCGCGGCTTTGACTTTCTCAACGTTATAACCGATGCCGGTGGTGCCCCACAGATAAGGAATCGCGTATTTATTGCCAGGATCGTGCTGTGCCACTTTGGCCATCAGGTCCGGATCGAGGTTTTTGTAGTTCGGCAGTTTACTTTTGTCGAGTTCCTGAAACACGCCCGACTGCAGCTGGCGCGCCAGAAAACTGGATGAGGGCACCACAACATCATAGCCGGTGCTGCCCGCCATCAGTTTGCCTTCCAGCACTTCATTGGAGTCAAAGACGTCATACACAACTTTGATGCCGGTCTGCTTTTCAAAGTTGGGCACCGTATCGGCCGCAATATAATCGGACCAGTTATAGACGTGCAGCGTTTTATCTTCTGCCTGAGCAGCAACAGCTGATGCCATTACCACACCAGCCACTGCGGCTGGCAACCATTTTTTTGTCTGGTTGTTCATCTGTTATTTTCTCCTGAACGGGTCAATAAACGCTGCATACAGCCGATCCGATGATTTCCTGTCTGAAAATAGCCAGACATACAATGAATCACTCTTCAGCGGACGTTAAATAGTAAATACCTATAGCCAGTCTCGGGAGAGTGAGCCAGCAACCTGCAAATGGGTAGCTATGCAGATGCGTAACGGCGGGCCTTCCCTGAAATCAGTATAGCGCTGCTGAGCGGTAGCCTGTCCGGCACAGCTTCGCAAGAATAGCCCCCCTGATCTCTGCGCACCAGACCCCAGCGTAAAAAACGCCTTTTTACGATATTTTATGCACTTTTGTGCTATGTGGTCTGGCAGTTACGGCATAAAGCATGACTAAAATCTGGCGGGAGCGGGCAAATAACAGAATAAAAAATGGCAGGAGAAAATCAGAAAGAAAACTGCCGCAGTCTGCGGCAGTGAATATAAAGCGGAATTAGTGTAAAACCCCTGAACTGCTGACCCCGGAAGGACGCTCCTCCTCCTCACCCATCATCAGCAGGTGATTCGCAAAGGCTTCCATAATCACCATAGAAACCCCCTCTTCACTCTGCTTCATAAAGTGCGTGAACTGACTGAAGGTGATGCCGGCGGTAACACTCAGGGACTGACAGACAATCAGCTTGGGCAGATTATCATCCTGAATATCGATAAAAGCTTTGATGGTCAGCGAGCTGGCATTAATTTGCGACAGATCGCCGACCAGCGGAATAAGCGCTGTGGGTTTAACTTCAGCCAGCGCAGAAAACAGAATAACGTTATCCACCAGGTCAATTTTTGCGTCAAACACCCCGTCAAAATTCTGCATGTGCGGCAGATGTAATGCCTGGCAGGCATCACATTCGAACCAGGTGATATTTTGTTGATCCAGCCAGCGACGCAGCATGTCGATGTCAGGAACGACCAGTGAATCCATCGCTATTTCCTGTGGGGTGAATAAATAAGCGCCTTAGCTTACGGAAAAATGGGGTCAGATGCCACGAAAACCACCGGAAAACGCTATCTAGCCACCGGTTTTAGGACGATAGCCGGGGCAGGCGTGCTGCTCAATCCAGTCGATCATCATAGTGGCAATATCCAGGCCCGTGCAGCCCTCAATACCTTCCAGACCGGGTGAGGCGTTGACCTCCATAACCAGCGGACCGCGGCTGGCACGCAGAATATCGACGCCCGCCACGGCCAGCCCCAGCGTTGCCGCGGCTTTAATGGCGATGTCACGCTCCCGGTCGCTGATAGTAACAGGGTGCGCGGTGCCGCCACGATGCAGATTTGAGCGGAATTCCCCCTCTTTTGCCTCACGCCCGATGGCAGCCACCACGCGATCGCCAATAACCAGACAGCGAATATCGCGGCCCCGCGCTTCTTTAATAAACTCCTGCACCAGAATATGCGCATTGAGACCGCGAAACGCATCAATCACGCTTTCGGCGGCCTGACGCGTCTCTGCCAGCACGACGCCAATCCCCTGGGTGCCTTCCACCAGCTTAACCACCAGCGGCGCCCCGCCCACCATGCGGATCAGATCGCCGGTATCATCCGGCGAGGAAGCGATACCGGTCACCGGCATATCAATGCCCTCGCTCGCCAGCAGCTGCAGCGAGCGCAGCTTGTCGCGGGCGCGGGTGATCGCCACCGATTCATTGAGCGGGTAGCTGCCAAGCAGCTCAAACTGGCGCAGCACCGCGGTGCCATAAAAAGTTGTGGCCGTGCCGATTCGCGGGATCACCGCATCAAAATGACCGAGTATCTCACCCTGATAATGCACGGCCGGCAGCGCTGCGTTGATATTCATATAGCAGGAGAGCGGATCGATCATCGCAATCTGATGCCCGCGTGCCTCAGCGGCTGCGCGCAGCCGCTGACTGGAGTAAAGCGTGCTGTCGCGGGTAAGAAGCGCCATTTTCATGCGGCAGTCCTCCTGACTTAACGCGTCGCCCAGCCCTGACTATGCAGATAGTCGAGCATAAACGGACGCGTCTCTTTAACGATCAGGCGCTGGATGAGATCGCTCCAGGTTTCGGAACGCTGGTTGCTGTCGCGCTGCTGATAGTACTCCGTGATTTGCTGGTCATACTCTGCCAGCACTGTTTTATCTACCTGATGATAGCTGTTTTCATGGACCAGCATCGCCTGCGGCATACGGGGTTTCACATCCGGAGAGGCTGACGGATAGCCGATACAGAAGCCAAACAGCGGCAGCACAAATTTTGGCAGCTCCAGCAGCGCGGTCACGTCCGCAATGTTATTGCGGATCCCGCCGATAAAAACGCCACCCAGCCCAAGCGACTCGGCGGCCACCATCGCATTTTGCGCCATTAGCGCGGTATCCACACAGCCCAGCAGCAGCTGTTCAGCACGACCCAGCTGAGCATCCGGGCAGATTTGCAGATGGCGGTTAAAATCGGCGCAGAAGACCCAAAACTCCGGTGCATCCGTTACCCAGGACTGGCCGCCCGCCAGCTCCGCCAGCGCGCGGCGCTTTTCGCGATCGGTGATGCGTACGATGGATGAGCACTGCAGAAAACTGGAGGTAGAAGCCGCCTGCGCTGCAGCAATAATCGCGCGGCGCTGAGCGTCATCAATACCCTGCTCAGTAAAAGCACGAATGGAACGGTGGCTGCATAGCAGATCGATTGTCGGCGTCATTATGTTCTCCGGTTATTTCCTGGTGTGAGTATGATCAAAAAGGTGCGGGGCCATGACTTTGGCGGTACGCCACATAATCAGCCATGCCGCAGGCAGCATCAGCGCAATGCCCAGCAAAAAAAGTAGCGTAGCCAGCGGCTTTTGCCCAATCGCGGCAGGCGCTGGCAACCAGTTATTCATCAGCAAAAGCGCGCCGGCTACTGCGCAGGCGCCCAGCGCCTCAAGCAGCAACACGGGTTTTGGCAATTTTGCAAAGTTACGCATCGTGATACCTCTGCTGTTTGCGGGTCTGGTTCGGCGTATCGCTGCTGCCAGCATAGCCCGTCAGGGATAGCGTACATCCATCAGAGTAACAGGTATTTTCTGCTTCTCTTAAGCAGCATGAGCGGGCATGATGTGAACCATTATTCACGCTGTGCTGTGACTTTGCTCACAAAACAGCAGCGGAAGGAGAGAAGCAATGATTGCAGTGATTTTTGGCCGTTCAGGATGCCCTTATTGCGTACGCGCTAAAGAGTTAGCCGCTAAGCTGACCAGCGACCAGGATAGCTTCAACTACCAGTATGTTGATATTCAGGCAACCGGCATCACTAAAGCCGATCTGGAAGCGCGCGCCGGTAAACCAGTGACCACGGTGCCGCAGATTTTTATCGACGATCGACACATCGGTGGTTACACCGAATTTGCTGCCTGGACCAAAGAGAATCTTGGCATAGAGGCATAAAAAAACGGGCCATAAGGCCCGTTTTTTAATCGATGCGCATAGCCAGCATAATGCGCAGCAGACGAACCAGTAGCGCACCACACCCTGCCCAGAATAACGCACTCAGACTCCAGGCCAGCCCCATCAGCGGCGTATGACTGACCTGCTCTGTCAGCATGACCCAGCTCATCCCCAGCAGCGTTCCCGCTATCGCTGACCACAGCGTTGACACCATCGGGCTGGCGGGCTGCAGCAGCGCAATCGCTACCCCAGGCAACAGAAACAGCAGGAGTTCTGGCTGACCATGCCGCATATGGAGCGGCACGCTCCAGAAGTGGTGGGCAAAAATAAACACCAGCGTATAAAGCGTCGCGCCTGACGCGAATGCGGACCAGCGATGGCTGCGCTGCAACATAACAATCCTCAACGTTAACGTTAAAACAGAACTTTTAATGCCTGGCGCACATGCGTGGAAATAAATAGAAACAGCTGCAAACAGAAAGAGTGAGCAATGCGGATAGCTGAAGCAAATAATAATGTTTAGAATAATGTCGCTTCAGAATCGGGCGGGACAGGAAGGCCAGCCCCGGCGTTTACCGCTCTGATTAAGATAGCTAAAAATCCTCCTCCTATCAACCTGTTACACGTGAATAAGAAGTTAAAACTGTGAACATTAACGTCGCAGAATTGTTAAGCAAAAATGACGTTCTGTTATTATTTGTCGTATTAGCGCTCGGCCTCTGTCTGGGAAAACTGCGTCTTGGTTCCGTCCAGCTGGGTAATTCAATTGGCGTACTGGTTGTCTCTCTGATTTTAGGCCAGCAGCATTTTGCGATTAATACCAACGCTCTGAGCCTGGGTTTTATGCTGTTTATTTTTTGTGTCGGCGTGGAGGCGGGACCCAACTTCTTTTCTATCTTTTTCCGCGACGGTAAAAACTATTTTTTCTTAGCCATTGTGATGGTGGTCAGCGCGCTGCTGGTCGCGCTTATTCTTGGCAATCTGTTTGGCTGGGATATCGGCCTTACGGCGGGCATGCTGGCAGGGTCAATGACCTCAACGCCGGTGCTGGTCGGTGCCGGCGATACGCTGCGGCAGAGCATCAGCGATCCGCGTCAGTTAAGTATGATGCAGGATAATCTGAGCCTCGGCTACGCCCTGACCTATCTGGTGGGGCTGGTCAGCCTGATTTTCGGCGCCCGCTATCTGCCCCGGTTGCAGCATCAGGATCTGCCCACCTGCGCCCAGCAAATTGCCCGCGAACGCGGTCTGGATGCTGACAGCCAGCGTAAGGTTTTTTTACCGGTGATCCGCGCCTATCGCGTCGGACCGGAGCTGGTAGCCTGGAGCGGCGGCAAAAACCTGCGCGAGCTGGGTATCCATCGTCAGACCGGCTGCTATATAGAACGTCTGCGGCGTAACGGCATTCTCGCCAGCCCGGACGGAGATGCCATGCTGCAGCTGGGCGATGAGATCTCACTGGTAGGTTATCCTGACGCCCACGCCCGGCTCGATGCCAGCTTCCGCAATGGTAAAGAGGTGTTCGACCGCGATCTGCTCGATATGCGCATCGTCACCGAGGAGATTGTGGTCAAGAACCACAATGCGGTAAATAAGCGGCTCAGCCATCTTAAACTCACCGATCATGGCTGCTTTCTGAATCGGGTGATCCGCAGCCAGATTGAGATGCCGATCGATGACAGCATCATGCTCAATAAAGGCGATGTGCTGCAGGTCAGCGGTGAAGCGCGCCGTGTTAAAAGCCTGGCCGATCGCATCGGCTTTATTGCCATTCACAGTCAGATGACTGACCTGCTCGCTTTCTGCGCCTTTTTTATCATCGGCTTGATGATAGGGATGATCACGTTTCAGTTCAGCAATTTCAGCTTTGGTATTGGTAACGCTGCCGGCCTGCTGTTTGCCGGCATCATGCTGGGCTTCCTGCGCGCCAACCACCCTACCTTTGGCTATATTCCGCAGGGTGCCCTGACCATGCTGAAAGAGTTCGGACTGATGGTCTTTATGGCAGGCGTCGGGCTCAGCGCCGGCAGTGGACTGCAGCACGGGCTCGGCAGCGCCGGTGCCCTGATGCTGCTGAGCGGGCTGCTGGTCAGCCTGGTGCCGGTGGTTATCTGCTATCTGTTTGGCGCTTACGTGCTGCGCATGAACCGCGCGCTGCTGTTTGGTGCCATCATGGGCGCACGCACCTGTGCGCCAGCCATGGAGATTATCAGCGATACCGCACGCAGTAATATTCCGGCGCTGGGCTATGCCGGCACCTATGCGATTGCCAATGTGCTACTGACGCTGGCCGGCACGCTGATTGTGATTATCTGGCCGGTGCTGGCGGGATAAATTATTTTTGTCTGTCGGGAACCTTTACCGGCCGCCAGCGTCTGAATAAGTGCCACTGCTTTTCTTTGAAATCCCCGGATTGAGGAGCCCGCCAGTCTTTTTGACTGACGGGTTTTTTTATATCTGACGCGGGTGCCTTAAGGTTGCGCTAAGCGAATCGCGCCATGCTGTGATCCTGACTTTTTAACGATCACTCTTCATGCAACTGTCATCAAAGTTAAACACTTCCACAACCTGCTACCGGAATCGGAGCGGGACTATTTATTCTTTATCACTCCGCTTTTACGCTATCAACTTCATTTTACTGGCAATTCTGGCAGCCCTGTTTATTTACTTATCACGTAATGAGCAGCCTGACATCGCTTTCAGCCAGTACTGGTTTGATCCGCTTACGCAGCGCTTTCCCTGGCAGCACAACCGCTGGCTGGATCTCATTAATCATCGCATCGCTAAGGATGTGATTATTGCCGGGGCCGTGCTGCTGCTGTTTCAGGGTATACGCACCCGCAATGCGCGGCAGATGCTGGTTGCGCTGCTGTTTGGTCTTGGCCCGCTGGTGGTGGGGATCATCAAAGCACACAGCGCGCACTCCTGCCCCTGGGATCTGGCGATGTTTGGCGGTAAGGCGCTCTCTTTTCCGTTGCTGGGCAGCGTACCTGCCGGCAGCGGACCCGGCGGCTGCTTTCCGGGCGGACATGCATCGAGTGGCTTTGCGGTGATGGCGCTGTTTTTTCTCTGGTGGCCGGAGCATCCACGCCGCGCCCTGCTGGCGCTGCTGGCAGGTGTCGCCCTGGGTTTACTGATGGGTTTTGGTCAGGTAATGCGCGGTGCGCACTTTTTTTCGCACAATTTATGGGCCGGCTGGTGGGTCTGGCTGGCACAGCTGCTGACAGTGGCCGGTATATCTTTTTGGGTTAACAAAACGAGGATAGCTAAACGGGATGGAAGCAATTAACCACACCCTTTTTTTATGGATCAATGCCACGCCAGCGTCACCGGCCTGGCTGCTGAATCTGGCAACGTTTGTCGCCAAAGATCTGATTGCGATTGTGCCGCTGCTGATTGTGGCTCTCTGGCTGTGGGGACCGCGTGAGCAGGTGCAGTCTCAGCGCGCGCTGGTACTGAAAACTGGTATAGCGCTTATCTATGCGCTGCTGATCTCCTGGTGTACCGGCCAGCTGCTGCCCCATCCGCGCCCCTTTGCTATCGGCTTTGGACACCAGTTTCTGATGCACGCCGCAGATGACTCCTACCCGAGCGATCACGGCACAACTATTTTTACCTTTGCCCTCGCCTTTATTTTCTGGCACCGGCTCTGGTCCGGCATCCTGCTGCTGGCTATCGGCAGCGCTATCGCCTGGTCGCGCGTCTATCTGGGCGTTCACTGGCCGCTGGATATGATCGGCGGGTTCCTGGTCGGTATGCTGGGCTGCCTGGCCTCGCAGATGGCATGGCAGCTCTATGGCGATCGCCTGCTGGCACTGACGCATCAGGTTTATCGCGTGCTGTTTGCAATGCCGATTCGTAAGGGCTGGATCAGGGATTAGGAGCACTGAGCAGCGCGGGGCTGGGTGCTGAGCAGGGCTGGACTGTGCGCTAAGCAGCGCGCGGCTCTGAAGGGGT